>CALRJS020000006.1:0-108321 GCA_943367595.1 Sphingobacterium thalpophilum
AGCGTTGGGTGTGGCCCCCGAAGGGGTCGGTTAAGTAAGGCGAGAGCGTCGGGGGAACGTCCCCTCCGCAGACCGGAGCCTTTCGCCTAACGCAATGTAACAGCACATTGCGGGATGTGTGGGGCGCTTAAGGTTTGCCTTCGGTTTTCAGCAGTGGCGGCACAAGAGCGGTTGCGGCACAACAGCAGTCGCGCAGGCGGATGAAAAGGCAGCTGCTCCGACAGGGATGACCATGCAGATGCACCGGCAGAGAAGAAGGCGGAGCCACGCGGCGAGCCAGCGCAGCCGCGACCCTGTCGTGCGCTGGAGCCCCAGCGTCACCCTGGTACCCACCCACGCCTGCTTCAACGCCTGCACGTACTGCAGCTTTCGCCGCCCCCCCGGCACTGCGCCACTGCTCACCACAGCGGAAGCCCGCGAGCAGCTCGTGCGTCGGCCTCAGGCCAGCGAAGTGCTGCTGCTCTCCGGCGAAACCGCTCCCGCTTCTCCCCAACGGGCCGCCTGGTTCGCCCGGTTGCTGGCGCTGAGCCGTGAGGCGCTCGCCATGGGGCGCCTGCCCCACACCAATGCCGGCCCGCTTTCGCTGCAGGAAATGGCCGCCCTGGGGCGGCTGAATCCCTCGCTCGGGCTGATGCTCGAAGGGCTGGGCCCCGCCTACGACCGTCTGCACCGGGCCGCCCCCAGCAAGCGGCTGGAGCGGCGCATCGGCCAACTCGTGCAGGCCGGCCGCCTCGGCATTCCCCTTACCACCGGTCTGCTGCTGGGCGTGGGCGAAACGCCGGCGGATCGCCGGCGTGCGCTGGAGTTGCTGGCAGGGCTGCAGCGCCGCTGGGGCCATCTCCAGGAGGTGATTCTTCAGCCTTGGCGCCCCGATGGCGCGCAGGCCCGGCCGCTGGATGCGAAGGAGCAGGGGGCCGTGCTCGACACGATCCGGCTGGCGCGCCGGCTGCTGCCGCCCGAAGTGAACCTGCAGTTGCCCGCCAACCTGTGGCCGCTCGATGGCCTGGTGGACGCGATCGCCGCCGGCATCAACGACCTGGGCGGCATCGATGTTCAGGATGTGATCAATCCCGCCTACCCCCAGCCCAGCCCGGCCCAGCTCTCTGCGCATCTGGCGGCGGCCGGCTGGCAGCTGCGCCCGCGGCTGTGCGTGCAGCCCGCCTGGATCGCCTGGCTGCCGCCTGCCCTGCGCCGCCGGGCCACTGATCTTGAAGCGAGATTGTTAGCGTCCGAATCCGCCTGAACCGGCTGGACGTGCTGCACGCCACCACCATCGAACCTTCATCTGAACCTTCGCCGGGCCGGCCTGCTGATCACGCCAAAGGCCCCAATGGCGAGCGGGTGCTGCTGATCCGCTTGCCGTGCAATCCCATCTTTCCCGTCGGTCCGGTGTATCTGGCCGATCATCTACACAAGCGCTTTCCGCAGCTGCCCCAGCGCCTTCTTGATCTGGCGGCCCTGCCGGTGCTGGATGTGGAACGGGTGCTGCTGGCCACGATCGACGCCTTCCGTCCCACCCTGCTGGTGTTTTCCTGGCGCGATATTCAGATCTATGCACCTGTGGATGGCCGGGGCGGCAACCCCCTGCAGAACTCCTTTGAGGTGTTCTACGCGCGTGATCCGCTCAAACGCCTGCGCGGCGCCATCGGGGGGCTGCGTCTGATGGGGGCGTTCTACGGAGAGCTGTGGCGCAATCTGCGCCTGGTGCGCAAGGGCCTGGCCCGCTCCCGCCGTTATCACTCCAGCGCCCGCGTCGTGCTGGGCGGTGGTGCGGTGAGCGTGTTCTACGAGCAGTTGGGCCGCCGCCTTCCCAAAGGCACGGTGGTGTCGGTGGGCGAAGGGGAGCCATTGCTCGAAAAGATGATCGAAGGAGCCTCCCTGGATGGTGAACGCTGTTTTGTGGTGGGCGAAGAGCCCCGGCCTGGTCTGATTCACGAACAACCCGCCGGCCTGATCAAAACCGCCTGCGATTACACCTACATCGCTTCGATCTGGCCCCAGCTCGATTGGTATCTGGATGCGGGTGATTTCTATGTGGGCGTGCAGACCAAGCGAGGCTGCCCGCACAACTGCTGCTACTGCGTGTACACGGTGGTGGAAGGAAGGCAGGTGCGGGTGAATCCAGTGGCTGAAGTGGTGGCGGAGATGCGTCAGCTTTACGACCGCGGCGTGCGAGGCTTCTGGTTCACCGATGCCCAGTTCATTCCTGCGCGTCGTTACATCGAGGATGCCAAGGAGCTGCTGCGGGCGATCCAGGCGGAGGGGCTCAGCGATATCCGCTGGGCGGCCTACATCCGCGCCGACAACCTGGACGCCGAACTGGCCGAGTTGATGGTGGCCACGGGCATGAGTTACTTCGAAATCGGTATCACCTCCGGCAGCCAGGAGCTGGTGCGCAAGATGCGCATGGGCTACAACCTCCGCACCGTGCTGGAGAATTGCCGGCTGCTGGTGCGTGCCGGCTTCCGCGAAACGGTCTCCGTCAATTACTCCTTCAACGTGATTGACGAACGGCCGGAAACCATCCGCCAGACTGTTGCCTATCACCGGGAGCTGGAGCGGATCTTTGGTGTGCAGCAGGTGGAGCCGGCGATCTTCTTCATCGGCCTGCAGCCCCACACGCACCTTGAGCAGTACGCCTTTGATCAGAACATCCTGCAGCCCGGTTACAACCCGATGAGCATGATGCCCTGGACGGCCAGGAAACTGCTCTGGAATCCTGAACCACTCGGCAGCACCTTCGGTCGGATTTGCCTCGAAGCCTTCGAGACGAACCCCGCTGATTTCGGCCGCACCGTGATGGATCTGCTCGAGCGCGATTACGGCGCGGCCCCGCTGGAGGAGTCGCTGCATGCACCGGTGGAAGGGCGCCGGGCCCTGGCCACTGCCGTCAACTGATTCGTTGGCCCTGGGAGTCTTGGCCGCGATGGTGCTCAGAGGGTGATGCGCTGAGGATGATGCGCAGAGTCGGTCATTCGCCAGTCAGTGGATCAATGGCTCTGAGGGTTCACTTATTCCCCTGGCGCCCATGACACGGCACTCCGCCATGGTTTCCCGGTGCCATGGCCTCTGATCTTTGCGGCGTGCGGCAAGCCTCAGAGCTTTTCGGTATGCGGCAAGCCACAGAGCTTTGAGCGGTGCGGCAATCCTCAGCGCATGGGGATCACGCTCAAGGGCAGTCGGCCGCGTTTCGCGGCGGGGCCATCCACACCGGCCGGCAGGCGAGCAGCACCAGCGTCAGCCCCAGCCAGCCGATCAGACCTCCGATCGGATTGGGCACCTCTCCCCCGGGTCCCACCAGCCAGGCCGGCGCCTCAGGCGCCAGTTGCAGCAGCCCGGTCTGAAGCACGAACCAGCCGCCCACCAGGCCGCCATGCAGGCCGATCGCTCCCCACAGCACGCCGCCATCGCTGCGCCGCTGCAGGGCCAGAGCCAGCCCCAGCAGGATCAGACCGCCCAGCAGTCCGATGGCTCCCGGGTTGCCGGCCCGGTACCAGGGATGCACCAGGGCGAACAGCGCTGCCTGCAGCAACAGGGCGCGGCGGCGGCTCAGCTGCAGGGCCAGCTCCCCCCAGAGCCAGCTGCGAAACAGCAACTCCTCGGCGAAGCCCACTCCCAGCAGCAGTGCCAGGGCGTTGAGCAGTTCGCTGGCCTTCAGATCCAGCTGCCACGTCGCCTGTCCGCTGGCCAGCAGCGCGGCGGCCACCAGTGCCAGCAGCAGGGCGGCCTTGGCCAGGCCGACCAGGAACGTCCGCATTGCCACCAGCGGCGTCGCCACCACCCCGAGCCGCCGCCAGGGATGGGTGGCACCCCAGCTGCGGCGCAGGCGCCAGGGCAGGCTGAACAGCAGAAGCAACAGAGCCACCACCAGCCCGGCCAGGTCGAGCTGATCGGGCCGCAGGCCCGGCGCCAGCCATTGCAGCGGCCGCGCCGTCAGCCAGCCCACGCCATACAGCACCGGCACATAGAGCAGGGTGCCGAGGCCATGGGGCCGGCGGCTCTGCTGTTCCGGTGTGGGCAGCGGCGCGGGAGCCTGGGGCTCCACTACGCCTCCGGTTCGATCGTGCTGGTGAGACCCTTGCCCTTGAGGGTTTCGCTGTAGAACTCCGCCGGCTCCAGATCGCACACGATCACCAGCCCCACGCCGGTGTTGTGGGCCTCCAGCATCACGGCGATGGCGTCCTGCTCGCTCAGGGAGGGCACCACCTGCCGCAGGGTGGACACCACGTACTCCATCGAGTTGACCGGGTCGTTGTGCAGCAACACCCGGTAGCGCGGCGAGGGCTTGCGCACCCGCTGCACCTCCTTGTCGATCACCGCCGCACCCCCGGGTGATCGGCCGGGGGTTTCAACCGCCTGGGGAAGGGTCATCGCCAAAGTGAGGAACAACGGCAAGGGGACAGGGTGACGAGCGGCGCGCAGCCAGAAAGGTGAGGTTCGAATTTAGGCAACCCCGGCGGACGCAGGCACCAGGGACGCGCGGGCGATGCGGGCCATCGCCTCCTCCACGTTGGCGCGGCTGTTGAAGGCTGAAAGGCGGAAGTAGCCCTCGCCTGCGGCGCCGAAACCGCTGCCTGGGGTGCCCACCACGTTGGCCTCCTCCAGCAGGCGGTCGAAGAAGGCCCACGAATCGAGGCCGGCGGGGGTCTTGAGCCACACGTAGGGGGCCTGCTCGCCGCCGTACACCTGCAGGCCGGCCGCCGCCAGCTCGCGGCGGATGATCGCGGCGTTCTCCATGTAGAAGGCCACCAGAGCCTTCACTTCGGCTTGCCCTGCTGCGGAATACACCGCTTCTGCGCCCCGCTGCACGATGTAGCTGACGCCGTTGAACTTGGTGCTCTGCCGCCGGTTCCACAGCCCCCACAGCTCCACCGCTTCTCCTGCGGCGGTGGTGCCCATCAAGCCGCGGGGCACCACGGTGAGCGCGCAGCGCGTGCCGGTGAAGCCGGCGTTCTTGGAGAAGGAGCGGAATTCGATGGCGCAGTCGCGGGCCCCCTCGATCTCATAGATGGAGTGGGGCAGCTCGGGGTCCTGGATGAACGCCTCGTAGGCGGCATCGAACAGGATCAGGGCGCCGGTGGCGCGGGCATGGTCGACCCACTGCTGCAGCTGGGCCCTGGTGGCCACAGCGCCGGTGGGGTTGTTGGGGAAGCAGAGGTAGATCAGGTCCACCGGCTGCTCGGGCAGCGGAGCGATGAAGCCGTTGTCGGCCGTGATCGGCAGGTAGGTGAGGCCGCCGTACCGGCCGCTGGCGTCAGCCTCACCGGTGCGGCCCGCCATCACATTGCTGTCCACGTACACCGGATAGACGGGGTCGGTGACGGCGATGCGGTTGTCGGGGCCGAGGATGTCGAGGATGTTGCTGCTGTCGCACTTGGAGCCATCGGAGATGAAGATCTCCTCGGCATCGATCGCGCAGCCGCGGGCCTGGAAATCGTGGCGGGCGATCGCTTCGCGCAGCCACAGGTAGCCCTGCTCCGGGCCGTAGCCATGGAAGCCTTCCGCCGTGCCCATGGCGTCGATGGCGGCCTTCATCGCTTCGCGGCAGGCCGCAGGCAACGGTTCGGTCACATCGCCGATGCCGAGCCGGATCAGGGAGGCGTCGGGATGGGCCGCTGCGAAGGCCTTCACGCGCCTGGCGATCTCCGGAAAGAGATAGCCGGCCTTGAGTTTGAGGTAGTTGCCGTTGACCTGAACCACTGCTGCCGCCGCCGATGTCGCTGGCAGGCATCCTGCTACGGCGCCGCACGCGCTGGAAGCAGCACGACTGCAGCGCCGCGGGGCACCCCTGCGGCGTGGCCCCTGCTGCAATTGGCCCCTTGCTGCAGCGGGCCCCCTGCAGCAGCTGGACCCCCGCTGCAATTGGCCCGCTCCAACTGCCCCCTCGCTGCAGCGGGCCAGTTGCCCCGTTTGCTTGGCCTGCCTTGCCTTGCCTTGCCTTGCCTTGCCTTGCCCTGCGCCCTGCCCCGCACGCACGCACCAGCAGCTGGCTGCGGGGGCTCCTTGACGGCTGCCTACGATCAGCCTGCGGCCTGCCTGAGCGTTCAGCCATGACCATGGCGACTTCGTGCGCTTCCGCTGCTGCCGTAACGCCCACCGCCATCGCCGCAACCCCTCCGCTGCCTCAGGGGCGCGTTGCTTTCGAGCAGCTGGTGGACAGCACCATCGCCCGGCCCGCCCGCTACCTGGGCAACGAACGGGGGGTGCTGCCGCGCGACTGGGACAGCGCCGCTGCCCGCTGGTGCCTCACCTATCCCGATCTCTACGAGGTGGGCGCCAGCAACCTCGGCCACATCATTCTCTATTCAATTCTCAATGCGATTCCAGGCCAGCTCTGCGATCGCGCCTACCTGTCCGCCCCCGACCTGGCCGAGCGCCTGCGCCAGCAGGGCCAACCCCTGTTCGCTGTCGAAAGCCGCCGCGCCCTGGCCGCCTTCGACATCCTCGGCTTCAGTCTCAGCTACGAGCTGGGCGCCACCAACATCCTCGAGATGCTGGATCTGGCGGGATTGCCGCTGCGGGCTGCCGACCGGGGCGACCTGCCGCTCGACGATCCGGCCGCCCCTCCGCTGATCTTTGCCGGCGGCCCCACCGCCACCAGCAATCCCGAACCGTTCGCCGCCTTCTTCGATTTCTTTGCCCTCGGCGACGGCGAGGAACTGCTGGCGGAGATCGGCCTGGTGGTGGCCGAGGCCAAGGCCGTCGGGCTGAGCCGCTCAGCGCTGCTGGCTGATCTGGCTCATGTGCCCGGCGTCTACGTGCCGGCGCTTTATGCCCCGGGCCCCGATGGTGTCACCGTTCAGCCGCTGCGGCCGGAGCTGCCGGCGCGGGTGTTGCGGCGGGTGGCCACCCCGATGCCCCACTACGGCATGGGCCTCGTTCCCCACATCGAAACCGTCCACGACCGGCTCACGATCGAGATCCGCCGCGGTTGCACCCGGGGCTGCCGCTTCTGCCAGCCCGGCATGCTCACCCGCCCGGCCCGCGATGTGGAACCCGAGGCCGTGATCGAAGCGGTGGAGGAGGGCATGGCCCGCACCGGCTACAGCGATTTCTCCCTGCTGTCGCTCAGCTGCTCCGATTACCTCGCCCTGCCGGCGGTGGGCGTGGAGCTGCGCAACCGCCTCTCCGAGCACAACGTCAGCCTCACGCTGCCCAGCCAGCGGGTGGACCGCTTCGACCAGAACATCGCCCACATCCTGGGCGGCACCCGCAAGGCGGGCCTCACCTTCGCCCCGGAAGCCGGCACCCAACGCCTCCGCGACATCGTCAACAAGGGGCTGACCGACGCGGAGCTGCTGCGCGGCATCCGCACCGCCATGGAGAACGGCTACCGCAAGGTCAAGCTCTATTTCATGATCGGCCTGCCCGGGGAAACCGATGCCGATGTGATCGGCATCGCCGACACCTGCCGCGCGTTGCAGCAGCAATGCCGCGACCTGGGGCGGCTGGAGCTGAACCTCACGATCAGCAACTTCACGCCCAAGCCCCACACACCTTTCCAGTGGCACAGCGTGTCCACGGCGGAGTTCCGGCGGCGCCAGGAGCTGCTGCGCCGGGAGCTGCGCCCGCTCAAGGGCATCAAGTGCAATGTCACCGATCCGCGCCTGTCGGCGATGGAGGATTTCATCGGCCGGGGCGACCGGCGCCTGGCACCGGTGCTGGAGGCGGCCTGGCGGGCCGGCGCCGGCATGGATGCCTGGTTCGAAACGATCGACCGCACCCACGCTGCCTGGACCGGGGCGATTGAGGCTGAGGGACTGGGCGGCCGCTATCGGGCGCTGGAGCTGGGGGACTGGACGGCCACCGGTGCTTTGAGCGGCGCCGATCTGGAGGCCTTCTGCGCCCAGCCACTGCCGTGGGATCACGTGGATTCCGGTGTCGACAAGCGCTGGCTGGCCGAAGACCTGCAACGGGCCCTCGCTGCAGTGGTGGTGCCGGACTGCTCCTTTGAGGGCTGCAGCAGTTGCGGCGTCTGTGGGCCGGAGTTCGGCCACAACGTGGTGGTGGCGCCCCCGCCGATCCCCGCGGCGCAGCCGCCGCGCAGCCCCGCCAGTGAACGGGTCCAGCGCCTGCGCTTCGGCTTCAGCAAGCGGGGCTCGCTGGCACTGCTGAGCCATCTCGATCTGGCTCGGCTGCTGGAGAGGGCCCTGCGCCGCAGCCAGTTGCCGGTGAGTTTCAGCGGTGGCTTTCACCCCCTGCCCCGGCTGCAGTTCGCCCTGGCGCTGCCGCTGGGGGTGGAGGCGGACGGTGAATGGCTCGATCTGGAGTTCGCTCAGGCCTGTCCACCGCAGGAGGTGCTCGCGCGGCTGCAGGTCCAGCTTCCGCACGGCTTCTCCCTGCACTCGGTGGAGGAAGTGCCCCTGGCGGGCCCGGCCCTCTCCCAGCAACTGGCAGAGGCCCACTGGAGCCTGCAGTTGTCCCCGGAGGTCGCCGTCGGCGCAGAGCCCATGAGGGCGCCGTCCACCGACGCCTGGCACCGGGCGATCGAGCACCTGCTGCAGTCCGCCACCCTGCCCTGGCGCGACAGCGACAAGAAGGGCCGCCCCCGCGAGCGGGACTGCCGCCCCTGCCTGATCGCGCTGGAGCTGCTGCCAGCGCCGCAGGGCGCTGACGGAACCTCCCGTGTCATCACGGACGCTGCGTCAGTGACCCTCCGCCTGCAGGCCCGCATCGATGCCCAGGGCCGCAGCATCCGCCCCGACCAGGTGCGCCAGTGGCTGGTGGAGGCGCTCGGCCAGCCCCTGCGTCTGGGCCCCTGCCGGCGTGAACGCCTGATCCTGGAGCCACCGGCCTGAGAGCCCTGGCCTGCGTTGGCTGGCGGCCCTCCACGGCAGGCAGCCGACGTAGCTCCCGATCCCAGCGAGCCCAGGTGGAAGCGCCGGGGCCGAGATCCAGCGGCAGAAGGGCCTGGGGTTGGCGCGTGCTAATTTCACCTCAGACGGCAGATCCGTCTGTGGCTTTCGATCCACAGCCGCATCGTCTACGGCCCCCGCTCCTGCGGCGTGTTCGCCGTAGTCACACCCAGCAGCAACCGGTCCGTTCCCGTTCCGGCAGCTCGGGCGTCAACGGAGGGTGAACCTCCAGAGCTTGCTCCTCAAAGGCTTTTTCTTCCGTCTCATTCTGCTGATGCAGCAGACGGTCGGCTTCTCAGCACGATCGGCTCATAGCTTCATTGCTTCCGGGGGTAATCCCCATCCCATGGCAGGGCTTCTCCGAGCCACCCTCTATCCTCCATGCCCCAGCAGATCGTCATTGCGGAGCAACTGCGCATCGCCGCAGTGCTCAACGACGAACGCGTCGATCAACTGATCGTTGCCCAGGGTCGCTACCAGATCGGCGACGTCTACGTCGGGCGCGTCGAGAATGTGCTCCCCGGCATTGATGCTGCGTTTGTCAACATCGGAGAGAGCGAGAAAAATGGCTTCATTCATGTCACCGACCTCGGCCCCCTGAGGCTCAGGAAGGGCGCCGCCGGCATCACGGAACTGCTGGAGCCGCGCCAGAAGGTGCTGGTTCAGGTGATGAAGGAGCCCACCGGCACCAAGGGGCCGCGCCTCACGGGCAATCTCACGCTGCCCGGCCGCTACCTGGTGCTTCAGCCCCATGGCCAGGGGGTCAACATCTCCCGGCGGATCAGTGCCGAGAGCGAGCGCAACCGTCTGCGGGCCCTGGGTGTGCTGATCAAGCCGCCCGGCGCCGGTCTGCTGGTGCGCACCGAAGCCGAAGGCATCAGCGAAGAGCTGCTGATCGATGATCTCGAAGCTCTGCTGCGTCAGTGGGAAGGCATCCAGGAAGCTGCGGAAACGGCCACCCCGCCGGCGCTGCTCAACCGCGACGAAGACTTCGTCCATCGGGTGCTGCGCGACCTCTACAGCCCCGATGTTCAGCGCGTGGTGGTTGACACCCATGCGGCAGTCGGCCGCGTGAATGCCTTCCTTGGTGCCGATCAGGCCAACCTGCTGGTGGAGCACCATGTCGAAAGCACCGACATCCTCGAGCACCACAAGATCAACGCCGCCATCCGCGATGCGCTCAAGCCGCGCGTCGATCTGCCTTCCGGTGGGTCGGTGATCATCGAGCCCACCGAGGCGCTCACCGTCATCGATGTCAACTCCGGTTCCTTCACGCGTTCCGCCAATGCACGGGAAACCGTCCTCTGGACCAACTGCGAAGCGGCGGCAGAAATCGCGCGTCAGCTGAAGCTGCGCAACATCGGCGGCGTGGTGATCATCGACTTCATCGACATGGAGTCGCGCCGCGACCAGCTGATGCTGCTGGAGCATTTCACTGCGGCCGTGCGCGACGACGCCGCCCGCCCCCAGATCGCCCAGCTCACCGAGCTCGGTCTGGTGGAACTCACCCGCAAACGCCAGGGCCAGAACATCTACGAGCTGTTCGGTCGCGCCTGCCCCAGCTGCGGTGGCCTCGGCCACGTGGCCGTTCTCCCCGGCAAGGACACCCTCCAGCCGCTCGCCACGGTCACCGGCCTAGTGCGCTCCGCCGCCTCCGCCCGCGCCGAGGCGCCCAGCCCCTCCGCGCCCGAGCCCAGTGGCCGCCGCCGCGGTGGCCGCGGTGGTCGCGGCAGCCGCGGCGGCAACGAGCTGATCGAGGTCACCCCCGTGCTCGTCTCCATCGACGACGAGCCGGCCGCTCCCCGCGTGGTGGAAGCACCGCTGAGTGCTTCTGAAGGCGTCAGCCGCCGCCACGACCCCGAGCTGGTGGCCGTCCCCATGGACGACGACCAGGAATTCGTCTACGGCTGGATGGGCCTCAACCCCGCCCTGCTGCTGGAGTCGCCCCCTGCTGGCGACAACGTGGTGGTCCGGGTCGTGCGCCCCGGCGAATCAGAGGAGGCGGTGCTCGACGCCGCCCGTCAGCAGCTGTCCGGCTCAGGCTCCCGGCGGCGTCGCCGTGGCGGCCGCGGCGGTGGCGATGGCGCCGCTGCCCCCCGCACCGTCGCCGACTACTCCAGCGATGCTCCCGCCCCCGTCGTCGTATCCGCGGCAGACACCGGCACCGACCGTTGGAGCTCCACCCGTGATCCCGGGGATGCCGTGATGGTGGAAATCACCCCGCTGCCGATCGACACCGACCGTTCGCCCGCGGTCCACACCACCGTGATTGAAACCACGGTGCTGCAGGTGCCGATCACCCGCACCATCGGGCGTGCCACACCCGCCGCCGTGAGCATCACCGATCACCCCGCTGCCGCTGTGGCTGCTCCGAGTGAGCCGGATCCCACCCCCGAACCCGCCGACGACCCGGCCGGTGAACCCCGTCGCCGCCGCCGCCGTTCTTCGGCGGCGGTCTGAGCCCAGCGCCGGCCCGCTCTCCCCGGCCCGTGGGCGCCCACCCTGGGGATGGAGCGGCAGCAGGGCCGCAACTTCCGGCCGATCCCTATGCCCAGCACGATCCCGGTGTCTGCGCAGGGGTTGATGAGGTTGGGCGGGGCAGCCTGTTCGGGCCGGTGTTCGCCGCCGCCGTGGTGTTGCCGGCCTCCGCGCTGCCGCCCCTGGCTGATGCCGGCCTCACCGACAGCAAGGCCCTGCGGCCGCTGCAGCGCCGCCGGCTCCTGCCCTTGATCGTGGAGGTGGCGGCGCAGTTCGCGCTCGGCCAGGCCTCGGCTGAGGAGATCGACCGTCAGGGCATCCGCTGCGCCACTGAACTGGCCATGCTGCGGGCGCTGCAGCGGCTGGCAGCGCCGCCCCGCCTCGTGATCGTCGATGGGGTGCTGCCGCTGCGGCTGTGGAGCGGGCCACAGATCACCCTGGTGCGAGGCGATCGCCATTGCCTGTCGATCGCCGCGGCCAGCGTGGTGGCCAAGCAGGCCCGCGATGGCCTGATCCAGCGGTTGGCCTGCCGCTTCCCTGGCTATGGCCTGGAGCGGCACGCCGGCTACGGCACGGCCTTGCATCGCCAGGCGCTGCGCAGGCTCGGGCCCACGCCGCTGCACCGGGCCTGCTTCCTGAGCAAAGTGCTGGCCGGCACCGACTGGCCGCCGCTCCGTTGAATGATCAGCGACCGCGCCTCTGTGAGCTCTCTGCCGCCTCTGTGCAGACCGCTACCGCCTCTGGAAAAGGCCACTGCCGCCTCTGTGCAGCCCGCAGTTGCCTCTGGGAAGGCCACGGCCACCGCCGTCTCTGCGAAGGCCATGGCTCGACCAAGCCCATGGCCGCCGGGCGCGGATTCAGCGGGTTTCGCACCACTGGCTGAAATCACTCAGCAGGTTCTGGCCCACCCGCTTGCGCATGCCCAGCAGGATGCCGCTGAGCAGGGAGCGGCCGGTGGCCTCCAGCACGCGCGGCGGGATCAGCCCCAGCACGGTGGGGCGGCTCACGCGCACGCCCAGCAGGGCTTCGCCTTCCAGTCCGCCGTCGTTCACCGCCAGCCACGATTGGAGTGTGAACTCAAAGTCGTCCACGGCTTCAAGCCCGACGAGGCGGCAATCGAGGGCTTCCAGCTCCAGCCGCCCCGGCTCCCGTTGGGCCTGCAACTGCACCACCGGCTGCACCTGCAGTTGAAAGACCTTGAATCCGCTCACTTCGTACTGGTAGTGGCCAGGACTGAGCGGCGTGAGCTGGCGCGGTTCCAGCAAGGCCCGGATCACCCGCTGTTCGTCATCGAGGTAATCGGCCAGGTGCTCGGCCTGCCCGTGAACCGGCAAGGTGAGCTGCTGGCTGGCGCTGAAGGCCAGAGACATCGCCTGGGGAGGCCGGCGGGGGATGATCCTATCCACCGGTCTGCGCTCCCTTTTCCCCATGCGTCTCGCCTTCCTCGGACCCGCCGGCACCTACGGAGAACAGGCGGCGCGCCAGTTCGCTGCCCTGGAAGGCTTCCAGGATCCGGAATTCGTCCCGCAGGGCAACATTCGTGCTGTGGTCAAGGCCCTCGCCGACGGCGGCTGCAGTGCTGCCGTGGTTCCGGTGGAGAATTCGGTGGAGGGCGGCGTCACCGCCTGCCTTGATGTGCTCTGGGAGCACTCCGACCTGCAGATCCGCCGGGCGTTGGTGCTGCCGATCCGCCATGCCCTGCTGGGCAGCGGTCCGATCGACCGGGTGAGCGAGGTGCTCTCCCATCCCCAGGCCCTGGCCCAGTGCAGCCAGTGGCTGGCGGAACACCTGCCCGATGCCCTGCAGCTGCCCACCAGCTCCACCGCCGAAGCTGCCCGGCTGGTGGCAGGTAGCCGCTTCCGCGCGGCGATCGCCTCGCGTCAGGCGGCAGAGGAGCACGGGCTTGAAGTGCTGGCCTATCCAGTCAACGACGTGATCGGCAACTGCACCCGCTTCCTGCTGTTGCAGAAGGAGGGGGCTCCCGCCGAAGGCAGCACCCACTGCAGCCTGGCGTTTTCCCTGCATGCCAACAGCCCGGGTGCGCTGCTGGAGGCGCTCAGTTGCTTTGCGCATCGCCAACTGAACATGAGCCGGATCGAGTCGCGGCCTTCCAAGCGTGAGATGGGCGAGTATCTGTTCTTCGTGGATCTTGAGCGGCCTGCGGCCGGTGAAGCGCTCCAGCAGGCGATCGAGGAGCTCAGGGGACTGTGCCAGCACCTGGCTCTGTTCGGGGCCTATCCGCTCACGAATCTCGCGGAGGAGGAGCGCTCGCCTGCTGGTTAGCCAGGGCGGTCGCCGCGGGCGTGGTGTCCGGCCCGCGGCGGCAGCGGAAGACACCGAACGCCATCAGGCCATGGCGAAAGGCCCAGTCCATCAGCAACAAGGTGGGGGTTTCGCGTACGCCCTGCAGCACGGCGGCTGGACCCAGACCCAGAACGGCGCCCGGCCGGCGGACCCCTTCCAGGATCGAATCGATCCAGGAGGGCAGGGTGGCGCGGGTCCAGTCGTCGGTGTCGGTGTGAGCGCCGCCGGCATGGATGCTCCGCTCCAGGTTGCGGCGAAATGAGGGGATGCTCGCGAATTCCGGGTGGGCCCACTGATCGAGGAGCTGACGCATCACCCAGCGCTCCACCGCGCTGAGCGCTCCGGCGGAGGGATCGCGGCGGTTCCAGTCGGCCACCGCCAGCAGCCCACCGGGAGCCAGCACGCGCAGCAGTTCATCGGCGTAGCGCTGCTTGTCGGGCATGTGCGGCCCTGCCTCCACACTCCACACCGCATCAAAGGCCCCATCCGGGAGGTCGAGATCAAGGGCATCCATCACGGCAAATCGGCAGCTCAGGCCCGCTGGGGTGAGCTGACGGGCCCGCTCCACCTGCGCCGGGCTGATGCTGATGCCCAGAACTTCAAAGCCGTAGTCACGGGCAAGGATCCTGGCGCTGCCACCGATGCCACAGCCCACATCCAGCAGCCGGGAGCCAGGGGGAAGCTGATCCAGGCCACTCCAGCGCACCAACTCGTGCACGAAGGCCACCTTGGCGGCACGGAAGTCGGCCCGATGCGGCGGGGTTCCGTAGTGACCGAGGTGCACATGATCACCCCACAGCCGCTCCAGCAGCCGGTCTTCCGTCCAGCGGTCGTAGGCCTCTGCCACGGTGGCGGTGCTCTCGAAGCTGCGGTTGCGCCGCTGCCACACCACGAAGGCGCCCGCAAGCGCGGCCACGGAGGCCACAGCTGCCAGTGCGGGGAGGGGAAGGCCGGCCATCAGGAGGGATCCCTGGGGGGCTCACCCAGATCCTTGAAGGTGTCCTTGAGGACCGTGCGGGCCGCAAGCTGGCGGCGGGTCTGGTCGAGCAGGGCGAATTCCTGCCGCAGCCGCTCGCCGGTATCGGTGAGCTCCAGCAGGCTCTGCTGGTGATCGGCCACGGGGCCGCCCAGATGGGAACCGATCCAGAACGAGAGCTCCCGGGGCAGGTCAGGCAGGTCGTTGGGCAGGCTGCTGGGCCGGCCCACGAGCTTGCCGGTGAGGTCGACCACATCCCGCAGGGCCTGGGTCACGTTGCCGGCCAAGGCGTTGAGAGCTTCCGGGCTCTCATCGGTTTCGTCTTCGATCCAGCTCACCATGCCCACCCGGAACGGGGCCTCCCGTACCACTTCAAGCACACGGAAACGCTGCTGCCCCATGGTCACGATGTTGCTGCGATCGTCTTCCTGGGTCTGGCACTGGAGGATTTCCGCGCAGCAGCCCACGGAAGCCATCTTCTTTTCCTGTGGGTCCCAGCGGATCACCCCGAAGCGGCGATCTGTCTGCAGGACCGTTTGCAGGAGCATGCGGTAGCGAGGCTCGAAGATGTGCAGCGGCAGCACTTCCTGCGGAAACAGAACCACATCTGGCAGGGGGAATAGGGGGAGTTCCCTCACGGCCAGATCAGTCACGGATGGGTGGGTGGAGAAAGGGCGGAAAAACGGATGGATGGGAACAGAAGGCCTGAAAGGGACTGTGCCCGTTTGCTTTGCCAGGGAGAGGCAGCGAGGAGTGTGTTGCGTCGATGCTCGAAAAAGACATCACGACACTGGCTGGCGCTGGCTGCGCCGGCCTTGGCAGTTCCTGAAGCGCTGGGCAGCCTGACGGAGCGATTCTAGAAAAAACAAAGCCCGCCGGGGAAACAGGCGGGGAGAGCCGTCAACGGGGCGCGGTCAGCAGCCTGGGGAAGCGACTTCTAGTGCCGCCAGGGGAAACCGACCCTGGATCAGCCAAGGGAAACGGAGCCTGGAGCAGCCAGGGCAACCGAATTCTTGACCATCGAGGGGGGGAGCGAATTCTGGACCAGCCAGGCGCGGCCACTTCAGGATCAGCCAGGCGCGGCTGTTCCTGTCCGGTTCGGTTTCAGGCCGCGTTGAGGTTTCGCCAGCAGGGTTTTGCGCCGTCGGGTTTCTGCCGGTTGCAGGTTCAATACCCTGCAGGCGCGCTGCAGGCTTCCATCCACCTTGAGGCTTCAAGCCCCAAAGTGGCTTCAAGCCCCTGAAACAGTCAGGTGTCTTCAGGGGCGGGGCCGAAGCTGCTCAGAGCTTGACTTCGATATCGACGCCGCTCGGCAGATCGAGCTTCATCAGCGCGTCGATCGTTTTCGAAGAAGGGCTGTAGATGTCGATGATGCGGCGGTGGGTGCGGGTTTCGAAGTGCTCACGGGAGTCTTTGTCCACGTGGGGGGAGCGAAGCACGCAGTAGATCTTGCGCTTGGTGGGCAGCGGGATGGGGCCGATGGCCGTGGCGGCGGTGTGATCGGCGGTTTCGATGATTTTTTCGCAGGAGAGATCCAGCATGCGGCGGTCGAACGCCTTGAGACGGATGCGGATCTTCTGCTGAGCGATGGCGGTGGACATGGGGAACTGCGGGTGAGGCATCCGCCAGCTAGAACGCTGCCGGTGCAGAAAATGATGAATCAGGGTTGAACCCTGAATTGCCGAGGTGCGAGTGGCCTGACAGCCGGGTCGGTTAAGCCGAGGGGGGAGAAGCCTGCACGCAGGCACGCCCCCCAAGGCCAAAACCCTAGATCAGGATCATTCCACGATCTTGGACACCACGCCCGCACCGATGGTGCGGCCGCCTTCGCGGATGGCGAAGCGCATGCCCTGCTCAATCGCCACCGGGCAGATCAGCTCGGCAGACATCTTGATGCGGTCACCGGGCATCACCATCTCCACGTTGGTGCCGTCGTCGGCGGTGAAGGCCGTGATCTGGCCGGTCACGTCGGTGGTGCGGATGTAGAACTGCGGGCGATAGCCGGCGAAGAAGGGGGTGTGACGGCCGCCTTCTTCCTTCTTCAGAACGTAGACCTCACCTTCGAACTTGGTGTGGGGCTTGATCGAGTTGGGCTTGACCAGCACCATCCCGCGTTCGATGTCCTCCTTCTGGATGCCGCGCAGGAGCAGGCCGACGTTGTCGCCCGCCATACCTTCATCGAGCAGCTTGCGGAACATCTCGACCCCGGTGACGGTGGTTTCGCGGGTGTCCTTGATGCCGACGATCTGAACGGTTTCGCCAACCTTCACCTTGCCACGCTCGATCCGGCCGGTGGCCACGGTGCCACGACCGGTGATCGAGAACACGTCTTCGACAGCCATCAGGAAAGGCTTGTCGATTTCGCGCTCGGGTTCGGGGATGGATTCATCCACCGCGTCCATGAGGTCAAGGATCTTGTCGACCCATTCATTGTCACCACGGGTGCCTTTGCCGCCCCCTTGGATGAACTCGAGAGCCTTCAGCGCGGAGCCGGCCACGATGGGGATGTCGTCGCCGGGGAAGTCGTAGCTGCTGAGCAGCTCACGCATTTCCAGTTCGACGAGCTCGAGGATTTCCTCGTCATCGACCATGTCCTTCTTGTTCAGGAACACCACCAGGGCGGGCACCCCCACCTGCTTGGCCAGCAGGATGTGTTCCTTGGTCTGGGCCATGGGGCCGTCGGTGGCGGCCACCACCAGGATGGCGCCGTCCATCTGGGCGGCACCCGTGATCATGTTCTTGACGTAGTCCGCGTGACCCGGGCAGTCGACGTGGGCGTAGTGACGGCCTTCGGTCTCATACTCGACGTGGGCGGTATTGATGGTGATGCCCCGTTCCTTCTCCTCAGGAGCACCGTCGATGTCGTCGTAGGCCTGAGCTTTCGCTTGGCCAAGGGATGCCAGCACGTTGGTGATGGCGGCGGTGAGGGTGGTTTTGCCGTGGTCAACGTGGCCGATGGTGCCGATGTTGACGTGAGGTTTGTTCCTCTGAAACTTCTCGCGAGCCATTGAAGGAAAGAATCGGGGGTGTTGGTTGGGGGGTGAGAGATCAGGAATTGCCCTGATTCTTGGAGATGATGGCCTCAGCGACATTGCGAGGAACTTCCTCGTAATGGCTGAACTCCATCGAGAAAATACCCCGACCCTGGGTCATGGATCGGAGCTGGGTGGCGTAGCCGAACATCTCGGCCAGGGGCACCTTGGTTTGGACTTTGGATTGTCCGTTGTCGATGGACTGGCCTTCGACCTGCCCGCGACGTGAGGAGAGGTCGCCGATCACTGAACCGAGGTAGTCCTCGGGGATCTCGACTTCCACCTTCATCATCGGCTCAAGGAGTACAGGATTGCACTTCTTGACGCCGTCCTTGAAGGCCATCGAACCAGCGATCTTGAAAGCCATCTCCGAAGAGTCGACATCGTGGTAGGACCCGTCCACCATGGTGACCTTCACATCGATCATCGGGAAACCGGCAACCACGCCGGACTGGCAGGTTTCCTTCATGCCGTTTTCGGCAGGACCGATGTATTCCTTCGGCACGATGCCGCCGACGATCTTGTTGACGAACTCAAAGCCGGAACCGGGTTCACCCGGCTCCATTTCGATCACCACGTGGCCGTACTGGCCTTTGCCGCCGGTCTGGCGGGCGAACTTGCCTTCACCTTTGGCCTTGCCGCGGATCGTTTCGCGGTAAGACACCTGCGGAGCGCCGATGTTGGCTTCCACCTTGAACTCCCGCAGCATGCGATCCACAAGGATTTCCAGGTGAAGCTCGCCCATGCCGGCGATCACGGTCTGGCCGGTTTCGGGGTCGGTGGAAACGCGGAAGGTGGGATCTTCCTCGGAGAGGGATTGCAGTGCCTTGGAGAGTTTCTCCATGTCGCCCTTGGTCTTTGGCTCCACTGCCACAGAAATCACCGGTTCTGGGATGAACAGGGATTCCAGAATGATGGGCGCACTCTCCACGCAGAGCGTGTCGCCGGTGGTGGTGTCCTTGAGGCCGAGAACGGCCCCAAGATCGCCAGCGCGCAGTTCGTCGACTTCTTCCCGATCGTCGGCTTTGAGCAGGATCAGTCGGGAGATCCGCTCCTTCTTGTCTTTGGTGCTGTTCATCACATAGCTGCCCTTCTGCAGCACCCCGGAATACATCCTCACGAAGGTGAGCTTGCCGTAGGGGTCGGCCATCACCTTGAAGGCCAGTGCGCTGAAGGGCGCATTGTCGTCGCAGGGACGGTTGGACTCGGTGCCATCGGGCAGCAGGCCGGTGATCGGCGGAACGTCCACCGGTGCGGGCAGGTAGTCGACGACAGCGTCGAGCACCAGTTGCACCCCTTTGTTCTTGAAGGCGGATCCGCAGAGCATCGGCACCAGGCCGTGCTTCACCACGCCGACGCGAATGCCCTTGACCAGTTGCTCGTCGGTGAGTTCGCCGTTTTCAAGGTAGATGTCGAGGAGCTCCTCATCGGTTTCGGCCACCGATTCCATCAGCTTGCCGCGCCAGAGTGCGGCTTCTTCCTTCATGTCGTCGGGGATGTCTCCCTCGAGGATGTCGGTGCCGAGATCATTCGTGTAGATGATCGCCTTCTGGCGCACCAAGTCGATGATGCCCTTGAGTTCTCCTTCTGCTCCGATCGGCAGCTGGATCGGTGCCGCGTTGGCCTTCAGGCGATCCTTGATCTGGTCGTAGACCTTCAGGAAGTTGGCGCCCGTGCGGTCCATCTTGTTGACGAACACGATGCGGGGCACGTTGTAGCGGTCGGCCTGCCGCCACACGGTTTCGGACTGGGGCTGGACGCCACCCACGGCGCAGAACACAGCCACCACCCCATCGAGAACCCGCATCGACCGCTCCACTTCAATCGTGAAGTCGACGTGGCCGGGGGTATCGATGATGTTGATGCGGTTGTCCTTCCAGCTGGTGGAAATGGCCGCCGCAGTGATGGTGATGCCGCGCTCACGCTCCTGCTCCATCCAGTCGGTGACGGCAGCGCCATCGTGCACCTCGCCCATCTTGTGGACGACACCTGAGTAGAAGAGAATCCGCTCGGTGGTGGTGGTTTTGCCCGCGTCAATGTGGGCGGCAATCCCGATATTTCTGACGCGTTCCAGGGGGTAGGCGCGGGCCACGAGCTGAGGTCTCCGAAGGGTGATCGACAAAAATGCGGAGTAAGTGTAAGGGTTGGCTCTGGTGTGCCGGGATTCCGCGATCCAGGCAGAGCCTCTGAACTCAGTAGCGGTAGTGGGCGAAGGCTTTGTTCGCTTCTGCCATCTTGTGGGTTTCCTCGCGCTTGCGCACCGCGCTGCCGGCTTCGTTGGCCGCGTCCATCAGTTCACCCGCCAGCTTCTGGGCCATGCTGCGGCCGTTGCGGGCGCGCGAGAAGTTGACCAGCCAGCGGAGAGCCATGGCGGTGCCCCGCTCCTGACGCACTTCCATCGGCACCTGGTAGGTGGCGCCACCTACACGGCGGGCGCGCACTTCAACCAGGGGAGTGGCATTGCGCACGGCGGTTTCGAACACTTCCAGCGCATCGGCGCCGGTGCGCTCGCTGATCAGCCCGAAGGCATCAGAAAGAATCCGCTGGGCGGTGGACTTTTTGCCGTGCTTCATCAGCCGGGCCACAACCATGGTTGCCAGCCTGCTGTTGAACTGGGGGTCGGGGAGAACCGGGCGCTTCTCGGCAGCGTTGCGGCGTGACATAAACCTGAGGAGAGGGAAGCGGGAAAGGGAAACGAGGAGGCAGGACTCAGGCCTTGGGAGCCTTGGCGCCGTACTTGGAGCGGCTCTGACGGCGATCCTTCACACCGGAGGTGTCGAGGGTGCCGCGGATGATGTGGTAGCGGACCCCGGGCAGATCCTTGACCCGACCGCCGCGGATCAGCACGACGGAGTGCTCCTGCAGGTTGTGGCCGATGCCGGGGATGTAGGCGGTGACCTCAAAGCCGGAGGTGAGCCGCACGCGGGCCACCTTGCGAAGCGCCGAGTTGGGCTTCTTCGGCGTGGAGGTGTACACGCGGGTGCACACACCGCGGCGCTCGGGGCAGGCCCGCAGCGCTGGGGATTTGGTCTTGCGGGTGAGGCGTTGCCGCTCGGAGCGGATCAGCTGCTGGATCGTGGGCATTGAGGGCCGGAGAGATGGGTCGGACGTCCGACCGTTTTCCACAATCCGCCACCTTACTTTGTCGTGGCACCCCGACGCCCTTGACGGCTGAAGGCGGCCCCGCACGGGCAGCACGCCACCCCCTCGCCCGGCCGGATCAGAAACCCGCCACCGCTGAGATCGCCGCGGTAATCAAGGCTCAGGCCGGCCAGCTGGCCGATCTGGTCGGCGGGTGCATGCAGGGTGAGGCCATCGGCACGGGCCACAGGAGTGCCGGCCAGGTGCCCCGGACGCAGGCGGATCACCCACTGCTCGCAGGTGCCCTCCACCAGATCGAGGTGCATCAGCCCCGGCGTGCCGGCCACAGCGGCCTGGCGACCGAGTTCGGCGGCGGCTGCCGCCGTCAGCTGCACGGTGAGGCCTCGCGGCATGGGAGAACTCAGCAAGGACGGGGTGGCGGCCTTCACTCTGGCAGCGCCTCGACCCTGTCGAGCTGTCCGGCCATGGGAAGCCTTCGCGCAGCATGCAGGTTCAAGACCGGAGCCCGCGGGTCTGCGGTAGGCCCGCGTTACGCCGCGGCCCACCGTTACGCAGCGCTCCACCGTTACGCAACAGCTCGCTGTTATGCAGCGGTCTCAAGGGGAGCTGGCTGTGGAGGCCTCTGAGGCGTCGGCGGCGCGGGAGGGGTCACGCGGCACCAGGCCCAGGCCGTTGTGGATGCGGGCGGCCACCCCTCGGCCCTGCACCGACAACGTGCCGGAGAGCATCAGGCCTGTGGAGCTGCCGCCATCGAGGTTGAGCGCATCGCGCAGGCCCAGCTGCTGCAGCAGCTGGGCTGTTTCCCGCAGGGTGGGCCCTGCATGTTCGACCCCCTGGAGGGTGAGGAGCCAGATCTGAGAGCCATCGCTGGCGATCACCGTGCGGGGCGCCCCCTGCTGCAGGAAAGCGGCGCTGAAGCCTTCGGCGCTGCCATTGAGCACGGTGCGCCCGTTCAGCAACAGCAACGGACCACCCCCGAGCACCGAGCTGCTCTGGCCGAGCGGATGGGTGGGCTGGCTGCTCAGGCTCAGCCTGCTGCCCACGTCCCACGGCGGCTCAACCCCGCCCCGCCCCACCAGCAGCACGTCCTCGGGGCCAAGCGCGATGCCTTGTTCCAGCTGGGCACTGTTGAACTGTTGCCGCACCACGTTGCCGTTGAGCAACAGGGCCGTTTCTCCGCCGCTGATCGCCCGATAGCTCCGCCCCCATTCGGCGGTGTAGCGCGCCAGGCCTCGCTGCACAAAGCCGCTGTTGAGGGCCATCACCGGCAGGCGCTGGCCGCTGCAGTCACTCACCCATTCCGTGAGGCTCAGCCAGCCGAACTGCGGCACGGCGCCGTCCTGCCAGCCCACGGCCCCCCGGTTGAGGATCGGTCCTGAAAGCCAGCGCCCGTCGTCTTTGAGGGCTCCCAGAGGCAGGCGCCGCACCCGGTTGAAGAACCCGCCGTTGATGGCCACCAGGGCCTGTTCCTGCCCTGCCAGCTGAGGAAGGGAGGTGAGGCCTTCCATCCCCTCGGCGCTGGTGAGCAGGCGCAGCTCCACAGGGCTGCTGCGGGGATCGAGCCGCACGCTGTTCACCAGCATGCGTCGGTTGCCCAGAGCGCGCACCTGTCGCTCCACGGTGATGCCCTTGTTGAGCAGGGCCTGCAGCTGGGCGGTGCTTGGCGCGGTGGCGCGCACCGGACCCGGAGCAGCACCGGCCAGATCAAGCACCACGCGGGCCGGCCCGCCCAGGGTGAGCACGGCCCCGGGGCCGCTGGCCGGCAAGGCGATCGTCAGGCCGTCGCTGCCAGGGCGCGCTTGCAGCCCGAGGGATTGCAGCTGGGCCAGCTGGGCCGGGGTGCTGCGGAGTGACATCTGCAGTTCGCCAGCCTCGCGTCGCACGAACGCCGGGCCGCTCAGGTCGAGCACCACACGCCGCACGCCCGAGCTGGCGACCGCCCCGGGCGAGGACACCCGGATCTGCTCCAGCGTGGCCGCCGGCAGTTCCAGCCGCAGGGTGCCTCGCTCCTGCCGCTGCCAGCTCACGCCGGCATCCTTCAGCAGGCGGCTCACATCCACGGCCACCTCGTCATCGAGGCTGCGCTGAGCCCCGGCAGGCACCAGCAGTGTGCGGCCGAACCACTCGAGTTCCAGTCCTCCTTGTGTGGACGAGCGGCTGGTGAAGCCCAGCTGACCCTCCAGCACTTCCAGGGGCAGCCATAGCTCCAGATCCCCCCGGCTGGCGGAGCCCCGCTGCTCCCAGCGGGCCGTCTGCCGGCGGCCGTTGATCTCCAGGCGCCCGCCGGTCTCAGCGGTGGGGGGTGTGCCGAAGCGTTGCGGCAGGGGCTGAGGTTCGAGGGCTGGGGGCGGCGGAACGGGCGGCGGCCAGCGGTTCTGTGCACCCGCGCCCGGAGCGATGAGCAGCGAGGCGGCGCAGAGGCTGCCGCTGAAGATCGCGCTCCCCAGCAGCAGCCCACGTTTCAGGCTGCCGATCACCTGGATGGCGCCAGGGCCGGCAACGGCTTCCCGCCCGGTCCGACGGGGGGAATCCGGCAATGGCGAAGGCCTCGGCATCAGGCCAGCTTCCGTTGGTGGTGAACGCTAACCCCGTAGGCCTGTCTCTAGAGTTCCCCTTCCTCAAGGAGCGGTCAATCCCGCAGTTCGGGTTTGCCGCCGGTCACCGCAGGTCTCTCCTGGGCTATGCCTCACTTCTCCCGTCCCGTCTGGCCCCATTGCGACAGTCCGGCGCCTGAGGCCGTGGCGGGCGAGCGGGATGCCTGCGGCGTTGGCTTCCTGGCCCAGCTCAGCGGCGAGGCGAGCCACGCTTTGCTGGCCCAGGCCCTCCATGGCCTCCATTGCATGGAGCACCGTGGTGGCTGCGGTGGCGACGGCGATTCCGGCGATGGCGCCGGCATCCTCTGCGGCATCCCCTGGCCCTACCTGGAAGCGGTCTGGCCCGCCGCCCGCAGCGAACAGGGTCGGCCCCGCGGTCTGGCGATGCTGTTCCTGCCCGCCGAGGCGGAACGCCGAGCTGTTGCACGCGCCTTCTGTGAGCAGGCGGCCGCCGGCCTGGGCCTGCGCAGCATCGGCTGGCGTGAGGTGCCTGTAGCGCCTGAGGTGCTCGGCCCACTGGCCCGCCAGACGGCCCCCGCCATCGAGCAATGGCTCGTGGAAGGTGAGGTGGCCGGTGATGCGCTCGAAGCCCTGCTGTTCCGCTGCCGCCGCCGCGTCGGGGATCTGGTGCGGGAAGCCTGGGGCCCCGGCCCCAGCGATCTCTACTTCGCTTCCTTCAGCAGCCGCACCGTCGTCTACAAGGGCATGGTGCGCTCCGAGGTGCTGCCGGCGTTCTACGCCGACCTGCGCGATCCACGCTTCGCGGTGAGCTTCGCCGTGTACCACCGCCGCTTCAGCACCAACACGTTGCCGCGCTGGCCCCTGGCACAGCCGATGCGCCTGCTGGGTCACAACGGCGAGATCAACACCCTGCTGGGCAACATCAACTGGGCCCACGCCGCCCAGTCGCACCTCGATGCGATCTGGGGCGACGCCGCCAACGATCTCAAGCCGGTGGTCAACGCCGCCTTCAGCGATTCCGCCAACCTCGACGCCATGCTCGAGCTGATGGTGCGCAGCGGTCGGCCGATCACCGACAGCCTGCTCACGCTCGTGCCCGAGGCGTTCCGGCAGCAGCCGGAGTTGGAATCACGGCCGGCGATCCAGGCCTTCTACGACTATTCCGCCTGTGTGCAGGAACCCTGGGATGGCCCGGCCCTGCTGGTGTTCAGCGATGGCCGCAGCGTGGGAGCCACGCTCGATCGCAACGGTCTGCGCCCCGCCCGCTACTGCATCACCAGCGACGGTCTGGTGGCGATGGGATCGGAAACCGGAGTGCTGGAGATCGATGAAAGCCGCATCATCGAAAAGGGCCGGCTCGGCCCCGGTCAGATGCTCGCCGTCGATCTCGAGCAGGGCCGCCTGTTGCGCAACTGGCAGGTGAAGGAGGAAGTGGCGGCCCGCCATCCCTACGGCGCCTGGCTGCTGGAGCACCGCCGCTCGCTCGACAGCCGGCCCTGGATCACCGAGACGAGCCTCGGAGCCCTCGACCTGCTGCAGCACCAGACCGCCTTCGGCTTCACCGCCGAAGACTTCGATCTGGTGATCGAGGACATGGCTGGCCAGGGCAAGGAGCCCACGTATTGCATGGGCGACGACATCCCCCTGGCGGTGCTGTCCTCCAAGCCCCACCTCCTTTACGACTACTTCAAGCAACGCTTCGCCCAGGTCACCAACCCGCCGATCGATCCCCTGCGGGAAGAGTTGGTGATGAGCCTGGAGATGCACCTCGGCCGCCGGGGCTCGCCTCTGCGGCCCGAGCCGGGTTCTGCCTCGGTGCTGCATCTGCAGTCGCCGCTGCTCAATGAGGCGGAGCTCAAGGCACTGCCGGAGCAGGGCCTGGCCACCATCACCCTCTCCACCCTGTTGCCGGTGGAAGCGGGGCCAGCCGGCCTCGGCGCCGCGGTGCAGAGGCTCTGCCAGGAGGCGGAGCAGGCCGTCCGAAACCAGGCCGAAATCCTGGTGCTCTCCGACCGCTGCGGAGCTGGTCTTTCACCCACCACCTCCTATATCCCTCCTCTGCTGGCTGTGGGGGCGGTGCACCACCACCTGCTGGGTCTGGGCCTGCGGCTGCATTGCTCTCTGGTGGTGGACACCGCTCAGTGCTGGAGCACCCATCACCTGGCCTGCCTGATCGGCTTCGGTGCCAGTGCTGTGTGCCCCTGGCTCACCTGGGAAACCACGCGCCACTGGCTGCAGCTGCCCAAGACCATCTCTCTGATCGAACGGGGGCGGCTGCCCGCCATTGATGCCGCTGCGGCCCAGGCGAATGTGCGTCAGGCCCTGGAAGCCGGCCTTCGCAAGATCCTCTCCAAGATCGGCATCTCGATGCTGGCCAGCTATCACGGGGCTCAGATCTTTGAGGCGATCGGCATCGGCGCCGACCTGATCGAGCTGGCATTCCGTGGCACCACCAGCCGGGTGGCGGGCCTCACCCTGGCGGACCTCGCCAGCGAAACCCTCACCTTCCATGCCAAGGCCTTCCCCGAACTCCATCGCACCAAGCTGGAGTTCATGGGCTTCGTTCAATACCGCACCGGCGGCGAATTCCATCTCAACAGCCCGGAGATGGCCAAGGCCCTCCATGCCGCCGTGGCGGCGGGCCCCGGCTACGACCACTTCTCCACCTACCGCACCCTCCTGGAGAACCGTCCTGTCACCTCCCTGCGCGACCTGCTTGAGCTCACCCCCGCTCCCCAGCCGCTGCCCCTTGATCAGGTGGAGAGCGCCGAAAGCATCTGCTCCCGTTTCTGCACCGGTGGCATGAGCCTCGGGGCCCTCTCGCGTGAGGCCCACGAAGTGCTGGCGGTGGCGATGAACCGCATCGGCGGCAAGAGCAACAGCGGCGAAGGGGGCGAGGATCCCGCCCGTTATCACCCGCTCCACGACGTCGACGCCGGCGGCCATTCCCCCACCCTTCCCACCATCGGTGGCCTGCGCAACGGCGACACAGCCTGCTCCGCCATCAAGCAGATCGCGTCCGGCCGCTTCGGTGTCACGCCGGAGTATCTGCGCAGCGGTACCCAGCTGGAGATCAAGGTGGCCCAGGGAGCCAAGCCCGGCGAGGGCGGCCAGCTGCCCGGCCCCAAGGTGGATGCCTACATCGCCTGGCTGCGCAACAGCAAACCCGGCGTCGCCTTGATCTCACCGCCGCCGCACCACGACATCTATTCCATTGAGGATCTGGCCCAGCTGATCCACGACCTTCACCAGGTCCATCCGGCCGCGAAGGTGTCGGTGAAGCTCGTGTCTGAGATCGGCATCGGCACGATCGCCGCCGGTGTGGCCAAGGCCAATGCCGATGTGATCCAGATCTCCGGCCACGACGGAGGCACGGGTGCCTCGCCGCTGAGCTCGATCAAGCACGCCGGCAGCCCCTGGGAGCTGGGTCTGTCGGAAGTGCACCGCAGCCTGCTGGCCAACGGGCTGCGCGACCGGGTGTTGCTGCGTGCCGACGGCGGCCTCAAGACCGGTTGGGACGTGGTGATGGCCGCCCTGCTCGGTGCCGAGGAATTCGGCTTCGGCTCGGTGGCCATGATTGCCGAGGGCTGCATCATGGCCCGCGTCTGCCACACCAACAATTGCCCCGTGGGTGTGGCCAGCCAGAAGGAGGCGCTGCGCAAGCGCTTCACTGGCATCCCCGAACACGTGGTGAATTTCTTCGCCTACGTGGCCGAGGAAGTGCGCCAGTTGCTCAGCGTGCTGGGCGTGGCGCGGCTGGAGGATCTGATCGGCCGCAACGACCTGCTCCAGCGCCGGGCTGTGCAGCTGGTCAAGACCAGCTCGGTGGATCTCTCCTGCCTGCTGGACACGGTTCCCCACGCCGGTGACCGTTCCTGGCTGCAGCACGAGGCGATCGCGCACGGCAATGGCCCCATCCTCGAAGACACCCTCCTGCAGGACGCGGAGGTGCTGGCGGCGATCGAAGGCCATGGCCAGATCCAGCGCCAGCTGCGGATCCTCACCACCGACCGCAGTGTGGGAGCCCGGGTTGCAGGCGAAATCGCCGCGCTTCACGGCAACAAGGGTTTCAACGGTCTGCTCGATCTCCGCTTTGAGGGCGGGGCCGGCCAAAGCTTTGGTGCCTTCCTGTTGCGCGGCATGCAGCTCACTCTGGTGGGCGATGCCAACGATTACGTCGGCAAGGGCATCAACGGCGGGCGGCTCGTGGTGGTGCCTCCTGCCGGCGCGGCCGATCCCGGCGCCCAGGTGATCCTGGGCAACACCTGCCTCTATGGCGCCACCGGCGGCGAGTTGTTTGCCCTGGGCCGCGCGGGCGAGCGTTTCGCCGTACGCAACAGCGGCGCGGTCGCTGTGGTCGAAGGCAGCGGCGATCACGCCTGCGAATACATGACCGGAGGCGTGGTGGTGATTCTCGGCAGCACCGGCCGCAACGTGGCCGCCGGGATGACCGGTGGTGTGGCGTTCCTGCTCGACGAGCACGACGGACTCGCCGCCCGGCTCAACCCGGAGATCGTTTCGATGGTTCCGCTGGACACCCCCGAGCAGGAGCAACTGCTCAAGCCATTGCTGGAGACCCACCTCGAGCTCACCGGCAGCCGCCGGGCCGCCGAGGTGCTTGCCAACTGGCCTCAGTGGCGTCCCCGCTTCAAGGTGCTCGTTCCCCCCAGTGAGCTGGCCACCGTCGGCCTGGCTGAGGGCCGCGTCACGGTGCCCGCCTAGGGCCCCACTAGCTCCGCGTTGCCACCAGGGGCTGTGCTGTGCCGCCTGCCCCGGTTTCCTTGCCGAGGTTGGCGTCGCCGCGGGGATGTTCCCGCATCAGCCGCCGTACCTCCCCGGCGTGGTAGCTGCTGCGGGTGAGCGGTGAGCTCACCACCTGCAGGAATCCCAGCTCCCCTTCCCCCTGCTGGCGGAAGGCTGCAAAGGTGGCCGGCTCCACGAAACGCTGAACGGCCAGGTGTTTCGGCCCTGGAGAGAGGTACTGGCCGATCGTCACGATGTCGACGTGGTGCTGGCGCAGGTCGGCGAGCACGTCGAGCACTTCGGCGTCGGTTTCGCCCAGACCGACCATCAGGCCTGATTTGGTGTACGTGGCTGGCCATTGGTCGTGAACCCGCGCCAGGAGTTCCAGCGAGCGGCTGTACACCCCCTGTGGACGCACCTGCCGGTAAAGACGCGGCACCGTTTCGATGTTGTGGTTCAACACCTCAGGCCTACCTGCCATGACGGCGGCAAGGGCCTCCCAGTTGCCGCAGAGGTCGGGGATCAGCAGCTCGATGGTGGTGCCGGGGGAGCGCTGACGCACGGCGGCGATACAGGCCACAAACTGGCTGGCGCCCCCGTCGTCGAGGTCGTCGCGGTTCACCGATGTGATCACCACATGCTGCAGACCCAGCCGCGCCACGGCCTCGCCCAGCCGTGCCGGTTCGGTGGGATCCAGCTCCCGCACGCTGCGGTCGAAATCGATGTCGCAGTAAGGGCAGGCCCGGGTACAGCCCGGCCCCATGATCAAGAACGTGGCCGTGCCACCGGCGAAGCACTCGCCGATGTTGGGGCAACTGGCTTCCTGGCAGACCGTGTTCAGCTTGAGGTCGACCAACAGGTCGGCAACCGCGCCGATGCGCTCCCGTTGCGGGGCTTTGACGCGCAGCCAGTCGGGTTTGAGCTGCGACACGGACCCACGCCTGAACAGCCCATGAATTTAGGGGCCCCGGAGCGGCGATCGCCTATCCTCTCCCCATCGGGATGTAGCGCAGCTTGGTAGCGCACTTCGTTCGGGACGAAGGGGCCGCAGGTTCGAATCCTGTCATCCCGACTTTCAACTTCAAGGCGTACGCTGATTTCGGTGCATCGTCACCGTCTTGAGCCCGGTCCACCGCGGCTCAGGCCTGGCGTGCACCATCGCGTGCCTGGTCCGCACCACCTCAGGCCAGACCCACCCCTCTCTAGGCCAGATCAGCCCCGGGGTAACCGCGCGGGGTCACCATGCGGCCGTCCTGAATCCGTGTGGTGCTGTTGCCGATCAGCACCAGCGTGAGCATGTCCACCTCCGCCACCGGCAGGTCCGCCAGACGGTGCAGGCTCACCTGCTCGTCCTGCCGCCCCAGCTGCCGGGCAAGGGCCACCGGCGTGTCGCCGCCCCGCTGTTCAAGCAGCAGGGAGCAGGCCCGGGCCAGTTGCCAGTCGCGTCCGCGCGAACGCGGGTTATAGAGGGCCACCACGAAATCCCCGGCAGCAGCCCCGCGCAGGCGGGTTTCGATCGTTTCCCAGGGGGTGAGCCGGTCGCTCAGGCTGATGGTGCAGAAATCGTGCATCAAGGGGGCTCCGGCGCGAGCGGCCGCCAGCTGCAGCGCGGAAATGCCCGGATGCACCGTGAAGCCGGGGCGGGCCTCGGCCGGCTGGGCCAGCCACAACTCCAGCGCCAGCCCTGCCATGCCGTAGATGCCACTGTCGCCCGATGACACCAGTGCCACCGTCAGGCCTTGCATCGCCAGCTCCAGCGCCTGGCGGCACCGTTCCCGCTCCAGGGTGAGCTGGCCGTCGCAGCGCAGCTGATCGGGCCGGCGCAGTGGCTCCAGCAGGTCGAGGTAAAGGCCGTAGCCCACCCAGACCGTGCTCGCCGCCAGTGCGGCACGGGCATCGGGAGTGAGCAGGGCCAGCTCGCCAGGCCCGCTGCCGATCAGATGCAGCTGGCCCCGTTGCGGCGCCCACTGCGCGGCGGCGGCCGCGACCGCCACCGTGGCGGCTCCTCGCTCGTCGCTGCGGCAGCGTTCGATGCGCTTGGCCTGGCGCAGGCAGCCCCCGGGCCCGGCGGCCAGCAGGGCTGCCGCCTCCGCCACGCTGGCCGTGCCCATCTCCCGCGCCACGGCCGCTGATGGGGTCGGCACCGGCACAACGGCGAGCTCGGCGGCACTGAACAGCCGCAGCGGCCACTGGCGCTCAGCGGCCAGTGCCAGCAGTGCCGGCTCATCCCCTTTGCGGTCGGCGCTGCACAGACCGGCGACGGCCTCCGGCGCCAACCCAGCCTCCTGCAGCGCAGTCAGCACCGCTCGCTCCAGCAGGGTGAAGCTGGTGCCGCGCTCGCAGCCCACCCCCAACCAGAGGCTGGGAGGGTGCCAGCGACAGCCCATGCCCACTTGATCGCTGATTACCAGCACAGGAGCTGCCGCGTCGGGCACGCCGCTGAGCTGCTGGCTCGCCTCAAGCTCGCGCCAGAGGGGGGAGCCGCTGGTCTGCTGCACCAGTGGCTGCTCCCCCCTGGCCGCTGCCTGCATCAGGCCATTCCAGTCGCCGCTGCCGCGCCGCCACCCCCACGCGGTGCCGTAGCAATCAAGGGCGAGGCGGCCGCTGCCGCTGCTGGTGCCTGTGAGCACGGCCTGGCCGCCCAGCAGGGCCGCCACCTGCTGGCTCAGACGCTCTGCCCCGGCTCCATGGCCGCCCAGCAGCGGGATGGCGAAGCGTCCGGCCGGGTCCACCACCACCACCGCCGGGTCCTGGTTTTTGCCCTGCAGCAGTGGCGCGATCAGCCGGGTGATGGCGCCGCAGGCACCCACAGCCACGAAGGAGCGGCTGCTGCCCCACTCCCGCGTCAGATAGGTGCCGCCGGCTTCCTCGGGGCTGGCGATGTCCTGCACCAGCCCGGCCTGGCGCAGCTGTTGAAGCAGGGGCTGGCCGGCAGGACTGAGGCTGAATCCCCGGCAGGGAAAGGGCAAGGCGTCAGTTGTGGGGTCGTTCATGCGCCGAACCTGGCACGCCCGACCGCCGGTGATTCGCCCGCAGCGGCGGACGGGCCCGCTGTCAGTCCATCGTCGGCAGCGTCTTCGCGAGGGGCAGCAGGGTTGGAAGCGACCCCATCGCCACGGGCTGGTTGATCTTCTGGTCCGTGTTCTGGTTCGATTTCGGGCCCAGGTTCACGACCAGCGTTGAGCCGAGTTTCCATTTCGGCTTTGGGCTGACGTTCCGGTTGGCTGGCGGGTTCACGCTCAGGTGGGGGGGCGTCCTGCTCCGCGGTTGGTGCTTGGCCCGCCTCTTCCCCGTCTGCCAGGCCGGCAGCGGAAAGCCCCGCAGTGGCAGACGGTGCAGCGACGGGGGCAGCGAGAGGTTCCTGCTCCTCCGCTTCGGCCTTCGTCTTTGCCTCTGCGCCCCCCTCCGCCGCTGGATCCCCCTCCGCAGGGCTGGCGCCAAAGCTGCTGCTTGGATCCTGCGGCCGTGAGCGCTCTGAAGCCCCGCCGCCGAGCCGCTCCATCTCCTGCGGCCCAGAAGCAGGCAACGCGCCAGCAAACGAAGACGGCCCAGGAGCAGGGGATTGCCCAGAAGCAGAGGATTTCCAAGCAGCAGATGACTGCCCAGCCGAGGATGGCTTCCCTTGCGGCGACTGCGGATTGGGCGGGGATGGATCTGCGGAGGAGGAGGCGACCGTTCCTCCTAGGAGGGCCCGGTTCAGCTCAGCGTCATTGAGGGGAGCGGAGGGCCAGCGCGGTGAAGCCCCGGCCGTGAGTGTCAACGCCGTCACCAGGGCGTTGAAGGGTGGATTGAGCGGGTCGCCCCTTCCATCAAGCAGTTCCAGCTGGATGGCGCTTTCCCCGCTGGCCAGTCCCTTCAGCCAGATCGGGGTCTGACGGTCCACCAGGAAGCTGTCGCCGTTGAGGGTGATCCGCAACCGCCAGCTGTCGTCGCCGTCGCGCAGGTGCTGCAGGGGGGCATCGAACAGCAGCCAGTCGATCAGCACCGGTTCTGCCTGGATCAGGTCGAAAGGAATGGCCGGAATCAGCTGGGGGCTGGCGGGTTGTGGCACCCCCAGGGGGTTGGCGGCGGCCCGGTGCAACCGGATCTGGGTGCTGGCGCCGGGCGCTTTCACCGCTTCGCCCCAGGGGTAGGCGGCGTAGACGCTGATCCGATGGCTCCCCGGGGTGAGCGGCTCCATCGGCACCTTCACAGTGCGCGGATCGGCGGAGACCTCATCGCTGTGGCTGGCAGGCGCCGCACCGATCCGGATCGGTCTCTCCTGGTCGCGCTGCACCACCAGATGGGGGCCGGGAGTGCCTGGGTTGCTCCCCGCCAGCGGCCAGTCAGCCACACGCAGCTCCAGGGTCCAGGGGCCTGCAGGAAGAACAGTGTCCGGCGCCGGCGCAACGATCGTGAGCTGCGGGCGATGGGCGCTGAGCAGCTCCTTGAGTTGCTCGGTGGGGCGGGGCGGCGCGACTTCGTGCATGGTGCCGCTGGCAAGCGGAGCCGGCGCCGCGGAAGGCGGAGGTGAGCCGGCGTTTCTCCAGCTCCAGCCTCCGCTGAGCAACACGGTGAGGCACAGCAGGCCGGCGCTGATGGCCCGCCCCAAGGTGCTTGAACCTCGCGCGTGCGGCAGCTTCCGGGCAGGCAGGCTCGCCATGACCATCTCGTTGCTCCTGCCCTGACGACGGCCTGGGCATTCTGCTGGCCCATTGGTGAGCCAAGAATCCATGCTCTCCTGAGGACTTGAATCAACGATCGAACATCCTGATTTGCCGGATAACAAATGGGGGCTTATCGCCCGCATTTCAATGACAAGAATCGGGCGGGAGAGCCCAGTCCCAGACAGGAGAGCCAGGGGATTGAACCTTTGTTACTTCCTCGGCAAACGGCCAGAAGCTCGCCCCTATACTCTCGCCAGCGGTCCCCTCATCGGGGCCCTTGCCCCAGTCGTGGCAACGGGTTTTGGCTTTCGCCATGCCCCTGCCCTCTGGAGTCAACGGCATGGCGGATTCCGATCCGCGGTGCTGTTCGGCCCGCCGGCCAGGTGCCTGCACCCGGCCGGAGCGGTGGACCTCCACCTCCACCTCGATCCCGTCCCTCGAGGAACGTCTCGATGACCATCAGCCCACCAGAGCGTGGGAAAACGGCGAAGGACATGGTTGACAGGAACACCGTTCCTGCGACCTTCGAACTGTTCGGCAAGCCCGGGCATTTCGATCGCACCCTCGCCAAAGGTCCCAAAACCACCACCTGGGTTTGGAACCTCCACGCCAACGCTCACGATTTCGACAGCCACACGAGCGACCTTGAAGAGGTCTCCCGGAAGATCTTCAGCGCTCACTTCGGCCATCTGGCCGTCATCTTCATCTGGCTGAGCGGCGCCTTCTATCACGGTGCCCGCTTCTCCAACTACACCGGCTGGCTGGCCGACCCCCTGCACGTCAAACCGAGTGCTCAGGTGGTCTGGCCCATTTTCGGCCAGGAAATTCTCAACGCCGATGTGGGCGCCGGCTTCCACGGCATCCAGATCACCTCAGGCCTTTTCCACGTGTGGAGAGCCTGGGGTTTCACCAGTGAGTTCCAGTTGCTCTGCACGGCAATCGGCGCCCTGGTGATGGCCGGTCTGATGCTCAACGCCGGTGTGTTCCACTACCACAAGGCAGCTCCCAAGCTGGAGTGGTTCCAGAACGTTGAGTCGATGCTCAACCACCATCTGGCCGGTCTGCTCGGGCTGGGGTCCCTGTCCTGGACGGGCCATCTCCTGCACGTGTCCCTGCCGACCACGGCCCTGATGGATGCCATGGATGCCGGCAAGCCGCTGGTGCTCAACGGCAAGACCATCGCCTCGGTGGCGGACATTCCCCTCCCCCACGAATTCCTCAACCAGGACCTGATCGCTCAGCTGTTCCCCGGTTTCGGAGCGGGCCTTTCCGCCTTCTTCACGGGCAACTGGGCCGCCTACAGCGATTTCCTCACCTTCAAAGGTGGGCTGAATCCCGTCACGGGCAGCCTCTGGATGACGGACATCGCGCATCACCACCTGGCGATCGCTGTCCTGTTCATCGTTGCCGGCCACCAGTACCGCACCAACTGGGGCATCGGCCACAGCATCAAGGAGATCCTTGAGGGTCAGAAGGGCGATCCCCTGCTGTTCCCCGCACCCAAGGGTCACGACGGCCTGTTCGAGTTCATGACCACCTCCTGGCACGCCCAGCTGGCGGTCAACCTCGCCCTGTTCGGTTCGCTCACGATCATCGTGGCGCACCACATGTATTCGATGCCCCCCTATCCCTACATCGGCATCGACTACGCCACCCAGCTCTCGCTGTTCACACATCACATGTGGATCGGCGGATTCCTGGTGGTGGGTGCTGGCGCTCACGCGGCCATTGCCCTGATCCGCGATTACGACCCTGCCCAGCACATCGACAACGTGCTTGACCGGGTTCTGAAAGCTCGTGATGCCCTGATCAGCCACCTCAACTGGGTGTGCATCTGGCTTGGCTTCCACAGCTTCGGTCTCTATATCCACAACGACACCATGCGTGCCCTGGGCCGTCCCCAGGACATGTTCAGCGACACCGCCATTCAGCTGAAGCCCATCTTCGCTCAATGGATTCAGAGCCTGCACGCCGCTGCCGCCGGCACCACAGCGCCCAACGCGCTGGCCGGTGTGAGCGAAGTGTTCAATGGCGCCGTTGTTGCTGTGGGTGGCAAGGTGGCCGCCGGCCCGATCCCCCTGGGGACGGCCGACTTCATGGTCCACCACATCCACGCCTTCACGATCCACGTCACCGTGCTGATCCTGCTGAAGGGTGTGCTCTACAGCCGCAGCTCCAGGCTCATCCCCGATAAGGCGAACCTGGGCTTCCGCTTCCCCTGCGACGGCCCCGGCCGTGGCGGTACCTGCCAGGTTTCGGCTTGGGACCACGTGTTCCTCGGCCTCTTCTGGATGTACAACTCCATCTCCATCGTGATCTTCCACTTCAGCTGGAAGATGCAGAGCGATGTGTGGGGCACGGTGAATGCGGACGGCAGCGTTCAGCACATCACCAATGGCAACTTCGCTCAGAGCGCCATCACCATCAATGGCTGGTTGCGCGATTTCCTCTGGGCGCAGGCTGCTCAGGTCATCAACAGCTACGGCACCTCTTCCAGTGCTTATGGCCTGATGTTCCTGGGTGCTCACTTCGTCTGGGCTTTCAGCCTGATGTTCCTGTTCAGCGGCCGCGGCTACTGGCAAGAGCTGATTGAGTCCATCGTCTGGGCTCACAACAAGCTGAAAGTGGCTCCGGCCATCCAGCCACGTGCTCTGAGCATCACTCAGGGTCGTGCCGTGGGCGTTGCTCACTACCTTCTGGGCGGTATCGCTACCACCTGGGCCTTCTTCCTGTCCCGACTCATCGCGGTCGGCTGACCTCACACCTGACCTTTCCCAATGGCAACGAAATTTCCTTCGTTCAGCCAGGGTCTGGCACAGGACCCGACGACCCGCCGTATCTGGTACGGCATCGCCACGGCTCACGACTTCGAGAGCCATGACGGGATGACCGAGGAGAAGCTTTACCAGAAGCTCTTCTCCACCCACTTCGGTCATCTGGCCATCATTGGCCTCTGGGTTTCCGGCAACCTGTTCCATATCGCCTGGCAGGGCAACTTCGAGCAGTGGGTCGCCGATCCGCTGCATGTCCGTCCCATCGCTCACGCGATCTGGGATCCTCACTTCGGCCAAGGGGCCATCACCGCCTTCACTCAGGCGGGTGCCACCTCTCCGGTGAACATCGCTTATTCCGGCCTGTACCACTGGTGGTACACGATCGGAATGAAGACCAACGCCGAGCTTTATCAGGGTTCCATCTTCATGATGATCCTGTCGGCCTGGGCTCTGTTCGCTGGCTGGCTTCACCTTCAGCCCAAGTTCCGGCCTTCCCTGGCCTGGTTCAAGAACGCTGAATCCCGTCTGAACCACCACCTGGCTGTTCTGTTCGGCTTCAGTTCCATCGCCTGGACCGGTCACCTGGTCCACGTGGCGATTCCCGAAGCCCGCGGTCAGCACGTCGGCTGGGACAACTTCCTCAACGTGCTGCCCCACCCCGCCGGCCTGGCTCCGTTCTTCACCGGCAACTGGGGTGTGTATGCCGAGAACCCCGACACCGTTAACCAGGTGTTCGGTACCGCTGAGGGATCCGGCACCGCGATCCTCACCTTCCTGGGCGGCTTCCACCCCCAGACTGAGGCGCTCTGGCTCACGGACATTGCCCATCACCATCTGGCGATCGGCTGCATCTTCGTGATCGCCGGTCACATGTACCGGACCAACTTCGGGATCGGTCACTCGATCCGCGAAATCCTTGATGCTCACAACCCCCCCAAGGGCACCCCTGGTGACCTCGGCGCTGGGCACAAGGGCCTCTACGACACCGTCAATAACTCGCTCCACTTCCAGCTCGGTCTTGCCCTGGCTTCGCTGGGTGTGGTCACGAGCCTGGTGGCGCAGCACATGTATGCCATGCCGTCCTACGCGTTCATCGCCAAGGACTACACAACGCAGGCTGCTCTCTATACCCACCACCAGTACATCGCCATCTTCCTGATGGTTGGTGCCTTTGCTCACGGTGCGATCTTCTTCATTCGTGATTACGACCCCGAAGCCAACAAGAACAATGTTCTGGCTCGGATGCTTGATCACAAAGAAGCTCTGATCAGCCACCTCAGCTGGGTCTCCCTGTTCCTCGGTTTCCACACCCTCGGCCTCTACGTCCATAACGACGTGGTCGTGGCGTTCGGTACCCCCGAGAAGCAGATCCTGGTCGAGCCCGTGTTTGCCCAGTTCGTTCAGGCTGCCTCCGGCAAAGCCATGTACGGAATGGATGTGCTTCTCTCGAACCCCAGCAGTGCCGCCAGCCTGGCTTCGGCCAACATCCCTGGTGATCACTTCTGGCTCGATGCCATCAATGGCAACACCGATGTGTTCCTCCCCATCGGCCCTGGCGACTTCCTCGTGCACCACGCCATCGCGCTTGGCCTGCACACCACCACCTTGATCCTGGTCAAAGGTGCTCTGGACGCCCGTGGTTCCAAGCTGATGCCCGATAAAAAGGACTTCGGCTACTCCTTCCCCTGCGACGGCCCCGGCCGTGGCGGCACCTGTGACATCTCTGCTTGGGACGCCTTCTACCTGTCGGTGTTCTGGGCCCTGAACACGGTGGGTTGGGTCACCTTCTACTGGCACTGGAAGCACCTGGCGATCTGGCAGGGCAACGTGGCTCAGTTCAACGAATCCAGCACCTATCTGATGGGCTGGTTCCGCGACTACCTCTGGCTCAACAGCTCCCAGCTGATCAACGGGTACAACCCGTTCGGGTCGAACAACCTGGCCGTCTGGTCCTGGATGTTCCTCTTCGGTCACCTGGTGTGGGCCACTGGCTTCATGTTCCTGATCTCCTGGCGCGGTTACTGGCAGGAGCTGATCGAAACCATCGTCTGGGCACACCAGCGCACCCCGCTCGCCAACCTGGTGGGCTGGCGTGACAAGCCCGTCGCTCTCTCGATCGTTCAGGCCCGTGTGGTCGGTCTGGCGCACTTCTCCGTTGGCTACGTGCTCACATACGCAGCCTTCTTGATCGCATCCACCTCCGGCAAATTCGGCTGACCCTTCGGCCAGCCTGATCTTCGAGGGACGATCCTCCTTCACCCCCGGGTACACCCGGGGGTTTTTTCATGCTCATCACTTCCGCATTGGCGAGCGGCTGGCAATGGTGCAGCGCAGCCTGGCCGACACCGCTACGGCTTCGTCCCGGTAATGCCCCATGTGTTCTGTTCAGACCAGACCAGACCAGACCAGACCAGTCCAGTTGAGTTCAGTGCGGCGCAGTGCTGTCGTGGGATGACCGGGCACTGTATGGCCCATGTGAGGCCGATGTGTGGGCCAGGTGTGGGCCGATGTGTGGGCCGAGCCGCCACGCACTGAGCGCCATGGACCCAGCAGCCTTCAGCTCCACAAGGTTCCAATCTGTTGCACACCTCTGGAACCATCTCCAGCAAGCGGGGCCGTGCGTTCTTTTGTCTCGTGATGGAGGAGCGTTGCGTGCTTGAGCCGATTCGGGGCTCGATGAAAAGAAAGGTGGCGGACGTCTGGTCTGCGTTGGTTCAGGCCCGCACCTTGCCAGCCTTGCTTGTGATAAGTGTGGCGCCCAATCAGCCTGCTTTGGTTCAGCTCCGCATCTTGTCCGTGTGACTTGGGAAGATCTGGGCAGTGTCGCGCCCAGACAGAGGTGGTTCGTCAGGGTCATGAGTCTTCAGCCTTAGATCCTCCCAAGGCACCTGTGCTGTACAGGCACTCTCTTGCTGTCAGCCTTGCCGGGAATCGGCCGCCGCTGACGTACGTTTTCGCTGGGGCCACCACTTTCTTCCCTCCAGCAGCTTCATCTCCAGGTACATCACCGGCACCACGAAGAGGGTGAGCAGCGTGGATACCAACAAGCCTGAAAACACCACGGTGCCGATGCTGATGCGGCTTGCAGAGCCGGCGCCGGTGGCGAACACCAGCGGCAGAAATCCAACCAAGGAGGACACCGCGGTGAGCAGAATCGGCCGCAGGCGACTGATGGCCGATTCTTCAATCGCTTCCCTCAAGCCGGCTCCTTGCTGGAGCCGCTGGTTGGCGAATTCCACAATCAGGATCCCGTTCTTCGCCGCCAGACTCACCAGCACCAGCAAGCCCACCTGGGCATACACATCCAGGAACAATCCCCGGCTGGCCAGGCCCACCAGCGCCCCAAGCATGGCGAGTGGCACGGTGACAAGGATGATCAGCGGGTCGAGAAAGCTCTCGTAGAGCCCGGCTAACACCAGGTAAACCACCACCACGCCGAACACGAACAGCTGCAGCGTTTTGCCGCCCGCCTGCTGTTCCTCGCGCGCCAGTCCCACCCACTCCAGATCCGTCAAGGGATTCCCCATGTCCTCTTGGATGGCTTCGAGGCGGGCGATCGCCTGCCCCGTGCTGAGCCCGGAGCGCGGCACGGCCTGAATCGTGATGGAGCGCGACAGCCGGCTGCGGTTGATGGTGGTGGGGCCTGTGGACTGCTCGATGCGAACCACCTCACGCAGGGGGATCAGCTCACCGGTGCTGCTGCGCACCTGCAGGGCAAGCACATCGTCTGCTGTGTTGCGACTGCTGCCGTCGAGCTGCACCACCACACGGCGCACACGGTCGCTCTCGAAGGTGTCATTCACGTAGCGGCTTCCGAAGCTGGAGCCCAGCGTGTTGACCACAGTGTTGAGCTCCACCCCCAGCGAGGCCATGCGCAGCCGGTCGGGCAGTAGGCGCAGCAGTGGGGCGTCCGCGCTGAAGCGCGTACTGACCCGCTCAAAGTCGCCGCTGGCATTGGCGGCTGCGATGAAGCGGCGCGTTTCCTGCTCAAACGCCGCCAGGTCAAGCCGTCCGGCACTGACGTCCAGCATTTCCAGCTCCAGACCACCTTCGCCACCGAAGCCGCGCACCGTTGGCGGCACACTCACCTGCACAGCGGCGTCGGTGATCTCTGCCCGCAGCCGCCGCTCCAGCCGTTGGGCCACAGCCACGTTGCTGTTTTCACGGCCGGTGCCCCGTTCGCTCATCTCCTTGAGCCGGATGAAGAAGCTGCCGCGGTTGGGGGCGCTGTCACCGAAGGAACGCCCGGCATAGAAGTTGGCGATCCGCACCATCGGCTCTTCCACCACCCGTTCCCGCACCTTGTCCAGCACAGCTTCCGTGGCCTGGACCGAGGCACCGCCGGGAAGCACCACCACGCCCCGGATCTGGCCCTCGTCTTCCTGGGGGATGAATCCGGTGGGCAGTTGCCCCAGGCCCCAGACCGCCAGCACGATGCCCCCCACCAGCCCCAGCAGCACGAGGCGCCGGCAACGAAAGCTGCGCTCGAGGGCACGACCGTAGTGATGGCCCAGGTGCTCCAGCCACACCTGTGGCTGCCGCAGCAGCCTCCTAAGCCGATTCGGCTCCTGCCAGCCGTGGGCAAGCAGCCAGGCCGCCGCCACCGGCGTGAAGGTGAGCGCATTGATCGTGGAGAACAGGATCGTGGCGCTGATCGTGATCGCGATCGGTTGGTAGAGCCGGCCGACGCTGCCGGACATGGCCAGCACCGGCAGGAACACAGCCACCAGCACCAGCGAGGTGGCGATCACAGCCCCGCCCAGCTCCTGCATGGCGTTGCGTGCGGCCATCGCCGGTGATTCCCCCTGCTCGAGGCGCCGGCCGATGTCTTCACTCACCACGATCGCGTCATCCACCACCAGGCCAGTGGCCAGCACCATGCCGAACAGGCTCAGAGTGTTGATCGAGCTGCCGGTGACCCACAGGAGGCTGAGGCTGCCGATCAGGGCCACCGGCACGGCCACGGCCGTGACCACCGCCAGCCGGCTGTTGCCGAGGGCCAGGAGCAGCACCACCAGCACCAACACCACAGCGTCCCGCAGGCTGGCGGTGGTGAGGTCGATGCTTTCCCGCACGGTGTCGGCCACATCGACGATCCGCTGCACCTCCACACCGGGTGGAAACTGATCGGCCAGCCGATCGAGGCTGGCATTGACGGCATCGCTCACTGCCAGGGCGTTGCAGCCATCGCGCTGGAAGATCTGCACGGCCACCACCGGATCCCCTTTCAGGTTCATGCCGGTGCTCTCAAAACTCTCGAGGTCGAGATCCACCCGCCCCACGTCCTTGAGCAGCACGACGCCACCACCGGCGGTGCGGCTCACCACCAGTTGCTCGAGCTCACGCACACTGCGCAGGCGCCCTTCCATCTCCAGGGGCAGGGTGATCTGCTGCCCGGGGGGGCTGGGGGCGTCGCCCACCTGACCGAGAGCAGCCAAGACGTTCTGCTCGGCCAGGGCACGCTCCACATCAAGAATCGTGAGCTGACGCTTTTCCAGCTCCACCGGATCCAGCCACAGCCGGAAGGCGAGATCCCCGCCGCCGAACGCGGTGACGTTGCCCACCCCCGGAACCCGCTGGAGAGAATCGCGCAGCTGTTGATCCACCCAGCCGCTCAGGAACGACGGCGAGTAGACGCCTTCCTTGGCGCTGAAGCCGAGCACCATCAGCAGGTCGTCGGAACTGCGCCGCACCTGCACGCCCAGCCGTGACACCTGCGGGGGCAGCTGACGGTTGGCCAGCGTGGCTTCGTTCTGGGCGTTGATCTGGTTGAGCTCGGGATTGCCGCCCTCAAAGGTGAGCGTGATCGTGCTGCCGTTCGCCGAGCTGCTGGAACGGATGCTCTCGAGGCGCTCCAGGCCGTTGAGCTGGCGCTCCAGCGGGGTGGTGACCCCCTGCTCCACGGCGAGGGCGCCGCCGCCGGGGTAGCTGGCGCGCACGCTCACCCGGATGGGTGCGATCGGTGGCAAGTTCTCCACTTGCAGGGCTGGCAGGGAGATCGCTCCCGCCAGCAGGATCAGCAGGGTCACCACCAAGGTGAGCACCGGCCGGCGCAGAAACGGACCAGACACCGACATGGACCCGATCCCGCAACTCAAGCCTGTCGTTCACCAATCCTTACAGAAACTGCCCCCACTCCGGAGCCGCTTCGTCACGCCCAGGCTGCTGGCGCTGCTGCTCCTGCGCCAGAGCCTGCGCCGGTCTGGATCAGGCCATGAAAAAAGCCCCGCCAGGGCGGGGCTTCGAGATGAGCGCTGAAGATTCAGCGGATTCAGTTCACGCTCCAGACGCCACCGGCGAGGTTGGTGAGCGGAGCCACCAGAGCGGTGCCGGCCAGGAACCAGGCGAAGGCGGCGCCGCCGCAACCACCCAGCCAGAAGCCGCTGGCGAACTCAGCCCAACCGGCCTTGGTGAAGAGGTCTGCGGGGGGATTGTCGATCGTGGCGTCGGGGGGCTGCACGTTGGGGCCGGTGCCGGCAGTGCCGTAGATCGACAGGCACACCGTGAGGATCGAAACCAGACCGATCGTGGCCAGCAGGCCGGCGGTGCTGGCGTACTCGGTGAGACGCAGCGGCCCGGTGAGAGCGAAGGGGCCGTAGAGGAAGAAGCCGTGGGCCATGCCCACTTCAAGGCCACGCCGGTTGGGGGACAACGCCGGACGGTAGGCGGGCAGCGCGTTCAGAAACGCCTTGCTGAAGTAGCTGCTGTTGATCGGGGTGGCCAGGTTGCCGACGGTGGGGTCGGCGACGGGGTGGACGGTCATGAGATGAAGCGAGCGAAGGGGAGGCGAACGGGCGGAGCGAAAGACCGGCGGGCGTTGACCCGTGCACCGGTTCAGTCGCGGGCTTCGATCACGTTGAACAGCAGGGCCATGGCGACAGCAGGACCGAGGATTCCCACCAGAGGCACGAACACCGACGGCAGCCAGGCAGCTACGAATTCTCCAGTCATGGCGTGGGCCAATACAGCAACCGCCGGTACTGTAAGGATCGCTTTCGGCCAGGCTCAGAAGCCTGCACAGGGCGACATAAAAGTTCAATCCGGCCAGGACACACCCATCGCTCAGGCCGTACCCACCGCTGCGGCCAGCTCAGCGCCACGGGGCCCCTTGAGGGTCTGTCGCACCCGGTAGATGGGCCGCCCCTGGCTTTCGTGATACGTGCGCATCTGCAGCTCCGCCAGCAGCCCGAAGCAGAACAACTGGATGCCGGCCACGATCGCCAGCACCGCCACCAGCAGCAGAGGACGATTGCCGATATCGGCATCGAGGAAAACCTTCTCGCCCAGCAGATAGAGGCAGAGCAGCAGGCCCACCGCCAGGGAGGCCAGCCCCCCGAACCCGAACACGTGCATGGGCCGGGTGAGAAACCGCTTCATGAACCAGACCGTGAGCAGATCCATCAGCACCCGGAAGGTGCGATCGATGCCGTATTTGCTGGTGCCGAAGCGCCGTGGGTGGTGGTTCACCTTCACCTCGGCGATCCGGGCGCCCTCGATGAACGCGAGTGCCGGAAGGAAGCGATGCAGCTCGCCGTAGAGGTTCATGTCAGCCACCACTTCACGGCGGTAAGCCTTGAGCGAGCAGCCGTAATCGTGCAGGCGCACCCCCGTCACCCGCGCGATCAGCCGGTTGGCGATCAACGACGGCAGCAGCCGTTGCACGGCGGCGTCCTTGCGCAGGTGCCGCCAGCCGCTCACCAGGTCGTAGCCATCCTCCAGCCGCTCCAGCAGCAGTGGGATGTCGGCCGGATCGTTCTGCAGATCCCCGTCGAGGGTCACGATCATGGCGCCGGTGCTGGCATCGAAACCCGCCGCCATCGCAGCCGTCTGGCCGTAGTTCCGCCGCAGCAGCACGGCCACCAGCTCCGGCACACGTGCCGCCAGCCCGGTCAGCACCTCGGCGGTGCGGTCGGTGGAGCCGTCGTCGACGAGCACCAGTTCGAAGGTCCGGCCCAGAGGACGCACGGCGCTCAGCACCTGCTCCACCAGCGGCGGCAGGCTTTCTTCTTCGTTGTAGAGCGGGATCACCACCGAGAGCTCCAGCCGGAGGGGCGCGCTCATGGGGCTGGCGGACAGAGGTGAGCCTGCAACTTACGGGAGTGGGCTGCCGTCATGGCAGTGGACCACCCTGCCGGCGCCCCGCAGTTCCCGTCGGTAGTGGCTGGCCACCGGATGCGTGTCCCGGGGAGCCAGCTGGTCGACGCCCAGACCGTTGCGGCCGTGGTCGCGTCCGGAGCTGTGCAGATAGCGCCCGGAGCCCAGGTGCAGCCCCACATGGGTGCAGCGCTGCGGACGGCCGAAGAAGATCAGGTCCCCCGGTCGCAGCAACGTCAGGGTGGAGGGGCCCACCGCCACCGGCTGGCAGAACCGCTCCTGTTGATAGGCGTCACGGGGAATCCAGATCCCCGCCTGGGCAAACGCGCTCTGGATGAACCCGGAGCAGTCGTAGTGGGGGCCGGTGGTGCCTCCCCAGAGGTAGTGGTTGGGGCGGGCGGCGGCGCCGGCAGCGAAGGCCAGCACCTCAGGCAGCCGGGCCTGGATCGCTTCCGCCGTCAGCAGCCGTGGCCACGGGCGCGCTATCGCCTCCGCCCTGCCGGCCAGTTCGCCCGCGTCCAACCAGCAGCTGTAGCCGTCTTCGAGCAGCCGCACCCTCAGCCTGCCCTCCGGCGGCGTTGCGGCCTGGAGCACCTCCAGGCAGCGCCCTGCCGCAGCCTGGGTGGCGAGCCCCGCCCCGCTGGGGCGGCTGTACCCGTCCAACGGGGCCAGCAGGCGCCAGCGGCTGCCGGTCACCAGCAGTTCCATCGCTGCGGGGGTGCCTAATCTCACCATTGCTGTGGCTGACATCGATGGCGTTCTATCGCCCGGATGGGGCCATGGGCACGATCCTGCAGGAGCGGCTCCGCGAACTGGAAGGGCAGGGCAGGCCCGGCCTTGCCGATCAGCTTGCCGTCACCTGGCTGCGGTACGACACCTCGTTGATCGGCCAGGCCGATGGGCTCGATCCGGCGACGTTCTGGGCCCTGCCGCCGGCCGGGGCGAGCTGGGCGGGTACCCGCTCCGTCTACCCCGCCAGCGTGGTGAAGCTCTTCTATCTGGCGGCGGCGGAAGCCTGGCTGCAGCGCCAGTTGCTGGAGGAGTCGCCGGAGCTGCGGCGCTCCCTCGCCGACATGATCCGTGACTCAAGCAACGACGCCACCGGCTACGTGGTGGATCTGCTGACAGGCACCACCAGCGGCCCTGACCTGCCTCCGGGCGCTCTGGAGGCCTGGATGGCGCAACGCCAGCTGGTGAACCGCTGGTTCGCCAGCCTGGGCTGGCCTGAGATGGAGGCCTGCAACCTCTGTCAGAAGACCTGGGGCGATGGCCCTTACGGGCGGGAGCGCCAGTTCTACGGACCCGACCGCGCCAACCGCAACCGGCTGAGCGCCGATGCCACCGCCCGCCTGCTGCATGCCGTCATGGCGGGTGCCTTCGTTTCGCCCCTGGCGAGCGCCCGCATGCGCGAGCTGCTGCGGCGCTCGCTCGATCCAGCGCTGCGGGCGGCGGATCCGGAGAATCAGGTGGATGGCTTTCTCGGTGAAGGGCTGCCGTTGTCCGCCCGGCTCTGGAGCAAGGCGGGCTGGATGAGTCAGGCCCGCCACGATGCTGCCTATGTGGAAATGGAGGGCCATCGGCCCTTCCTGCTGGTGGTGTTCAGCGAGGGGCGCGAGCGGGCGCAGGATGCCCGCCTGTTGCCCCAGCTGGCTGCCGGCCTGCTGAAAGCCAGCGCGCTGGATCCAGGGGTGTGGCCTGCCGAGAAGGCGGCCGCCACTGAGCAACAGCGCGGAAGCAGGCCCACGCTTCAGTGAGCCAGAAGCGGCGCGGGAGCTGCAGAACCAGGGAACGGAGAGGGAGGGATTCGAACCCTCGACAGAAGTTGCCTCCTGTAACTCCTTAGCAGGGAGCCGCTTTCAACCACTCAGCCACCTCTCCAGGGGCTGGCAAAGCTTATCAGCGCCTGTGACAGGCCTCCTCGGGACGGAGCCGCGGCAACCGATGCTTGAAGCCGCAGAGGATTTCCCAGGGGATGGTGCCGCAGGTGGCGGCCCAGTGCTCCGGCCCGATGCGGTTGTCCCCGTCGCCGCCCAGCACTGTCACCACCGATCCGACGCGCAGCTCGGGTTCGTCGGTGGCATCGATCAAGAGCTGATCCATGGTGATCGCACCCACCTGGCGCAGTCGCTGGCCCGCGAACAGCACCTCCATGCGGTTGGAGAGGGAGCGCGGCACGCCATCGGCGTAACCGATGGCCACCACTGCCAGGCGGCTGGGCCGCGGTGCGCGCCACTGGTGGCCGTAGCTCACCCCCACGCCGGCTGGGACATCGCGCAGCAGGGTGACCCGGGCACGAACCCCCATGGCCGGCTCCAGCTGCACCTGAGTGGCCAGGTGGGGGGCAGGCGCATGGCCGTAGAGCGCCAGGCCGACCCGCACCAGGTCGTAGTGGAGGGAAGGCCCGCGCAGGCTGCCGGCGGAGTTGGCCAGGTGACGCTGGCCGGTGGCAAGCCCGCGGTCGGCGGCCTGGCGCAGCACGCACTCGAAGCGCTCCTGCTGCTGGCGGGTCAGATCGGAGCCGCCAGCAGCAGGAGCGTCGGCATCTGCGAGATGGGAATAGAGCCCGGCCACCTCCAGGTGGTCGAGGTCATGCAGCGACTCCAGCAGCTGGGCCCCCGCACGCCAGTCGACCCCCAGCCGGGCCATGCCGGTGTCGAGCTTGAGATGCACCGCCATGCGGCGACCGGTGCCTGCCGCCAGGCGGTGGCTCAAGCTGGCCTCCTCCAGCGTGCTGATCGTGGGCATCAGCTGCCAGTGCAGGCAGCTGTGCAGCTCTTCGGCGCCCACCAGATTGCCCATCACCAGGATCGGCGCCTTGACTCCCCGCTGCCGCAGGTCCACACCTTCCTGCAGGGTGGCCACCCCGAGCGAGCCGGCACCACCGGCCAGCGCCGCCTGCGCCACGGGCAGAGCGCCATGGCCATAGCCATCGGCCTTCACCACGGCCATCAAGGCGCAGCCGGGGCGAAGAAAACGCTGCAACCGGCTGGCATTGCGCTGGATCGCCGCAGCATCCACCTCCACCCAGGCCCGCTGGGTGGGATGCAGGCCGCAGGCGAGCGGGGCGTCGCTGGCGGAGGGAGTGGCGGAGGGAACGGAGGGAGCGTCGGAAGCGGGAATCATCCGGGCGGGGGTGTGGCAGGAAGCCGCGTAGATCGAACCTGGAGCGGATCTGAAGCAGGACCAGAAACTCCCATTAGCATGCCGCCACGCAGGAGGTCTGGCATGCCTCCCCTGGGCCTCCCCTGGACAGAGCACCGTGAGCCAGGTTCTCGTACTGAACGCCTCCTATGAGCCGTTGAACATCACGACCTGGCGTCGCGCCACGGTGATGCTCCTGAAGGGGAAGGCGGAAGGCCTCGAACACGACAGCAGCCGCATCCTGCGAGACGATCTGCTGCTGCCATCGGTGATCCGGCTGCGCCAGTTCGTGCGGGTGCCCTTCAAGGAGCTGCCCCTGACCCGCCGCAATGTCTTCCAGCGTGACGGTCATTCCTGCCAGTACTGCGGCTATCAGGGCGAACAGCTCTCGATTGATCACGTGATCCCCCGCAGCAGAGGTGGGGGCGACAGCTGGGAAAACGTGACCACCGCCTGTCTGCGCTGCAATGTTCGCAAGGGCAACCGCACCCCGCGCGAGGCCTCGATGCCACTGGCGAGGGTGCCGCGGCGGCCCGTGAGCACCCTCTACTTCGAGGCCACCCGCCAGATCCGCTCCGGCCGCCGCGAGTGGGCCAAGTATGTGATCGGGGCCTGAAGCCAACGCCAGATAACGGGACTTCCGCTGATGGGCGGCTTGGTCCCTCACCGTTCACGCCCCTGCGTCGGCCGCCAGCTGCTCCAGTTGCCGGCGTTGATCGGCGGCGATGCAAGCGGCGATCACTTCGCCCAGCTGGCCCTGCAGCACCGCGTCGAGCGTGAAGTTGCGGCCGAGCCGGTGATCGGTCACCCGGTTGTCTTTCACGTTGTAGGTGCGGATCTTTTCGCTGCGGTCGCCGCTGCCGACCTGGGCGCGTCGCTGCGAACTTTCAGCTGCGGCCGCGGCCGCCAGTTCACGCTCCAGCAGCTTCGCCCGCAGGATCGCCAGAGCCCGCTCCCGGTTCTGAAGCTGGGAGCGCTCCTGGGTGCAGAACACGCGAATGCCGGTGGGCTTGTGGAGCAGATCGACGGCGGTCTCCACCTTGTTGACGTTCTGTCCGCCGGCGCCTCCTGAGCGGGCCGTGCTGATTTCCAGGTCGCCGGGGTCAAGCTGCACTTCCACTGGATCCGCTTCGGGCATGACGGCCACGGTGGCGGTGGAGGTGTGCACCCGCCCCTGCGACTCGGTGGCGGGAACCCGCTGCACCCGATGCACGCCGGCTTCGTACTTCAGCTGGCTGTACACCCCATCCCCACGGATCGACAGGATCACCTCCTTGTAGCCACCGAGATCGGCTTCAGATGCGCTGATGGGCTGCACCTGCCAGCCCAGCGTCTGGGCATGGCGTTCGTACATCCGGGCCAGGTCCCCGGCCCAGAGCGAGGCTTCGTCGCCGCCGGCGCCGGCGCGGATCTCCAGCATCACGCTGCGCTCGTCGCGGGGATCGCTCGGCAGCAAGGCGAGGGTGAGGCGTTCCTCGGTGGCACCGATCCGGGCCGTCAGGCTCGCCAGCTCCTCCTGGGCCATCAGCTCCAGTTCAGCGTCGCCGCGGCTCTCCTTCAGCAACTGGCGGGTCTGGGTCCATTCGCGTCGCAGCTCGTTCCAGCACGCGTAATCGAGCACCAACGGTTCAAGCCGTGCCCGTTCGCGGGCCAGGTGCTGCAGCTGGGCAGGATCGGCGGCCACCGCCGGATCGGCGAGCTGCCGCTCCAGGGTGGTGAAGGTCAGACGGACGGCTTCCAGACGTTCGGCGAGGAAGGCAGGGTCCATAGCAGCGGTGGCGCGCTCAGCAAAAAGCCGGATGCCCTGGAGCATCCGGCCGTGGGTGTGAAATCAGCACGGTGCTGGCTGGGACGCCAGGCCAGCAGGGTCTCAAGCGTCGGCGGCAGGGGCTTCGCCGGCCGCTTCGGCCGCCGGTGGAGTGGCCTTCTTGGCGCTGTCGGTGCTGGCCATGCCGTACTTGCGCATGAAGCGGTCGACGCGACCTTCGGTGTCGAGGATCTTCTGGGTGCCTGTGTAGAAGGGGTGGTTGCCGCTCCACACGTCGACGTTGAGCTCGGGATGGGTGGAGCCGGTGGTCATCACCACCTCTCCGTTGCAGATCACCTTGGCATCGGGATACCAGGTGGGATGAATGTCGCTCTTGGGCATGACGTGGATCAGCGCTTGGAGAACTGGGGAGCCTTGCGGGCTTTCTTGAGGCCGTACTTGCGACGCTCCTTGGCCCGGGGGTCGCGGCTGAGGTGGCCTTCGGTCTTCAGCGGCTTGCGGTTGTCTGGGGAGAGATCACACAGCGCACGGGCAGCACCCTGCTTGATCGCATCGGCCTGTCCGGTGAGACCGCCGCCTTTGACGTTGACCAAAAGGTCGTAGTCGGTGGACAGCCCCAGGGTGTCGAGAGGTGCTTTAACCGCAGCGAGGTAGCTGGGGTTGTAGTTCAGGTAGTTGTCGCCGGGGCGGCCATTGATCGTGATGGCGCCGGTGCCGGGCACCACGCGCACACGGGCCACGGCAGTTTTGCGGCGGCCGGTTCCCCAGTAGACGACGCGATTGGTGGAGGTGCTCATCGGGCGGAAGCGGAAGGATCGAGGGCCAGGGGCTGGGGCTGCTGAGCGGCGTGCGGATGCTCGGCACCCTTGTAGACCTTCAGCTTGCGGAACATCTGCCGGCCGAGGGCGTTGTGGGGCAGCATCCCCTTGATCGCTTTCTCAACGATGCGCTCGGGGAGGCGAGCCTGCAGGGCGGAGAAGGTTTCGGTTTTCATGCCGCCGGGGCGGCCGGAATGGCGCCGGTAGATCTTCTGCTCGGCCTTGTTGCCGCTCACACGCACCTTGTCGGCGTTGACGATCACGACGAAATCGCCGGTATCAAGGTGAGGGGTGAAGGAAGGGCTGTTCTTGCCGCGCAGCACGCTGGCCACCTCGCTGGCCAGACGGCCGAGCGTTTGATTCTCTGCATCCACCAGATACCACTGGCGATCAAGGGAATCAGGAGAGGGGACGGAGGTCTTGTTCATTGCACCGGCAGGCCGGACGGAGGGATTGCGCCATCCCGCTGAATGGGGGGCTGGACAGAAGGGAGGTGGCCCTGTTGTCTCCGCATGGAGAGAACATTGAGCCCATCGCTGATCCGGAGCCTAGACCGTCGCCTTCTCCAGCTCCTGGGTAAGCCCCTTGGAGGCGGCCGCGAAAGGCCAGCTGGACTTGGTTCAGGTGCTGGGCGAAAGAGGCGAAAACTCCGGCGGATCCTGGCTTCTCAACCTGAATCGCGCTTGGCAATCATACCACGCGCCTATGGGGAAAACGGGCTCTGGGTACCCCACCCGCAGCAGGCAAAGGCCCTGGGGCGGAGCCGCTTCCTTCACCTCAGCGCGCGCGCCGGTACGCCAACGGTGCTCGAACTGCTCGAGGCTGAGCCGGCCCTCGCCGAGGGCCACAAGCTGGCCCAGCACCAGGCGCACCATGCCGTAGAGGAAGCCACTTGCCTGGATTTCCACGGTGAGCATGTCGCCGTCCCGTTCCAGGCTCACGTCCTGAACGGTGGTGCGGGCATGCGGACGGCTGCTCCCGGCCCGCTGAAAAGCGGCGAAGTTGTGGGTGCCGAGCATTCCTTCCAGCGCGGCACGCATCCTGCTCTCATCGAGACGGTGTCGGTAGCGATGCCAGGTGAACGGCGCCAGGAAGAGGTTGGGTGTGCGCCCGTTGTAAAGGGTGTAGCGGTAGCGGCGGTAGGTGGCGGAGAAGCAGGCGTGCCAGCTCTGAGGCTGCTCGGAGGCGGCAAGCACGCGGATGCTCGCAGGCAGGCGTCCGTTCAGCGCGGCGGGCCAGCGGTGGGCAGGAATCGGGCCAGTGGCATCGAAATGCACCACCTGACCAGCGGCATGAACACCTGCATCGGTGCGGCCTGCCGCAAATGTGGAAGGTGACGGTGGGGGCTCAAGGGCAGCAATGGCCTGGTCCAGGGTGGCCTGAACACTGGACTGATGAGGCTGCCGTTGCCAGCCGTGATAGCAGGAGCCCTCGTACTGAAGACAGAGGGCGATGCGGCGCGGGGTTGTCAGACCAACTCGATGATGGCCATCTCGGCGTTGTCGCCGCGCCGGGGCACCGTACGGATGATGCGGGTGTAGCCACCCTGGCGATCGCCGTAGCGCTCCTGGGCCTTGTCGAAGAGCGAGTGGACCAGTTGCTTGTCGAAGATGTAGCCCATGGCCCGACGACGGGCCGCCAGGGTGCCCTCCTTGGCCAGGGTGATCATGCGCTCGGTCTCGTCACGCAGGGCTTTCGCCCGGGCCTTGGTGGTGGTGACGCGGCCTTCACGGATCAACTGGGTGGTGAGTCCGCGCAGCAGGGCTTTGCGTTGATCGGCTGGGCGACCAAGCAGGGGGACTCGGCATTGGTGGCGCATGGTTCCGGGGTGGTGTACGTCGAAGGGGAGAGATCGCAGGGAAGCGGGGCTCTAGGCCGTGGTGCGGCTCTGGGGCAGAGAAATGCCGATGCGTTCAAGGGCTTCGATCACCTCGTCGGCCGATTTGGAACCGAAGTTCTTGATCTCGAGGAGGTCTTCGTAGCTGAAGCCCATGAGATCGGAAACCGAGTTCACCTGGGCACGCTTCAGGCAGTTGTAAGCCCTCACGGAAAGGTTGAGTTCTTCCAGAGGGATCTGGCTTTCGGCGGAGGGCTCCGGCTCCACGCCAGGCTCGTCGTCGATGGTGAGGCTGGCCAGCGGCTGGAACAGGGCAATCAACTGATTGGCGGCCTGGGCCATGGCGTCGTCGGGGGTGATCGCGCCGCTGGTGTGGATTTCGAGCCGCAGACGCTCACGCGCCGAGCCGCCTTCGCCCACAGCCGTTTCGTCGACGGTGTAGTTCACCCGCCGCACCGGCATGAACACGGCATCGATCTGGAGCAGGTCGATGGCGCTGGTGTCTTCGTTGTGACGGTCGACGGGGCGATAGCCCACACCCCGCTCCACATGCACTTCAAGCTCGAGGCTGTGGCCTTCCGCGACGGTGGCGATCGGCCGCTCAAGGTCGATCACCTGAACCTGCGAGGAGAACTGCAGGTCGCCGGCGGTAACGGTGGCAGGGCCGGTGGCCACAAGCCGGCCGATCTCGAGATCGCGGCTGCGGCTGCTGACCACCACTTCCTTGCAGTTCAGGAGGATGTCGAGAACGTCTTCGCGGACACCCGGCACCGTGGCGTATTCATGGTTCACGCCGGCGATGCGCACGGCCGTGATCGCACTGCCTTCCATCCCACCCATGAGCACCCGACGCAGGGCGTTGCCCAGGGTGATGGCCTGGCCGCGATCGAGGGGCCCGATCACAAAGACGCCCGTTTGGGAGCGGTCTTCGCCGATCTGATGCTCGACGCGATCGATCTGATACTGATGCACGGCCTGAAGGTGGTGAAGAGGAATGCCCGAGGGCTTGGAAGTGAAGCGACTCAGACCCGGCGGCGCTTGGAGCGCCGGCAACCGTTGTGAGGCAGCGGGGTGACATCACGGATCAGGGTGATTTCAAGGCCTGCCACCTGCAGGGCACGGATGGCGGTTTCACGGCCAGATCCAGGCCCGCGCACCAGCACTTCGATCTGCCGCATGCCCTGATCGAGGGCGCGGCGGCCGGCGGCTTCGGCGGCCGTCTGGGCAGCGAACGGGGTGCCTTTGCGGGCTCCTTTGAAACCACTGGCCCCGGCAGACGACCAGGAGATCACTTCGCCAGCGGTGTCGGTGATCGACACGATGGTGTTGTTGAAGGTGCTCTGGATGTGTGCCACGCCGTTGGGCACATTCCGCTTGGTTTTCTTTGCGCCGGTTTTCTTGGCTGGCTTCGCCATGGACAGAGGCCTGGGGTAGGGGACTGGGGAGGACTGACGCCGGTGAGGCGCTGGGCGAGAGGATTACTTCTTCTTGCCGGCCACGGTTTTGCGGGCGCCGCGGCGGGTGCGTGCGTTGGTGCGGGTGCGCTGCCCACGGACCGGCAGGCCCATGCGATGGCGGCGGCCACGAACGCAGCCGATGTCCTGCAGACGCTTGAGCGCCATGCCCTCCTGACGGCGCAGGTCGCCTTCGAGGGTGAAGGATTCTGCTGCGGCGCGCAGTTTCTGCACGTCAGCGTCGTCAAGGTCTTTCACCCGGATGTCCGGGCTGACACCGGCCTTGGCCAGGATCTTCTGGGCACGGGTCAAGCCGATGCCATAGACGTAAGTGAGAGAGATCTCAACCCTCTTGTCACGAGGGATATCGACACCGGCAATCCGAGCCACGAAGAAACGATTCAGTTGGGCAGAGGGGAGCCCAGCCACGGTGGGCTGGGTGGTGCGCCTAAAGGGCGCAGATGAATGAAGCGAGAACAGCGGAGGTCAGCCCTGGCGCTGTTTGTGCTTGGGGTTGGTGCAGATCACCATGACCCGGCCATGACGGCGGATCACCCGGCACTTGTCACACATTTTCTTGACCGAGGCACGCACCTTCATGAGCAGCGGTGCTCCAAATTTCCAAACAGACAACGTACCACAGCGGTCAACCCACAACAGCGGAGATACGCTCGGCAATCGCCTCGACCGTGCCACTGGCCTCGACGGAACTGAGCAGCCCCTTGGCGCGGTAGTACGCGATCAACGGCTCCGTCTGATCGCTGTAGACGACAAGACGGTTGCGGATCACCGCTTCGTTGTCGTCGGCGCGGCCGCGTGCCAGCAGGCGCTCCACGAGCGTTTCGTCATCGAGGGCCAGGAGCACCACCAATTCGATCGGCTGGCCGATCTCCTCCAGCAGTTGCTGGAGGGCTTCGGCCTGGGCCAGGTTGCGTGGGAAACCATCGAGCAGCCAGCCGCCGCTGCAGCAGGTCAGACGGGCACGAACGATCGCCAGCACCAGGGAGTCGCTGACCAGTTCGCCCCGGGCCATCACGGCCTCCGCTTCCTGGCCGAGCGCACTGCCCGCAGCCACTTCGGCGCGCAACAGCTCGCCGGTGGAGAGGTGCAGGAGGTTATGGCTGGCTGCGAGACGCTCAGCCTGGGTGCCCTTGCCGGCGCCCGGGGGGCCGAGAAAAAGAATGCGCTGCTTCATGGAAGGGGGCGGATGAGCGGAAACCAGGGAAGGGGCGGGGGAGTGGCGATGACCTGGGGAGCCATGGAAGGGATAGGGCGCGTCACTGGCGCACCATGCCCTCGTAGCGCTGAGAGATCACGTAGGTCTGGACCTGCTTGGCGGTGTCGATCGCCACGCCCACCAGGATCAGCAGGGAGGTGGCCCCCAGCCCCTGGAAGGTGCGCACCTGAGTGGCGCCTTCCACAGCCGAGGGAATGATTGCCACCGCACCGAGAAAGAGACCCCCGAGGATGGTGAGCCGGTTCTGGACCCCACTGAGATAAATGGCAGTGGCAGAGCCGGGACGCACACCCGGAACGGCTACACCACTGCGCTTGAGGTTGGTGGCGATGTCGACCGGATTGATCGTGAGGGTGGCGTAGAACAGTGAAAAGCCGATGATCAACGCGAAGAAGAGCAGGGCATAAAGCCACGGCGTGCTGCTGTTGGGGCTGAGGTAGCCGGCCAGCTGGATCAGCCAGGGGGCGCGGGTGAGGTTGGCGATGGTGAGGGGGAGAAACACCACGGCTGACGCAAAGATGATCGGCATCACCCCACCGGCATTGAGCTTCAAGGGGAGGTAGCTCTGACGTGCGGAAAGGGGGCTGTTTTGCCCGACCTGGCGCTTGGCGCTCACGATCGGGATGCGACGGCTGCCTTCCTGCACGAAAATGATGCCAACGATCGTGACCAGGAAGATCAGCACCAGCACCACGATTCCGCCCACGGTGGCCCGGTCGCCGCTCTGGGCCAGCTCGACGGTGGAGCCGAGGGCGCGCGGCAGGGTGGCCACAATGTTCACGAAGATCACCAGCGAGGCTCCCTGGCCGATCCCCCGCTCGGTGATTACTTCGCTGATCCACATCACCACCATCGATCCCGCCACAAGCGCGAGGGAGGTCTGGATGACGAACACAGGAGCTGATACTCCCGGGATGGCGTATTGCCGCAGGATCAGGGCGAACACCGTGCTCTGCAGGATCCCCCATCCCAGTGCCACATAGCGGGTGATCTGAGCGATCTTGCGCCGGCCGGCTTCCCCTTCGTTCTTCTGGAGGTCCTCCAGCTGGGGCACCGCCGCTGTGAGGAGCTGAAGAATGATCGAGGCGTTGATGAACGGCAGGATTCCAAGCGCGAACACGCCAAGGGTGGAGATGCCCCCGCCCGTGAAGATGTCGAGGAAGCCGATCAGCTGGCCGCCCTGCTGGATGAACTGCTGGAAGGCCACCCGGTCGATGCCGGGAACGGGGATGTAGATCCCCAGGCGCACCAACAGCAGCAAGCCAAGCGTGGTGAGCACCCGGTCACGGAGCCCCTTGGACTGGATCAGCTGGGTGAGGATTTCGCCGGCGCTGGGGTTGCGCCCCCGGCTAAGGAGCATGGTGTGTTCTCAGGCGGTGGGGGAGGCAGAAAGGAGACGCTGCGGAGCGACACGAAAGCCGCCTGCCGTTCCGCAGGACGGTGGCAGACGGCTCTGAGACCAGGAAACCCCACCAGCATGGCTGGCGGGGTGTGGAGGTGGGGTCAGGTGAGCTCGCAGGTGCCACCGGCGGCTTCGATCTTTTCACGGGCCGACGCGGTGAACGCGGCAGCCTGAACAGTGAGTTTCACGCTGAGATCGCCGTCGCCGAGGATTTTCAGAGGGTGCTTGGGGCTGGTGACCAGCCCTTCATTCACCAGCACATCCAGGTTGACGGTGCTGCCGGCCTTGAGGCTCGACAGCTTGGCCACGTTCAGCACGGTGAACGACTTGGGGTTCACCAGCGGGAAGTGCTTGAGCTTGGGGACCCGCCGATAGAGCGGCATCTGACCGCCTTCGAAACCGGGGCGGGTGGGGCTGCCGGAGCGGGACTTCTGGCCGCGCATGCCGAAGCCGCAGCTGGCACCCTGACCGGCGGCGATGCCGCGGCCTTTACGGAGCTTGCGGCGCCGGGCGCCAGCCTGGGGCTTGAGGGTCTGGAGAGTGTGGGTCATGGGGCTCAGGAGTAAATCTGCTCGAGGGAGATGCCCCGTTCCTTGGCGGTTTCCTTGTGGGTGCGGAGCGCCTGCAGCGCCTCGATGGCGGCGCGGGCATTGTTGAGGGGCGTCTTGCTGCCCAGGCGCTTCGCCAGCACGTTCTTGATGCCCGCGAGCTCAAGGACGGTGCGGATGGAACCGCCTGCGATCACGCCGGTGCCCGGGGCGGCCGGGCGCATGAGCACGCTGGCAGCGCCATCGACCCCACGGCTCTCGGTGGGAATCGAGCTGGTGCGGGTGAGAGGAACCTTGACAAGGTGCTTCTTGCCGTCGGCCACACCCTTGCGGACGGCACCGATGACATCGCCGGCCTTACCGACGCCCACACCCACCTGGCCGCGTTCGTTGCCGACCACGATGATGGCGCGGAAGCTCATCTTCTTACCGCCTTTGACGGTTTTGGAGACGCGGCGGATCTGGACCACACGCTCCTGCCATTCGGAGTCGCGCTCCTGACCGCCGCGCCGCCCTTCACCACGGCGACCGCCGCCGCTGCCGCCGCGACGATCGCCGCCTTTGCCGCCACCGCCACCGCGCCGCTGTTCGGGCTGGCCTTCAGCCGCCGCTGGCACGTCGCTGGACTGGATCGTTTCGTTGATTTCGGTCATGGTTGGATCCGGTTCAGAACTGAAGGCCCGCTTCACGGGCAGCGTCGGCAAGAGCCTTGACACGGCCGTGATAGAGGTTGCCGCCACGATCGAACACCACCTGCTGAATGCCTTTGGCGAGGGCACGTTGGGCCACCAGATGACCCACGGCCACGGAGGCATCGCAGGTGGAGCTGGCGCTCAGGGTGGTGCGCAGATCTTTGTCGAGCGTCGAAGCGGCGCAGAGCGTGCTCTGTGCGTCGTCGTCGATGACCTGGGCGTAGATGTGATTGTTGGAGCGGAACACCGCCAACCGCGGACGGGCGGCGGATCCGGTGAGATGGCGACGCAGACGGCGGTGACGCTTCTGGGTCTGGGCTTTGCGGGAAACGGTGGACATGGCAGTGGAGGGATGGGACGCTCAGGCAGGCCTCATTTCTTACCGGTTTTGCCGGCCTTGCGCAGAATGCGCTCGCCCTCGTACTTGATGCCCTTGCCCTTGTAGGGCTCAGGAGGACGAATGGCGCGGACCTTGGCCGCTTCGTTGCCGACCAGTTCCTTGTCGAAACCGGAGACCAGCACCTGGGTGTTGCCCTCCACGGTGAAGACGATGCCTTCGGGGGGCACCACTTCGACCGGGTGGCTGTAGCCGGCACTCACCACGAGCTTCGTACCTTGAACCTGGGCCCGGTAGCCCACGCCCACGATTTCGAGCTTGCGGGTGAAGCCTTTGCTCACCCCTTCGACCATGTTGGCCACCAGCGTACGGCAGAGTCCGTGGCGCTCCCGTGAGCGGCGGGTGGCTGTGGAAGGGGCAACAACGAGAGTGTTTTCTTCCTGGTGAATTTCGACACCTTCAGGGAGGGTGCGGTTCAGTTCGCCTTTGGGCCCCTTGACATGGACCGAGAGGCCGTTGAGGCTCACGGTCACCTTGTCGGGGATCGGAATCGGTGCTTTACCAATACGTGACATGAATCAACTCCCTTTTCAGTAGATGTAGCAGAGGACTTCACCGCCGACACCCTGCTTACGGGCGTCACGGTCGCTCATCACACCCTTGGAGGTGGAAATGATCGCGACGCCGAGGCCACCCAGCACCTTGGGGAGTTGACGTGTGTTCTTGTAAATCCGCAGACCCGGCTTGCTGACGCGCTTGACGGAGCGGATCGTGGGCTGACGATGCTTGCCGCTGTATTTCAGCTCAAGAACGAGATGCCTTTGCACCCCTTCACCTTCTTCGCTGATCTGGGCAATGAACCCTTCCTGCTGCAGCACTTTGGCGATGCTGTGCGACAGGCGGGAAGCAGGCACCTTGGTGGTCTGATGCTTTTTCTCACTCGCATTGCGAATGCGGGTGAGCATGTCTGAAATCGGGTCGTGGTTGGCCATGTTGGGGGTCCGAAGAGGGCTCAGTTGCTGCGGAACGGCATTCCCATCTCGCGGAGGAGGGCCCGGCCCTCTTCGTCGTTACGGGCACTGGTCACGATGGTGATGTCCATGCCCCGGATGGCATCGATCTTGTCGTAGGAGATTTCCGGAAAGATGATCTGTTCCCGGACTCCAAGGGTGTAATTCCCCCGTCCATCGAAACTCTTGGGGCTCACACCGCGGAAATCGCGGATGCGGGGCAAGGCCAGATGGATCAGGCGCTCGAGGAAGGCATACATCCGGTCACCACGAAGGGTGACGGCGACGCCGATCGGCATGCCCTGGCGGATCTTGAAGCTGGCGATGGCCTTCTTGGCACGGGTCACCACCACCTTCTGGCCGGTGATCGTGGCCAGTTCAGCGATCGAAGCCTCAAGGGCCTTGGCGTTCTGGGCGGCCTCGCCGAGACCTCGGTTCACGGTGACTTTCATCACCTTGGGAACCTCATGAATGTTGGAGAGGCTGAGATCCTTCAGCAGCTTGGGCTGGATCGTCTCCCGGTAGCGCTGTTTGAGTGACATGGCGGGGTGGGGGAAATTCGCTTCTGGGCGTTGTCAGAAGGCGGACAGGAACGGGGAGTGCAGGGACGGGCGGGGGAGGTGACTCCATGGCCGAGGCCACCGAATCGAGGGTGTGCTCAATCGAGCAGTTCGCCGGTCTTGGTGAGGCGACGCTTCTTGGTGCCGTCGGCCTGGATGGCTATGGCGACACGGCTGGGAACGTTCTGGCTGGTGGAGAACACCATCACGTTCGAAGCATGCACAGAGGCTTCTTCCGTGACGATCCGGCCGGTTTCGCCTTCCTGGGTGGGCTTCACGTGACGGGTGCGCAGGTTGATGCCCTGCACCACCACGCGGTTCTCGTAAGGAAGGGTGCGCAGAACTTCACCGGTTTTTCCCTTGTCCTTGCCAGCGATCACCTTGACGGTGTCACCTTTGCGGATGCGCATCTTGACCCGCTTGGCGGGCCGTGGCTGGGGTGTTGCGGCGGCCATTTCAGATCACCTCCGGGGCGAGTGACACGATCTTGGTGAAGTTGCGCTCGCGCAGTTCACGGGCGACCGGACCGAACACACGCGTGCCCTTCGGGTTGTTGTCGTTGCCGAGGATCACGGCGGCGTTGTCGTCGAAGCGGATCGAGTTGCCCGTGTCGCGCCGCAGCGTGGCGCGGGTGCGCACCACCACAGCCTTGACGACGTCCGACTTCTTCACCCCCATGTTGGGCATGGCGTCTTTGACGGCGGCGACGATCACATCGCCGACGTGGGCATACCGGCGGTTGGTGCCCAGCACACGAATGCACTGGATGCGCTTGGCGCCGCTGTTGTCAGCGACATTGAGGAAGGTTTCCTGCTGAATCATGGTGTGACCTCCTCAGCTCGCGCCGGATGGGGTGAGAACTTCCGCCACTGCCCAGCGCTTGGTGCGGCTGAGGGGACGGGTTTCGGTGATGCGGACGCGATCACCGACCCGACAACGGTTGTCTTCGTCGTGGGCCTTGTAGCGGGTGGTGCGGCTGACGGTCTTTTGATAGATGGGATGGGGGAAGCGGTTCTCCACCGCGACCACCACCGTTTTTTCCATCTTGTCGCTGACGACGGTGCCGACCCTTTCCTTGAGTGCCATGGGGTGGTGGGGGATCAGGAGGCGGAGGGAGCGGAGCGTTGCCGCTCCTGCTGCACCGTCAACAGCTGAGCCAGCTTGGTGCGGCTCTGCTTGAACAGGTGCGGTTGCTCCAGCCGGCGGGTGGCCCGCTGGAAGCGGAGGTTGAACAGTTCACGGCGGCAACCGCCGATCTGTTCGACCAATTCGGCATCGGTGAGGGTTCGCACCTCGGCGATGGCAGGACGTGCCATGTTCAGGACTCCAGGGCGAGAGAGGGTTCGGGGGAAGCTTCCGGCTCCTGGTCAGCCAAGGCGAGGAACTTCGTCTTGACCGGCAGCTTGTACTGCGCCAGGCGCATGGCCTCCTTGGCGATGGCCGGGGTGATTTCAGGCCCGCCCATCTCGAAGAGAATCCGGCCGGGCTTGATCACCGCCACCCAGAATTCAGGGTTGCCTTTACCGGAACCCATACGGGTTTCGGCGGGGCGCATGGTGACCGGCTTGTCGGGGAAGATCCGGATCCAGATCTTTCCTCCCCGTTTGACATAGCGGGTCATCGCCCGACGGCTGGCTTCGATCTGGCGAGAAGTGATCCAGCCACATTCCTGGGCCTGGAGGGCAAACTCACCGAAGGCAATGGTGTTACCCCGGGTGGCGACGCCGCGCATGCGACCTCGCTGTTGTTTGCGGAATTTGACGCGTTTGGGACTCAGCATGGTTCAGGCCTCCTGATCACTCCTCGTTCGAGCGGTCTTCGAACTGTTGGGGCCGCCGGCTGCTCCGGCGCCTGGGTGCTCCACCAGCGGGCAGTTGCTCCTTCTGCCCAGGAAGCACCTCTCCTTTGAACACCCAGACCTTGATTCCCAGCACCCCGTAGGTGGTGGTGGCGACCTTGGTGGCGTAATCGATGTCGGCGCGCAGCGTGTGCAGAGGCACGCGGCCTTCGCGGGTCCATTCCGTCCGGGCGATTTCGGCGCCGTTGAGACGACCGCTCACCTGGATCTTCAGCCCGAGCACACCGGCCCGCTGGGCGCGCTGCACCGTCATCCGCATGACGCGGCGGAAGGCGACCCGCTTTTCCAGTTGCTGAGCGATGTATTCGGCCAGCAGGTAGGCGTCAGCGTCGACCCGCTCCACCTCAACGACATTGATGCGCACCTGGCGCTGGCGGTCGCCGAGCGTGGTCTGGATGCCGGCACGAAGCTCTTCGATGCCGCTGCCTTGGCGGCCGACCAGCACGCCGGGGCGCGCCGTTTTGAGCTCCACTTCGAGTTGATCGGCCTTGCGGGCGATCAGCACGTCGGAGATGCCGGCGCTGGCATATTTCTTGTGGATGAAGCGACGAATCCGATCGTCTTCCTGGAGAAGAATCGGATAGGTCTTGCTGGGGGCATACCAGCGGGAGCGGTGGTCCTGGGTGATCCCCAGGCGCAATCCGGTTGGATGGATCTTGTGTCCCATCGGGCGGTGTCCTCGGGGGTCAGGCGGAAGTGGACGCCACAGCAATGCTGATGTGGCAGGTTTGTTTCTTGATCGCGTAAGCCCGCCCCTGGGCGCGGGGACGGAATCGCTTCAGGGAAGGACCCATGTCGGCGATCGCGGTGCTGATCACCAGAGAAGCGGGATCAAGACCAAGGTTGTGTTCCGCATTGGCGACCGCCGAACGGAGCACCTTGGTGATCGGTCCGGTGGAGCGGTAAGGCATGAACTCGAGCAGGATCAGCGCCTCGCGGTAGGAGCGGCCGCGGATCTGGTCGAGCACCCGGCGCACCTTGGAAACGGATCCGCGGATGTAGCGGCCGTGGGCGCGGGCTTCTGAGCTGGGGGAAGGGTTGGCCATGGTGTGTCGCTCCTTAACGGGCACCTTTTTTGTCTTTGATGTGACCCCGGAAGGTGCGGGTGGGGGCGAATTCCCCCAGCTTGTGGCCCACCATCTGCTCGGTGACATACACCGGCACGTGGCTCTTGCCGTTGTGAACGGCAATCGTGTGGCCGATCATCATCGGCAGGATGGTGGAAGCCCGCGACCAGGTTTTGATCACGGTTTTGTCGCCAGCGCTGTTCTGCGCTTCGACCTTGCGCAGCAGGTGGTCGGCGACGAATGGTCCTTTTTTGAGTGAACGTCCCATGGCGGTTTAAGCAGACAGCAAAACAGTGTTGACCATCAGGAATCCCGTCCGCCACGGCTCCGTTTGGAGGTGCGGCGACGTTTCCGCAGGACAAACCGATTGCTGGGTTTGTTCCGCTTCCGGGTTTTGAGGCCCAGGGCCGGTTTGCCCCAGGGGGTGACCGGGCCGGAGCGGCCGATCGGTGCGCGGCCCTCACCACCACCGTGGGGGTGGTCGCAGGGGTTCATCACACTGCCGCGCACTTCGGGGCGACGCCCCAGCCAGCGCTTGCGACCGGCTTTGCCGAGGCTCGTGTTGCGAACTTCAGCGTTGCCCACTTCACCGAGCGTGGCGTAGCACTCCCTGCGCACGAGACGGACCTCGGTGGACGGCAGCTTGAGGGCGACGTAGTCGCCTTCCTTGGCCATCACCTGGGCGCTGGCACCAGCGGTGCGCACCATCTGGCCACCACGTCCGGCGTAAAGCTCGACGTTGTGGACAGCGGAGCCCAGAGGAATCGAGGAGAGCGGCAGGGCATTGCCGGTTTCAATCGGAGATCCGGGGCCGGACACCACCGTTTGGCCGACTTCAATGCCTGCAGGAGCAAGGATGTAGCGCTTCTCACCATCGGTGTAGAAGAGCAGAGCCAGACGCGCGTTGCGGTGCGGGTCGTAGTGGATGGCGGCCACGCGGGCCTCCACGCCGTGCTTGTCGCGGCGGAAATCCACCAGGCGATAGAGGCGTTTGTGGCCACCGCCACGGTGGCGGCATGTGATCACACCCCGGTTGTTGCGGCCTTTGCGGCGGTGCTTGGCCACCACCAGGCTGCGCTCGGGCTTGCGCTCAGTGACTTCGCTGAAGTCGCTTGCGACCCGGGTACGGGTGCCGGGTGTGTAGGGACGGTAGTTGCGGATTGCCATAACGATTCAGAACCCTCAGGCCTCGGGGAACAGCTGGATGGCATTGCCTGCGGCGAGCCGCACCACCGCCTTTTTCACCTGGGCGCGCTTGCCGGCGAAGCGTCCGACCCGCCGGGCACGGCGAGGGGGATTCATGGTGCTCACGCCGATGACGCGCACATCGAAGAGGTGTTCGACGGCGGCCTTGATGTCGGGCTTGGCTGCCCTGGGGTCCACCTCAAAGGTGTACTGATTGAGTTCGAGTGCGCGGGTGGCTTTCTCGGTGATCAGCGGGCGCCGGATCACATCCGCCAGCCGGTTGGCGAAACGTTCAGTCATCTCCGTAGACCTCCTGGATCTTGGCGAGAGCTTCCTCGCTGAGCACCAGCTTCCTGGCGTTGAGCAAGTCGAAGACATTCAGCTGATCGGCAGCGATCAGTTTCACGTTTTCGAGGTTGCGGACCGACAGGCGGACCACATCGGTGGGGGCATCCAGAACCAGCAGCACCTTGGCGCCGGCGGGGATGTCCCAGCGCTGCAGAGCAGCGACGATTTCGCGGGTTTTCGGCTGCTCCAGCGCCGCGCCGAAGCCTTGCACCACCACCATGTCGGCGGCCCGGCTGATCAGGGCGGTGCGCAGCGCCAGGCGACGTTCCTTGCGGTTCATCGCCAGGTTGTAGGTGCGGGGCTTGGGCCCGAACACCACACCGCCACCCGGGCGGAGCGGGGTGCGGATCGAGCCCTGGCGGGCACGGCCCGTTCCTTTCTGTTTGTAGGGCTTGCGGCCGCCACCACGCACTTCGGCGCGGGTGAGGCTGCTGGCCGTGCCCTGGCGGGCGTGGGCGAGCTGACGCACGACCGCGCGCTGCAGCAGGCCGCCGGCCGAGGCTTCCTTGGCGACCTTCAGATCAAGGCTGGCCTTGCCGGCTTCCTTGCCCTGCCAATCACGAACGACACAGTTGACCATGGCTGACATCCTCAGTTCGCGACCTTGTCACCGACCCGCCGAGCGGGTCGGATGTTGAGCAGGGCGCCGGGCTTGCCGGGCACCGAACCCTTCACCACCAGCAGGTTGCGCTCGACATCCACCTTGAGAATGACGAGACCCTTGGTGGTGATCTGCTTGCCGCCGTAGCGGCCTGCCATCCGTTTGCCGGGGTAAACCCGACCGGGGGTGGTGCCGGCGCCGGTGGATCCGGGTTCGCGGTGGTTCTTGGAACCGTGCGTCATCGGACCGCGGCTGAAGCCGTGGCGCTTCTGGTAGCCACTGAAACCGCGGCCGATCGTGTCACCGCTGACATCGACCTTCTGGCCGGGCTCAAAGCCTTCGACCGTGATCGTGCCACCGAGTTCGAGGCCTTCGACAGAATCGAGCCGGTATTCGGTGAGGTGCCGCAGGGGCTCACTGCCGGATTTGGCCAGGTGACCCGCAGCCGGGCGGTTGACGAGCTTCTCGCGAATGTCGCCAAAGCCGATCTGAGCGGCGGTGTAGCCGTCGGTGGCAGGGGTTTTGAGTTGGGTGATGCGGCAGGGGCCCGCCTCGATCACGGTGACCGGGATGGACTTGCCGTCGGGGGCGAAGAATTGGGACATGCCCAATTTCTTGCCGAGGATGCCGATGGACATTGGGGGAAGAACGCCAGCAGGACCACGGCCGAGATCATCCGGAGATGACGGGCCGCCTGGAGGCTGAATCGATGAACGCGCTGTATCCGCTTGACTGGATCCCGTGGAAACGGAGCATCCGGCCATGGCCTGACGGGCAGGCAGGGCCGGGGGCTAGCGGTGGGCGAAACAGCAGGCTGGGACTTTTCCGTCGGGCCGTAGCCGGAGAACGGCGAGTTTCCCGTCGGCGGTGAGGCAGCGGAGCTGCTCGATGCCGAACTGGCCGGGAGGATCCACCGACAGCGGTGGACCCGCGCAGGGTTCCGGAGGCCCGGCTAGCGGACGGGCACAGAACACATGCACAAGAATCCACAGTACCGCACGGTCTGACCCCCTATTCCTGAAAGCGTCCTGCCAGACTGCCGCCGTTCCTGGCATTGCCCTCCATGCCGCTCCTTCTCACCGGCCGTCGCTTTCGGGAGGATCTGGAGAAGGCTGGTGCCCTGGCCCTCTATGCCCCCCTGGAAGGGGGTGCGGAGACACGGCTGATGCGGCGTCTGCGTGCCGCCGGCTACCGCGCACAGATGACCTCAGCCCGCGGCCTCGGTGATCCCGAAGTGTTCCTGCTCCAGTCGCACGGCATCCGTCCGCCGCACCTTGGCCACCACAGCGTTGGCAATGCCGCTGCCGTCGGTGACGTGCAGCAGGTGATGCCCCAGCTCGGCCCCTTGCTGGAAGGCACCAAACCGATCCTGCTCTGGCTGCTGGAGGCCCAGGTGCTCTCCACTGCGGAGCTCTCGGCCCTGTGCGGGCTCACACAGAGAGAGCCGCGCCTGCGCATCGTGGCGGAGATGGGGGGCTCGAGGTCGCTGCGCTGGCAACCGCTCGATCAGTGCGTTGCCGCCTGAGCAGGCGCTGCGCTCCGGCCGCTGGGTCAAGCTGATCTGCGGGGCCAGCAACCAGGATCTGGCCGCGATCGTCGATCTCTGCGGCATCTACACGCTGGCGGGTGTTCAGGCGATCGATGTCGCCGCCGATCCCGCCGTGGTGGCGGCGGCGCGGCGCGGCATCGCCTGGGGTCTGGAGCGCTCCGCTGGCGGCTGCGCTCCCTGGCTGATGCTGAGCCTCAGCGATGGCGCCGACCCCCATTTCCGCAAGGCCCACTTCGATCCGGAGCGCTGTCCGCCGTCCTGTCCCCGCCCCTGCGCGCGGGTGTGCCCAGCCCTGGCCATCGGCGACGGCGGCGGTGTGATCGACGAGCGGTGCTACGGCTGCGGCCGTTGCCTGCCGGCCTGCCCCCTCGGCCTCATCGCTGCCAGGGAACATGCGCTGCCGGCGGAGGCTGTGACCCCTCTGCTGGCAGCGCTGCGGCCCGATGCGGTGGAGATTCACACCCAGCCGGGTCGCGGCGCCGCTTTTGCCCAGCGTCTCGACCAGGTGGTGGCCGCGCGACTGCCCCTGCAGCGCCTCTCGGTGAGTTGCGGCTGGGAAGCGCCCGGCAATGGCCGCAGGCAGCCGGGGGGGCACGGCGGGGATGGTTCAGGTGCGGAATCTGCAGGCGTGGAACGCGCAGAGGCTGAACGTGCAGGGGTGGAGGGTCTGGCGGCGGAGCTCTGGCAGCGGTTTGCGCGCCTCCGCGCGGCGGGGTTGCGGCCCCTCTGGCAACTCGATGGCCGGCCGATGAGCGGCGATGTGGGGGACGGCACAGCCCATGCCGCGGTGCGGCTGCTGGCAGCGCTGCGGCCCTGGGCACCACCGGGCCCCCTGCAGCTGGCCGGTGGCACCAACGGCCACACCCTGGAGCTGCTGCGTCGCCTGGCGGGCTCGGCGGCGGCAGCGCGGCGGCTCAGCGCCGGTGTGGCCTTCGGCGGGATGGCGCGCCGTCAGCTGCAGCCCCTGCTGGTGGAGGCCGAGCGGCGGGGCACACGGCTGCTCGACGATGCAGACCTCTGGCCCGTGGCGCTGGCAAGGGCCCGGGAGCTTGTGGGCCCGTGGCTGGCTTGCTGATGGCTAGAACGGCAGTCCTGGAGTGATGGGTCATGCAAGCTCCCGACGCTGCCCCTCTCGCCCTGGCTCACGCCGGCGCCCCTGCGGCCGCCCTCTCACCGCAACGGGTGACCGACGATCTCGAAGCGCTGCTGGCGGTGCTGCCGGAGCGGGTGCGCGAGGCCTTCGCCGCAGCGGAGAGCCGCGACCAGCTGCTCGAGGTGGTGCTGGATCTGGGCCGCTGTCCTGAGGCCCGCTACCCCGGGCGTGCCATCGCCCTCACCGATCAGCCGATCGACCGCTCGGACCTGGCGGCCGTGGTGGAGCGGCTCGGCCATTTCGGCGGTGACAACCGGGCGGGCATCGAGCGCACCCTGCACCGCATCAGTGCCATCCGCAACCGCACCGGCGATGTGGTGGGTCTCACCTGCCGGGTGGGCCGCGCTGTGTACGGCACGGTGGCGATGGTGCGGGATCTGCTGGATTCCGGCCAGTCGCTGCTGCTGATGGGGCGTCCCGGTGTCGGCAAGACCACGGCCCTGCGGGAGATTGCCCGCGTGCTGGCGGACGACCTGGAACGCCGCGTGGTGGTGATCGACACGAGCAACGAGATCGCCGGCGACGGTGACATTCCCCACCCCGCCATCGGCCGGGCCCGCCGCATGCAGGTGGCGCGCCCCGAACTGCAGCATCAGGTGATGATCGAGGCGGTGGAGAACCACATGCCGGAAGTCATCGTGATCGATGAGATCGGCACGTTGCTGGAGGCTCAGGCGGCCCGCACGATCGCGGAACGGGGGGTGCAGCTGGTGGCCACAGCCCACGGCAACGAGCTGGCCAACCTGATCAAGAACCCCACCCTCTGCGACCTGATCGGCGGCTTTCAGTCGGTCACGCTCGGCGATGAGGAAGCGCGGCGGCGCGGCTCCCAGAAGACCGTGCTGGAGCGCTGCGCCGACCCCACCTTCCCGCTGGCGGTGGAGATGCACAGCCGCAGCCGCTGGCTGGTGCACCGTGACGTGGCCCGCACGGTGGATTTCCAGCTCCGCGGGCAACCCGCCCGCCCCCAGGTGCGCGAATGCGATGCCTCCGGCCGCGTGCGGCTCGAAGACGCGGCCCCTCCTCAGGCCCCACCCCGCTTGACGCGCGCGGCACCATCTGTGCCACACCGCGAGCTGCGGCGGCCGGATCCGGCGCCGCCCCTGGCGCCTGTGCCGCTGCCCGACCCAGCCCAGCCCGCGCCGCACCGGCGCCCCGCGGTGGAGCCGGCAGCCCCGACCCTGCGCCTGTTCAGCTGCGGCATCAGCGCTGCGCTGCTGGACCAGGCGGTGCGCAGCCGCCGCTATGCCGTTGAGCAGGTTGTTGATCTGGAGCAGGCGGATGCGGTGCTCACCGTGCGTAACCAACTGGGCCAGGACCCGGAGGTGCGGCGGCAGGCCCAGCTCCACGGCGTGCCGATCCTGGTGATCAAGTCCGACAGCCTGCATCAGATCCAGCGAGGCCTGGAGCGGCTGCTGCGGCGGCGCCAGCCGGATGGGGCAGCGCCGCTGCAGGTCCTCCCGGACGACGCCTATGGCGCCATGGAGGAATGCCGTCTGGCGGTGGAGCAGGTGGTGGTGCCCCGCGGCTGCCCGGTGGAGTTGCTGCCCCGCAGCGCCCGCGTCCGTCAGATTCAGGCGGAGCAGGTGCGCCGCTACGGATTGCGCTGTGCCGAGTTCGGCAGCGGCGGGGAGATGCGGTTGCGTGTGTTCCCGCGCTGAGCGCTGCCATCAGCTGCCGTGATCCCTGCCGGCACAGCGGGAGATTGACGAAGGACGGCTCGCTGTGGGTAACTATCTGGATCCCGGGCGTCGGGTGTTCCACTGCGTTGGCGGCCTGCGGGTCTGCTTCCCCGGACCACCCCACAACTGCGCGTTGGGCCGTCGCCAAGTGGTAAGGCAGCGGGTTTTGGTCCCGCCATTCCTAGGTTCGAATCCTAGCGGCCCAGTTCTGACACTCCTTTGAGCTCCCCTGTGTCCTCCAGCCCCTTGCTGGTGTTCGATTTTGACGGGGTGCTGGTCGACGGCATGGCCGAGTACTGGTGGAGCGCCCGCCGGGCTGCTCTGCAGCTGCGCCCCGATCTGCACCTGCCCGTGTCGGCGCCGCCCGGTTTCGCCCAGCTGCGGCCCCTGATCCACAAGGGCTGGGAGATGGTGCTGCTGGCCGCTGAGCTGGGCCGCGACGACCATCGGCTCAGCGACACCCTGGCCGACTACGGCGGGGCTCTGGATCGTGCCCTGGAGCGATGGGAGTGGCAGCCCTCCCAGCTGCAGGAGGCGCTGGAGCTCGTGCGCCGCGAGGCCATCGCCACCGACCGCAGCGCCTGGCTTGCGCTGCACCGCCCCTACCCCGGCGTGCCGGAGCGGCTGCGGGCCCTGGGCGACGAGGGGGCCGACTGGGCAGTGCTGACCACCAAGGGGGCCGCCTTCGCCGCTGAGCTGCTCTCTGCCGAGGGCCTGGAGCCCTGGCAGCTGTTCGGCCATGAGCAGGGACCGAAGCCGGAGGTGCTGCTCCAGTTGCGATCGCTGAACAGGCCGATCTGGTTCATCGAAGACCGGCGCCCCACCCTGGAGCAGGTGCGGGCCACGCCGGGATTGACCCCTGTGCGCTGCTTTCTGGTGTCGTGGGGGTATGTGCGCGCGGCTGATCTGACCGGCCTGCCGTCGGGCATCGCCCTGCTTCGCCCGGAACGGTTCGCGGCCCCCTTGGCGACCTGGCCCTGATCCGCTAGCGTACGCCTGTACTAATTCCTGTCCGGCGCGCCGGCCTGATACGTCCACCCGATTCGGTGGCACCTGTGCCTTTGAGGCCGCAGGATGTCCCGCTTCGGACGTCTCGATCAGCGGCCTGTTCTCTCACCCACCGTTGACCATGCCTGCCGACCCCAAGAGCACCGACCTCAGGGCCGCTCATCCCCGCTCCGCCGCCGCCGGATCGTCGGCCGCCGCCCTCGGTTCCGCCGCCGCCGCCCGCGACAAGGCCCTTGACCTCGTGCTCGGTCAGATCGAGCGCAACTTCGGCAAGGGTTCGATCATGCGCCTCGGGGATGCCTCCCGCATGCGGGTCGAAACCGTTTCCACCGGCGCGCTCACCCTTGATCTTGCCCTCGGTGGCGGCTATCCGAAGGGCCGGGTGGTGGAGATCTACGGCCCCGAGAGCTCCGGGAAAACCACGCTCACGCTGCATGCGATCGCCGAAGCCCAGCGCCGTGGTGGCGTGGCCGCCTTCGTCGACGCCGAGCATGCCCTGGATCCGGTCTATGCGGCGGCCCTCGGGGTCGATGTGGAGAACCTGCTGGTCTCCCAGCCGGACACTGGCGAAATGGCGCTCGAGATCGTGGATCAGCTGGTGCGTTCCGCGGCCGTCGACATCGTTGTGGTCGACTCAGTGGCGGCGCTCACCCCGCGGGCGGAGATCGAAGGGGAGATGGGCGATCTGGCGGTGGGCAGTCAGGCCCGTCTGATGAGTCAGGCCATGCGCAAGATCACCGGCAACATCGGCAAATCGGGCTGCACGGTGATTTTCCTGAACCAGTTGCGCCAGAAGATCGGGGTGACCTACGGCAACCCGGAAACCACCACGGGAGGCAACGCGCTCAAGTTCTACGCCTCGGTTCGCCTCGACATCCGCCGGATTCAGACCCTCAAGCGTGGCACCGAGGAGTACGGCATCCGGGCCAAGGTGAAGGTGGCAAAGAACAAGGTGGCGCCCCCCTTCCGCATCGCTGAATTCGACATTCTCTTCGGCCGCGGCATCAGCACCCTGGGCTGCCTGCTGGATCTGGCCGAGGAAACGGCCGTGGTGGTCCGCAAGGGTGCCTGGTACAGCTACGAAGGCGACAACATCGGCCAAGGGCGCGACAACACCATCACCTGGTTGGAGCAGAACCCCACCCAGAAGGAGGCGATCGAAGCGATCGTGCGCCGCAAGCTCACCGAAGGCGCCGATGTGACGGCCAATTCCGTGAAGCCTCTGGCGGCGGCAGCCAAGTTGGCTGCAGCTGAGGCCGACGGCTCCGACGCGGATGACGCCGTGGAGGTGGCCGGCCTGGCGGCGCGCTGAGGGCAGGCCCAGCCCCAGTCCACCGGTGCGGGGGGGTGAACGGGAGATTCGGGCATCGACTGAGAGCTTGGATCACCCCAGCGGGGCCCGGGCATCCAGGTGAAGCCTGGACGGCGACGAATGGGAGGGCAGACCAGCCATCGGCCTGAAATCTGGCCGCGGCTGGAAGGATCCCTCCCCTTTCCAGCCAGCAGTCCCGATCAGCGTTCCAGTGCTGAGGCGTCCCGCGTCTTGCCTGAGCTCAATTCAGCCTTCCGACGAACCCGGTTTCCGACGAACCCGCCTTCCGGCGAACCAGCTCGCCGGTCAACCAGCCTTCCTGTCAGCAGACGAGCAGCCGACCAGGTGGGCAGAACAGAAGACGAGCAGCCCAGCAGGTGAGCCGCTCAGGAGATAAGCAGCTCAGGAGATGAGCAGATCCGTGGATCGGCCGCCCCCTGGGCGCCAATGACTCACCCGCTCAGCCGATAAGCCGAGCTGGTCATCCGACCAGTTCATCAAGGGGTTGGGACGCTGCGCTGATCAGGACAGGCTGCCGGTGATCTGCTGTCTTTGGGGCGTTGCCGCCGGCGGGAACCTGTTGCAGGAAGGCGGTCACCCGTTGCAGTTCCTGGATCGCATCGGCCCCATCCAGCCGTACCAGCTCGTGACCATTGCGCGATTCCACCCAGCTGATGCCGCAGTCAGACACCAGAAAGCGAATGGTGTGGGTATCCCCCAGATCAGCGACGAAGGAAGCGCCTTGTCGCTCCTGGCCGTCTCCGCAGACGTAGCAGGTGGCCACCAGCCCTTTGCGCTGCAGGCTGCTGGCAAGAGCCTGAAGGCTCATGACGAGATCCTGAGCCAGCGAGCGGTATTGCTCAGCCAGACGGGTAAACATCACGCGGAACCGTTGGTCCGCCCGATCATAAGGTTTTCTTCCGATTGTTGCGACCGTTCATAGAGGCGCGTCAGCAGGCGGTGACGGCTGTGGAGCGCTTCATGCACGGCTGCAGCCCCGGGCGGGAGCGGCTGGGCTGAACAGTGGCGGGTGAGGGCTGCTGGGTTCAACGGGTACACCTGCGGCGCTCATCGGGAACGACTGCAGCGACGAGGAGGTGGATGTCAGGGCGATGTCTCAGGGGGTGTCGGACAGTTGCCACCAGCCGGCGGCCGGGCCGATGAAGCGCACGACCACCCAGAAGAGGACCAGTGAGCCGATGCCGACCCAGGCGCCGCGGGTGGTGAGCTTCACGAAGCGATCGGCCTGGTCGCGCGTGAGCGGAAGCCATTCCACCAGGCGTGGTGAGGTGTCCTTGGCTGCGGATGGCTTGGCCTTCTGACGTGGTGGCAGACCCTGTTGCGCCCTCCGCCTTGCTTCACCCATGACCGTTCTGCTCCCACTGCGGTGCAGCGTAGTGGTGGCCACCGGGCGGATCTGCGGGTGGCGGCTCAGCCCGGCAGCAGGCGATTCAGGGCCACCCAGGGCTCCAGGGCGCGCAACACCTGCCGCCCCCAGCTGCGGCTGCGCACCCGTCCATCCAGCACGGCCAGCCGCCCCGACCCTCCGCGCCTGAGGCTGGCCAGGCCGCGCTGCAGCCGATCCAGCGCTTCGGGCAGCAGCAGTTCGCGGAACCAGTCGCGCCCCTGCTGGCGCAGTCGCATCACCCGGGCGGCGGTGAGCGGGTCTTCCAGGCTGGCAATCGGCAGGGGACCGACCACCACCTGGCAGGGCAGCGGCAGTCGCTCCTGATGCTCCAGCCACCAGTTCCAGCCACAGCAGATCACCCCATTGCTCTCCGGTGCCGTGTCCTGATGGCAGACCCGCGTGCCGAACTCCGCCGCCAGCGCCGCCGCCAGTGGCAGGCGCAGGCCAGCCTCGTCGACGAGCACGATCGTGAGGCCGGCCTGGCCCAGCACAAGCCGGCGGCAGTGATCAAGCAGATGCTCGCCGTACTGGGGGCTGTTGGGCAGGGGCTGGCGCAGGGGCGCGTAGAGCGGGAGGGGGTCGGACAGGAGCGGATCGGCCAGATCCACCCGCACCTGGGGGGTGAACCCCGCCAGCTGCACAGGTGCTCCGCGCTGGCCCACCAGCACCAGGGCCCGGCCATCAAGCAATCCCTGCATCACCTCCAGCGGTTCGAGCGGCACCCGGTGGAGTTCCCACTGCAGCAGCTGGCGGTCCACGGTGGCCCAGCTCGTCCAGCCCGGGCCGCTGGCGGCCATCCACTCGGGCCATGGACTCGGCAGCGGCCCCAGCAGTGACAGCAACTGCCGCAGGGGCGCTTCGTCTTCGGGCGGCAGGGGCACCTGGGCCGAGGGGGTGCCCGGATGGCTGAGGATCCGGCGGCCGAGGCGCTGGTGCAGCTCCAGCAGGCTCGCGTCCGCCGCCGGCAGGCTGAGGCGGATCTGGTCCCAGTGCTGAGGAGCGAGCTGCTGATCCAGCGCCGCGCGCAGCCGCGCCTCGAGGATCTCCTCCTCAGGAATCACCAGGTGGCGATCTCCGAGCGTGCCGCTCTGCCAGGCCTTCACCAACTGCTGGTGGTTCATCAGCCAGAGGGTGCTGTCGCGGGGCGGTGTCTCCCCTTCCCAGCACGGCAACGTGAGCCCGGCGGCCCGCAGCCTGGGCAGCTCCACCTGCAGCAGGCGCCGGCGCATCGCCTCGCTCACCACCAGCACCAGCGGTGCCGTCGTCAGGGCCATCGGCACGAGCAGGGCCACCAGCCAGCCCGGATCGCTGCCAGGCGCAAGCTGGAGGCAGCAGTGATCCCCGCGCCGCAGGCTGCGCCCCACCACCCGGCTGAGCGTGAGGTGATGCGGCCAGCCCACGCCACCCTCCTGCCGCAGGAGTTGCTTGAGCTGCTGGTGGGCGCGGGCTTCCAACATCCGCGAATCGTAGGAAGCTGCTTCGAGCGGACCGTGCCAGCCATGACAGCCCAGACGATGCACCCCAACGGCACGGCCGCAGTGGTGGGGCTGGTGGGGCTGGGCCTGATCGGCGGCTCCCTCGGCCTCGATCTGCGTGCCCGCGGCTGGGACGTGCGCGGGCTGGTACGGCGGGAGAGCACGGCGGAGCGGGCTCGCCAGCGCGGACTGGCTGGCTGGGTCAGCACCGATCCCTCCGTGCTGGCCGGTTGCCGGCTCGTGGTGCTGGCGCTGCCGCTCGATCAGTTGCTGGCGCCTGACCCGGCCTTGCTGGCTGCCCTGCCGCCGGACGCGGTGATCACCGATGTGGGCTCGGTCAAGGCGCCCGTGCTGCGCACCTGGCAGGGGATCGTGCCCCGTTTCGTGGCCAGCCACCCGATGGCCGGCACCGCGGAGGCGGGGGTGGAAGCGGGGGTGCGCCATCTGTTCCGCGGACGCCCCTGGGTGGTGACGCCCACGCCGGACACCGACGCGGCAGCTCTGGAGGTCGTGCGCGGCCTCTCCGATGCTGTGGAGGCCCGATGGCTGCTGTGCGATCCCCAGGCCCATGACCGCGCCGTGGCGCTGATTTCCCACCTGCCGGTGCTGGTGGGCGCCGCCCTGCTGCAAGCAGCGGATCGGGGCGCGGCGGCGGCCTCTGGCGACGGGCCAGCCGGCGACGGGGAGGCTGAGGCCAGGGCGCTGGTGCGTGCGCTGGCCTCCAGTGGCTTTGCTGACACCACACGGGTGGGGGGCGGCAACCCCGAACTGGGCGCCCTGATGGCTCGTTGCAACCGGGAGCAGGTGCTGGCGGCCCTGGCCTCCTACCGGCGATCACTCGATCAGCTGGAGGGCTTGCTGCAGCAGGAGCGCTGGGCCGATCTGCACGAGGCGCTGGCGGCCGGCCAGCGCCTGCGGCCGGAGTTCCTCTAAGCCGCGATCCCCCTCCGTGCCAGCAGCTGCCGGCTCACCATCTGCGCCGACAGGCTCACGCCCGCGGTGCCTTCGCCGGGGTAGATGGCATCGCCGCAGAGCCAGAAGCCAGGCAGGGGGGTGCGGCTGGCCAGCCCGAAGGGGCCGAAACGGGAGGGATGCTGGCCCAGCCCGCCCACGAACCCGAAGGGCCGCCGGGTCCAGCGGGCAAAGCTGCGCGGTGTGGACAGTTCCGCGTGGCGGTAGTGCGCCGCCGTGAGCCCGAGCAAGCGGTTGAGTCCAGCCTGAATGCCCTCTAAGGCTGTCTGTTTGCGGGAGTGGTAGGCGGCTTCGTCGCCCTCGAACCATGGCCGGGCCGGGGTGAACACGCTGGCGATCACGGTGGCCTCCCCCGCCGGCGCGCGGCCATCCCCCTCCCGGCTCACCGACACGAACAGGGAGCCAGGATCGGCCCAGTCCAGCTGCAGATGAGCGGGGCAGTCGGCGGGGAGGGCGCCGCGCTCCACGGCTGCGTAGAGCACCAGCGCGCCGCTGGGATCCTCCAGGTGCCGCAGCCGCGCTCCATAACCGGCCGGCAGGGCATCTGCTGCCAACAGATCCGGCAAGGCCTGGGGGGGAAGGCTGCAGACCAGCTCACGGGCGTGCAGCTGCCAGCTGCTGCCGCCGGGGCCCGTGCCATGCACCCTCCAGCCGCCGTCGTGCTGGTTCAGCTCGCTCACCCGGTGCCGCAAGCGCAGGCTGCCGCCGGCGCGGGCCAGCCCCAGCTCCAGCGCATCGCTCAAGGCCTGCATCGAGGGCGCCAGGTGGAACAGCCCCAGAGGTTCCTGTGCCATCGCCAGCACGCTGGCGCCGTAGAGCGCGGCAGTGCGGTGCGCCGGTTCCTGGGAATAGAGACGCAGCTGCAGATCGAGAAAGCGCCGCAGCCGCGCGTCATGGGCGCAGCCCGTGAGCCTCAGCAGATCGGCGATCGTGCTTCCCACCAGCACACCGCTGGCCAGGTTGGCGGGGCGGAGGGCCCCCAGCAGCTGGCCCAGGTCCCAGAGGCTGCGGGGGGGCAGCACCGGTTCCCGTCCAGCAAAGCCCCAGTTGGCCTGGTGGATGGCTGCGCACAGGCTCCAGAAGCGCTCCGAGCCGGGGAAATGCCGCTGCCTTTCCTGCCGCCAGCACTCGGGATCACGCCAGAGCCGCACCGCCGGCTGGCCATCGGCCAGATCCACGACGCAACCCGGGTCCAGAGGGGTGGCTGCCGGCGCCTCCACGCCCAGCTGCTCGAAGATCCGCGCGTGAATGCCGCCCGGCTCCAGGCCGGCCACCTGGGTGGCCCCCACATCGAACACATAGCCCCGGCGGCGGAAGGTGCCGGCGCAGCCGCCGCTCTGGTGATGGGCTTCGAGCAGCTGCACGTCCAGGCCGTGGCGGGCCAGCAGGGCCGCTGCCGTGAGGCCGGCGATGCCGGCGCCGAGCACGGCCACGTCGCACTGGCCTTTGGCCGCATCGGCTTGCGCGCCCACCTTCGCTGCCCCGCCACAGAAGAGCAGGCATGCTGGCAATGGTGACGGGGCGGCCGTGACAGACGATTCGCTGGCGGCCTGGGTGCGGCAGCACCTGCAGGCGCCTTTGGAGTCTCGTCAGCCGGTGGGCGGTGGCTGCATCCACCGGGCCTGGCAGCTGCAGCTTGCTGATGGCCGCCGTTTCTTCGCCAAAACCAACGGCGCGGCAGCGCTGCCTCTGCTTCAGGCCGAAGCGGACGGTCTCAAGGCCCTTGCAGCCGCCGCCGGCGCCGACCTGGTGGTGCCGCAACCGCTGCACTGCGCCGTGGTGGAGGGGGAAGCGGTGCTGTTGTTGCCGTGGCTGACGCTGGCCCAAGGCGGCAGCTCCCAGGCCTGGAGTGACTTCGGTGCTGCGCTCGCCTGCCTGCACCGGCGCAGCGCCGCTGGCCCCTCGTTGCGTTTCGGCTGGCCGCACGACAACTTCATCGGCTCGAACCCCCAGCGCAACGGTTGGGACGATCGCTGGGGGCGCTTCTTCGCGGAGCGGCGCCTGGGCGTGCAGCTTGAGCTGGCGGCGGCGAAGGGCAAACAACTACCGGGCAGCCAGCAGCTGCTGGCAGACCTGCCCGGCTGGCTCGACGACCACGCCCCCGATCCCTGCCTCGCGCACGGGGATCTGTGGAGCGGCAATGCGGCGCTGCTGCAGGATTCGCCTCTGCCGGCCCTGTTTGATCCGGCCGTTTACCGCGGCGACAGGGAAGTGGACCTGGCCATGGCGCGGTTGTTCGGAGGCTTTCCGCCGGACTTCTTCCTGGGCTACGGGCGTGAATGGCCGTTGCCGCCGGGCGAAGCGCGCCGGCGGCTTGTCTACGACCTGTATCACCTGCTCAATCACGCCAACCTGTTCGGTGGCGGTTACTGGCGGCAGGCGCAGGCGTTGATCGACCGGTTGCTCTAGGCCTCAGCCCAGATACTCCTGGCGCAGGCCGCGCAGGCGCTCCACCACGGCAGAGCGCTTTTCGCTGGTGGTGAGGTTCTTCCAGCTCCAGCTGCCCACCACCACCAGACCGAGCAGCTCCAGCAGGCCGGGAACCACAGGCAGCAGGTTGATCGTGTCGAGGACTCCCTTGATCAGGATCTGGGCCACGATCACGGCCAGCAGGATGCCGAGCGCCTTGCCTGCCTTGCCGGCCTGGTTCCAGTCCACCTGCTCAAGGGTCTGGTTCACCTTGGTGAGAATCTCGCCGTAACGGGCGTTGAAGTTCGCTCCAGCGTCGGAGCTCTCAGGAGCGGGCACGTGGCTGGTCGGTTGCACGTCCTGCTCGGTGATTGTTTCGTTCATTGAATGAGCGGTGTGCGATGACGGCCCATAACGTATCGGCATGGGTGGCTCTTGGCCAGAACAGCTGGTGATCAATCGGCGCGCCCTGACGGTGCTCCAGGCGATCGTGCGGGCGGCCCACCCTCAGGAAGGCTGCGCTCTGTTGATCGGCCCGATTCCCACCAGTCACGCAGACCACCGCTGGCGGGTCTCCACGGTGTGGCCGTGCCTGAATGTGTGGGAACCGGAACCGGAGCGTCATCGACGTTTCGCCCTGGATCCGCGCGAGCAGCTGCTGGCGCAGAAGTGGGCGCGCAGCCGTGGCCTGTCGGTGATCGGCTCTGCGCACAGCCATCCCGCCAGCGCGGCGGTGCCTTCGGCGCTGGATCTGGAGCTGGCGATGCCCCCCACCGTGCTGCTGATCGCCTCAGGCCTGCACCAGGAGTTGCGGGGCTGGTGGCTGACGGAAGCCGCCGCTGGCACCGCGGCCGAGCCGCTGCCGCTGCCGCTGCTGCTGGCTGCGGATGCTGAGGCAAGGCCCGGGGGTTTGGGAGACTGAGGCACGTGCCGCCCAAGCGGCTCTTCCGGCCACCGGCCTTCCGCCCATGCTTCCTCCCGACACCAGCGGCGTTCAGCTCACTCCCGATGAGGTGGCCCGCTTCTCACGCCACCTGATCCTGCCCGAGGTGGGCATGGAGGGACAGAAGCGCCTGAAGGCCGCCTCGGTGCTCTGCGTGGGCACGGGTGGCCTTGGTTCTCCCCTGCTGCTCTATCTGGCTGCCGCCGGCGTCGGCCGCCTCGGCATCGTGGATTTCGATGTGGTGGACAGCAGCAACCTGCAGCGCCAGGTGATTCACGGCACCAGCTGGGTGGGCAAGCCGAAGATCGAATCGGCGCGGCATCGCATCCACGAAATCAACCCCCACTGCCAGGTTGATCTCTACGAAACGGCGCTCACCAGCGAGAACGCTCTCGAGATCATCGCCCCCTACGACGTGATCTGCGATGGCACCGATAACTTCCCCACCCGTTATCTGGTGAACGACGCCTGCGTGCTGCTCGACAAGCCCAACGTCTACGGCTCGATCTTCCGCTTCGAGGGCCAGGCCACGGTGTTCAACTACCAGGGCGGGCCGAACTACCGCGATCTGTTCCCCGAACCGCCGCCGCCGGGCATGGTGCCGTCCTGCGCCGAAGGCGGGGTGGTGGGCGTGCTTCCCGGCATCATCGGCATGATCCAGGCCACCGAAGCGGTGAAAATCATTGTGGGCATCGGCACCACACTCAGCGGTCGCCTGATGCTGTTCGATGCCCTGAAGATGACCTTCCGCGAACTGAAGCTGCGCCCCAGCCCTGAGCGTCCTGTGATCGACAAACTGATTGATTATCAGGAGTTCTGCGGCGTCGGCGGTTCGGCGCCGGGCCAGGAGGAGGCAGGCAGTGTGCCCTCCGTGAGCGTGCAGCAGCTCAAGGCCCTGCTCGACAGTCAGCCCACCGATGTGGTTCTGCTCGATGTGCGCAACCCGCCGGAGGCGGAGATCGCGGTGATCCCTGGCGGGGTGCTCGTTCCCCTCGATCAGATCGAAAGCGGGCAGGCGATCGAGCAGGTGCGCGAGCTGACTGCGGGCAAGCGCCTGTACGTGCACTGCAAGCTCGGCGGCCGCTCGGCCAAGGCCCTGATCGCGCTCAAACGGCATGGCATCGAGGGCATCAACGTGACAGGCGGCATCAAGGCCTGGAGCGAGGAGGTCGATCCTTCCGTTCCGCTCTACTGACCTCCGCATGCCCCCGGTGGCAAGGGCTGCACTGACGGAGCACGAGCGCTCCGTCCGGCGACAGGAGGAACGGCGTCTGCTGCTGCTTGAGGAGCAGTTCGTTCCTTTCCTCCTGCTCACCCTGCTGCCGGTGTTTCTGATGCCGGTGGCCACCCTCCGTGGGGTGGGCTTCGCCAGATTGCTGCTGCCGGTGATGGTGTCGCTGCTGGTGCTCCAATCGATCCGGCTGCTGCCGGCGATCCGGCCGTCCTCGTCGCAGCAGCTGCGCGTCCAGCTTTACCGCCTGCTCGGGCTGTTGGCGGCGCTCGGCACCTGGATCCCCCTGCTGGCTGGTGGGTGGCCGAACCGGGAGCTGCGGGTGGTGGCGCTGCTTCTGCTCACGGCGTTCTTCCTCACCACAACCGTGCGGTTTGTGCTGGTGCTGGCCCGGGTGCCGCGGGTGAACCTGAAGGTGCTGGCCGGTGCAGCGGCCGGTTATGTGCATCTGGGCCTCACCGGTGGAATCCTGGCCACAGCCATTCAGGTGATTCACCCGGGCAGCTTCAACCTGGGCGTTGCAGCCCACAACGACTTCCTGCTCGACCGACTCACCTATTTCAGCTTCGTGACCCTCGGCGGCCTGGGCTATGGCGATGTGTTGCCCAGTAATCCCCTCGGGGAGCGGCTGGCAATTCTGCTCAGCCTCTGCAGCACGTTGTATGTGTCTCTGTTGATGGGGTTGTTGCTCGGTCGCTTCATCGCCAATCGGGAGGTGGATCTGATCGAAGAGGAAATCGAGGAGGGGCGCCTGCCGCTGCCGCTCGATGCCGACAGGAGCCGAAACGAATGAGCGAGAGTTCCTGTGCAAAGGAGAGGGACAGGGTGGCTGGAGTCAGTAGTCGACGCCGCGCTTGAGATCAACGCCGCGCTCGGCGTAGTGCTTGTGGCAGACCATTTCTGAATGCACGCTGGCCAGGTCGAAATAGGCGGGCGGATTCTTGCAACGGCCCGTGATGATCACTTCGGTTTCGGCGGGCTTGCGCAGCAGGGTCTGAACGATCGGCTCCACCGGCAGCAGCTCGAGATCCACTGTGGGATTCAGTTCATCGAGGATGACGGTTTTGTAGAGACCACTGGCGATTGCTGCCCGGGCGATCTCCCAGGCCCGCTCCGCTTCCACATAATCGATCGGTTGCTGCTGGCCGCGCCACACGATGGCATCGCGGCCTGAGCGCAGGTGATCCACCAGGTGGGGATAGCTTTCCCGCAGGGCGGCAATGGCCGCATCTTCGGTGTAGCCGCTGCCGCCTTTAAGCCATTGCAGGATCAGTACTCGGTGGCTCTTGTCCTGGCTGATGCCACGCCCGATCGCCTGCAGCGCCTTGCCCAGGGCGCTGGTGGATTTTCCCTTGCCCTCGCCGGTGTAGATCTCGATTCCGGTGAGCCGGCCGCCCTGATCTTCGTGGTGGTGGGCCCGCATCTCCGAGTGCAGGTCGGCCAGTTGCACCAGCTGGGCCGGCGCCCCCCGACCGGTGACGATCACTTCCATCCCCGCCGGTTTGGCCGCCAGGGTGCGCACCACCTCCGCTGCCTCCAGCAGGCCCAGGTCGAGCACGGGGTTGAGTTCATCCAACACCACCACGGAATAGAGCGCGCTGGCAATGGCGCCTCTGGCGATGTCCCAGCCGCGCTGCGCTTCCTGCCGGTCGAAGGCCGTGGCCTCTCCGGCGGTGAAGAAATCGCCGCGGCCGGTGCGCACCTGATCAATCAGATGGGGGAAGCCCTGTTGCAGGGCTTCGATGGCGGCGTCCTCGTCGTAGGAGCGCCCCGGGCCCTTCAGAAAGCGCAGCAGCAACACCCGCGTGCGTTTCTGTTCGCAGATTCCCAGGCCGATGGTGCGCAGCACCACCCCGAGGGCCGCCTGGCTTTTGCCCTTGCCTTCGCCGTCGTAGACGTGCAACTGGCCGTGGCTGCGCTCACTGCTGCCTGCGGCCGTACGGATCCCGATGCCCCGGCCGTTGCTTGTGGTCGCTGCCATGGCTCCGGCTTCTACGATCAGATGCTAACGATCGGCAGCGACTGGAATGTCTTCACCAGCACTGCCGTTTCAGGCAGCCGCAGGCGCTGCTGCTCCGGCCCTGCACCGCCAGCTGGAGTCCCTGCCTGCCGAACTTTGCACCCAGCTGGAGCGGTTGCGCGCCCGGCTGCAGGGTTTCGGCTCTGTGGTGGTGGCCTATTCCGGCGGTGTGGACAGCGCCCTGGTGGCAGCGGTGGCGGTCGAGCAGCTGGGCGAGGACGCCCTGGCGGTGACGGGTGTTTCCCCCGCCCTGGCCCCCTACCTGCTGCAGGAGGCCCGCCAGCAGGCGGCCTGGATGGGCATCCGCCACCAGGAGCTGGCCACTGCGGAGCTGCAGGACCCGGCCTACTTCCGCAACCCCGCCAACCGCTGCTACGCCTGCAAAAAGGAACTGCATGGAGTGCTGGCCGAGCAGATCGCCGCCGGCCGCAGCCTGCAGGTGGTGGATGGCGTCAACCTCGACGACCTCGGTGATCACCGTCCCGGGATCGAGGCGGCCCGCGAGCACGGGGTGGTGTCACCGCTGGCGGAACTCGGCATCGACAAGGCGGCCGTGCGGCAGATCTCGCGGGCGCTCGGTTTCCCCTGGTGGGACAAGCCCGCCCAGCCGTGCCTTTCCTCCAGATTTTCCTACGGGGAGCCGATCACAGCCCAGCGCCTGGAACGCCTGGCGCGTGCTGAAGAGTGGTTGCACCGCCGCGGGGTGCGTGAGCTGCGGGTGCGGGTGCAGGGGGAGACGGCCCGCATCGAGGTGCCCGTCGATCAGCTCGATTCCTTCCTGGCTCGCCTGCCGCGGCAGGAATTGGTGGATACGTTCCTGGGGCTGGGCTTCACCGCCGTGAGCCTGGACCTGGAAGGCTTGGTGAGCGGCAAGCTGAACCGCCAGCTGCCGGCCGCCGCAACAGGCCGGGGCTGAACGGCATCAGGCCAAGCCACGCCCAGCGCCCAGCTGCCCGCAGGCAATCGGCAGGCAACCTGCAAGCCGTGGCAATCGGCAGGCCGTGGCCAGGCTGTCCGCACGCAGCGCCCAACCAGTCCCCAGGCGGCGCCCATAGTCAGGCCAAACCATGCCCAGACCGGCGTCAAGGCCTGGCCAGAGGCGTGTCAGTCAGAGCCTGGCCAGAGGCGTGTCAGAAAGAGGCCAGACGCGAAAAAGGTGGGCAGGGCACGAATGCCCGCCCACCTTGCATGGCCCTCTTGGCGCGCCTCAGTCTGGATCAGGCGGCGGGCACCGGTTCGCGGATTCCGTCGGCGATCGATGCGGGCGTTTCGCGCCGGAAGCTCTTCAACTTCCGGCGTGTGGCTCCGAGCTCCTGGCCAAGCACGTCACAGGCCCGCTCGGGCATGGTGTGGTCACCGCAGGTGAACACATCGACAGCCGCGTAGCCGGATTCCGGCCACGTGTGGATCGAGATGTGGGATTCGGCCAGAAGAGCAAGCCCCGTAACGCCCTGCGGTTCGAACCGATGGGTGATGAGGTTCAGGAGAGTGGCGCCAGCACGTTTCGCTGCTGTGGTGATGGCGGTCCTGAGGAAGGCTTCGTCGTCGAGCTTCTGAGGATTGCAGTCGTAGAGCTCGAGGATGCAGTGTTTGCCCACCATGGTTTCAGGTGAGCTGGCCACGGGTTCAACCGGGGCAGGGGACGTGGGGTGCTTAGGGCTCTTGAGGCTTTGGGCTCCGTTCCATCCCGGGTTGGGGTGGAGGCAGGGCAGGGTCTGGGTCATCGAATCTGTACAAACAGCAATGCATCTTAGTGCCCAGTTCAAGGGGGGGAGTGGATTGCCCCCGCCACGATCCCCACGCGTTGGGAGCCTGCGGCCCAGCGATCGCTGAAACCTTCCAGGTGGGTGGCGCTCACCAGGCACTGATGGGCCTCGCCCACGGCTTCAAGCAGCACCTGCTGGCGGGTGGGGTCGAGTTCGGCGAGGACGTCATCGAGCAACAGCAGGGGCGGATCGCCGCAGAGCTGCTCCACCAGCTCCAGCTCAGCCAGCTTCAGTGCCAGCACCAGGGTGCGCTGCTGGCCGGCCGAGCCGTAGCGGCGTGCCGCCTGATCGCCGAGCAACAGGCCCACTTCGTCGCGGTGCGGGCCCACCTGACACTGGCCCAGCCGGCGTTCCTCTTCGCGTTGACGCTGGAGCTGCTCGAGCAGGGCTTCCCGCCACGGGGCCTCCTCCTCCTCCCCCTCCAGCACGCTGCCGGGCTGATAGCGCAGCTCCAGCCGTTCCCGGCCCCCACTCAGCCGGGCCTGCCAGGCGGCCGCGAGCGGTTGCAGACGTGCCAGCGCCCGCCGCCGGCGCCGGTGCAGTCGGGTGCCCACCACCGCCATCTGCAGGTCGAAGGCATCGAGCAGGGCCTCCCGCTCCGGCCCTGAGAGGCCACCGCGCCAGAGGCGACTGCGCTGCCGCAGCAGGCGGGCGTAGCGGCTCAGCAGCTCGGTGTAGACGGGCTCGAGCTGCAGCACCACCCGGTCGAGCCATTGGCGCCGCAGGGCCGGTTCGCCGCGTACCAGGTGCAGGTCGAGGGCGCTGAAGCCGACGCAGCGCAGCGGACCGATCAGATCGTGCTGGCGGCTCAGGTTCTTGCCGTTGCGCCGTGCCGTGCGTCCGCCCCGCTGGCGCAGCTCCAGTTCCAGGGCGTCGCTGGCGCTGGCCGTGCCCTGGCTGTTCGGCGCTGCTGGCTCCTGGCAGAAGCCGCGCACATTGGCGTGGGTTTCGCCGTGCTGGATCAGGTCGATGTCGCTGCCGGTGCGATGCGAGCGCAGGCTGCCAAGCAGCTCCACCGCTTCCAGCAGGTTCGACTTGCCTTCGCCATTGGCTCCGATCACCAACAGCCGTGGGGCTTCGATCTCCAGCTCCAGCCGGGTGTAATTGCGGAAGTGCAGCAGCTCCAGTCGATGCAGCCGAATGGGTCTGGGGCGGCTTGCGGCTAAGGTAGGCCGAGTGGTGAAGGCGTTGTCTTCCCATCCAGGTTGCCAGGCTTTGCCTGTCCACCCACGTGAGCCGGCCCACAGCGCCGTACACGGGCATGTAGCTCAGCTGGATAGAGCATCAGATTCCGGTTCTGAGGGTCGGGGGTTCGAATCCCTCCATGCTCGCTTCATTCATTCACGCCCTTCCCGCCAAGGCCGCTCAGCACGCCTGCCTGCAGAAGGGTGCGGGGATGTTTTCCCCCGCCAACCCGTTCCCGGACTCGCTCGGCCGTTGGCGGCGGTGATCAGCCGTCGCCGGCAGGGGCCGGTGCCTCCGCCTTGAGGCCCAGGCCCATGGCGCGGATGCCGCCGGGATCCACCAGAAAGCCATAGCGGCGCAGGGCTGGCAAGGCCTCTGGTGGGGCCGCCACCGAGATGCTGCAACCGCTGAGCTCACGGCGCAGGCGGGAGAGGGCGGCATGCACCAGCACGGTCAGTACCGCTTGCTGCTGCTCGTCGCCGGGGGCGGCTGCCAGGTCCCAGAGGTTGGCGTTCAGCGCCTGATCGCTGGTGGCGCGCACGAAGCCCACCAGCTCTCCGGCGGCGTTGCGCACGCTCAGCTGCCAGGCGCTGCGCAGGAGTACCTGCGCCAGCTTGGTCTCACTGCGCTGCGGTTCGCCGCAGGCCATCAGCAGCCGGTTCAGCTCACCGGGGTGGGGGGAGGGCCCACTCTCCAGGACGTACCCATCGGGGAGACGCGGCACGGCCGGTTGGTTGCGAAACGGGATCAAGCGGCGTTCAACCCGTGTTGCGCATGCCGGCGGCGATGCCATTGATCGTGAGCAGGGCGCCGCGGAGCAGCTCACTGCGGCTGTAGGTGCGCCCATCAGTGGCAGCATCGCTGGCCACTTCACTCATCGGTGGTTGGCGGTGCTGGTCGCGCAGCCGGCGCAGCAGGGCCACCTGCAGGAAGCCCAGCGGAATGATCGTGCGGTTGCGCAGATCGACCGAGAGCTGCAGGGCCGGATCCCCATCGAGCAGGCGGGTGTGGCCGGAGATCTTCAGCACCAGATCCCTGGTGAGCGTGAACTCGGCGGCGATCACCTCGAAGATGCGCTCGAAGGCGTCGCGGTGGCTGGGCCGGCCCAGAGCCTGCACGTAGTGATGGGCCAGGTCGAGATCCACCTTCGAGAGGGTCATCTCCACCTTGGAGATCAGCATCCGGAAAAAGGGCCAGCGCTGATAGAGCAGCTTCAGCAGCTCCAGCTGGTCGGGGTCGTGCTCCAGCTCCTCCTGCAGCGCCGCCCCCACACCGAACCAGCTCGGCAGCAGGAAACGGCTCTGGGTCCAGCCGAACACCCACGGGATGGCCCGCAGGCTGGACAGGTCCTTGGCGCCGCTTTTGCGGCGGGCCGGCCGGCTGGAGATCTGCAGTTTGCTGATCTCCTCGATCGGGGTGACCTGCTGGAAGAACTCCACCAGGTCGGGGTTTTCGTGCACCAGCTTGCGGTAGTGCTGGCGGGAGCGGGCGCCGAGGCGGCCCATCAGCTCGTTCCAGGCGGGGGTGTCATCGAGGCTGCTGCTCACCAGGCTGTTCTGCAGCACGGCGGTGGTCATGGTCTCGAGGTTGTAAAGCGCCAGCTCGGGCAGGGAATACTTCGAGGCGAGCACCTCGCCCTGCTCGGTGATCTTGATGCGGCCATTCATGGTGCCGCTCGGCTGGGCCAGGATCGCCTGGTAGGCGGGGCCGCCGCCCCGTCCCACCGAGCCGCCGCGGCCGTGGAAGATGCGCAGCGCCACCCCGTGCTGCAGCGCCAGCTGCTGCAGGCCGATCTGGGCCTTATGGATCTCCCAGTTGCTGGAGAGGAAGCCGGAATCCTTGTTGCTGTCGGAGTAGCCGAGCATCACTTCCTGCAGGGCCCTGTCGGCTTCGCCATTGCTGGCGAGCAGCTGCAGATAGAAGGGTTCGCTGAACAGCCGCTCCATCACCACCGGGGCGTGTTGGAGGTCTTCAACCGTTTCGAACAGGGGCACCACCAGGAGCGAGGTGCGCACCGCCTTGGGATCGACCAGGCCGGCCTCCTTGGCGAGCAGCAGCACCTCCAGCAGATCGGAGGCCGTGTGCGACATCGAGATCACGTAGCTGCGGCAGATGCGCGTGCCGAACTCCCGCTGCAGCCGCTCAAGCATGCGGAACACCGCGAAGGTTTCGGCCGTGGCCGCGCTCCAGACGGCGGCGGCGGGCAGGAGCGGCCGCCGCGTCTGCAGCTCCTGCAGCAACCAGGCGACGCGCTCGTCCTCGGCCATCTCGCCGTAGGGCACCGGCAGCTGGAGGTAACGGCTCAGTTCGTCGAGGGCATCACTGTGGCGGGTGCTCTCCTGGCGGATGTCGAGGGTGGCGAGGCTGAAGCCGAAGATGTGCACCTGGCTCAGCAGCTTGCGCAGCGGCTCACAGCTGAGCCCGGTGGTTTCGAGGCTGTCGCGCAGCAGCTCCAGATCGGTGCGCAATTCATCCACGGAGGCGTAGTGGAGGTCTTGCGGGGCGCTGGCGATCGGCCCGGTGCCCATGGTGAGAGCTGGCGGGAAGGAGCCGGCATCGCAGGGGGCCTCCCAGCCCGCCTCCGCCAACTGCTGGTTGCGGCGGTGGGTGAGGCGCAACCGCTCGAGGGTGTAGCTCAGCTTCAGCCGGTAGGGCTCCAGCCGGTAGCGGGCAGCCCGTTCGTCGTAGATCTCGGGGAAGCGCAGCCGGTCCATCTCCAGGGATTCCAGCAGCGGAGCACTCACCTGGCTCCACTGCATCGAGATGCTGAGCTGATCGCGCAGGTCCTGGACGGCGCTGATGTAGCGCTCGATCATCAGTTGCCGCTGATAGCAGGCGGTGCGCCAGGTGATGTCCGGCGTGACCGAAGGGTTGCCGTCGCGATCGGCTCCCACCCAGGAGCCGAAGGTGCAGAAGGCGTCGCGGGGGGGCTCCACATCCGGGTAGCTGCAGCCCAGGGCGCCGTGGATGCGCTGGCGCAGCAGCGGCATGGCGTCGAACAGCACCTGCTGGAAGTAATGCAGGGCGTAGTCGACTTCGTCGAGCACTGACGGCTTGAACTGGTGCAGCTCATCGGTGCGCCACCACAGCCGGATCTCCTCCTCCAGCTGCAGCCTGAGGCTGCGCTCGTCCTGCAGATCGCTGGGGCTGTTCACCTGCAGCCGGTGGATCAGGCTCGCCACCCGCCGCTGTTTGTGCCGCACGGTGTGGCGCACGATCTCGGTGGGGTGGGCGGTGAACACCAGGCGGATGTCCAGTTCGCGCAGCAGGTTTTCCAGCTGGGCAGGGGGCACGTTCAGCCCCCGCAGGCGGGTGAAGAGCTCGCGAAAGGTGGCCGGATCGGTCTGGCTGGCCAGCGGTGGCGCGAACGGGTCGGGGATGGGGTTGGGGGTGCCCTCCTGAAGGCTGGCCAGGTAGCTGTCTTCCTCGATGTGCTGCTCGAGGATGTTGACCAGCTGGAAGTAGAGAGAAAAGGCGCGGGCCGCGGCGATCGCCTCAGCCAGGTCCATGTCCTTGATCAGCTGCACGATCGCTGCGCTGGTGGCGCTGGCCGTCAGCGCGTTGGCGGGATCGCTGAGATCCTTCATGCGCAGCAGCCGCTCCGCCTGCTCGGGCGGGCACTCGCTGCGCAGCACGGTTTTCCAGAGGTCTTCCACCAGCTCCAGCCGCTCACCGAGCAGCCGGGTCACCCGCGGGGCAGGCTGCGCCAGGCCGGCCTCCATGGCGCCGTCTTCGCGCATGGGTGCAGGGGCGGACAGGGACTGCCGCATGAGGACGGAGCCAGCAGAGGACGCTCCCATGATCATCCCAAAGGGTCCAGGGCTTCTGTGTTGAGTGGTGCCGGATCCCACGTGCGTTCCTGCTCTTCCATCCAGACCACCTCGCGGCTGAGGATCGCCTCGATCGATTCGCCCTGCCGGTGCAGCTCCAGCCAGCGGATCGCCTGGTTGCCCTCCCGCAGCACCGCCTCCAGCGGCAGCAGCCAGGGGGCGAGACCGCTGCGTTCGGCCAGGGGCCACAGCGCATCGATTTCCCGCCGCAGCCAGGCGCGTGCCGTGATCGTTTCGCCGCTGCGCCAGTCGCGCAGCTCGCTGTCGAGGCTCCGGCGCGCGGCGGCCTGATCGTTGGCATCAGCCAGCTCCGCCAGGGATTCGGGGCTGAGGTGGCTGGCGAGCAGGGGGTCGTGGGCGCCTGGGTCGTCGAGCAGCTGCCACAGGCGCAGTTCGGCGAAGGCGGTGATCGCCAGCAGCAGCCGGGGATCGCTGATCAGATCGCAGATCCTGATCTCCACCCGGTTGAGCCGGTGGGGACGGTCGTCGCCATTGGGCCGCACGGAGGTCCAGAGGTGGCGGATGTTGCGCATCGTGCCCGCCGCCAGCTGCTCTTCCATCCAACGGATGTAGTGCCCGTGATCAAGAAACAGGGGCACCTGCTCGGGGGTGAGCGGGAACTGCAGCCACCGCTGCGAATGGGCGCCGGTGGCGACGCCATCGAGGAAGGGGCTGCTCGCGCTCAGGGCCAGCAGCAGCGCCGCTTCGCAGCGCAGAAGCCGGCAGGCGGCGAACAGGGGATCCATCGCCGTGAGGCCCAGGTTGATGTGCACGCTTGCGGTCACCACCCGGGTGCCGTAGGTCGAGGCGATGAAGCCGTGGTACGGGTTGCTGGCGTCGGAGCGCTCGAAGCGCCGGCTGTCCCCCAGGCTCAAGGTGCTGCCCGGCAGCAGGGTGAGGCCGCGGTCCTGCAGCCAGTGCCGCAGCCGCCGGCGGGGCTCCAGCAGCAGCGCCAGCTGGCGGGCGTAATCGGCGTCAGGCTCGGTGATGTATTCGAGATTGCGGTGATCCGGTTCGGTCACGAAGCCACTCAGGGCCGCGGCGGCCTCGGCTGCCACCCCCACCACACGGCCGTCGGAGCGGCCGGTGAACAGTTCCACCTCGAACCCCTTGGTCAGCAGGGAGGCGCTCATGAACGCTCCTCGCCGAGGCAGGCCAGCGCCTTGAGCAGGCCGCGCGCCTTGTTCAATGTTTCCTCGTATTCACTGGCGGGCTGGGAATCCGCCACCAGGCCGGCTCCCGCCTGCACCTGCACCCGCCAGCCCCCGTCCGGGTGAGGCAGCACCACCATCGTGCGGATCGTGATCGCGGTATTGAGCGCACCGCTCAGGTCCATGGCGCCGTACACCCCGGAGTAGGGGCCTCGGGCATCGGGTTCAAGGGCATGAATCAGCTGCATCGCCCTGATCTTGGGGGCGCCACTCACAGTGCCAGCCGGGAAGGAGGCCTTGAGCAGGTCCCAGATGTCCTTGCCGGCAGCGAGCACGCCCTCCACCTGGCTGACGATGTGCATCACGTGGGAATAGCGCTCGATCACCATCAGCTCTGTGACCTTGACGCTGCCGGGTGCGCAGACCCGGCCCAGGTCGTTGCGACCGAGATCCACGAGCATCACATGCTCGGCCCGCTCCTTGGGATCGGCCAGCAGGTCGCGTTCAAGCTGCTGGTCTTCACTCTCATCGGCGCCGCGGGGGCGCGTGCCTGCGATCGGCCGCAGCGAGGCCTTCACCCCTGCCGCCATCGGCTCGGCCTTCACCATCACCTCGGGGCTGGAGCCGATCAGGTGCCAGCCGCCGAAGTTGAAGAAGGCCATGTAAGGGGAGGGGTTCACCATCCGCAGGCTTCGGTAGATGTCGAATGGATCGCGGTGCATGCGGGTTTCAAGCCGCTGGCTGAGCACCAGCTGGAACACGTCGCCGGCGGCGATGTGCTCGCGGGAGGCCCGCACGGCGGACTCGAAGTCTTCCCGGCTGCGGTTGCTGGTGGTGGAGAGCGTCCTGGTGGGCTCCGATTCCCAGCGCAGCGGCATGACGCTGCTGGGCAGTGGGGCATGCATGCGGGCTTCCAGCGCCGCGATGCGCTCCACTGCCGCCGCGTAGGCCTGCTCCGGATCGCCCCCCTGGCTCAGGTCGGCGTAGGCCACGGCCGTGATCTGCCGCTTCACCTGGTCAAACACCAGCAGGCTGTCGGCCAGCATCCAGCAGCCATCGGGCGGGCCGTGCGGATCGCAGGGATGCACCGGCACGCTGGGCTCGATCCAGCGAATCAGCTCATATCCCCAGAAGCCGAACAGCTGCCCCACCGGCGGCAGGCCGGGGATCGGGCTGGTGTGCAGGCCGGCCAGGCCGTCGCGCAACAGCTCGAAGGGGTTGCCTTCCAGCGGCTCGCGGCGCCCATCACGCCAGAGGCGCTCGGCGCTGGCACCGCGCACCGTGAGTGTCCAGAGCGGGTCGGTGGCCACGAAGCTCCACCGCCCCACCCGCTCGCCGCCCTCGACCGACTCCAGCAGCACCCCATGGCTGCTCGTGGTGCCCACCTTCAACCAGGTGGTGAGAGGCGTTTCGAGGTCGGCTGGCCAGCGGTCCCACAGGGGGATGAAGGTGCGGCCGGAGCTGGCCTGAGAGAGAAAGGCGTCGCGATCGGGAAAGGGCATCGGGCCTACGGCCGGGCAAAAAAAAAACGGGGCCACCGGCCCCGCCTTTCTAAGTGTTGTTTGCGCGAGGGATCGGCGCAGGGCAGCGCTCAGCTGTCGAAGGTGTTGCGGCCCGAGAACTTGATCGAGGAAGGATCGGGGTTCTGGCCGATGCGGCGGGCGTTGTGGTTCACCATCGGACGGCCTTCGTTGACCTTCTCGGGGAACACACCATCTTTCGGGTGCAGATACTCGGTGTCGCCGCCGGGGAAGATGCGGTAAACCTTGTAATCTTCGATTCTGGGTTTGAACTTGGTGCGCAGCTGAGTGCCGAGGGCAAGGCACTGTTCCTTGCGGGCGAAATACATGATGTTCTCGCCTTCGTTCATCTCGGCGGCACCACCGGTGGGCAGCTCAAAAGGCTGGGATTTGGAGCTCGTCCAAGTGATCGCGTACTTCTCCTCAGTTTCAGCCGAGTTGAGCAGACCGCCGGTGCTGCCGATGTACTTGGGAAGTTGACCGCTCAGCGCCGTTGCTGTCATGGCTGTGGGGGGAGGGGAGTCTGCAGGGGTCTGAGGGGTGCTCAGAAGCCGTCCGCCGACCATTTCGGCTGGAAACTAGCACTGTCATTTCAGCCAGACCGGCTCTCGGCGCCTGGTCTTCACACCCGTCAACAAAGTCAGGCGGGTTCCCGTGGCGGCGGCGCGGTCGCCCCCTGGTTGGCCAGGGGAAAGAACACGGTCAGGCCGCTGCCGGAGCGTTCGGTCAACCGGCCCCCCAGGCTGCGGAAGAGGTCCTGGGTGGCCTGCCGGCTGAGCTGCAGGCTGCCGGTGAGCGGATCCCAGCGCAGCACCGGCCCGACGGTGGCGGTGGAGCCCCGTCCCCCGGACGTGTCACCGTCTGGGTCAAGGCCGCCGCCGGGCTCGTCGCAGCTCAGCTGCAATTTCAGCCGTGATCCGGCCGGTTGCAGGCGGATCCACACGGTGGTGCCCCCCGGCAGGCTGCGGCTGAACCGGTCGATCAGGCCGCCCAGCATCGTCTCCAGCCGGCTGGGATCGCTGAGCACCGGCGGCATTGCCTCGGCCACCTCAAGCTGCAGGGTCAGGCCCCGCCGCTCCAGTTGCCGCTGCCAGAGCCCGGCCAGCTGGTGCAGCAGGGCCGCCAGATCGGTGCGGGCGAGCTGTTGCTGCTGGCGCGGCTGACGCTGCAGCTCGGCGGCATGGAAGATCAGACCGAAGCGATCGATCTGTTCGCTGCATTCGCTGTCGATCTGCTGCAGCCGCTGCTCCACCACGGCGGGCAGGTCGCGGCGCCGCAGCAGGGAGCGGATCAGGGTGCGGATCGTGGCCAGGGGCGTGCGCACCTCATGGGTGAGGGCTTCCAACAGGGCCAGCTCGCTGGAGCGTTCGGCCTGATGGTCGTTGCTGCCGCCCGTGTGCACCAGCGGCTGCAGCGTGACGCTCGGTGCCATGGCGGCCAGCTGTTCCCCCAGGCGCGGCCAGAAGCGCAACGCCATGTCCTCGTCGCTGCGCAGCTGGCCCAGCCGCTGCAGGGCGCTGCGCAGCTGCAGGCCCGCCTGCGGAGCCGTGTCCTGCAGCCGCTGATCCACCAGTTGCAGGGCGGCCGAGAGGGTGGCGGGATCGAAGCGCAGCACAAAGCGGCGGCGCGGGGGCTCCCCCTCCAGGGCCATGGCCACCTGCAGGTCGGGGGTGATCAGCAACAACAGCGGATCGGTGCCGTCGTCGTCCCGCAAGGTCAGGCGTTCGAAGGCGGCGGCCTCCCCCTCCGCCGGTGGCGGGGTGGCGCCGCGCGGATCCGGCAGCAGGGCCACCGGCGGCTGCAGCAACGACCCCACCGCCGCCGGGGTCCACACCCATCCCTGCAGCTGCCGCAGCAACGCGGGCTCGTAGAGCGCGGGCAGGGGCGAGGCCAGCCAGACACCACGGAGCGGCTGCAGCGCGGGCAGAAAGTCGTTCTGCAGGGTGGCCAGGGCGGCCCACCACTGCCGGCGTACGGCATCCTCGTCGGCGCGCCCGGGCGGCACCCCTTCGGCCAGCCTCTGCCTGATCTGCGCCAGGCTTGGGGAGGTCACCAGTGGCTCTGCTGGTGGCGGCTGTGGCGGTTCACCGAGGCGCAAAGCCCCAGCGCCAGAAAGTTCACCAGCAGGGAGGAACGTCCGTAGCTCATCCAAGGCAGCGGGATGCCGGTGACCGGCCCCAGCCCGATGGTCATGTTGATGTTCACCACCACCTGGAACAGCACCATGGCGCCCACACCGATCACCACCAACGACTCGAAATCGGTGCGGGCCTTGCCGGCGATCTGCAGCAGGCGCCACATCAGCACGCCGAAGCCGAGCAGCACCAGCATCGTGCCCACGAAGCCGAGTTCCTCGCCGAGGGCGCTGAAGATGAAATCGGTGTGCTGCTCCGGGATGAACCGGAGTTTGGTGAGCTGACCATGCATAAGGCCGGTGCCCCAGAGCCCGCCGGAGCCGATGCCGATCTTGCTCTGAAGCAGGTGGTAGCCCCCGCCGAGCGGATCCTTGGAGGGGTCGAGAAACAGCACCAGCCGGTCGCGTTGGTAAGCCTTCAGCCCATGCATCCAGAGGTAAGGGGTGATGGCCGCAAACAACCCCTGCACCGCCAGGGTGATCGCCACGCCGATCCAGCGCCACGGCAGCGAGCGGTAGGCGATCAAGCCCATCAGCGGCACCCAGATTCCGAGCGCCGGTGGGAGCGTGCCCGCCAGGATTGCCGCCACCAGCGGTGAGAGCAGCAGCACCACCCAGCCCAGCGGCATGCCGGCCCAGAACATCATCACCAGCAGCACGGCCGCGAACACCAGCGAGGTGCCCAGGTTCGGTTCCAGGAACACCAGGGTCCAGGGAATCAGGAACACCCCGGTGGGCCGGATCAGATCCACCGGCCGCTCGATCGGATAGCGCGAGAGCACGCCGGCGAGCAGCAGGATCGCGCCGAGCTTGGCGAACTCCGACGGCTGCACGTGGAAGCCGCCGATGTTGATCCAGCGCTGCGCCCCGAGGGCGTAGGTGCCCACCAGGCGCACGCTGATCAGGCTCACCACGGTGAGCCCGTAGATGGGCAGCAGCAGCGCCCTGAGCCGCTCCAGCGGCACCCGAGACAGCAGGGCCGCCAGCACCAGGCCCACCCCTCCGGTGATCCAGTGCTGATACCAGTCGGCGTATTCGGCCTGGCGCTGGGTGCTGGCGATCAGGATGCCGGCCAGGAAGGTCATGGCCAGGGGGATGCCCCACAGCACCAGATCGACGTCCTGAAACGGCGATCGCCGCTGGGGCCGCCGCGCCGAGAACATGCTCTGCCGCCCCTTGGGCAAGCCCATCACGCTCAGGCCGGGGTCAGGCTCGGGCTGGAGAGGCTGTGCGCCAGGGTGCGGAAGGCCTGGCCCATGGCGGAATCCGGCCGGGCCACCACCACCGGCAACCCCTGATCACCGGCCTCCATCACACTCATCTCCAGAGGAAGTTCCGCCAGCAGGGGCACCTCGGCTTCAGCGGCCAGGGCGGCGCCGCCACCGCTGCCGAAGATCGCGTAGCGGGCCTCGGGCCTGTCGGGAGGAATGAACACGCTCATGTTCTCCACCACGCCCAGCACCTTCACCCCCATCTGCAGGAACATCGCCAGGCCGCGGCGCGCATCCTGCAGCGACACCTTCTGGGGGGTGGTGACGATCACCACGCCGGCCATCGGCACGGCCTGGGCCAGGGTGAGCTGGGCGTCACCGGTGCCCGGTGGCAGGTCGACCACGAGCACGTCGCGTTCGCCCCAGTTCACCTGATAAAGAAACTGGCGGATGATGCCGTTGAGCATCGGCCCACGCCACACCACCGGTTGGTTCTCCTGGATCAGCAGGCCCATCGACACCAGGCCGATGCCGCAGGTTTCGATCGGCGTGAGCACCTGCTGGTCGCCGCTGCCGCTCACCTCAGGGGTGCGGTCGGCCACGCCCAGCATCGTGGGGGCATTGGGGCCGTAGATGTCGGCGTCCAGCAGGCCCACCTTCAGGCCGCTGGCGGCCAGGGCGCAGGCCAGGTTGACGGCCACCGTGCTCTTGCCGACCCCACCCTTGCCGCTGCTGACGGCGATCACCCGCTTCACCCCGGGGATGCCCTGGCGCTCGGGCAGCTGCCCCGGGGCCGCCGAGGCGCCATGGCCGTGGCCGTGCCCCGCGCTGGAGGCGGGCTGGGCCAGCTCGATCTGGACGTCGTCGATGCCATCGAGCGCGAGCAGGGCTGCCCTCGCGGCGCTGGCGATCTGCTCCCGCTGGCTGGTGGCATAGCCGGGGAGGGCGAGTCGGAACAGGGCGCGGTTGTCCTGGGTGCGCACCTGGCTGATCCAGGCCAGTTCCAGCAGGCTGCGGCCGGTGCCCGCGTCGCAGAGGGCCTGAAGGGCTTCGCGTGCCTGATCGGCGGTGGCCATCCGGCTGACTGGGCAAAGAGGGTGATCTTAGGCGCCGCTCCCATGACAGACCCTCTCGAAGGCTTGTCTGGCGGGGCGACAGGCTGGAATGGTGTTCAGGTATCGGGCGCCGTTTGCGGCGAAGGGAACGGTGGCGGAGCAGGGAGTGGCCAGGCAGGGCGGGCCGGAGCCGGTGGGAACCCAGTCCCCCGGCACCGCGGGCACAGCGACGGCCCCCGGGCCAGAGGGCGCCTCGACGGCCCCCCCTGCGGATTCACGCCAGCGCGCCCGGCAGTTGCTGATGGGCCTGCAGGACAGCATCTGCGCGGGGCTGCAAGCCCTCGACGGCGAGGGAACCTTCAAGGAGGAAAGCTGGGAGCGCCCCGAGGGCGGCGGCGGCCGCTCGCGGGTGATGCGTGAGGGCCGTGTGTTCGAGCAGGGCGGCGTGAACTTCTCCGAGGTGGAGGGCGACAACCTTCCCCCTTCGATCCTCAACCAGCGGCCCGAGGCCAAGGGGCAGCACTGGTTCGCCACCGGCACCTCGATGGTGCTCCACCCCCGCAACCCCTACGTTCCCACCGTCCACCTCAACTACCGCTATTTTGAGGCCGGCCCTGTGTGGTGGTTCGGCGGCGGCGCCGACCTCACCCCCTACTACCCGTTCCTTGAGGACGCCCGCCATTTCCACGGCACGCTCAAGGCGGCCTGCGACAGCGTTGACCCGGCCTACTACACGGTGTTCAAACCGTGGTGTGACGAATACTTCCACCTGAAGCACCGCGGCGAGACCCGCGGCATCGGCGGCATCTTCTACGACTACCAGGATCCCGGCGGCATCCTCTACAAGGGGCAGGATCCAGCCGGCCCTGCCGCCGCCGCCAGCAAGGCCCAGGGCCCCTGCAGCCACGGCTGGGAGCAGCTGTTCCGCCTGGCCGGAGCCTGCGGCAATGCCTTCCTGCCCAGCTACATCCCGATCGTCGAGAAGCGCAATGGCCTCCCCTACGGCGACCGGGAGCGGCAGTTCCAGCTCTACCGGCGCGGGCGCTACGTGGAGTTCAACCTGGTGTTCGACCGCGGCACGATCTTCGGCCTGCAGACCAATGGCCGCACCGAGTCGATACTGATGTCGCTGCCGCCACTGGTGCGCTGGGAATACGGCTATGTGCCGGAGCCCGGCAGCCGCGAAGCGCTGCTCACCGAGCTGTTCACCCGCCCGCAGGCGTGGCTCAGCGATCCATCACTGGAGGAACGCTGCCGACCCCGACAGGCCGTGGATTGAGCGGAGCCGTCCCGGGCCCGCCAGGGCCGGGCGTGAGACCCGCCTGAATGGCCTGCACCACCCGGGCGGCGATGGCCTCCAGGGTGGCCTGGCGCCGGTCGGGGTCGCGCAGCGCGGCTTCCAGGGGCCCTTCCAGCTTGCCGATCTCAAGGATGGCGATGCCGCGCCGGGGCGCCCCCAGCCCCTGGCGGAAGCGGGCCGGAAAGCCACCGAAGGCATCGGCCAGTGCTTCGTCGAGACGGCTGAGCGGCTGCTGCAGCGGCGGGATCAGGCCGGAGCCGAATCCATCGGGGCCGTAGGCATCGAAGTGGATCTCGACCGCATAGCCGCCGCGTCGGACGTGCTCGCGACCCACGCTCCAGTTGGTGCGGGGATCGTCGCCGTTGACGATCGTGCGGAGCGGGGGGTCGTAGAAGCCGATGGCCAGACCCCGCTGCTGGCCGAGCCGTGCCACCTCCTGGGCCACCGCCAGGTTCCAGAAGAGCTCGTCGCGGATGCCCGGCTGCATCGGAGCCGCCCCGAACAGGGCCACTGCCTCACCCGGTGTGCCGGCGCCGGCGATGCCCTGGGAGTCGGCATGGCCCGCCAGCACCAGAACGGGCGTGCCGGGGGCGAGCGCGCGGGTGCCCACCCAGTCTTTGCTCAGCCGGGTGCGGGGACCGGTGAGGGGATCGTGGCCGGCCAGGGCCGTCGGCACCGGCAGCGCGGTGGTGATCACCAGCGCCAGCAGGCCGAACCGGGGCAGCAGCGATCCAGGCCAGCGCGTCGGGGCGAGGCGGTGCATGGGGATCAGATCGGGGAACTGAGCAGGGCGCCGTCGCTGGCCAGCTGCAGGCGGGGACCCATCTCCAGTTCCAGGGCGATCAGTTCGTCGCGGTGGGCCCGCAGCTGCAGGCTGCTGCCGGAGGCCTCATCGCCGCTGATCAGACGCAGCTCCACCTGCTCCTGCCGGTTGGCCCGCCGCCGGTAGACCACCCCCGCCAGTGGGCCTGCCGCCACCAGCAGCAGCGGCCAGCCGCCCAGCACCGGCAACAGCTGACGCAGCACCAGGCCCAGGCAGGCCGCGCCCACCGCCGCCAGCAGGGACAGCAGCAGCGCCAGATTGGCACTGGCGGCCACGGTGCCCTGGAAGCGGAGCACCCGCCGCTCGGCGTCGCCGCTGTCGGTGCGCCAGCCGCGTTGCAGCAGCCACTGGCTCAGGCCCTCCAGCACCTCCACCGGCGGGCGGGGCGAGTGCACCTCCACCACCGTGGTGCGGTCCTTGCTGGCGGCCCGCAGGAAGAACACCAGCCCGATCGCCAGCAGAACGGTGAGCAGCAGGGTGGAGCCCAGGGCAGGGGGCATTGGGGAGCGGGCCATGTGTGGCGGCCATTCTCTCCCAGTCCCCCGGCGGGCGACGATGACGACCGTCGCTTCGCCTTCGATGGGTTCCTCCGCCTCCGCACCCGCCCGCTTCGCCGTCTTCGATGGCGACCTCGACGAGGAATGGCTCGGGCTTTATGCCGCCGCGCCGGCCCTGGCGGTGGATACCGAAGCCATGGGGCTGGTGCACGGTCGTGACCGCCTCTGTCTGGTGCAGATCGCCGACGACGACGACAACGTCTGCTGCATCCGTATCGCCCGCGGCCAGAAGGCAGCGCCGCGGCTGCAGCAGCTGATGGAAAGCCCCACGATCGAGAAGGTGTTCCATTTCGCCCGCTTCGATGTGGCGGCCCTGGGGGAAGGGCTCGGCATCGCCGTGGCGCCGCTGTTCTGCACCAAGGTGGCCAGCCGCCTGGCCCGCACCTACAGCTCCCGCCATGGCCTCAAGGAGGTGGTGCAGGAGCTGGTGGGGGTGGAGCTCGATAAGCAGGCCCAGAGCAGCGACTGGGGACGGGTGGAGGAACTCGATGAGGTCCAGCTGGCCTATGCGGCCAACGATGCCCGCTATCTGCTGCCCGCCTACCGCCGTCTGAGCGCGATCCTGGAGCGCGAAGAGCGCCTTGAGCTGGCGCAGCGTTGCTTTGCCTGCATCCCGGTGTTCGCCGACCTGGACCGCAGCCGCTTCGGCTCCGTGTTCGAGCATTCGGCCCAGGGTCGCTGAAGATCCGCACGCACAGGGCCGCTGAAGCCCTTCCGCTCGGGGCCGGTGACGGTCAGTCCTCGTCGAGGAAGTTGGATTCCGAAGGCTTGGCCACCAGCAGCTCATCGAGCAGCCGGCCCTGGCTGAGAGCATCGGCGCGGGCCGCCTCGATCAGCCGCTCGGCGATCACCACCCGACCGGCGGCGTCACGCACCGACTCCCGTGCCGCCTGCAGATCCACCCGCCGCCGGGCGGAGGAGATGCTGATGCCCAGCAGGGTGGCCAGGTTGCCGGTGGCCACGGCATAGGCCCGATTGGGCGGAACTGGCATCAGGGGGGTGCGTAGGGAGTTGCCCCCATCCTCGCCTCAGCTCCGGCCCCCGGCGATCAGCTGGCGCTCGAGCAGGGCCGCCAGTCGCTCGCTGCCGCCGGCGTTGCCCATGCGGCGCCTGCCGATCTGGCCCAGACGACGGACGCCGGCGGGATCCTGCAGCAGCTCCTTCAGGCGACGGGTCAATGCGCCGGGGCTGGCGCAGACCTGCACCGCTCCCCCCAGCAGCCGGCTCTGCCGGCGCGCGAAGGCCTGCGTGAACTGCGGGCCGGGACCCGGCAGGGACAGGGCTGGCAGGCCGAGCCCCACGAGTTGTTCGGTGGCCGTGCCCGCCGTGGCCAGGCCAAGTTCTCCCCACCCCGCCCAACGCGGAAAGCAACCCCGGCCCAGCAGCAGCACCATCGCGCCCCGCCGCCAGGCCTGGTCGGCGCCGCTGCCCCCGGGCACGGCAACAGGTTGGAAGCCATGGGCTCGCAGCGCTGGGCCCAGCTGCTCCGGCGCCGGGGTGGCACCGATCGGGCAGAACACCAGCGTGTCGTGCTCCTCAGCCAGCCCCTGAAGGGCAGAAAGGAGCCGCTCGAAATTGCGGACCGCCTCCGGCAGACGGCTGCCGCACAGCAGCACCAGCCGCCGGCTGGAAGCCAGGGCCGCCGGCAGGGCCGTGGGGGTCAGCCCATCCATCATCGGGTTGCCGGGAGCCAGAGCCGGCACCCCATGGCGGCGCAGCCCCCGGGCGGTGAGCCCATCACGGACCGCCACCAGCCGGCAGCGCAGCGAGCCCATCAGCGCCCACTCCCAGGGATCCCACTCGCTGCCTTTGCAGCGGTGATAGCCATCGGCCAGGCCGTTGTGACCCGGGCCGCTGCGCCAGGTGTAATCGCTCTTGGGCGTGCCGATGAAGGCGAACGGTGCCCCGCTGCTCCAGGCCAGGGCCAGGGGCAGCAGGTCCCCCACGGCGAGCAGGGGCTGGTGGGTGCGTCCCCAGCGGCGCACCGTCTGCAGGTGGCCCCAGCTCAGCTGGGGCAGGCCGGCCACGAGGTCCTGAACCAGCCCGGAGAGGCTCTGGTTGCTGAAGCCGCCGCTTGGCAGCCGTTGGCGGGGGCCGATGCGCTGCAGGGCGCCGGCGGCTTCGGCCGCGGCAAAGCACTGCCCTTCCCCCACCAGAGGCAGCACGCACACGTCCAGGTGCGGCTGCCGCTGCTGCAGGGCCTCGATCACCTTGAGCGCGATCAGATCCTCCCCATGCCCGTTGCTAAGGACCAGCAGACGGGAGGGCATGCCGTGGCTGATACGATCCGGTCCAGGGAGTTTGCTCCCTCGTGCGGCGGCATGGCCAAGTGGTAAGGCAGAGGATTGCAAATCCTTTACCCCCAGTTCGAATCTGGGTGCCGCCTCTTCATTCCATGAACCCTGTAGCTCCTCGCGTCTCCAGCAGGCGTTGGTGCCTGGGGTCACAGGTGCGTGCAGGGCAGCGGCGCGCTGGCCGCGCCGTCAGAAGCTGGCCTGCGCTTGCCAGCGCTCTCCACTGAAGGATGTGCCTTCGCAGCTCAGCTGCAGTTGCTCCACCTTGCAGCGGCCCCGCACCGGCCAGGCCTTGGGCAGGCTGGTCGCCAGCCCGCGGCCGTCGAAGCCGCTTTCGCTGATGCTGCCGATCTCCGTTTCGATCGGCCCCTGCAGGCGGCAACGGCCCTGACGGCATTGCAGCGGCTGGCTGCCCGGCGTCAGCACCCCCGCAAAGGTGAGCTGATGGCTCACGGCCTCCGCTTCCGGCAGAAAGAAGCGGATGCTGAGCGACCCACGGGCGCGTTGCTCCAGCTGGATCGAGGTGCAGTCCACCGCCGGCGCCTCCGCCAGGTTGGCGCGGCAGGTGCCGGGTGCTTTGCGCAGCCGGCCGAAATCGTCACCCGGTTCAGCGGCTCGGACGCCTGAAGGGAAGGGAAGGAACAGCGGGACGACGGTGAGTAACGCCAGGGAGAGGCGGGCCGCCCATCGGCCCGCCATGTTCAAAGGAGTTCGCACGGCTCAGGGGAGGGATGAACCCCATTGTCTGCGCTGATCCAGGGGAGCGGCCACAGCGGGACCGCCGGCCAGCACGTGAATCAGTAGCCGGAATCCGCCACGCAGGCCCCATGGCAGGCGATCCCGTTGCTGGCGGTGCGCCCGCAGTGCTGGCACAGCACCGGTTCGGCAGGGGTGGAATCAGCTACGGCCACGGGAGGCTCGGGGCTTGGCTCGGGCAACCGGCCGCCTGGCTGCATGACGCTCTACGGCAACGAACCACGATCATGGCCACCAGGCCGTGGAGAACGTGGAGCCATGCAGGAGCGGAGTTCCTCCCTCGAGCCTGCTGCGCCGGCAGCAGCGGTCCCAGCCATCGGCGTGGGCACCTGGGCCTGGGGCAACCAGTTTCTGTGGGGCTACCAGCCCGAGCGGCACGACGCCGAGCTGGAGGCCACGTTTCAGCGGGCGGTGGCCCAGGGCTTCCGGTTCTTCGACACCGCCGATTCCTACGGCATCGGCCGGTTCACGGGCCGCAGCGAAACCCTGCTCGGCCGCTTCGCTGCGGCCCTGCCACCCGGCGAGCGGCAGGCGTTGTGCGTGGCCACCAAGCTGGCCCCCTTCCCCTGGCGGCTGGGCCGCGGCGGTTTCGGGCGTGCCTTCGATGCATCAAGCGAGCGCCTGCGGGGCAAACTCGACCAGGTGCAGCTGCACTGGAGCACCGCCCGCTACGCGCCCTGGCAGGAGGGCCCCCTGCTCGACGGACTGGCGGATCGGGTGCTGGCCGGTGCTGCCACCAGCCTCGGGGTATCGAACATGGGCCCGCAGCGCCTGCGCCGTGTGCACCGGCACCTGGCCACGCGGGGCGTGCGGCTGGCGAGCCTGCAGGTGCAGATCTCGCTGCTGGCGCCAGAGGCGCTGGCGCCGGGGGGCGTGGCGGACTGTTGCCGCGAGCTCGGCGTCGAGCTGATCGCCGATAGCCCTCTCGCCCTGGGTCTGCTCAGCGATCGCCATCGGGCGGGCGAGAGCTGGCCGGCGGGCCCGCGGGGCGTGCTGTATCGCCGCTTATTGCCGCGGATCACCCCGTTGCTTGAGGCGATGCGGGCGATGGCCCGTGCCCGTGGGGCCCAGGTGGCGGAAGTGGCGCTGAACTGGTGCCGCGCCCACGGAGCCATGCCGATCCCCGGCCTGCGCACGACGGCACAGGTGGATGGCGCGGCGGCGGCGCTGGCCTGGCAGCTCACCACTGATGAACGCCGCGAGCTGGATGGGCTGGCACTGGTTCTGCCGGTGCGCATGCCCGCCAATCCCTTCCAGAGCGCCTGAACCCAGGCGCTCTGGAAAGGCGAACGACGGCTGAACAGGCGCCCTGAGTGCTTAGGCCAGGGAGGGATCCGGTGTGAGCACCACCGGCATGGCGGCAGGCCGGGTGACGCGCACCAGCACCGGCGCGGAACGTTCCTCCGATTCATCTTCGTCGTCGGTGTCGTCCGCTTCGGCCAGCGCGGAGCCGTCGTCGCCGCCGCAGGCGGCCATCGCCTCCTGCAGGAGGGAATCGAAGGTGGAACCTGGCAACCGATGGCGAGCCATCTCCAGGAAGGTGCGGGCCAGGGATTCGCCCACGGCGGCGCGCAGGGCGGGGTTGTTGCGGCGCTGTTCAAGCTCTTCGGTGAGGGCCTGAATGAAGCGTTCGGTCACATCCCGCTTGGTGCCGGCCCGGATCACGGTTTCCTGCTCCAGCGGGCTGAGCGAGGCCTGCAGTTCCAGTTCCTTGAGGCGGTTGTTGAGGCTCTCGAGGATGTCGCGGGCTTCCTTGAGCACGTGGCCCAGCTGGCCATCCGAGAGGCGCGGCAGATCTGCCACATACACCTTGCCGTAGTCCCTCAGGGTGAGAAAGGTGGGGCGGATCGGGGGTCGGGAGAAGCTTTCGCCGTGGCGACGAGGCGGCACGGGAGCCAGGGGAGGAGCGGAGCTGCGGCGACGGGTGATGCGACCGGGGTTGGGAATCATGGACAAGGGGAGGTATCGACGAAGACGTGGCTCCTGCTGGCTCCAGAAGGCCTTGGGAGCATGGGGAGCGAATCGTGTCACCTGCTCGACGACCGATCGCGGATAAGCCGAGCCCAATTTGTCATTTCCGGCAGGCGGTGTCAGTACGGCAACCCCCCAAGTGGACGGTTGCCAGCGGAGCCCTCTGCCACTACTCCCAATGGCCAGGCCGCCTGGCCGATGGCGGCGCACACGGCAAGCGCATCAGGCAGGGCCGCCGGCGGCACCACCAGCACGAATCCCACCCCCAGGTTGAAGGTGTTCCAGAGGTCTTCTTCCGGAATGCTGCCCTGCTCCTGCAACCAGCAGAACAGCTCGGGCCGCTCCCAGCTGGCGGGATCGATCACCGCGTGCAGGTGTGCCGGCAGGGCGCGCGGCAGGTTTTCCGGCAGTCCGCCGCCGGTGATGTGGGCCATCGCCCGGAGCGGCACCCCGGCACTCAGCAGGGCCTTCACTGCGGCGGGATACAGCTGGGTGGGTGTGAGCAGGGCCTCGATCACGGGCGCGCCGCTGCCAGGCAGGCGCGTTTCGCTGCTGGCCCCTGCCGCCTCCAGCACCCGTCGCACCAGGCTGAAGCCGTTGCTGTGGACGCCACTGCTGCCCAGGGCGATGAGGCGATCACCGGCGCTGACCTGCCGCCCATCGATGAGCGCGTCCTCTTCCACGACCGCCACGCAGAAACCCGCCAGGTCGTAGCGACCGCTGGGGTAGAAGCCAGGCATCTCGGCGGTTTCCCCACCCAGCAGGGCGCAGCCGCTCTGGCGGCAACCGTCGGCGATGCCTTCCACCACGGCGGCCATGGCCTCAGGGCTCAGCTTGCCGGTGGCGATGTAGTCGAGAAAGAAGAGAGGCTCAGCGCCGTTGGTGACCACATCGTTTACGCACATGGCCACCAGATCGATGCCCACGTCGTGGTGACGGCCATGGGCCTGGGCCAGCTCCAGCTTGGTGCCCACGCCATCGGTGCCGGAGACGAGCAGCGGCTTCTTCAGCCCGGCCGGCAGACGGCACAGTCCCCCAAAGCCGCCGAGATTCCCCACCACCTCAGGCCGGCGGGTCGATTCCACGCTGCTGCGGATGCGCTCAACGAAGGCGCGGCCGGCGGCCACATCCACCCCTGCACTGCGGTAGTCCATGGCTCAGGTCCTTGAGGGCGGGCGATCTCCGCTCCGATCCTCCGATGCAGCGGGACAGACGCGCTGAATGCCGTGCCGCTCCCGACCGGCGGGCGCCATTTTCGGTGGACGCTCGGTCGATTGGCACAAGAAACCATCAGCGGCGCTGATCGCGGTGATCGGGTTCGCTGATCATTGCCTGGGCGGTGGTGGTCAGGAAGTGCAGACAGTGACAGGGATGTCGGCTTTGATGATTCTTCCTGATCATTTTCTTCGGCGTATTCCTGGCCGAACTTCACTGAAAAGACAGCCTAACTTTGCCGGGCCGTTACTTCTGCCCAGGAATTCCCCTCGTTTGCTCGATGCTCCAGGTCGTTACCTGGCGCTGAGAGCCAAAGAAATCCCCCAATTCTCATTGGCGATTTCTTTCACCCAGGGGCGTTCCGAGCGTTATGCAACCTTCCTTTTCCCTCGGCGCCATCGCCTTTCTGCTCTCAGGCAGCAGCCTCGCCGTTCCGGCTCTGGCTGATTCGACCCTTTCCCACAAGACCCCCCTGCTGGCTTCGGCCCAGGTGAGCCAGCCCACGGTCCAGCTCGAAACCAGCACTGAGGTGGCCATCCGGGAAGTGCAGAGCGAAGTCGCTCCCGAGCCCGAAGTGCGCCCGGTCGTTCCCGCCCCTGTCGCCCCAGCTCCTCGCGCCCCGCGCGTCGTCAACGTGAGCAGCGGCAAGGCCAGCTGGTACGGCCCCGGCTTCTTCGGCAATCGCACCGCCAACGGCGAGGTGTTCCGCCCCGGCACCATGACGGCCGCCCACCGCACCCTCCCCTTCGGCACCAAGGTGCGGGTCACCAACCTCAACAACGGCCGCACGGCCGTGGTGCGCATCAATGACAGAGGCCCCTTCACCGGCGGCCGCGTCATCGACCTCGCCCATGGCGCTGCCCAGCACCTCGGCCTTGTGGCCAGCGGCCTCGCCCCTGTCCGCCTGGAAGTGCTGCGGTAAGCCTTCCTCTTCAACACCCCTTCTCAGGGGTGCTCAGGCCCCATCCGAGAATCCCTCGGTTGGGGCCTTTCGCTTGTGGAGCCGGTGCGCCTGCTGAGAACTCGCCGGGAGCTGCAGCAGTGGTGCGGCACACCCTCCACCCGGGACGTGCCCCTCCATTTCGTGCCCACCATGGGGGCGCTTCACCCCGGCCATCTCAGCTTGATCGAGCGGGCCTGCCGGCCGGTGGTGGCGGCGGATGGCAGCCGCCACCAGCCACGCGTGCTGGTGAGCCTGTTCGTCAACCCGCTCCAATTCGCCCCGGGCGAGGACTTCCAGTCGTACCCCCGCACGTTGGAGGCCGATCGTGGTGTGGCTGAGGCCGCCGGAGCAACGGCGCTGTTCGTCCCCACGGCCGATGAGCTCTTCCCTGGCGGTGACGCAGGTCTCACCCGCGTGTGCCCGCCGCCGGCCTTGCTTGCCGGCCTCTGCGCCCGGCATCGCCCCGGCCACTTTGAAGGGGTGGCCACGGTGGTCTGCCGCTTGCTGGGTCTGATCCGCCCCGAGCAGCTCTGGCTCGGCGAAAAAGACTGGCAACAGCTGGTGGTGCTGCGTCGGGTGGTGGCTGATCTTGGGCTGCCGCTGCAGATCCGCGGCTGCCCCACCTGGCGTGAAGCCGATGGCGTGGCCGGCAGCTCCCGCAACCGTTACCTCTCCCCTTCCCAACGCCTGCAGGCTGCGGGCCTGCCCCGGGCGCTGGACATGGGCCGGGCTCTGGTGGCCGCAGGCGAACGCAGCGCTGCCGTGGTGCAGCAGGCGGTGTGCCAAGGTCTCGAGGACGCCGCCCTTGCGGTGGAGTACGCCGAGCTGGTGGTCCCCCAGACCCTGGCGCCGGTGACCCAGCTCCGCGGCATGGCCCTGCTGGCCGTGGCCGTCCGTTGTGGGCCCAGCCGCCTGATCGATCACACCGTTCTGATGACCCGTCCCCCGATCGTTGCCATCGATGGTCCCGCCGGCGCCGGCAAGAGCACAGTGACCCGCGCCTTCGCCCGGCGGCTGGGGCTGATCTATCTCGACACCGGCGCCATGTACCGCGCCGTCACCTGGTGGGTGCAGCGTCAGGGGGCCGACCCGGCCGATGCCGCAGCCGTGTCTCCCCTGCTCGAGGCCCTGGAGCTTCGCCTCGACAACGGCCCCGGCGGTGAACCGTGCGTCACCATCAACGGCACCGATGTCACCACGGCGATCCGCAGTCCGGATGTCACCGCTCAGGTGTCCGTGGTGGCGGCCCATGCCTGTGTGCGCGAGGCGCTCACGCGCCAGCAGCAGGGCATGGGGGAGCGCGGCGGCCTGGTGGCAGAAGGCCGCGACATCGGCACAGCTGTGTTCCCGGACGCCGAGCTGAAGGTGTTCCTCACGGCGACCGTGGCGGAGCGGGCGCGCCGTCGGGCGCTCGATCTGGCGGAGCGGGGCTTTGCCGTACCGGCAGATGCGGAGCTGGAGGCGCAGATCGCCGAGCGTGACCGACTCGATTCCACCCGGGCTGTTGCGCCCCTGCTGCAGGCCGAGGATGCGGTGGAGGTGATCACCGATGGCATGTCGATCGAAGCGGTGATCGAACGGCTGACCGAACTGTTTCGTGAGCGTGTGCCGGAAGACGCCTGGCCGAATCCGGCCTAAGCCGTACCGGCTCCGTTCCCAGGCCCACCGCCAGGGCCGCGTCCACCGGCGGCGCCCCCTTCACTGGCAGAGCCAGCCTCGCCTCCGCTGGCTTCCAGATGTGCCAGCAGTCCGGCGCAGGCGTCATCCAGAAGGTCGAGCACCTGCTCGAACCCCTGGCTGCCGCCGTAATAGGGATCGGGCACGTGGCTGGCGCTGTGGCGGCGGCAGTAGGTGGTGAGTGGGGTGACCGTGGCCCTGTGGTTCCCGTCGCCGGCCAGGGCACGCACGGCGGCCAGGTTGTCCTCATCCATCGTGAGGATGTGGTCGAAGCGGTCGAGATCGCCCCGCTCGAGCTGGCGGGCCCGGCTGGTGAGCAGGATGCCGCGCCGTTGGGCAGCGGCGCGCATGCGCGCATCGGCGGGATGGCCCACATGCCAACCGCCCGTGCCGGCGGAATCCACCTCAAAGGCGTGCGCGCGCCCTGCCTGCTCCAGTTGGCTGAGGAACACCCCTTCCGCCGCCGGGGAGCGGCAGATGTTGCCGAGGCAGACAAACAGCACACGGGTGGGAGCCATCGCCATCAGCCAGACAGGTTGTCGAGCGCCAGCCTGGCGCGCAGACGCACCACCAAGGTGTCTTCCGAAGCCGGGGCGGCCAGGCCCTCCAGCTGCGCCAGCCCGCGCGCGCGCTGTTCAGCCGCAAGCGGCTGGGGCAGCAGTTGCTCCAGGCCCACCACGACGGCATAGCGCACCACCCATTCCGGATCGGCAGCTCCAGCCAGCAGCCCCGTGAGACAGCGCAGCCAGATGGAGGTGCGCTGCTCCTGCGGCAGTCCCTCCAGGCGCAGCTGGCCGAGCCCGCGGGCCGCCGCGCGCCGCACGCTCGGCCCGATGTCTTCGGCAAGGGCCTCCTCCAGCACCGCCAGGCCGCGGGGATCGCCGATGCCGGAGAGGGCGCGTACGGCCCAGGCCCTGGCGCCGTAGTTGTAGCCGTCGATGTTGGTCAGCAGGGGCTCCACGGCAGCGGTGCCGAGGGCGACCAATCCCTCCACCGCCGCTACCGCTGCCCCGGGATTGTTGAACCCCAGCACCTCCACCAGGTGGACAGCGGCCTCTGGATGGCAGGCCGCTGCCAGGGCGCGGGTGGCCTGCAGCAGCCCGACGGGGCTGTCGGCCTCCTTCAGGTTGCGAATCAGAACGCTCGGATCAGCAGATGGCATGGTCAGAGCAGGTCGTCCATCACCGCCAGCACAGCGGTGGTGGCGGGATCGGGGTGGTGGGAGCCGGCGCTGTGTCCGGCGCCATCCGCGGCATCGGACACGGCAGGCGGCTGCAGGTTTTCCGCCAGCCCGCGCAAAGCGATCAGCTTGAGGCTGTTTTCGGCCAGGGTGCGGCGGATCGGCTCCAGCGCGGGCCGCCAGCCGGCCGCTCCCAGATCCATCAAGGCGGCACGCCGCACCTGCAGTTGGGGATGATCAAGCAGCTGCACCAGCTGCTCGCCCCAGCGTTGGTCGCCTGTGAGCTGCAGCAGGGCGCGGCAGGCGGCGCTGCGGATCAACGGCCGCTCATGCGCCACGAACGGCTCGATCACCGCCAGCACGGCGGGTGTGGCCTGCCCCAGCGACCCAAGGGCTTCCAGCAGCGCTTCGCAGGGTTCCTGCAGCCGACTGCTGGTGGGCTGCACGGCCCCGGCCACGGCGGGGCCGCTGGCGAGCCGTCGGCAGAGAGGCTCCACTGCGGCGGTGGCTCCCAGCTCACCGAGGGCGCGGGCCGCGGCTTCGCGCAGCCCGTCGTCCTCATCGTCGAGCGCTTCGATCAGGTCGGCGACGGCGTCGACAGAGCCGAGCTTGCCCAGGGCGCGGGCGGCGTTGCGGGCGACGGCATTGTGCTCCACCCCAGCATCCAGCTGGCGGGGCTGGCGCTGCCGCAGGGCCACGCACAGCAGGGGCACGGCGTCCGGGTGGCGGCTGCGCATGCGGCCCAGCCACCAGGCGGCGTAATACTGCAACGACTGGTCTTCGCTCTGGCGGAGCCGCCGCAGGGCCTCCGCTTCCGAAATCGGTGCGCCACCGCCCGTGGCGGCAGGGTCTGAGAGGGGTGTGTCGATGGTGGGTCCGGCGACATCCATGGCCGCTGTGTGTCGGGTTGGCAGAGGCAGTCGTGTGGCCTGCCTCTGCCGGAAGAACAATCCGGACTGGTGCCCGGTGGCCCTGCCTGAGCCCGCCGGCGTCAGCCAGGCAGATTCAGGCAGGCGCATGAAAAAGGAGGCCGTGAGGCCTCCGTTGCGCCGATGGCAAGCGAGGAAAGGATCCCCGTTTGCATCGTTGAATCCGCGAGGGATCAGACGAGGGCGTTGATGGCGTAGTCGATGTAGTTGTTGGCGATGACACCGGGGTCGCCGGAGACG
>CALRJS020000007.1:0-108244 GCA_943367595.1 Sphingobacterium thalpophilum
AGCGTTGGGTGTGGCCCCCGAAGGGGTCGGTTAAGTAAGGCGAGAGCGTCGGGGGAACGTCCCCTCCGCAGACCGGAGCCTTTCGCCTAACGCAATGTAACAGCACATTGCGGGATGTGTGGGGCGCTTAAGGTTTGCCTTCGGTTTTCGGGGTCAACGGTCCAACGCCTTCAGCGCCAAGGCTTTCAGGCTCCAAGGTTTCGGGTTCGAAGCGTTCAGGCCAGGCGCCTGCAGACCTGAAGCGCTCAGGCCAGACACCTGCTGTTCCGAAGCGTTGAAATCCCAAGTGTTGCGAGGTGCAAAGGATCCCCCCCTGCGGCGCAAACCGACGGAGCCAAGCGCGCAGGCGCACGCTTCAGAGGCTTGGCCAGCGATTTAGGAAGAGCGGAGCACGGCGGCTAGAGCCGGCAGGCACGAGGGCTGCAGTGCCTGACAGCCGATCGAAACGCCAAGCCAGCACTGGGCTCTGGCAGCAACGCTGAGGCTGCGCCCCACAACGGATGCGGACCGGGGGTCATGGATCGACCACATGGCGATCGCACCAGCAGCAGCGGGCTTAAGGTTTTCTTTGTATTCCCGGCCACCTGCCGCCATGGTTCTGATTTGCTGGGACCTGCACGGAAACCGTTGCACCGAAACGGTTCCTGTCCACCAAGCCCGCCACCGCCGCCTGCAGCTCGAACAGCAAGGCGCCGTCGTCTATTGGAGTGAGCGGCTGGCCAACGGCTAGTCCGATTGCTAGGAGTGCATCGACCTGACCGCGCTTCCGGCGATGTCGTTGCCTGCACCCTCAAGACTGACGCTCACGGTGCTCGCGCTCGGGGTCAGTGCCGCCGGCCTTACCGGCTGTTTCAAAACAGCGGACCAGACGCCGGAACGGCTGGATCGGGTCGAACTCAGGCTCCAGCAGCTGGAGCAGCGGCTGGCCGCTCCCTCACGCCCCAATCCCGCCGACCCCGCAGGCAAGCCGCCCGCCGGTGTCGTCAAGTCGCTCACCTTCCGCATGGGTAGCCAGGACGACCGGCTCAGGATTTACTGGGCTGATGGATCCAGCTCGGACCTTCCCTGCACAAAGGAGCAAGGCACCTGGGTCTGCGGTTGATCTTCGGCGCCTCTGCCGCTCTTTTTCCCTGATGCGACTCTCCCCCATTCTCTTGGGCGCCAGCCTGCTGCTGTCCGCCTCCGCCGCGATCGGCCAGACCACCGATCCTTACAACACCTTTCCCTTCACCCGCCAGCGCGCCACCAACCTGGCCCGCATGCAGGCCGAAAAACTCAACGGCGGCCTCAGCGTCTACCGCCCTGACGCCTGCATGTACAACCGTGCCGCCGGCAACTGCCTGATCAAGGCCGATGCCGAGGGTTACACCTTCCGTTTTCTGGGAGGCCCTCCCGGCTGGCAGGTGCTGGGGCTGCCGCCGAACACCGAAACCGAGCTGAGAATTTCGGCCGATGGCCGCCAGATTCTGGGTGTGGTCTTCAACGGCGCTCCCCGGCCCGCCCCCGCCCCCCAGGCAGCTCCTTTGCAGCCGGCCACCCCCGGTGGGGGTCAGGCCCCTCTCTGAGCGCCTCAGCCTTCAGCTGGCAGAAGCGAGATCCCGTGCCAGCTGGTGGAGGGCTTCCCCCCACGCCTGGCTGCGGGGCCACCGCTCCCGTGTGGTGAGGCTGAGGGCAATTCCCTTCTCGCCATAGGCCGCTTCGTTGATGAACACCGGCCAGGTGCAATCTCCTGCTGCCATGGCAGCGCCGATCGTGCCGGCCGCTTCCGCCTCGAACGGCACGGTGGCCCCATCGGCCCCCTGAAACAGGGGATCGCCGAGCTTCAAGGGCTGCCAATCGCGGTGCTGACGCCCGGGGTGCAGGCAGCAGGCCGGACGGCCATCCGGATGGCGCGGCAGATCGAGGCTGCAGAGGTGCCGGTGGACGGTAAGCGCCACCGGCAGCCGTAGCGACCCGGCGCGTGCCGCTGCCAGGGTGGCCAGCGCCGCCTCCACGGCCAGTGCCGTCTGGTGGCAGATGGTGGCGGTGATCACCCCCTGCGGCACCGGACCCACCTCGATCACCACCCCGCAGGGCCAACGCTCCACCAGAAAGCCGCTCTGGGCGGGGTCGCCCTCGTGCAGGTAGATCGGCAGCCCCAGCTGCGCCTGAATGCCGGCGGCCAGGGCCAGGTCGGTGGGGCGGCGCCCATAGAGCACCAGGGAGCTGCCCATCGCTGCCGTGGTGCTGTGCAGATCGAGAACCACCCCACAGGGAGTGGCGCCTGTGGGCCCGAAATCGGCCAGCAGCTGGCGCGCCCGCAGCAGCTCCCGGGAGCTGCGCTCGGAATCCTCCAGAGCCTCCAGGCCAAAGGAACGATTGAGATCGTGATCGAGATAGCGCACCCCTGCCGCCAGAGCCGCGGGATTGCCCACCGCCAGCTCCACCGCCAGCCCGGCGCGGTCGAGCTGGGCGGGGTGGCGGCCCCAGTGCTCCAGCAGCCAGGGGGCATTGCGTTCGTTGCCGTGGGTTCCGCCCACCACCAGCACCTTGCCTGCAGCCATCTGCGCCCGTCCCTGCGAACACCTGCGCCACAGGCTGGCAGGGGATGCAGGCCAGGCCAGAGTCAGAGCACTCGCCCGTGGTGAAAATGGCCGTTCCTCCGCCCGTGGTGGCCTGCGTTCGCGCGGCCTGGCGCTGGCAATGGCACCAGCTGATGGGTGGATTGGGCCCCGCCGACGCCGAGGGCAACTACTGCCGTCCCGCCGGCGCCTTCACCGCCCTTCCACCCCTGCCGGCCAGCGCCGGCAGCCGTGCAGGCCACGTGCTGATCGTGGGCCGCAGCTGCCCATGGGCCCATCGCGCCTGGCTGGTGTGGACCCTGCGCCAGCTGCAGTCGTCGATCGATCTGGTGGTGGTGGAACCGGACCCCGGCGCCGGCCGCTGGCAGTTCAGCACGCCCTTCGAGGGGGCCCAGGCTCTGGCCGACCTCTACCGCAGCTGCGGAGCCCCAGAGGGGGCGCCGGCCTCGGTGCCGGTGCTCTACGGCCGCGCTGAACGCCGCATCGTCGTGAATGAGAGCGCGCGGCTGATCGAGCTGCTCAACCGCTGGCCGGCGCCCGAGGGGGTGCCCGACCTGGAACCTGCCGATCAGAGCGAGCGCCTCGCAGCCTGGCGCCAGCGCCTGCAGGGCGACGTCAATGACGGCGTCTACCGCTGCGGCTTTGCCCGCAACCAGGCGGCTTACAACCGCGCTGAGTCGGCCCTGTTCGAGGCCCTCGAGGCCGCCGAGGCGGAGCTGCAGGGCGCCGGGCCCTGGCTGTGCGGCACCGCCCCCAGCCTCGCCGACGTGGTCCTGTTCCCCACCTTGATTCGCCTGGAGCTGGTGTATGCCCCCCTGTTCGGCTGCAGCCGCAGGCCGCTGTGGCAATTCCCGGCCCTGTGGCGCTGGCGGAGCCGCTTCCATGCGATCGAAGGGGTCGCCGCGACCTGCTTCCCCGAGGCGTGGCGGCAGGATTACTTCGGTGCCCTGTTCCCCCTGCACCCCTCCGGCATCATTCCGGCCGGCCCCGACCTGACCACACTGGTGAAGGCTTCTCCCCTCGAGATGATGCGATGACCGCCCGATCGATCGATCCCAGCGCCAGCAGCGATCCGGTGTTCGAGGGTGTCTACGGACGGTTCACGATCACAGCCGAGGACCGGCGTGAGGTGCTCGGCTATCGCCTCGCCCTGCTGACGCTCGCGATCGCGGAGCTGGCCCTGCTGTGGCAGTGGCAACGCTTCGGCGGGGCCTGGTCGTGGCCGTGGCTGGTCGTGATGGCGGCAGGGCTGGGGCTGGCACTGCAATGGATTCACATCTACTTGCGGCCCCTGCACCGGGCGCTGCAGCTCTTCTGGCTGCTGGGCTGCGTCGGTGGTGTGGGGCTGGCGCTGCGGGTGGGACCCGCCGCCATGCTCGACACGCTGGCGGCCGATCCCCGCTGGATCTGGGCGATCGGCCCCTTCTTCGCCGCCCAGGCCGGCATCGGTTTCAAGGAGTTCTTCTGCTTTCAGCGGCCGGAGGCGATCGGCGTGACCCTCGTGCTGCCCGTGGCCCTGCTGGGCCGGCTCAGCGGCCTGCTGGATCCCCGCCAGACGTTCGGGTTGCTGCTGCTGCAGGCGGGCCTGTTGCTGGTGCTGTGCCTGCGCAAGTTCCCGATGGCGGCGCAGGCCGACGTGGGTGACAAAAGCGTGTTCGCCCATCTCGAGGCCCAGGCGCAGGGCGTCAGCCGATGAGCCTGATCAGCCTGGTGGGGGTCGCCAAGGACTTCGGCATCAAGACCCTCTTCCGCGACCTCACCCTGCACGTGGGCGAGCGCGATCGGCTCGGGCTGATCGGCCCGAACGGCGCCGGCAAGTCGACCCTGCTCAAGGTGCTCGCCGGGGTGGAACCGGCGGGGGAAGGGGAACGCCGCTGCTCGCCCCGCCTCAACGTGGTGCTGGTCGACCAGGACCCCACGCTCGACCCGCAGCGCACCGTGCTGGAGCAGGTGTTCGCCGGCAGTGGCGAGAAGACGGAGCTGCTGCGGCGCTTCACGGCGGTGAGCGAGGCGCTGGCCGGATCGTCGGGGGCCCATCACGATGCCCTGCTGGCGGAGCTGGGCGATCTGCAGAGCCGCATGGACCACTGCCAGGCCTGGGATCTGGAGCAGCAGTGCCGCGAGGTGCTCGACCGGCTCGGCATCCGCGACACCCAGCGCAAGGTGGGGGAACTCTCCGGAGGCTTCCGCAAGCGGCTGGCCCTGGCCTCCGCCCTGGTGGCCGAGCCGGACGTGCTGCTGCTGGATGAACCCACCAACCACCTGGATGCCGACTGCATCGAGTGGCTGCAGAACCACCTTGACCGCTTCCGCGGCGCCCTGGTGCTGGTCACCCACGACCGCTACGTGCTCGACCGGGTGACCCGCCGCATCGTGGAGGTGGACCGGGGCGAAGCCCGCACCTATGAGGGCAACTACGCCAGCTACCTGCAGATCAAGGCGGGCGAGGAGGCCGCCGCAGCAGCCAGTGCCGCCAAGTTCAAGGGAGTGCTGAGGCGCGAACTGGAATGGCTGCAACGCGGACCGCAGGCCCGCAGCACCAAGCAGAAGGCCCGCATCCAGCGGATCGAGGCGATGCGGGAGGCGCCGGTGCGCGCCGGCAAGGACCAGCTCAGCCTGGCCACCGCCAGTCGGCGGCTGGGCAAGCGGGCCATCACGGCGGAGCATCTCAGCGTGTGGGCGCCGCAGGGCCCGGCCGGGGCCGAGGCACCCACCACGCCCACCATCCCCAGCGGCACGCCGTTGCTGCGCGACTTCAGCTACGACTTCAGCCCGGAAGACCGGGTGGGCATCATCGGCCCGAACGGCTCAGGCAAGTCCACCCTGCTCGATCTGATCGCCGGGCGGCGCCAGGCCCAGCAGGGCCGCCTGGAGCTGGGCAGCACCGTGCAGCTGGCCTACTTCGACCAGCAGACCGACGACCTGTTCGCCGGCAAAGGCATGGAGCGCAAGGTGATTGATTTCGTGCAGGAGGCAGCCAGCCGGATCGATCTGGGCGGTGTGCAGGTGAGTGCATCCCAGCTGCTGGAGCGCTTCCTGTTTCCCCCCGCCCAGCAGCACAGCCCGATCGGCAAGCTCTCCGGGGGCGAGCGGCGGCGGCTCTGCCTGTGCCGGCTGCTGATTCAGGCGCCCAACGTGCTGCTGCTCGACGAACCCACCAACGACCTGGACGTGCACACGCTCACGGTGCTGGAAGACTTCCTCGAGGATTTCCGCGGCTGCGTTGTGGTGGTGTCCCACGACCGCTACTTCCTCGATCGCACCGTGGATCGGCTGTTCTGCTTCGAGGGCGGGGTGCTGCGGCGCTTCGAGGGCAACTACAGCGCCTACCTGGCCCAGTCGGCCCAGGCCGCGGCCAAACCCTCCCCGGCGCCCACTGCCGCGCCGCCCACGCTTGCAGCGTCCGCCCCACCGGCCAGGGCAGCGAGCGAGCGGCCCCGGCGCCGCAGCTACCGGGAAAGCCGCGAGCTGGCGGATCTGGAGCAGCAGTTGCCGGGCTGGGAGGAACGCCGCAGCCGGCTCGAAGCAGAGCTGGCCGGCGGCGGACAGGGCGACTACGCCCGGCTGGAGGCCCTCACCCAGGAGCTGGCCGCCCTGGTGGAACGCATCCATGCCGGCGAGGAGCGGTGGCTGGAACTGAGTGACCTGCCGGCCTGAAGCCAGGGCAGAACGCCGCGTCGCTACTGGGATCTGCCCCAGGCCGGCGGGGGGTTGATCAGCTGGAGCCCACACGGCTCGGCGAAGCTGGCGCACGGCCCGTAGGGTGGACAGGAAAAATTCGGTTGCCGCAGGTCGGCCGTCTTATGACTTCCATCGACGAGCACATCCTCAAGGACCAGATCGAAATCGAAACCGCCAAGGCCACGGGCAACGAGGCCAAGGTGCGTCACCTTGAGGAAGAGCTCAAGTCTTTGCAGGAATACAAGACCCATCACCCCGAGGACAATCACGACCCCAACTCGCTGGAGGTCTACTGCGACCTGAACCCCGAAGCCCCTGAGTGCCGCGTCTACGACGACTGAGCCAGCAGGGCCTGTTCGCTGCGGTCGAGTTCCTTCCAGACCGCTTCCAGCAATCGATCGAGCCCCTGACGCGTTGCCCCGGAGATGGCCAGCACCTCCCGGGGCCAACGCTGTTTCAGTGCGTCTGAAGCCGCTGCCAGAGCGTCTTCATCCAGCAGTTCCACCTTGTTGATGGCCAGCAGCCGGGGGCGATCGGCCAGCCCATGGCCGTAGGCCACCAGCTCGGCTTCCACCACCGCCAGGTCGTGGGCCACATCCGCGCTGGAGCCATCCACCAGGTGCACCAGCAGCCGGGTGCGCTCGATGTGGCGCAGAAAGTCGTGGCCGAGTCCGGCACCCTGAGCGGCGCCGGCGATCAGGCCGGGGATGTCGGCGAACACCGTGCCATCCCCATTGGGCTTGCGCACCACCCCGAGGTTCGGCACCAAGGTGGTGAAGGGGTAATCGGCGATCTTCGGTTTGGCGGCCGACAGCACGCTGATGAGAGTGCTCTTGCCGGCATTCGGCAGCCCGATGATGCCCACCTCCGCCAGCAGCTTGAGTTCGAGCTGCAGCTGCCGCTCTTCCCCGTCCTTGCCTTCGGTGAACTTCTCCGGGGCACGGTTGCGGTTGCTCAGGTAATGGGCGTTGCCCAGCCCGCCGCGGCCTCCGGCCGCCACCCGCAGGCGATCACCGGGCTCGATCAGATCGCCGAGCAGAGCTTCGGTGTCAGGGTCGCGCACCTCGGTGCCGCAGGGCACCCGCACCACCAGGTCCTCCCCGCCGGCTCCGGAGCAGCGGTTCGGGCCGCCGCGGCGGCCTTCCGGGGCGGCAAACAGGCGCTTGTACTTGAAATCCAGCAGGGTCTGCAGGTTGGCATCGGCCTGCAGCCATACGGATCCACCATGGCCGCCATCGCCGCCGGAGGGTCCACCAGCCGGCACATATTTTTCCCGACGAAACGCGACGATGCCGTCGCCGCCCCGGCCGCCCTGGACCGCGATGCGGGCTTGATCGATGAACTGCAAGGAATCCCTTAACGAAGGCCGAACCTGAGGCCAACCCTAGGATCGGCCGGTCAGAGGCTCCGTCTTGGCAGAGGTTCGCTTCCAGCAGGTCAGCAAAACATTTCCACCACGGCGAGGCAGCGAGCCTGTGGAAGTGCTCCGCCAGCTCGACCTCGACGTGCCCGATGGTGAATTCCTGGTGCTGGTGGGCCCTTCCGGCTGCGGCAAGAGCACGCTGTTGCGCATCCTGGCAGGCCTGGAAACCCCCACCGATGGCGAAGTCCTGGTGGGCGGGCGGCCCGTGAGTGGCCTGCGTCCGGCCCAGCGGGACGTGGCGATGGTGTTTCAGAGCTACGCGCTCTACCCGCACCTGAGCGTGGCCGACAACATCGGCTTCGGGCTGCGGCGCAGCCGTCCCCGCAGCGTGGCCCAGCTGCTGCAGGACAGCCTGCATCGCTGCAGCCGCGGGCTGCCGGCCCCCCTGCGCCTGCCCTCGAAGCGGGAGCAGCGCATCGAGGCACGTATCGCCGGGGTGGCCGAGGAGCTGGGCCTCACCCCCCTGCTCGACCGGCGTCCCAAGGAGTTGTCCGGCGGCCAGAAGCAGCGGGTGGCCCTGGGGCGGGCGATCGCCCGGGAGCCTGCCGTGTTCCTGATGGATGAGCCGCTCAGCAACCTCGACGCCAAGCTGCGCACCGGCACCCGCGCCCAGATCGTGGCGCTGCAGAAGCGGCTGGGCACCACCACGCTCTACGTGACCCACGACCAGGTGGAGGCGATGACCATGGGACATCGCATCGCCGTCCTCAACCAAGGCCGGCTGCAGCAGCTGGGCACGCCGATGGAGCTCTACACCTGGCCGTCGAATCTGTTCGTGGCCCAGTTCATCGGCAGCCCACCGATGAATCTGCTGCCGGTGCAGGCCGCAGGCGGCGATCAGATTCAGCTCGATGCCCGTCGCTTCCTGGTGGAAGGCCCGATGGCCGCCGCCCTGGCTTCCTATGCCGCCCGCGGAGTTTCCGCTCCCCTCACAGGCGGGCTGCGACCCGAACACCTGCGGCTGGCACCGGCCACCAACCGGAACCTGGCGGGCGACGTCACCCATGTGGAAGCGCTCGGCAACGAACTGCTGATCAGCGCCCGGCTACTGGAGGGCGGCCATCTGGTGCAGCTTCGGGCCGACCCCTCCCAGCGGGTGGTGCCGGGGCAGCGGATCCACATCGACGTGGACCCCACAGGCTGGCGGTTGTTCGATGCCGCGGGAGAGGCACTGGCGCTGCCACCGGCCGCCACGGCTGCCCCCGAGCGCACGGGACCAGAACCTCAACTGCCCATGCTCGATCTCTAAACGGGCCCAGCAGGCGAATTGTTATAAATGATGGGAACACTTCGTGGGTCTGCCATCCACTTATGGCCCAGCTTCCCGTCGATCCCAGCTTTTCGTCACCTCTGCCCGACGCCTTCGGACTGAGCGCTGTGGGATTGTTTGCCAGCCCGGCGCTGGTAGACATCGATCGGGACGGGGACCTGGACCTGTTCATCGGCAATAACGTTGGCAATACGCTGTTCTTCCGCAACACTGCACCGGCTGGCGCCAGTGATCCAGGTTTCGCCGCGGCGATCACCAATCCCTTCGGGATCAGCAGTGTCGGCTTTTCAGCAACCCCCACTTTCGTCGACATTGATGGGGACGGAGACCTAGACCTGTTCGTCGGCGATTTCTACGGAAACACAAGGTTTTTCAGAAACCAAGCCACTTCCGGCACTTCAACTCCCGTTTTCGCCACAGGGCAGTTGAATCCGTTTTTCATTTCGGACTCTGGAGACAATTCAGCTCCCGCTTTCGCCGATCTTGATGGGGATGGTGACCTTGATCTCTACATCGGAACCCGATCCGGCAACATTCGCTTCTTGCGCAATATCGGTTCAGCGACCAACCCCTCATTCACAGCAGGTCCAGGCAATCCCTTCGGGATTTCCAACGTCGGATCAGATGCCAAGCCAAAATTCGTTGACTTAGACCACGACGGAGATCTTGATCTTTTCGTCAGCAATAGTGCTGGACCCACTTTCTTTTTCCGAAACACCGGCTCCACCACTGCTCTTGCCTTTGCAGTCCCTGTATCCAACCCCTTCGGCATCGAGAATGTCGGAGGTTTTGCTGTACCCAGCCTCGGCGATGCGGATGGTGATGGCGATGTCGATCTGTTCCTTGGCGTGGTTGAAGGTGGCACTACCTTCTTCTTCAGGAACACAGCACCCACGGCTTCCACAACACCCTCGACACCCCCGCCGCCTCAGACGGTCACTCCGCAGACGTTCAATGGAACAACCGGTGACGATGTTCTGGGCAGTTCCCAGTCTGTGGACCTGATCAAGGGCTTTGCCGGCAACGACACCTTAGAGGGCAAAGGCGGCAACGAAACACTGGAAGGCGGCAGTGAAAACGACACGTATCTTTTCGATACTGACAGTCAGCTCGGTGCCGACATCCTCAATGAGATAGCTGGAGCTGTTGGTGGCGTCGACACCCTTTCTTTCGCAGCGACCTCCACGCTTGCCATCAATCTTGATCTTGGCGTCGCCACCCAGCAAGTCATCAACCAAAATCTTTCGCTGACTCTCGGCTCCGTTGATCGATTTGAAAACGTCATCGGCGGCAGCCTTGCCGACAACATCCGAGGCAATGCCCTTGCCAATACTCTCAACGGCGGAGCCGGCAGCGACACCCTCACCGGTGGCGATGGCAGCGATACCTACATCATTGAAACTGTAGGCGATCTTGTAGTGGAAATCAGCGCCGATGTCGTCATCGGCGGAGCCGACACCGTCGTCAGCTCTTTGGCGACCTACACACTCACCGCCAACATAGAGAATCTCACCCTCACTGCCGGTGCACTCAATGGCACAGGCAACACGCTCAGCAACACGATCAACGGCACCGCTGCCGCCAACAGCCTCAACGGTGCAGAAGGCGACGACAATCTTTTCGGCTTCGGTGGCAATGACACCCTCACCGGCGCCGCCGGCGTTGACACCCTCACCGGCGGGGATGGCAGCGACACCTACGTGATCGGCACCAACGGCGATCTGGTGGTGGAGACCAATGCCACTGCCACCTCCGGTGGTGTTGACACGGTGCTCAGTTCACTCCCCTCCTACACCCTCACCGCCAACGTCGAGAATCTCACCCTGACTGCCGGTGCGCTCAACGGCACCGGCAACACGCTGAACAACATCATCAATGGCACTGCTGCCGCCAACAGCATCAATGGCGCAGAAGGCGACGACAACCTCTTCGGCTTCGGTGGCAACGACACCCTCATCGGCGCCGCCGGCGTTGACACCCTCACCGGCGGGGATGGCAGCGATACCTACGTGATCGGCACCAACGGCGATCTGGTGGTGGAGACCAATGCCACTGCCACCTCCGGTGGTGTTGACACGGTGCTCAGTTCACTCCCCTCCTACACCCTCACCGCCAACGTCGAGAACCTCACCCTCACAGCCGGTGCACTCAACGGCACCGGTAATGGGCTCAACAATCTCATCAGCGGCACCGCTGCCGCCAACAGCCTCAATGGCGCGGGAGGCAACGACACCCTCATTGGCGGCTCCGGCAACGACACGCTGACCGGTGGCCTGAACGCCGACATCTTCCGCTTTGATTCCCCTCTCAACGCCGCCACCAACCGGGATGTGATCACCGATTTCACCCCCTCCCAGTCTGATCGTATCCAGCTGGAAAACAGCGTGTTCACAACCCTCACCACCACCGGCACGCTGGCGCAGAGCGCTTTCTTCTCTGGCGCCGCCCCCACCACGGCCTCCCATCGCATCCTCTACGACAGCGCCACCGGCCTGCTCTCTTTCGACAGGGACGGCAACGGCGCGGCAGGGGCCATTGCCTTCGCCAGGCTCAGCTCCGGCCTGGCGCTCACCAACACCAGCTTCACGGTCACCTGAGGCTTCAGGCCACCCACACCACGCTGCAGCCAGGGCCGCCATCGCCCTGCTCCGCATCGCTCACCCGCTCCACATAAGGAACGGTGTCGAGCCACTGGCGCAGGCCACGCTTGAGCTTGCCGCTGCCGATGCCGTGGATCACCCACACCGGCCCTTCCGCCGCGCGCAGGCGTTCCTCCACGGCCGCCTCCGCTTCATGCACCCGCAGGCCGCGCACGTCCACGGTGTTGCGTTCGGTGCGCACCTGGGCGCCGCCGCCACCGCGGCCGGGCTGGCGGCGCACCTGCACCACAGGCGGCTCCGGTGGCGCAGGCTTTTCGCCATTGAGGGATTCCACCCCTTCAAGCGGCACCGTGAGCCGCAGCACGCCGCAGCGCACCGTGAGCTCCTGGCTGTCGGCGGCAATCTCCAGCACTTCCGCCGCCTTGCCGAGCGAGAGCACGCGAATCCGCTCCCCCAGAGAGGGCCGCCAGCCGCGGTGCTGGCGGCGTTCCGGCTGGGGCTGGTGATCCTGCTGCAGGCGCTTGAGCCGCTGGCCCGCCTGACGCGCCTCCTCCCCATCGGTGTCGCCCTGGCGCAGGCGGCGGATGATGCGCCGCACTTCCCGCTGGCCGTCACGGATTGAGTGTTCCAGCTGACGGCGCCGCTGCTCCTGCAGCTCCGCCGACTGCTCCTGTTGGTGCTGCCAGCGCTGCAGCAGCTCCTCGTGCAGCAGCTCGGTGCGCACCAGCAGCACAGCCGCCTCTTCGGCAGCCTCCTGCTGGCGGCGACGCTGATCCTCCAGGCCACGGATCACCTGGTTCAGCTCCCCTTCTCCCTTCGGCGCCAGCAGGGCGGTGGCGCGCTCGATCACGGCCGGCTCCAGGCCTAGGCGAGTGGCGATGGCCAGGGCGTTGCTGCGGCCCGGAATGCCCCACTGAAGCTGATACGTGGGCGAGAGGGTTTCGACGTCGAAGCCCACCGAGGCATTCTCGAAGCGGGCATCGTCGTACTTGAGCGCCTTCAGCTCACCGAAGTGGGTGGTGGCGATCGTGAGGCGGGCGCGGTCGGCGAGATGGCGCAGCAGGGCGATGGCCAGCGAGGTGCCCTCGGTGGGGTCGGTGCCGGCACCCACCTCATCGAGCAGCACCAGGGAGGCGCCGCCTGGCGTTGCCGGCGGTGGCAGCGCTTCGAGGATTCGGGCGATGCGGCGCACGTGGCCGCTGAAGGTCGAGAGGTTCTGCTGCAGGGATTGCTCATCGCCGATGTCGGCCAGGACGCGGCCGCACCAGGGCAGACGCGGCGTGCCACGGCAGGGCAGGAACAAGCCGGCGCGCGCCATCAGGGCCGCCAGCCCCACACTTTTGAGCGTGACCGTCTTGCCGCCGGTGTTCGGGCCGGTGATCGCCACCACCCGCAGGTCGCTGCCCACGGTGACCGTGACCGGCACCACCGCCCTGCCGCCCTCGCGCCGCTCCTGCCAGAGCAGCAGCGGATGGCAGAGATCCACGAGCTGGAAAGGGGCCTCGGCAGTGGCGGACAGCTCGGGGCGCACGCCGCCGAGGTCCTGGCCGTAGCGGGCGCGGGCCACCGCGCCATCCAGCTGGAGCAACACCGTCTGCAGGGTACGGAGGGCGTCAGCGTCCGCCGCCACCAGGCTGCTGAGCTCCGCCAGCACCTGCTGCTCAAGCTCGCGCTCCTCACCTTCAAGCTCCCGCAGCCGGTTGCCCAGGGCGATCACCGCCTGGGGCTCGATGAACACGGTGTTGCCGGAAGCCGAACTGTCGTGCACCAGGCCGCTGACCTGGGAAGCCGCCCCGGCCTTCACCGCCAGCACCGGCCGTCCGTTGCGTTCGGCGATCACGTTGTCCTGCAGCAGGGGCGCAAAACGCCGCATCAGCTCCTGCAGCCGCTCACGCCGCTGCTGGCGCAGGGCTGAGAGTTGTAGCCGCAGCGCGGCCAGCGCCGGGCTGGCGCGGTCGGGCACACGCCCGCCGTCCTCGATGCAGAAACGCAGACGCTGCTCCAGCTCCGGCAGGGTGCGCAGGTGCTGCACCAGGGCGCTGGTGACGGGCCGCAGGTCCTCGTCTTCGATCTGGCGGCGCAGGCGTCGGCCAGCCGCCAGGGTGGTGGCCACCTCCAGCAGGGCCTCACCGGAGGCGGTGCCCCCCTTGCTGCAGTGCTGCAGGGTGCCACCGAGATCGGCGACGCCCTGAAAGCTCAGCCCCCCCTCCAGCACGCCATCGAGGCCCAGCAACTCCGTGGTTTCACAGAGCAGGCGCTCACTCTCAGCGCAGCTGGAGGCCGGCACCAGGGAGCGACAGTGGCGCGCACCGGCGCGCGTGCTTGCGAAGCTGGCCAGGTGTTCCGCCAGGCGAGGCCACTCCAGCAGGTCAAGGGCTTCCGCCTCGATCGGGTTCAAGCCAGCCCCTGCACCTGTCCGGCTAGGGCAGCGGCTGCGGTGGCTCCGGCGGCGGCCATGGCGGCGGTGGAGCCGGCAGGCAGGACCGCAGCGATCGGCTGCTCGCCTTGATTGGAGGGGATGCCTTCGGGCGGCTCGTAGAGCATCTCCAGCCAGTTGCCTTCCGAATCCTGGAGGTAAAAGGAAGCGGTGCCGTCGCGGTGATCATGCACCGGGCCCACCGGATGGCCAGCGGCGCGCAGCTCGCGGTGCACCACCTCCACCTCGGCGCGCTCACTGAAGTGAAAGGCGAAGTGGGGCCCGGCGGCGGTGTAGGCAGGGCTCAGCAAGGCCACCCCATCGCCGCCGTCGGGGGCCTGCAGATAGGACCAATCGTCGGCTTCCCAGGTGAGGCGCAGGCCGAGGGCCTGATAAAAGGCCTTGGCGCGGGCCATGTCCTGCACCCGCAGGGCCACGTGGCCCAGTCTTCGCACCGGCATCGGCAGTGTCCTGGTCTTGGGTCCATTCTGAGCCGCGGCAGGCCCCGCGGTGAGCCGGCGCTCAGCGCCGCTCGGCCAGCAGCAATGACACCCGGCAGACGCAGCCGATCGAGAAGCAGATAGCGGCACTGCCCAGCAGGCCCCAGCCGGAGGCCTGAAGGTTGAAATCCTCAAGGGCGAGCAGGCGCAGGGCGAGCATCACAAGCAGCACCGCCACCAGCCAGGGGGCCAGCACCCAGACCATCAATGGCCGGGGGCGCCGCCGCCCCTGATCAGCGGGGCGAGGTGCCGCCGGCTCGGGGGAGGTCACCGTTCACTCAGCCATCGGGCCGCATCGCAGGCGTGGTAAGTGAGGATCAGGTCGGCTCCGGCGCGCTTGAAGCAGAGCAGCGTTTCGAGAACCACAGCGCGCTCATCGATCCAGCCACGCTGGGCCGCCGCCTTCACCATGGCGTACTCGCCACTCACGTTGTAAGCCGCGATCGGCAGTTCCGATTCCTCGCGCAGGCGATGAATGATGTCGAGATAAGCCAGGCCCGGCTTGACCATCAGGATGTCGGCTCCTTCCTGCTCATCGAGCAGGGCTTCGGTGAGCGCCTCGCGGCCGTTGGCCGGATCCATCTGATACGTGGACTTGTCTTTGGGGATCGGCTTGTTGCCCACCGGACGCGGGGCGGAATCGAGGGCCTCTCGGAAGGGGCCGTAGTAAGCGGAGGCGTATTTGGCGGTATAGCTGATGATGCCGATGTGCTCGAACCCTTCTTCATCGAGCGCCTCCCGGATCGCTCCCACCCGACCGTCCATCATGTCGCTGGGGCCGATCAGATCGGCGCCGGCGCGGGCCTGAGCCACCGCCTGGCGGCACAGCTGGGCCACGGTTTCATCGTTAAGCACCACACCTTCGCTGTTGACGATGCCGTCGTGGCCGTCGCAGGAATAGGGATCAAGAGCCACGTCGGTCATGATCGCCATGGCCGGGTGTTCCTGTTTCAGGCGGCGAATGGCACGAGGAATCAGCCCGCCCTCGTTGAAGCATTCAGCGCCATCTTCCGTTTTGAGGCCATCGGCCACCTTGGGGAAGAGCACAACACAGCGGATGCCCAGATCCCAGGCGCGGCCCACTTCTTCCACCAGCCCTTCCAGGCTCCAGCGCTGGCAGCCGGGCATGGCCTCGATCGGCTCGTTGCTGGCCCCTTCGTGCACGAACAGGGGGTAGATGAAATCGGCGGGGTCGAGTTGAAACTCGCGCACCATCGCTCGAAGAGCCGGGGTGCGGCGCAGCCGGCGGGGACGATAGGTGAGTTCCATACGGGCAGACCTGCTGGGCGGATCCTACGGATCGGCGCTCCCCGCCTCCGGATCCGCGCTCACCGCCCCGAAGGCCCTGCCGTGGCGGGGATTCAGAGAATGGCGGCTTTGCACCACTCCCGCCGTGGATCGATGCTGCGGGCATCACGCAGCTGCTCCAGCAGCTTTCGCTCCTGCTGGCTGTAGGTGGCTGGCAGGGCAAGGGTGAGAGTGAGCAGCAGATCGCCGCGGCCATCCCGCAGGGGCCAGCCCTTGCCCTTCAAGCGCAGGCTGCGCCCCAGCGGCACGCCGGGCGGCACCTGCACAGTGGCCTCGCCATCAGGGGTGACGACCCGGATGTCTCCGCCGAGCGCCAGCTCGTCGAGGCTGATTGGCAGATCGGCCCGCAGCTGATCCCCCTCGAGCTTCCAGACCGGATGCTCCTGCAGGGTGAGGTTGAGGTAGAGGTCGCCGCGCCGGCCGGTGCCGGGCTGGAGGTTGCCTTTGCCCTTGAGGCGCAGGCGGCTGCCGTTCTTCACCCCAGCGGGCACGCGCACCTGAACCCGCTCTTCGTTGACAGCCAGGGTGCGCTCGCAACCGCGAAAGGCATCGGCGAAGGTGATCGAGATCGCGGCTTCCGCATCCAGCTGGGCGCCGCTGGCGCGGCCGCTGCCAGGGGTGAAGCCACCGCCGAATCCGGCCGGAAAGCCCCCGGAGAAGCCGAACCCGCCCGGTGCACCGGCAAAGCCGCCGGGGCCGGCAGCCCCGCCGAAGCGACCGAGCAGGTCGTTGATGAAGTCGTCGAAGTTGCCGTAGCGGCTGAAATCCACATCGACGCCCGGGGCGCCGCCACCGCCCATCTGGCTCCAGTACTGACCGAACTGTTCGTATTTGCGGCGCTTTTCCGGATCGGAGAGCACTTCATAGGCCTCACTGATCTCCTTGAAGCGTGCCTCCGCCGCCGCGTCGCCGGGGTTCACATCCGGGTGGTGCTGACGGGCCAGTTTGCGGAAGGAACGCTTGATCGCTTCCGCATCGGCTCCTCGTTCGAGGCCCAGCACTTTGTAGTAGTCGCGATAGCCGTTGGCGCTCATTGAGGCAGGCTCATCGGCACGTCAGCAAGAACGTTCAGCCCCTCCAGTTTCTCAGCCGAAGCGTCGTGGTGGAAGGCCGGCGGAGGGCGGAAGCCCGAACGCCGCCGTGGGCCCTCTGCCTACGCTGCAGGTCGTGATTGGCGCCGCCGATGCCTTTGCTCACCGTGGTTCTCGCCCTTGGTGCCCTTGCTGCCCAGCCAGGCCCGGCGGCGCTGGCGGCTGCGCCCGCTGTGGCCACCGGCTCCAGGCCGGCAACGTCCAGCACCGGCACGCTCGGTGATGCCCTCAAGCCCTCCAACGCCGAACAACTGGCGCTGGTCGACTTCCTCATCCAGCAGGGGGCGGTGTTCTACGGCGCCTGGTGGTGCCCCTACTGCTTCGAGCAGAAGAACCTGTTCGGGACCGAGGCGGGCCGCCGGCTCCCCTACGTGGAATGCGACAAGGACGATGCCGGGCGGCAGCGCTGCAGCAGCGCCGGCGTGCGGGCCTACCCCACCTGGACCCTCAAGGGGGAGCGGCGGGAAGGCCTGCAGACCCTCGAGCAACTCAAGACCTGGAGCGGCTTCCGCAGCCCTACAGCCGAGCCAGGCCGTTTACGGTGAGCAGAGCGGCGAACAGAAAGCAGAGTCCGGCACTCACCTGGCGCTGATGGCTGTTCAGCCAGCGGCCGAGCCGCTCCAGCAACTGCTCACCGCGGCGGCCGCTGGCCAGCACCATGCAGGGCGGCACCAGGGCAGGCAGGAGAGTGAAGCCCACCAGCAAGGCCGACAGGCCGGCAGGAACAGCGCCAGGGAGCTGAGGTTGGCCGCCATCGCGCCCAGACCGAGCCGAAACGCTGACCAGGGCGCCGCGGCCCTAGCCGGTGCCGGGGGCGGTGGGGCAACGGCGAGGCCAGGCTGCACGCGCAGCAGATTGGCCGCGCCCAACGACACCAGCAACGCCGCCACGGCCAGATGCAGGGTCGCCGCCACCGGATCCGGCCCGCTGGGGCGGGGCGGCAGCAGGTCGCCGACGGCCAGGCCGAGCCCCAGCCACACCAGGGTGATCACGGCAGTACCCAGCAGAAACGCCCAGGCCCGCGCCAGCCCCCGGGCAGGGGCCAGTAACTGGCGCACCTGCAGCACCAGCACCAGCGGACTCATGGCCGCGCCCACGGCCAACGGCAGCACCGCCGCCAGAACGGCTGCGGCAGAGAGGGTTGTTGATGTAGCGGCCGCCATCACGCTCAGGTCGCCTGACCGGCCGGTGGCTGGGGCGGGGCGACCGGTGGGGCCGCCGGCGGCAGCAGCAGGCTGTTGAGGCCGATCAGCAGAAATGACAGCGCACCGACCCCGGCCAGGATTCGCAGCGGCAGCGGCATGCCCGTGCGCTCTGGCAGAGCGTCATCGCCCGCCAGCGGAGAACGGGTAGCTACGGCGGCCAGGGGGGGCGCCCCGGAGGATGAGGCGCTGAGCCTGCCGCCAGTGACGAGATCCTGCACCAAGGGGTGGAAGCGGGGCTCGAACCAACGGCGGAACACCCCATAGCTGCGGTCCTGGGGCCAGAGGTGCTGCACGGGGCACCACACCGCCAGTTCCGTTTCAAAGATCACAGCGTGGGCGCGGCGCAGCAAGCCTTCCGCCTCCGCATCGGTGGCATAGGGGGGGAGCAGATACAGCCCGGCTTCACGGGCGGCCGCCCCCGGCAGCTCCAGGCCAAGCCCCGCAGCCCAGTCGAGCAAGGGCTGGCGCGGCACGACGCTCACTGCGCAGCGGTTCAAGGCAGACATGGCCCTCCCCGGGGCGGTGGGTCCCAGCGTGCCACCGGCCGGGCGCTCGCTGCTGCCGCCTGCGCCCGGCCGCGCCATGCTCAGGCCACACCCTTGCGCCGCCATGGGACTCCTCACGCTGTTGATCGCCGCTCTGCTGCTGGGCGGCCTGTGGTGGACGCGCATGGGCACCCCCGCCAAACCCACAGGTGCCGCTCCGGCCAGCCCGGCGGCAGTGGATGCCAGCCTGCGCCGCGCCCAGGAAGCGGCACGCCAGCAGACCCAGCTGGGGACGCAACGGGAAGACGCCACCATGAAGCCACTGCAGCCCTGAGGCGCGGGGCCAAGGCATCAGCTCTCCGCAGCCCTTGCGGTTCAGCCTTCTGCAGCCCTCGCGCTTCAGCGGCCTGCGGCCGCTGCGCCAGCCAGCAGCGGCTCCGCGATCACCGGCCACGGATCCATGGCGACGGTGCGGCCGTCCCGTTGGCGCCGCAGCTCGAAGTGCAGATGGGGCGTGGTGGCTCTGCCGGTCTGGCCCACACGGCCGATGCGTTGACCGCTGCGCACCCTCTGCCCGGGCACCACCGTCACATCCAGCAGGTGCGCATAGAGCGTGAGCCAGCCATCACCGTGATCGATCACCACCGTGAGGCCATATCCGCTCACGTCATCCACCAGCCTGGTGGTACCGGGCAGGGCCGCCAGCACGGCGGATTCGGCGGGCACAATCAGGTCCACGCCGGCATGCATGCGCCAGCGACCACGCGACTCGGAATAGCGCCAGCCGTAAGGGTCGAGCTCAGTGGCCGGCACGGCCAGGGGATAGGCCAGCACGAGCGTGTCCCCGAGCGGCAACGGTGGCGGCGGGGGCGGCAGCTGCGGAGTGCCACTGGCCAGTGGCAGCGGCAGCGGCTCCTGGCTCGGCTGCAGCAAGGCCAGCAGATGCTCCGGCAAGGCCTCGTTGGCACCCAGATCCGCCACCGGCGTTTCGGCAGGCACCTCAAGCGGCCGCGGCGGCAGACCGCTCTCGTAAGCGGCCACTGCACTGCAGGTCAGCCAGGTCAAACAACACAGCACCAGCAACAACACCAGCGCCTTGCCCCCACCCGCTGCGGTGCGCCTCCTGCCGGGCCGCTGCCGGCTGCGCCGCACGCGTGTGTCAGCCGCCCGCTCCATGTCCGCCATGCCAAACAAGCCGGCTCAACGTATCGGCGCTGATCGGCTTGCCAAGGGGTCGCTGGAGCGACAGCGACGGCACATGCCGATGGCAATGCGCGGGTCACTGCATGGGTAGCCCAGAGCCCGTGGCCGCCCCGGCGGCTGCGCCATCGACGCGCCAGCGAGGGGCCATGCGCTTGCCGTGCTCTGCCTCACCGCTACTGAAGCCAGACGAAAACGTTCAGAACAGTCATCGGCGGGCTTCCGCCACGATCTGAACGGCGAGATGGATTCCAAGTACGCCAATCTTGACCAGGATCTCGCCTGGATTGGGCGTGCTTGCTGGCACGGTTCAACTCAGCCCGTACCCATTGGCCGACATCTTCAAGCCATCGATGGAGATCAGCCCGCCACTGGGGGATCGATTGAGGGAGATATAGGGGGCCTAGTCGATCTAGGGGATCCAGGAGAGCTATCGGCAGAAGCCATTCCTCTTCGGAGCATCCAACCCGTGCAGTTTCGCACGTATTGAATAAGTCTGTGCCGCCCACGGGCCTTTCGTGATACCCGACGCGCTGGCCACAGCTAGTACAAACCCAGACGATTGCCTTGAGTGAGCTGACGCTCTTGGCCTCAAGGCCTCTTAGCAGCGAGATGCAGGTCTCCAACCCTGGGACAGCCAACCCTGGGACGGCACAACTCGAAAGCGCTGGGGAGCGAATCAGACGGGAGCTTCGCCTGAGGAGCATCCAACCCAAGGAGGCCTAGCCATGGTTCCCGCCCATGCGGAGCACCAGGAAGCCAGTCAAGGTTCGCCCCGATGCCTTGACGAGTTTGTCAAAATCCGTGATTCGCACGGAAACCAACCTAAACTCTCAAGGCTGAATCTATCTTAAGCCATCCTGACGACGGAGAATGATCCGCACACTTGTCTCAGCTGCGCTTGCTGCAGCGTCCCTGATGCCAATGGAGTCGTCGGCCAAGACCACCTACGAAACCGCAGTATCTGCCGCCGCGAATGAGTACTGTTCACAGATCGCCTCCGGCAACAACGACAGAGAGGGTGTCTTTTTCACCACCATGCGCGACAACTCCAGATTATACAAAAGATACGTCAGAAACGATCCAGCACGTTACGAGAGGTTGGTGCGCGCTGAGATTGAGCGGCAATGCCCGGAAGCCGCAAACATCGTGACCCCAGGAAGCACCTGCCCTGGGATCCCTCAGCCGGACATGGCCAGGATCCGCCTCGGCCTGAGGGTATTGATCATCGCGCCAGGCTGCTCCTTCAGCTTCAACTGAGCTGGGCAAACCAACGCGAACAGAAACATGGTCGCCGACAATCGTCGGCTTGGCATGGTTGATCGCTGAGACCCGGCCATCTGTTGATCCTGCCGCCCCTGCCCGCATCGATCAGACGGTGATGGATGCCACTGCACGAGAGCCCCTCATCGCCATGATTTTGACCTCGGGATCCCAAGCAAGCCTGGCGGGATGGTCACCGCTGCCGGCCCCAATGAACAGGCCAAGGTTCGAGGAGAGCATCAACCCCGAAGACCCTTGCCCTAACAATGAAATGGGGGCCTTCCAGCCCCCGTGAGTCATTTGGGTGATAAGGCTGACTTACCCCATCTCCCTATAGGAGTCAGGCAGCCACAGGGGCGGTCTGACGGGAGAAACGAACGATGTTGTTCGCTGTTACGGGTTTGCTCTTACCGAGCAGGCTTCAGTCACCCTCCTCATACCCCGTCGAAACCATTGCAGCCCCGGGAAGCCCGCAGAGGCGGGAATGGAGCTGAGCGGAATCGAACCGCTGTCCGAAGCACCGGTGTGAGCCACCTAGTCCGTCCGAGGACGGACCTTGTCATTGTGGCAGCAGTGAGGGCACAGGGCATGGGGGAAAGCCGGTGGGCATGACCGAACCTGTCGCTGCCGTAGCGGTGCTGCCCCAGGGGCTGGAGCAGCAGGGCGCTGAGGAGCTGGCCCAGCTCGGTGCCAGCGATGTGCGGCCCTTGCGGCGGGCGGCCAGCTTTCGGATCGAGCCGGCGGGCTTTTATCGCGTGCTGCTGGAGGCACGTCTGCCCTTTCGCCTGCTGCGGCGCCTGGCGGTCTTTCCCTGCGCGGGCGCCGATGCGCTCTACGACGGCATCCAACGGGCTGCCGAGTGGGACCGCTGGCTGCCGCCGGACGCCAGCTTCCGCGTCGATGTGACCGGCTCGGCCCCGGGTCTCAACCACAGCCACTTCACGGCCCTGCAGGTGAAGAACGCGCTGGTGGATCTGCAGCGCCAGCGCCACGGCCGCCGCTCGGGCATCGACCTGGACCATCCCGACCTCAGCTTGCAACTGCACCTGGGCGGCGGCCAGGCGCAGCTGAGTGTGGAAGCCGCCGGCAGCAGCCTGCACCGCCGCGGCTGGCGGGCGGCCATGGGCTTGGCGCCGCTCAAGGAGAACCTGGCGGCCGGCCTGATCGCCTGCACGGGCTGGGATGGCCGGGTGCCGCTGGCGGATCCGCTGTGCGGGTCGGGCACCCTGCTGATCGAGGCGGCCTGTCTGGCGCTGGCGAGGGCTCCGGGGCTGCTGGATGACGCCAGCGGTCAGCCCCAGCCGCGCCGTTTCGCGATCGAGGGCTGGCCTGACTTCGACCCGGAGCTGTGGCAGCAGGCGGTGGCTGCTGCCGCCAGCCGTCGCCGCACCGGTCTGGTTGACGGCAGCCCGCTGGCGCCGATCGTGGGACGCGAGCAGAACGCAGACGTGCTGGAGCAGGCACGCCACAATGCCGCCGCGGCCGGTGTGGCCCCCTGGATCGACCTGCAGGCCGGTGACGTGCGTGACTTCCGGCCGCCGGAACCCCCTGGCGTGCTGGTCTGCAACCCGCCCTATGGCGAGCGGCTCGGCGCTGACGACGATCTCGAGGAGCTCTACAGCGATCTCGGCCGCCTGCTCAAGGAGCGCTGCTCCGGCTGGTCGCTGTGGCTGCTCAGCGGCAACGCCGCCCACACCGGCGCCTTGCGCATGAAGGCCAGCCGGCGCGTTCCGGTGAGCAACGGCGGCATCGATTGCCGCTGGCTGAACTACACGATCCGCTGAACGGCTCCGCTGGGCGCGGCCGCTCGGCGCGTGGATCAGCGGCCCAGGATCGCTCGCGTGGTCTTGGTCAGGCCGGCGGTGGTCTGGGGCAGGTAGGGCCCCTTGGTGAGCTGCCCGCCGATGCGCAGGAACAGCCCGGCCAGCACCAGATCGAGGGCCATCACGGCCAGCACCGACCGGATCCAGCCCCAGGCCAGACCCAGCTGCAGCCAGAGCACCAACGCCAGCTGGCTGGCCACCGTGGCCAGCATGACCATGCTGATGCCGGCGCCGAGCAACAGGCCGCCGCTGATCAGGCGGCGCTTCTCCTTGTCGGCTTCCTGCAGGGCGATACGCACGTGCAGGTCCATCACCGAGGCCACCAGGGCGGTGATGCGTCCCGCCGCCATCCGCCCCACGCCGGCCCCGTCGTCGTTGCGGCGGTGGTTGTCGCCGCTCATGCGGAGCGCCGGCCGGTGGAGAGCAGCAGGCCGACCACGACCCCGACGGCCGCCGCCACGCTCACGGCCAGCAGGGGGCGTTCACGCACCGGCTTCTCAAGGCGAGGCCGCAGGCTGGTGTTCAGATCGTCGAGCAGGTTCTCCAGCTGCTCCTCCAGGGGGCCGATGCGGTCGGCCAGCTGGCGGGTCTGGTCGGAGGCGCCATGCAGAAGATCCAGCAGCTGGCCGCGCACCCCGCTGACGGTGCGGCCGGTGTGCTCGGCGATCAGGGACGCCACCTCGTCGAAGCTGCCGCGGGTGGCTTCCAGGGTTTCGCGGGCCACCTGCGGCCATTCCTGCTGGATGGTGGGCAGCAGGGCCTCGAACCGCTCGCGGAACCGTTCGGCGCTCAGCGTCGGGGTGTGCTGATCCATGGGCTGCCCGGGGGTGACGCTTGCGGTTCCAGGCTAAGCAGCGCCTCGCGGGAGGGGGTTGAGATTGTGTCGGAGTCCGATAGATTCGGCCTGCTCGAAGCGCGGGCCTGTTGGTTCACATCAATCAGGTCGAGTTCAAACATTTCAAGTCGTTCGGCGGATCGCTGGCGATCAGCCTCGAACCCAACTTCACCGTGGTCACCGGGCCGAACGGTTCGGGCAAGAGCAACATCCTGGATGCGGTGCTCTTCTGCCTGGGCCTGGCGTCCAGCCGCGGCATGCGGGCCGAGCGCCTGCCGGATCTGATCAACAGCGCGGTGCTGCGCCAGGGCAAGGCCGCCGAAACGGTGGTGAGTGTGCGTTTCGACCTCGGCGACTGGCAGCCGGATGGCGCAGAAGAGGGCCTTGAAGCCCCGGCGGAGGGCCCCTGGATCCAGGCCGGCCAACGCGAATGGACGGTGAGCCGGCGTCTGCGGGTGGCGCCAGGCGGCACCTACAGCAGCAGCTACAGCGCCGATGGCGTGCCCTGCAACCTGCAGCAGCTGCAGACCCAGCTGCGGCGCCTGCGGGTGGACCCAGAGGGCAGCAACGTGGTCATGCAGGGCGATGTCACCCGCATCGTGTCGATGAGCGCACGCGAGCGGCGGGGCCTGATCGACGAACTGGCGGGCGTGGCCCTGTTCGACAGCCGCATCGAGCAGACCCGCGCCAAGCTCGACGAGGTGCAGGAGCGGCAGGAGCGCTGCCGCATCGTCGAGCAGGAGCTGCTGGCCAGCCGCCAGAAACTCGAGCGCGACTGCGCCAAGGCCCGCCTGTACCAGGACCTGCGCCAGCAACACCACGACGGCCGTCTGCAGGAACAGCTGCTGCGCTTCGAGCAGGCCCAGGCGCAACGCGCCGAACTGGCGCGCCGCCAGACGGCGCTCACGGCACAGCAGGACGCCGACCGGCTGGCCATCGCTGCCGCCCAGGTCGCCCTGGAGCAGAACGCGCAGCAACTTGAGGCCCTGCAGGCGGAAGTGAAGGCCCTTGGCGAAGACCAGCTGCTTGGCGTTCAGGCCGAACTGGCCGGCCTCGACTCCAGCAACCGGGAACTGGCCCGTCAGGGCGAGCGGAATCAGCAGGAAGCCGAGCAATTGCAGCAGCAGCGCCAGGCGCTCAGCCGCCAGCAAGGGGAACTGCGGCAGCAGCAGCACGCCCTCACGGGCGACGACGATCGCCAGGAGCTGGAGACGGCCGAGCAAGCCTGCCTCAACGCTGAAGCAGCCGTGAACCTCTCGCGGCGTCGGCTGGGCGAGGTGGCCGGGCGTTCCGGCAGCTGGCTGGAGGCACAGAAGCGACGCAGCCAGCAGCGCAGCCAGCTGCAGAGCGTGATCGCCCCGTTGCTGGAGGAGCGCCAGCAGTTGGCCGAACGGTTGCGCCAGCAGCAGGAGCGCCTGCTGGAACTGGGCGCCGAGCTGGAGGGTGGCAGCGGCGACGACCAGGAGCTGCAACAACGGCGAGCCGGTCTGGAGACGGAAACCCTCGCGCTGCAGCGCACCCTGGCCGAGCAGCAGCAGCAGGCCCAGCAGTTGGCCGAGGCCCTGGCGCTGCAGCAACGCACCCGCGCCCGGCTGGAGCAGGAACAGATCGGCCTGGAGCGTGACATCGCCCGCCTGGAAAGCCGCCGCGAAACCCTGCAGGAAAGCCGGGGCACCGGAGCGCTGCGGCTGCTGCTCGAATCCGGCCTGGAGGGCATCCACGGCCCCGTCGCCCAGCTGGGCGATGTGGAGGAACGGGTACGGCTGGCGCTGGAGGTGGCGGCCGGGGCGCGCCTCGGCCAGGTGGTGGTCGACGACGACCGCATCGCCGCCCGGGCGATCGAGCTGCTCAAGAGCCGTCGGGCCGGCCGGCTCACCTTCCTGCCCCTGAACCGCATCCGCGGCGGCGGCGGCCAGGCGACGCCCAGCAGCTGGGGCAACCCCCGCGGGCTGGTGGGGCGGGCGGTGGATCTGATCCGCTACGAGCCCGTCTACGGCGAGGTGTTCCGCTACGTGTTCGGCGACACGCTGGTGTTCGAAGACCTCTCCAGCGCCCGCCAGGAGCTGGGGCGTTGCCGCGCCGTCACCCTGGAGGGCGAGCTGCTGGAGCGCAGTGGCGCCATGACCGGCGGCAGCCTGCAGCAGCGCAGCGACCGGCTCAGCTTCGGCAGCAGCGGCGAGCACGACGAGGCCGAACCGTTGCGCCGGCGCCTGCTGGAACTGGGCGAAAGCCTGGTGGCCTGCCGCCGCCAGGAAGCGGAACTGGGGCGCCAGCTGGAGCAGCTGCGGCCGCTGCTGCAGGGACATCAGCAACGGCTGGCCGGCCTCGAAGCCGAACGCGCTGCCGCTGAGCGGGCCGCAGGCCCCCAGCTGGAGCGTCTGCGGCAGCTGAACGAGCGCCTCGCGCACACCCGCGCCGCTGAAGCTGCCGATCAGCAGCGCCAGAGGGAAGTGGTGGCGCTGCTGGAAGCTCCGCAGCAGCAGCTGGCGGCCCTGGAGCAGGAGGAGGCCGCCGCCCAGGGCAGCGGCGACAGCGAACGCTGGCAGGGGCTGCAGCAGGAGCTCGAAAGCGCCGATGCCGCCTTGCACCAGGCCCGCCAGCACCGCGACGCCCTGCTGACGGCGCGGCGGGAGCGCACCCTGGCGGCAGAGCGGCTCGGCCATCAGCTCGACGCCCTGGCCAGCGAGGAGCAGCGGCTGCGGCAGGCCGTGCTCGCCCTGTCTGAGGCCCACAGCCAGTGGCGGGAGCGGCAGAACGAGGCCCAGCAGCGCCGCGCCGCCCTGGAAGCGCAGCAGAGCGCGCTGCAGGAACGCTTCGGGGAGCGGCGGCGCGCACGCGATGAGGCCGAAGCCCGCCTGGCGGCAGCACGCCTCGCCCTGCAGCAGCAGCAGTGGGATCTGCAGCGGCTGCAGGAGGAGCTCGCTGCCCTGGCTGAGCAGGAGCGGGGGCTGGGGCTGCGGCTGGAGGCGATGCAGCGCGAGCTGCCCGATCCCCTGCCGGAGGTGCCGGAGGACGTGCGCGAAGCGGGGCTGGCGGCACTGGAGCAGTCGCAGCTGCGGCTGCAGCAGCGGATGGAAGCGCTGGAGCCGGTGAACATGCTCGCCCTTGAGGAGCTGGAGGTGCTGGAGCGGCGGATTGCCGAACTGGAGGAGCGCCTCGAGGTGCTCAGCAAGGAGCGGGAGGAGCTGCTGCTGCGGATTGAAACCGTGGCCACGCTGCGTCAGGAGGCCTTCCTGGAGGCCTTCCAGGCTGTGGACGGGCATTTCCGCACGATCTTCGCCGGGCTCTCCGATGGCGAAGGGCACCTGCAGCTGGAAAACCCCGACCAACCGCTGGAAGGAGGGCTCACCCTGGTGGCCCACCCCAAGGGCAAGGCGGTGCGGCGGCTGGCCTCGATGTCAGGGGGGGAGAAATCGCTCACGGCGCTGAGTTTCCTGTTTGCCCTGCAGCGCTTTCGCCCTTCTCCCTTCTATGCCCTCGACGAGGTGGACAGCTTCCTCGATGGCGTGAACGTGGAGCGGCTGGCCGCCCTGATCGCCAGCCAGGCGGACCAGGCCCAGTTCCTGGTGGTCAGCCACCGGCGCCCGATGATCGCCGCCGCCACCCGCACGATCGGCGTCACCCAGGCCCGTGGCGCCCACACTCAGGTGGTGGGTCTGCCCACTGCCGCCTAGACCGAACCCCCACCACCGGGGTCGTGGGTCACAATGACCCCCAGCCCCAATGTCGCCGACACCCCGCGGGATCTGGCCGTTGACCTCTTCCATTCCTCCATCCGCCGATCCCGCCGCCGCCGCACCCAGCGACCGCCTCTGGCTGCGTTCGGAGCTGATGGGCACCCAGGTGATCACCCGTGACACGGGGCGCCGCCTCGGGGTGGTGGGCGAGGTGGTGGTGGACATTGACAGGCGTGAGGTGGTGGCCCTCGGCCTGCGCGACAACCCCCTCACCCGCTTCCTGCCGGGCCTGCCCCGCTGGATGCCGCTCGACCGCATCCGTCAGGTGGGCGATGTGATCCTGGTGGATTCCGCCGATTCGCTGGCGCAGGGGTTCAATCCCGAGCGCTACAGCAAGGTGATCAACTGCCAGGTGATCAGCGAGTCGGGCGAGCAGCTCGGCCGGGTGCTCGGCTTCAGCTTCGACATCGAGACCGGTGAGCTCACCACCTTGGTGCTGGGGGCGCTCGGCGTGCCCCTGCTGGGCGAGGGGGTGCTGAGCACCTGGGAACTGGCGGTGGAGGAGGTCGTCAGCAGCGGCCCCGACCGCATCATTGTGTACGAGGGGGCGGAAGAAAAACTCAAGCAGCTGGGCACGGGCCTGCTGGAAAAACTCGGCATCGGCGGCCCCAGCTGGGAGCAGGAAGAGCGCGATCGCTTCCGCCAGACGATGGTGCCGGTGGAGAACCAGCTGGCCTCCGGTCAGCCCAGCGTCCAGGAGCAACGCCGGATCCAGCCCGCCACCAACCGGGCCGTGGAGCCCAGCGTCGATCAGGAACTCGAATACGTGGAACTGGAGCGGCGGCGGCAGGAGCCGCTGCGTCAGCGCCGCTACCTCGACGACGACGAGGAAGAGGTTTATGGCCGTGACGAGCCGCGCCGCTTCGGCCGCGAGGACGAGCGAAGCTTCCCCCGCAACGAAGACCGGAACGTTGGCCGCGACGACGACCGCCGCTTCGAGCGCGACGACGACCGGGGCTTCAACCGGGACGAGGGCCGTGGCTATGGCAACGACGAGGTCCGCGGCCTCAATCGCCAGGAAGACCGGGACTTCAGCCGACCTGAAGACCGGAGCTTCAGCCGCGGCGAAGAGAGGGGCTACGGCAACGACCAGCCCGGCCGCGACCCCCTGGACCCCCTCGATCCCCTTCCGCCCCGCTCGGAGCGCGCACTCCCCCTGCGTGAGCGCCCGCTGCAGGCGCGGCCGGACAGCCGGCGACGCCCACTCATGGCCGAAGATCCCGTTTATGTCGACGTGGAGCCTTACGCGGGGGAGGAGGTGGCCGATAGAGAAGCCGCTGATCAAGCCACTCCGCGTCGCCGCAACGATTACGACGATCCCTGGTGATCTCCCAGAACCATCCCTGCTGATCTCACACAAACTTCCCTGCTGATCCAGGCCTGCTGGAATCCCGGCAGTTTCTGAGCGGGGCGGTCTGGAAGCGAGTTCCTCCCTGCCCCTTACTTCGGTTCGAAGTCGAGGGAGGCCGAGTTGACGCAGTACCGCAGGCCCGTGGGCGCTGGACCGTCGGTGAACAGGTGACCAAGATGCGCCTCACAGTTGGCGCAGCGGATTTCCGTGCGCACCATGCCGTGGCTGCGGTCTTCGACGGTGGTGATCGCCTCGGGATCAAGGCCGCTCCAGAAGCTGGGCCAGCCGGAGCCGGAGTCGTACTTGGCGTCAGAGCTGAACAGCCGCGCGCCGCAGCAGACGCAGTTGTAGTGCCCGGCCTGCTTGTTGTTCCAGTAGGCACCGGTGAAGGCCCGCTCCGTGCCCCCGAGGCGCGCCACCTGGTATTGCTCAGGCGTGAGCTTCTGCTGCCAGATCTGGTCCGCTTCCGCCGGGGTGGGAGCGGGGGAGGAAGCGGCAGCTGAATCGGAAGGGGCCATGGCCGGAGACGACGAGCGGCGAGAAGGCAGCCCTCAACCTACGCAGTGGGAAGCAGATCAGTCACCATCGCAGCCAGGGCAGCCACGGCTCCAGGCTGGCCCCGCAGGCTGCGCAGGTCCTCCCGCTGCCCCGCCAGACGGTCCGGATGGGACAACCAGTCAGCGGCTTCAGCGGCGATCTCCTGGGGCAGGATCGGACCCACCCGCTCGGGCACCACAGCCCGCCCGGCGGAGATGTTGGGCCAGGCCAGGAAGCCGCGCTGACGCATGCGCCAGGCGGTGAGCGCCACCCCCAGCAACCAGCGCAACAGCGGCAGACGCGCCACCAGCCCCAGCCAGCCGTCCCAGGCCTGCATCACCTGAAGGTGCTGGGTGGGCACCAGCACGATCATCGGCACCCCGAGCGCGCCCAGCTCGGCCGTGTTGGCGCCCACGGTGGTGAGGGCAAGGGCGCACTGGCTCAGCGCCCCGTGGGCGGGATGCTGCTCCACCAGCAGGATGCGCGTGCCGGCGGCGGTTTCCAGCCAGCGGGATGGCGTCTCGGCGCTGGGCTCGAGCAAGCGGGGCTCGCTGCTGCCGTAATGCCGTTGCAGCGGATTGGCGGGCCCCGCCAGCGCGAGCAGCTCGGCCACGGTGGTGGTGGGCGCCACGGGCAACAGAAAGTGGCAGCCGGGCCGCAGAGCGGCGAGGCGGTCGGCGGTGTCGAGCAGGAAGGGCACCCCCACCAGCAACTTGGCGCGCTTCGAGCCGGGCAGCAGCGCCACCCATTGGCCGGCCGGCAGGGGCGCTTCCGCCCGGGCCGTCTCGGAGAGGTCGGCCATCAGATCGCCCACGACGGTGCAGCGGGAGCGCCAGCGGGAGGGCAGGCGGCGCTCCGCCTCCGGGCCCATCGCGGCGATGCGGTCGTTCCAGCGGGGCCAGCGCGCCACCCACTCCGCGTAGGTGAGGTGGCGGTAGCCGAGGCGGGCCTTGAGCAGCACCGTCCAGAACTGATCGCCGCCCAGGAACACCACCACCCCCCTGGCCGGCCAGGGGCCATAGCGGCGGGGCCGCAGCAGCAGATTCCAGAACCTGTTCGCCGGCACGATCGAGCTGAACAGGCCGAGCCGCTCGGCAGCCTGGCGCTCAAGGCCGGTGGCATTGGGGCAGGGAACGAGCACCAGGCGCAGTTCCGTGGCCGCCTGAGGCTGGCGGGGCCGCAAGGCCAGTGACGCATGCAACCGTTCGGCCAGCGGCCTCACCCAGGTGGTGAGTTCACCGGGGCCGTTGCAGACCAGCACGATCGCTGTAGCGGACGGCGGGCCGGTCAAGTTGGGGAAGAGAAATGCGGATGGCGAGACTTGAACTCGCAAGGCCGAAGCCACACGCCCCTCAAACGTGCGTGTCTACCAATTCCACCACATCCGCGTGGCCGTCAGGGGCGAACCCCCTTCGGCTCGTCAATATACCGATCGCCCGGCCCACCCTTCCACTGCGCCCCACACCCGACGCAATGACACAGCGCAGATGGCCGGGCGCAGCCGGGTCAGCGCAGAGCATCAGCGCTCTACCGGTGGGCCGCTTCATCGGGCCCGGCAGCCGGGATGGCGCCTGGTGGCAGGGGGCTGAGTGAGCGCTGATACAGTCCGCTGCGCCTGGATGCGTATGGGATGCCCATCGGCAAGCTGCTGATCGCCAACCGGGGCGAAATCGCGCTGCGAATCCTGCGTTCCTGCCGTGAGCTGGGCATCGCCACGGTGGCCGTCTACAGCACGGTGGATCGCAACGCCCTGCACGTGCAGCTGGCCGATGAAGCGGTGTGCGTCGGTGAGGCGCCCAGCCGCAAGAGCTACCTCAATATCCCCAACATCATTGCGGCGGCCATTTCCCGCGGCGCTGACGCCATCCATCCCGGCTACGGCTTTCTGGCCGAAAACGACCGTTTCGCCGAGATCTGCGCCGCCCACGGCCTCACGTTCGTGGGTCCTTCGGCGGAGGCGATCAGGGCGATGGGCGACAAAGCCACCGCAAAGGCGACCATGCAGCGGGTGGGCGTGCCCACCGTGCCAGGCAGCGAGGGCCTGCTGGCCGATGCCGAGGCGGCAGCGGCAGCCGCTGCGGCCATGGGCTACCCGGTGATGATCAAGGCCACCGCCGGTGGCGGCGGGCGGGGCATGCGGCTGGTGCCCGATGCCGACCAGCTTGAGAGCCTGTTCAAAGCAGCCCAGGGCGAGGCCGAGGCTGCTTTCGGCAACCCTGGCCTCTACATGGAAAAGTTCATCGACCGGCCCCGGCACGTGGAAGTGCAGGTGCTGGCCGACCGCCACGGCAACGTCGTGCATCTCGGGGAGCGCGACTGCTCAATCCAACGCCGTCACCAGAAGCTGCTGGAAGAAGCACCCAGCCCGGCGCTTGATGCCGACCTGCGTCAGCGCATGGGGGAGGCGGCGGTGGCAGCGGCCCGCAGCATCACCTACGAGGGCGCCGGCACCGTGGAGTTCCTGCTCGACAAGAGCGGCGCCTTCTACTTCATGGAGATGAACACGCGCATCCAGGTGGAGCATCCGGTCACGGAGATGGTGACGGGCATCGACCTGATCGCCGAGCAGCTGCATATCGCCGGTGGTGAGCCCCTGCGCCTACGGCAATCCGACGTGCAGCTGCGCGGGCACGCTATTGAGTGCCGCATCAACGCTGAAGATCCACAGAAGAATTTTCGGCCGGCGCCGGGGCGCATCACCGGCTGGCTGCCTCCGGGCGGGCCTGGGGTGCGGGTCGACAGCCACGTTTACACGGGCTACGAGATTCCGGTGTTCTACGACTCCCTGATCGGCAAGCTGATCGTGTGGGCTCCCGATCGTGAGGGCGCCATCCGCCGCATGCGGCGCGCGTTGATGGAATGCGCCATCACCGGCATCTCCACCACGATCGATTTCCACCTCAGCCTGCTTGACCGGCCCGAGTTTCAGCGCGGCGACATCCACACCAAGTTCGTGGAGCAGGAGATGCTGCCGGGCTGAGGCCGGCAGATCAGTCAGTGGTGTGGCGAGGCTGGCCGTTCTGGCTGCGGGTTCGAGCCCTGCGGCAATCAGCCACCACTCCGTGGCGTGGGGCTCGTGGCTGGCGGTTTCTGGCTGATGGGTCGACCAGCAACCTGAGGCGGGCCGCTTCGCCCTGGGCGAGCCCGGTTCAGCCAGCCCCCAGGTTGGCTCCATGCCGCGCCACCAGCGTGAGCAGGCCCTGCTGGCCCAGCAGCAATTCGCGCACCAGGCTGATCAAGCCCACCCAGATCACCGGTGTCACGTCAACACCGCCGATCGGCGGCACCACGCGGCGGGTGGTGGCCAGCAGCGACTCCGTGGGCCAGCCGATCAACCGCATGGCGCCCCGCTCCAGATCGATCTGGGGGTACCAGGTGAGCACGATGCGGAACAGAAACAGCAGGGTCCAGGCGCCCAGCGCCAGACCCAGCAGCAGGTTCAGCGCCGGCAGCGAACGCAGCAAGGTGGCAGCCGTCACAAAGCTCTAAGCAGCAAGCGCATTGATCGTAGGAAGCGGCGCCCCTTGACTAGGATCCCAGCCTCCACCAGCGCCACCATGACCCCTTCCCTCGCCAACTTCCTGAGCAGCCTCGTGTGGGGAGCGGTGATCGTGGTGATCCCCATCAGCATCGCGCTCGTGCTGATCAGCCAGACCGACCAGGTCGACCGCAAGCTCTGATCCACACGACCAACACGGTCAGCGCTCGCCCAGGCAGTGCCCCTGTCGAGTTGCGGTGAGCATCGACTTGCAGCGAGCATCGAGCTGCAGCAAGCGTCGAGTTGCACCCAGGCCTTGAGCTTCTGGAGTCCACGACGGTGTCCAGATTCACTTCGTTGGAAAGATTCGCCGCAAAGCTCCCCAGCGACGGCCCAAGCCAACAGTGCCTGAAGCTCTCCTCAGCAACGGCCCTGAGCAATCGTTGGCTTCGAATCACCGCTGCAGCAGCCCAAGGAAAACGCCGCTGCCACAGCCCGAGGCAAAACTCCCTCCAGGCCTCTGCAACAAGCACCCGAAGAGAAGCCCCCTGCAGAGCTCAGCAGCAACGACCCAAAGCAAGGCGTCGCTGCCTGTCTCCCCTGCAGCGTTTCAAGCCAACAGTCCTTGGACGCGTCCAGAGCGTCTGCCTGCAGAAGCCACCCGCAGCCAGTCATCGCAGGATCGTTGCCGCGCCACCTGAGTTCGGCCAGGATGAACGGGTCCTCCCGGCCGCGTTCTGGCGATGTCCCTAAAGTGCTGGAACGGGTTCTCCAGTCGGAGGATGCGGACGTCCGTTCTGCCTGAGGTCTTCCAGACGTGGTTAATGCCAGCCTCAACTGGGCGAGCATCGTCGGCATCGTGTTGGCCGTCGGCGGAGCCTTTCTCTATTTCATGAGGAGCTTCAAGCCCGCCCTCGCCCGCGACTACGACGTTTTCTTCGCGGCGATCGGTCTCCTCTGCGGTGGGATCCTCTTCTTCCAGGGCTGGCGCCTCGATCCGATTCTCCAGTTCGGTCAGTTCCTGCTGGCTGGCACCACCGTCTTCTTCGCCTACGAGAGCGTGCGTCTGAGGGGCGTCACCACCGAGCAGGCACGGCGCTCCTCCTTCTTCGACGACGACGAACCTCTGCCGCCTCCCGCCCGCGGCCGTATCGGTGGCGGCGACTGGAATCCGGATGTCGACCGCCTGGAAGAACCTCAGCCCCTGCGCCGGCGCATCCGTTCACGCGAAGCTGAACCCGAAGACGACGACTTCTACCGTCCGCGCCGCACCGCACGCCCTGCCATCCCCGAGCGGGCCGCCAGCCGCCGCCCCGCCGACACCGACGACTGGGATCCAGCCCCCCGCTCCCCCCGCGTCGACGACCGTCCCGCCGCTGTGGATCCCGGCTACCGCGCCGGCCCGTCTCCCCGCAGCACCGCCGCCCCCAGCTCCGGGCCCGCCTTCGGCGCCCGCCGTCGCGATCGGGATGTGGCTGCGGAGCCTCGTCGAGGCACCCGCCCAACCGCCAGCAGCGACGCTGTGCCACGCTCCAGCCGCCGCACTGGCAGCGCCCCTGTTTCCACAGCCGGTCCACTGCCCGGCGGCCCTGACCCATCGCCACGGCCCGCAGGCGGCGTCCCCATGGGTTCACCGCTGCGCGGCGGTCTTGGCGGTACACCAGCCTCCGGCAGCACCCCTGATCCGGCCAGCGACGCGGATTACACCCCGTTGCGCTCCACCAGCAGCGCCAGTGCCCGAAACCCCTCCGGTGCTGCCGGCGCCCGCAGTGCCTCCAGCAGCGCTCGCCCTGGCTCCAGCCGCGACAACAGCTCCCGTTTCGACGACTGATCCACAGCCACCGGTGAGAGTTCCGGGCCGGGGTCAGGCACGCCCCCTGCGCTGGGCGCTCTGGCTGTCGGCCCTACCGCTGGCGGTCTGTCTCGCACTGGTCGTCTGGCTCGCAGGCTGCGGCCTGGGGCCGAGAAGCCGGCCGGCCCCCTCCACCGGCCTTGGACGCGAGGCGCGCCAGGAGCCGGCCTTGAGCGGGGATGGCAGGCTGCTGGCCAGCCTGGTCGAGCGCGACGGGCGCACCACCGTGCTGCTGCAGGAGCGGCTCAGCGGCAAAGTGCTTCCCCTGCGCCACCTGCAGCGGCAGCAGCCCCACAGCTCCCCGTCGTTGAGCTGGAACGGCCGCTACCTGGCCCTGTTGGTGCAGCGGGGGTCACGGCGGCTGGCGGTGGTGGAAGACCGGGCCACAGGACGGCTGCACCCGCTGCCCCTGCCTGGCGACCTTGAGCCGCAGCGACTGAGCCTCTCCAGCGACGGCCAGCGGCTGGCGTTGCAACTGGTGCAGGCGGGGCAGCGGCGGGTGGAACTGTTCGACCTCAGCGGGCTGCTCGAACCGGATCACGCGCCGGGCCAGCGAATCGGCGGCGGCGCGCCGGATGCTGCCAGTGGAGCAGGAGCTCCATGAGCCTGCGTGGCCGAGCTGCAGCCGCCGCTTTCGTGCTGGCGGCCACCACAGTCCTGGCGGGCTGCGCCCCGCCGCTGCGGCCACTCGGACCACTCAGCCAGATGCTCCAGCAGGCCGGGGTGAACCATGCGCCGGCGTTGAGCGGCCGCTGGTTGGCACTGATCAGTGGGCGTCAGGGGCGCGAGCAGGTGCTGCTGGTCGACCTGCAGGCGCGGCGCCCGGTACCGCTGCCCGGACTGAACCGACCGGATGCGCAGCCGGTGAGCGTCAGCGTGGATGGCGATGGGGAACGGCTGGCGATGGTGCGCCAGCTCGACGGACGGACCGAACTCGCCCTGTATCGCCGCTCAACGCAGAGCCTGCAGCGGCTGCCGATCGATCCGCCCGGAGTGCCGCAGCAGGTGGCGCTCAGTGCCGATGGCAAGGTGCTGGCCGTGCAGGTGAGCAGGGGCGGCCTCTGGGGGGTGGATCTGATCGAGCTGCCCTAGCGGGCACCCGGTAAGTAGCCGGTTCTAGAAACTGCCGAAAAAAACCAAAAAATCATGACAAACGTGTGAGAATCCCAGCCATTAACACCGTGCACAGAGGGCCGAAACCCTCACATTCGCTTCCTGATTCCTCCGGCGAACGCCGGCGCGGGCTCGCCAACGCCCCCAGCTCCTCGCCCGCCATGCATCTGCATCGTCCCTTCCCTCTGCTGGCCGCTGCCTCGACCCTGGGGCTGCTGTGCCTGTCTGCGCCTCCCCTGCGGGCGGCCACCTTCACGAACCTCGAGTTCCTGAGCGGTTCCACCGCTGGAACCGAAGTGCTGAACCTGGCAAGCCCCGGACAGATCCTGAGCGGCAACACCCCGTTTGCCTACAACACCATCAACGGCATTACCGGCGCCAAGCTGGTGACGAGCAACGGCGACCTCCCCGACTTCACCCTGTCGGGCTTGAGCACCACCGGGACGCTTGGCGCGGCCCGAGTGGTGCTCGGAGCCACTGGAAGCAGTACCCCTTTCGGCTCGGTGGACTCTGGCCGGGTGGGCGCACAGCAGAGCTTCACCGCCACGGTGAGCAGCAACAATCCCGGCACGGTGATCAGTAACAGCTTTCAGTTGTTGTTCAACTCCAATCTGGCGGTGACCGATGCCAGTTTCAACTTTTCCAGCCTCAACACTGCAGGACTCACCTGGGAGTACTCGGTGATTCAGCTGCTGGATGCCACAGGAAACCCTTTCAACTCTTTAACGAATCCCGGATTCACGATTGGCGCGGCTTCGCAGTATGCAACGGCATCGAGTTTGTTGTTCCCTGGCGGCGGATTCACCGGCCAGGCGGGCGTTGGTAATTTCATCGCCGCACAAACACAAACTGTGTCAGGGGTTGGGTCCAATCAGACCACTACAGGAACGAATGGCATCAGGGATGATATCGGCACTTTCAATTACGCATTGGTTGGCCTTACGCCAGGTACCCAGATCGGTGGCATCCGCTGGACCACCTACCTCGAGGATGTGCGCGGAACCTTGAACAATCCCACCAACCTCACATCCTCTTTGCTCGATTTCAGAATCACAGGCACGGTGTCGAACGATCCAGGGCCGGTGCCCATACCCGGCCCACTGCCACTGCTGGGAGCTGCCGCTGCGATGAACTCCGCCCGCAGGCTGCGGCGGCGGATCAGCGCCTCGCGATCAGCCGGCAGGCTCAGGGCACCAGGCCTGCCCAGTGCAGAAAGGTGTCACCGCTGAGGGCTTCGATCAGCAGCACGGCAGCAAAGCCGATCATCGCGAAGCGCCCATTCACCCGCTCGGCATAGCCGCTCCAGCCGAAGGCAGGGGCATCGGCCGTGGTGGCGCTTGTGGGAGCTGGTACGGCGGGATCTGCCGCTGGAGCAGTGGCGCGGTCAGTGGCGCCGTCGTTGGCGGGTTCCGGGTCGGTGGGCATGGGACGTTCAGGTGCGGGTGAAGTCATAGCCGGTGGCCGGCAGCAGGCGCCAGCCGCCATGACCATCGAGCTCGAGCACGGTGTCGTGGAAGGCAGCCAGGGTAGGGCGGTGGCCCACGCTCACAAAGGCCATGTCCCGCTCGGTGAGCAGCTTGTAGAGGTGCTTCTCGGTGTTCACATCGAGGGCACTGGTGGCCTCATCGAGCACCACAAACCGCGGCGAGTTGAGCAGCAACCGGGCGAAAGCCAGGCGCTGCTGCTCGCCGAGCGAGAGGAGGCGGGGCCAGTCCTGCTTGATGTCGAGGTCGGGGTAGCGGCGCACCAGCTCCGGCAGCCGCACTTCTTCCAGGACGCTGCGCAGATGGTCGTCGCTGAAGCGCTCGGGCTGCTGGGGGTAGCAGAGCTGCTCCCGCAGGCTGCCCAGGATCATGTAGGGCTTCTGGGGAATGAACAGCAACTCAGCCAGCGGGGGCCGCTCCACCGTGCCGGCCGCAGCCGGCCACAGGCCACTCACCATGCGCAGAAACGAGGTTTTGCCGCAACCGCTGGGGCCCACCACCAGCAACCGCTGGGCCGGGCCCACCTCCAGGCTGATGTCGTGAATCAGGCGGCGATCGGTGTGGGGCGGCACAAGATCGGCATGCTTCACCAGGATGGTCTGGTGGGAGGCGTCTGCCAGCAGCGAATCCTGGTAGCTGCGCTCGCGGGCCTGGCTGCCGATCTCATCCACCTTCAACTGGAAGCCCTCCAGGCGGCTGATGCTCGCCGAGAAGGCCGCCAGGCGATCGATGTTGTTGACGATGTAACTGACGGAGAACAGCACCTGACTGAAGGCGATGCTGGCCTGTCCGAACACGCCGAAATCAACCTCTCTGGCGAAATACACCGGGGCGATCACCAGCCAGGGCAGAAAGCGGGAGAAGTAGTCGTAGGAGCGCTGGATCACCTGGATCAGCGCCTCCCACACGATCAGCTTGTTGTAGTTCACGATCGCACCACTCAGCCGGCGCTCCGCCTCTTTGCCTTCCTGCTGTTCACCGCGGTAGAAGGCAATCGACTCGGCGTTGTCGCGGATGTGAACGAGGCCGTAGCGGAAATCGGCCTCCAGCTTCAGCTGCTGATAATTCAAGGCCACCAGCTTGCGGCTGGCGAACACGATCAGTGCGGTGCCGCCCAATGAATAGGCCAGCAGGAGCAACGCGAGGTTCACGCTGATGCTCCACAGCACGATGATGAAGCTCACGAAGGTGAGCAGCACGGAGAGGATCTCCACCGTGACGCTCAAGCTGGTGCCAGTGAAGCTGGCGGTGTCCTGAGAAATCCGCTGGTCAGGGTTGTCGATCTCCTGCAGGGATTCGTCGTTGGGATTGAGGATGTAATAGGCGCGGTTCGAGAGGTAACGGGTGAGCAGGCGACCGCTCAACCACTCGCGCCACAGCAGGCCAAGCTTGGGGATCAGGTAGCTCTGTGTGGCGCGGATCGGCAGAGCCAGCACCAGACAGAAGGCATAGATGGCCACGATCTTCCAGAAGCCGTCCTGGTCGTAGGCCACCAGGGCGTTATCAACGTTGCGGGCCACAAAGCTGATGCCCACGTTGATGCCGTTGATCACCAGGATCAACAACGTGATCACGCCGATCAACAGCCAGGGAAGCCAGCGGCCCTGGCGAAGCTTCGCCCGGAAGCTGCCGAACACCGCCAGGCCGCCGGCGAACAGGGCCATCACCACCGGACCGATCGGGCCGCTCCAGAGCGCGGCCACCTGCTCGGGCACCCCTGGCAAGAAACGGCTGCGCAGATCGGGGATGAGCGCACCCGCGGCGGCCACCGAGCCGGTGAGCAGCAGCAGGGTGACGCCCACCACAACTGCAAGCAGGGACAGCACCAGGAGCAGGAATTGCCAGGAACTGCTCTCCTCCAGCGGGAGGAAGTAAGGCTGGGCCAGGCGCTGCAGCTTGCCGAGCTGCTCGCGGAACGCCTTGAAGAAGCTCATGGACCGTGACAGGTCCGCCCATTGTCGCCGCTGGCCGGGAGCGGTGGGAGGGGGTGATCAGCCCGGTGGCCAGTGCAGCGGACGGCCACCGATCACATGCACATGCAGGTGAAAGACGGTCTGGCCGGCTTCGGCGCCGTTGTTGATGACGGTGCGCCAACCCGTGAGCCCCTCCTGGCGGGCCACCTTGGCCGCCACCAGCAGCAGATGCCCCAGCAGGGCCTCGTGCTCCTCCCCTGCCGCATTGAGATTCACCAGGGGTTCACGGGGGATCACCAGCACGTGCACCGGCGCCTGGGGGTTCACATCGCGGAAGGCCAGGCAGAGGTCGTCGGCGTGGACCTGGTCGCAGGGGATCTCGCCGCGCAGGATGCGCCCGAAGATCGTGTCGCCCGCGGGTGGGGTGCTGGAGGCCATGACGCCACAGGGCAGGACAGGGCGGGAACCGGTGAGGTGACCCTGGTTTCCGATCGATGTTGGCACGCTGCAACAGCGCCGCCCTGCTGGGACTGGAGGCGGCGCCGGTGGTGGTGGAGGTGGACATCGCCCCGGGCCTGCCGGCCCTGCAGCTGGTGGGCCTCTCCGACACTGCCGGCCGCGAGTCCCGTGAGCGGGTGCGGGCGGCGCTGCGCAACAGCGGCTTCCGGCCCCCGCTCACCCGGGTGATCGTGAGCCTGGCTCCGGCCGACCTGCGCAAGGAGGGTCCCGCCTTCGATCTGCCGATCGCCCTGGGCGTGCTGCTGGCCAGCGGCCAGCTCGATCCCCAGCGGCTGATCGGCGTGTGGAGCACCGGCGAGCTGGGCCTCGATGGCGCCCTGCGGCCGGGGCGCGGGACGCTGGCCCTGGCCCTGGCGGCCAGGCAGGCCGGCGCCCGGGCCCTGGTGGTGCCAGCCGCCAATGGCGCTGAGGCGTCCCTGGTGGAAGGGCTCACGGTGTGGCCGGCCGAAACGCTGCAGCAGGTGGCCCAGCTGCTGGTGGATCCGGCCCAGGCGTCCCCCTGCCGTCCCGGCGTGGGTCGGCCCGCAGGGGCAGGCGAGGGAGCGGCGGCGGATCTGGCCGATGTGCGAGGGCAGCACCACGGCCGGCGGGCGCTGGAGATCGCGGCAGCGGGACACCATCACCTGCTGCTGGTGGGTCCTCCGGGCAGCGGCAAGACGATGCTCGCCCGCCGCCTGCCGTGGCTGCTGCCACCGCTGCCGCCGGAGGAAGCGCTCGAGCTCACCCAGGTGGTCTCCGTCGCAGGCCTGCTCAGCAGCGAAGCGGGCCTGATCCGCCAGCGGCCCTTCCGGGCCCCCCACCACAGCTGCACCGCCACGGCCCTGGTGGGAGGCGGGGCTTTGCCGCGGCCGGGTGAACTGTCGCTGGCCCATCACGGCGTGCTGTTTCTCGACGAGCTGGCTGAATTCCAGCGGGCGGTGCTCGATCAGCTGCGCGAGCCGCTGGAGGAAGGGGAGGTCTGGATCAGCCGCCAGCGCCAGCGCACCCGCTTCCCCTGCCGCGTGGCGCTGGTGGCGGCCACCAATCCCTGCCCGTGCGGCTGGTTCGGCGATCCGCTGCGCAGCTGCCAGTGCCCGGAAGGGGTACGCCAGCGTTACTGGGCGCGCCTGTCGGGGCCACTGCTCGATCGGATCGATCTTCAGGTGGTGATGCGGCGCCTGGAGGCGGATGAGCTGGTGGGGCTGCCCACGGCCAGCGGCAAGAGCGGTGGCGACAGCCCGCCACCCAGCAGCATGGAGGTGGCGGAGCGGGTGCGGCAGGCACGCGAACGGATGACGCGACGGAACCCGGCAGGGCAAGCGAACAGCGCCTTGACGGGGCAGGCCCTGCGGCAGCATCTGGCGTTGTCGGCGGAGGCACTGGAGCGCTGGCGCGGCGCGATCCGGCAGCGAAGGCTCTCGGCCCGTTCTGCCGAACGGCTGGTGCGGGTGGCGCGCACGATCGCCGACCTCGAAGCCAGCGACGACGTGCTGGCCTCCCACCTGGCGGAAGCTCTCACCTATCGCTCCTTCGATCAGCTGCAGACCGGCGCCGACCAGATGCTGAGCGGAAGCAGCCAGCTGCTGGGTGGGGGGAAGCAACTGCTCGGGGGCAACCAGCAGTTCCGAGGAGACGCGGGTTGAACCATGGGGCCGTCGGGAAGCACCGCAGACAACCAGCTGGATCTCTTGCGGCCAAGCGATCAGCTGGAGGACACCGCGCGTCGGCGAGGAGCGGGCCAGCCGTTCAGCGGTCCAACGGCCTGCTCCCCTGGCCCCGCCGCGAGGCGGATGGGACGGAAACCGGTGAGACCTGCCGCCGAACGGACGACGCCGGGCTGACGAAGGCGAGCTGACGAAGCTGGACTGACGACGGGTGACCGATACAGCCAGACCTGACAAGCCGTTTGCCAGGTTTCTTACTCGCACAAAAACCCCACTGAACAGAGGTTCAGCAGGGTTTTGGCGGCGTGGTTCTGGCAAAGCGGCGGGGAGTGTTCCGCGCGAACGCCTGGATCAGCGGCGGCGGCGGCGCTGCTGGGCCTTGCGCTTGTACTTCTCGGTGGGGGTTTCGTGGTGACGCAGGCGCTTGAGGTCAGCAAAGATCCCAGCCTTGGACACCTGACGCTTGAACCGGCGCAGCGCCGATTCGATGCCTTCATTTTCGCCGACGGTGACCTGGGTCATGAACCACGCAGTGGGGCTGGAGTTTGTTCAATGTAGCAACTGCCTTCGCCCTGGCTTCACCGAGGGCGCGGCGCTGCGGTTGGCGCCGGCGGAACCACTGGGAGCGCCGACAGGGGAGCAGCGGTGCGGGCGGCACCGGCAGCGGGTGCTGAGCCGGTTGGTGCCGCAGCACCCGCTGGCGATGAGGGCCGTGGGGTTGTGGCGCTGGGCGCTGTGGTGCGAGGGGGAGCGGTACTGGGCGCGGTGGTGGTTGGTGCTGTGGTGGTTGGTGCTGTGGAATCCGGCGCTGTGGTGTTGGGCCCAGTGGTTGCAGGGGCCGTGGTGCCTGGTGCCGTTGAACCGGGTACAGCCGTGCGCGGAGCAGTGGTGCTCGGGGTGGTGCTGCCAGGCGTGCTGCTGCCGGGGACCGCAGGCAAGGCGCTGGGGCTGGCGGCTGGGGTCGTGGGCTTTGGTGTTGTGGACGGCGCTGAGGTGCCAGGCGCCGCAGGAGCAGGAGCGGTGCTGCCGGAAGGGGTGCTACTGGGAGCTGTGCCGCCTGGTGCACCCGATCCGGCCGGGGCGGCCGTCGCTTCGCCCGGCCAGTTATCGCGATAGATGTACACGTGGCCGAGGGCACGCGTGCCGAAGTGACGGCGCTTCAGACGCCACCCCGGCTCCGGTGTGAACTGGAGAAAGCCGGCGGCCTGGCCGTTGGTGCGAGCCAGGATCATCTCGGGGCCGGTTTTGCCGCGGTGCGGCGTGGCCAGCAGGATGTTGTCGTTGCCACTGCGCACCACACTGATCCGGTACACGGTGGCCAGGTCGTTTTCACCCACCCGCAGCGAGTAGCCGTTGGCGTCGATGTAGCGGGTGCAGATGCCGGTGAAGTCGAAGGTGCCCAGCAACGGATCGACGCGGGCCGGATTGGCGCCGGAGACGGCAAAGCAGGGGCGGCGGTCGGTGACCTGCTCATAGATGTTGAGCTGGGCGCGGCTGCCGTCCCCGATCGGTGCAGCCACCAGCACGAAGCGCTCCTGCGCCACCTCTCGGGCACCGAACAGAGCTCCTTGGGCATGGAGGGGGACAAGGGAGCCACTCACCGCAACGACGCCGAGCGCGGATAGGAACGGCAGGGCGCGGATCGGCCGGAGATGTCGCATCGGAGGAGCCCAGCGGCAGGAGGTGCCGATGGTAGAAGTGAGGCCCGAGGGTGCCAGCCCCCCTTAGGCCGGCTTGTTGAGACGAATTGCGACCAGCAGGCTGACGACAGTGCCGGGCAGGCAGGCCGCCAGGATCAGCCGGGTGGTTGTGACCCCAAGATCGGGATCGCCGTAGGAGAGCTCAAACACAGAGCCTGTAGCGGCAATGCCCAGCAGACAGGCCAGCGCCAGGAACACCCCGGCCAACGGTTTCATCGGCATTGGGCGTCAGCGCAGGGAGTGGACAGCGGTGCGCTCGAACCCATGCTCCTTGAGCCCATCGTTGAGGCTCAGTTCATCGGTGACGCGGTCGACGAACAGCACCCCATGGAGATGGTCCATCTCATGGAGCAGGCAGCGGGCGAGCAGGCCATCGGCCTTGATCCGGCGAGGCCTGCCGTGCTCGTCACGGAAGCTCACCTCGGCGGTGGTGGGGCGAACCACCTGCAGATACACACCGGGGATGCTCAGGCAACCTTCTTCATAAGTGGTGAGCGAGCCGCTGGTGGCGCCAATCTCGGGGTTGATGAACACCTGGGGCGGGGTGGCTGGGTTCTCGGGATCGAGATCGATCACCACAAGCTGCTTATGGACACCCACCTGTGGCGCGGCCAGGCCGATGCCGTGGGCGGCATACATGCTGCGGAGCATGTCGCGGGCGAGATCACGCACCGCTTCATCCACCTTGCTGATGCGTTTGGCCGGTTGGCGCAGCGCCGCATCGCCGAGGGTGTGAATGGTGAGCGGGGGGTGATCCAGCACCTCCTTGGAGACGTGAACCCCACGGCTGGTGAGCTCCGCCTGGCGGGCCATTTTGGCGAAGCTGCTGGCCAAGGCATCACCTGAAACGATGGGTGAATTCTAGAAGGTGCGTGTGGGGGGGAACTGGAGCCCGGCCGAGCCCGCAGCGTTGCCGGCCCGGGTGGCGGTGGAGGCAGCACCCACGGTGAAGGAGCCGCTGCTGCACGGACAGGAGCTGTTCTGGCTGGAGCAACGGCCCCTGGAGCAGGGCCGCGTCACCCTGCTGTGGCGCCAGCGGCCCGGTGGCCCCACCCAGGAGCTCACCCCCGCCCCCTGGAACCTGCGCAGCCGGGTGCACACCTATGGCGGCGGCGTGGTGGCGGTGGGAAGCGTGGCCGGTGGCACCACCGTGGTGTTCGTCAACGACGGCGACCGCTGCCTGTGGGCGCTGGACTTGCCGGCGGAGGCCCCCGTGCTGCCGGAGCCGTCCCTGCCGCAGCCGCCCTTGCCGGAGCCGAGGCGGCTCACCGCACCAGCGAACCGAGCGTTCGCCGACGGCCTGATCGACAGCCCGCGCCGGCGCTGGATCGGCGTCATGGAGTGCGATGGCGTCGATCAGCTGGTGGCTGTGCCGCTGGCGGGAGGAGAGCCCGTGCTCCTGCACCAGCCCACCGACTTCTGCGGCAGTGCCGTGCTCAGCCCCCATGGCAGCCACCTGGCCTGGGTGGAATGGCAGCGACCGTTCATGCCCTGGGACCGCAGCCAGCTGTGGCTGGGCCGCTTTGACCCCAGCGGGGTGTTGCACGACTCCAGGCCGCTGGCCGGGGGCGCCGCCAGCGGGCCCACCGCCGCGGATGTATCGGTGGTGCAGCCGCTCTGGCTGCCGACTGGCGACCTGGTGGTGGCGACGGACCGCAGCGGCTGGTGGAACCTGGAGCGCCTGCCGGCGGCAGAGCGCGTGGCGGCGCTGGAGCCCTCGGTGGCGGCCGGGCCGCTGCCTCTAGCAGTGGCCGCCCTACCCCCCACCACTGCCTTGCACTGGCAGCCGCTGTTGCCGATGGAGGCGGAATTCGGTCTGCCGGCCTGGGTGTACGGGCGGCGCACCACGGGCTGGGATGGCCAGCAACTGGTGGCGGCGGTCTGCCGGGCCGGCCGCTGGGAGCTCGGCACCATCGCCCTGCCGGAGCCAGGCGCCGCTGAGGGGCGCTGGCAGCCGCTCGCCCAGCCCTTCGACGCACTCGATGGCCTCAGTGCCGGCGGCGGCCGGGTGGTGGCGGTGGCCGCCGATGCCGTCACCCCGCAGGGCCTGCTGGAGATCGATCTGCGCCACGGCGGCTGGAGCCACACGCCGGCGGGTGGCGGTGGATCAGCGGAATCTGCGGCCGGTGGGGGCGGCGCAGCAACCGCGGTGGGCGGCGGCGAAGCGGCAGCGGCCCCAGCGGGGACGACACCCCTGCAGGCGGAAGCGATCAGCACCCCGCAGGCGCTCTGGTTCGAGGGACATGGCGGCTTGCCCACCCACGCCTGGTACTACCCGCCGATCGGCGGCGCCCACCCGCTGGCCCCTTTGCTTGTGAAGAGTCACAGCGGGCCCACCGCCATGGCCGGCACGGGGCTGAATCTGGCGGTTCAGTTCTGGACCAGCCGCGGCTGGGGCGTGGTGGACGTGAACTACGGCGGGTCCACGGGCTTCGGCAGGGCCTACCGCGATCGTCTCGCCGGCCAATGGGGTGTGGTGGACGTGAGCGACTGCGCCGCGGCGGCCACCGCGCTGGTGGCGGCGGGTGCGGCGAGCCCGGAGCGCCTCGCGATCGAGGGCGGCAGCGCCGGCGGATTCACCACCCTGGCGGCGCTCTGCTTCACCGACGTGTTCCGCGCCGGAGCCTGCCGCTACGGCGTGGCCGATCTGGCGGCGCTTGTGCGCAGCACCCATCGCTTCGAGGCCGGCTATCTCGAGGGCCTGGTGGGCCCGTGGCCGGCGGCGCAGGCGCTCTATGCGCAGCGCTCGCCGCTGCACCATGCCGGCCGGATGCGCTGCCCGGTGATCTTTTTCCAGGGCCTCGACGACGAGGTGGTGCCACCCGAGCAGACCGACGCCATGGCTGCGGCCCTCGCGGCCAACGGCCTGGCGGTGGAGGTGCGTCGGTTCGCCGGTGAGGGCCACGGCTTTCGCCGCCCGGAAGTGCGCATCGAGGTGCTGGAGGCCACCGAGGCCTTCTTCCGCCGGCAGTTCGGCCTGTGAGGCTTCCGGATGCTGCGGAATCCCTGCTGCGGGGCTGGCACTGGCCGCTGCTGGCGCTGGTGGTGCTGGTGGTGCTGCTGCTGCTGGGGCGCCTGATCGGCAACCGGCTCGGCATGAAGCGCTGGGGGCTGCCGGAGGCGCTGCTGGCCGGCGGCCTTGGGCTGCTGGTGGCCCCGGCAGGGCTGCTGCCGCTGGTGCCACAGCCGGTGATCGACCTCTGGAACGCGTTGCCGCTGCCACTGCTCACGCTGGTGTTCGCCAGCCTGCTGCTGGGCAAGCCGTTGCCAAAGCTGGGTGGGCTGTGGCGACCGCTCTCCGGGCAGGTGCTGATGGCCCTCACGCTCGCCTTCGGCCAGTTCCTGGTGGGCGGGCTGGCGGTGCTGCTGGTGCTGCAGCCCCTGCTGGGCACGAGTCCGGTGATGGCGCTGCTGATCGAGGTGGCCTATGAGGGCGGGCATGGCTCGGCGGCGGCGATGGGACCCACCTACGAACGCCTGGGGCTGGAGGGCGGCCAGGCCCTTGGGCTGGCGATGGCCACCGTGGGGCTGCTGGCCTCCACCGTGGTGGGCGGGCTGGTGGTGGTGCTGGCGCGGGGACGGGGCTGGCTCAGCTTCGGCGCAGCGATCCCGTTGCAGGAGGCGATGGAGATCGTGGTGGAGCAGACCCCACCGCTGGAGGCGATCCCTGCCGACCAACCCCTTGAAGAAGGCACGTTGGAACTGCCGGCCTGGTGGCGGCAGGGGGCCGACTGGGCGGTGAACATGGCCCTGGCGGGCATCGCCGTGGCGATCGGCTGCGGTCTGCTGGCAGTGCTGCGCTGGGGTGCTGATCGCAGCGGGGGGGTGTTCGCCATGGTGATCGACGCGCTGCCGGTGTTCCCGCTGGCGCTGGTGGGGTCGTTGCTGGTGCGGCTGGCTCTGGAGAAAAGCGGCCAGGAGCGCTGGGTGTCCACACCGATCCAGAGCCAGACCGGCACGCTGGCGGCGGATCTGCTGATCACAGCGGCCACGGCTTGCCTCGACCTGCGGCTGCTGGCCGCCGACTGGCTGCCGCTGACGGTGCTGGCCCTGGTGGGCCTGCTCTGGAACCTGGCGGTGGTGCTGCTGCTGGCCCCGCGGATCCTGCCGGCCGACTGGTTCGAGCGAGCGATTCTGGAATTCGGCCAGGCCACCGGCGTGGCAGCCAGCGGCCTGTTGCTGCTGCGCATGGCCGACCCGGACGATCGCAGCGAAGCGGTGACGGCCTTTTCGATCAAGCAGCTGCTGCTCCAGCCCCTGCTGGCCGGCGGCGTGATCACCGTGGTGGCCCCGCTGGTGGTGGTGGGCTGGGGGCTGCCGGCCTGGACCTCCCTCTGCCTGGTGCTGGTGCTGCTGTGGATCGCGCTGGGGCTCTGGCTGGGGTCCCGCAGGAGCTGAGCACCGGTGCGGCCTGAGTCGATCAGACGCTGGGCAGACTCAAGGCTTGCTGCCACTGCTGGGCAATCGCCTCAGGAGTGAACCCGGCGGCAATCCGCTCGTTCCCAGTGGCCACCATGGCCTGGAGCTTCTCGGGGTTGTCGATCACCCAGCGAAGCCCTGCCACCAGATCCTCACCCAACCAGCTGGCCTCACGGAACGGCAGATAACTCGCAACCGGAGAGGCCACCACGAAACATCCCGCCCACAGGGCCTCCGTCAGCCGGTTGTTGGAAACGGCGGCTTTCGGACCTTGCCTGTCGACCGGGATCACGGCCACCTGGGAGCGACGCAGAGCCTCGAACACGCTGGCCTGGCCGTTCCAGGGCGTGACGGTAATGGCATAGCGACGGGGCCAATGCCGCAACTGGGAACGCAGCTGGGTCAGCTGCTGAGGCGGAAGTCCGGCCACGATCTCCAGGGTGAAATCGGCGTGGTCCCGGAAACCATCCAGAGGAGCAATCATCTGGAGCAAGGGCTGGAGATTCGTGGAATGACCGAACCACAGAACCCGCAGCGGCTGTCCCTTTTCAGGCAGGCAATGGACCGGCTGGCGGTCTCCCTCCACCGGATCGGCGATCACCACGATTCGAGGCGAATCGATGCCTGAGCGCCTCACACTTGATGCCAGCGTTTCAGAGGCACACACCACCCGATCCGCCTCCTGGAGAAGTCGCAGGGTCGAAGCGGAACGATGGTCTCCAGCCGCAAGGATGTCATCGGTGTAGTCCACCAGCACGTGCATCCCCTCCGTCTTCGCCTTCGTGACGAGGGCGCCGACGGAAGCGGCAAGGGTCCGGAAGACACTTGGGTCGGGATGGGAAATCTTGCCGATGATCAGCCAGGTGACCTCCCCCGAGCCCTGGCTGGTTTTGAGATCGCCACCCAACACCTGGATCTGAATGTGGTGGCCAAGTGTGGAGAGGTGGCGGGCGGGCAGCGCCGCCCTGAGGCGGCGAGATGCCAGCGGATCCGCTCTGAGTGAAGCCTCGGAGAAGGGCCAGCCCGGCAGGGCTTCAGGGAGCAGATAGACAAGATTCATGGCACAGGTTGCATGGCTGGCTGACAAAAGCCTTCACCGCACCATCGCCGCCACGTTGCCGCCATCGACGGTGAGCACGGCGCCGGTGGTGCGCTCCAGGCGGGCCAGTGCCACGAAGGCGTCGGCCACATCGGCGGCGCTCACTTCCTGGCCCAGCAGGTTGCCGCCCATGTAGGCGGCCTCGCTGACACCGCGGGCGGCGGAGCGTGCACGGATCATGGCGTCGTCGAGCAGGCCGGAGCGGATGCGATCGGCATTGATGGCATTGGCACGGATGCGCTCCGCGCCGCCCTCAATCGCGTATTGGCGCATCAAGGCCAGCAGGGCCGCCTTGGCGATGCCGTAGGCACCGAAATTCGGGCCGGGATTGAGGGCCTGCTTGGAGACGTTGAACAGCAGCTGGCCGCCCAGCGGGGAGGCAGGGGCTGGGGCATCAGCAGGGGCTGGGCTGCTGGCCAGGCCCGCGCCGTCCTGGGCACGGAACACGGCGACAGCGGCCTGGGCCACGTGCTGGTGGGCGAAGAGGTTGAGCTCGAAGCTGGCACGCAGATCGGCGTCGTCGAGAGTGGCGATCGGGCCGGTCCAGGCAGCGCCGGCATTGGACACCACCAGGTCGAGGCCACCGAAGCAGGTCACCAGCTGGTCGATGGCCCCGCGCACCTGCGCCGGTGCGGTGACATCGGCGGTGAGCGCCAGCGCCCGCTTGCCGCAGCTGGCGGCCACGGCGACGGCCCCCTCGGCGTCGCGATCAAGCACGGCTACCTCAGCGCCGGCGGCGGCGAAGGCCCGGGCGATCGCCGCGCCGATACCGCCCGCTCCACCGGTGACCAGCACCACGTGCCGGGCCAGGGGCAACTCCTTGCCCTTGCCGAGCTTGGCCTGCTCCAGGCTCCAGTACTCCATGTCGAAGGTGTCGTCCTCACCGACGGGCTGGAAGCGACCCAGCGCCTCGGCGGCCAGCAGGGTCTGGGCCCAGGCCTCGGCGATGTCGGCGGTGACGGCGGCCGCTGACGCGCTGGCGCCCACCCCCACCAGGCCCAGGCCAGGGATGGCGATCACCCTTGGCAGGGGATCCAGCGGCGTCTTGTGGCCGCCCACGCGGCTGTTCTGGCGCTGCACATAGGCCTGGTAGTCGTCCACGTAGGCCTGCATCGCCGCCTCCAGCTGCGCCGCCCAGGCCTGCAGGGCCGGCCCGGCCTCGGGCCCCTGCTCGGGTAGCGCCGGCGGCAGCACCAGCGGTTGGGCCTTGGTGCGGATCACATGGTCGGGGGTGGCGACCCCCCGCCCGGCCCACTCGCCGAGACGCTGATCGTTGGCCACGGCCAGGGCGGTAGCGGTCTGGCGCAGATCCAGCAGCCAGCGGCGCGCACAGCCCTGGCGCTCGGCGGCCCGGCTCAGGGCCCCACGCACCAGCGGCAGCAACGCCGCCGCAGGCGCCGGGCGGCTCGGCAGGACGCCTGGCTGGAACAGGCGCTCGCTGTGGCTGAGGGCGCGCTCGGCCTCCCCCACCAGCGCAATCATCCGCTCATAGCTCTGCTTGGCCGTGGCCCCGAAGGAAAACAGCCCGTGCTGGAGCAGCACCATCCCCTCCAGCTCCTGGCCGCGGGCGGCGGCGGACGCCGCAGCCGCCTCATAGGCCTCGGCGGCGGCCTTGGCCAGCGCGAAGCCGGGCATCACGTAGGGAACGATCGCCACCCGTTCGCCATAGACCCGGCGGCACACCGCCTCGGCGTCGGGCTGATCGGCCAGCGCCAGCAGCGCCACCGCATGGGTGTGATCGATGAAGGCATGGGGGAGGAAGGCATGCAGCAGGGCCTCCACCGAAGGATTGGGCGCCGCCGGATCGATCAGGTGGCGCCTTTGGGCCGCCACCATGTCCTCATCGCTGAGGGACGGCAATGCACGCAGCCGCAGCAGCGGCTCCAGCTGCACGGCTGGATGGCCCGGCGGCTCGATCGTGGCCAGATCCCAGCCGCTGCCTTTGACGCAGAGCACGGCAATGGGGTCACCGAGCAGGTCGGTGACGCTGGTTTTCAGCGAGGTGTTGCCGCCGCCGTGCAGCACCAGCTCCGGGTCGGCGCCCAGCAGGCGGGCGGAGTAGGTGCGCAGGGCCAGCGCCTCGCTCACGCCCCGGGCGCCGTAGTGGGCCACAGCCGCCTGCGCATCGGCGTCGGACCAGCGGTTGAGCACGGCCATGGGGCGGGAAGGAGCTTGGGGGAGACTACGGGGAGCCACCCTGCAGGGCCTGCCTGTGTCGTCCCACTGCCGCCGCAGGCCCCCGCTCTCCCCGCCGCAGAAGGGCAGAGGGTGGGTGGCTGCGGCACTGCTGCCGATGCTGCCGGGGCTGCCGGTGCTGCCGCTGATGCTGCTGGCCCTGGCCGCGCCCGGACCGGCCCAGCAGCGGACCCCGCCCCAGATCCCGCGCGACGGCTGGAAGGACTGCGCCTTCAACGACAAGCCGCTGGCCTGCGTGGATGCGCAGATCCCCGGCGGCCTGAAGATCCGCTGGAAGGACGGGCAGGGCATGACCTACCAGCAGCTGTCGGGCAAGGACGCCAGCGGCACCGACCTGCTGCGCGACCGGCTGGGCGGGATCTGGCGGCGGGAGCTCTACGTGCAGGGCAACATCACCCTCACCAACACCGCCAACGGCAACCGGATCTTCGTGCCGCTGCGCTTTCCCTGCAAACCGCCGCTCCAGGGGGAGGTGGGCTACTGCCGCTACTGAGGGCGCTAGGCAGGGCGCCGGCGGCGCGCCCGCTCCGCCAGACGCAGCGAGGCGGCGAAGCCGAGCAGAGCCATCGCCAGCCAGATCCAGCCGTGCAGGCTGAAGCTCATCACCCCTCCCAGGAACGCATTGACGTTGCACCCGGAGGCCAGCACACCGCCGTATCCCATCAGCAGACCACCGCCACCACGCCGGGCCAGTTCCGGCAGGTTGCGGGGCGCCTCCCCCCGCAGGCTGAACCGCCCCTGGGCGACGGCCGTGGCCACAGCGCCGTAGAGCAGACCCAGATCGACAAGCACGGCCTCGTTGAGGAGCCAGGCGTCCCAGCCCGCCAGCAGCGCCTGGCCCCTGGGGCTCGACCAGAAGAGGCTGCCGTTGGGGTCCCAGCCCAGGGACTGAGCCGCATGGGCGCCACTGAGCGCCAGGCCCCAGAGCACCTTCCAGGGCTCCGCCGTGACGAGCAAAAGGCCAGTGGCCAGCAGCGCCACACCCGCCGCTCCCAGAAAGAGGGAACGGTTATCGTTTAACCCGGGGGACTGGCCGGTCCAGCGCCTCAGCAGTACGACGATCAGTGTGATCAGCGCCAGCTGCAGGGCAACGGCGCCGGCCAGGCCGAACAGGTCGATCCCGACCGGAGATGGCAGGCGCGGCTGGGGTAGGGCAGCAAGTTGGGGAGCGTGCAGGGTGCCGAGAAAGGCACCGATCACCAGACCGAACAGAGCGGCGACCACGCCGGGGCCGCCGCGGGACGTGGCGGCCAGGGTGCCGCAGCCGCAGCCCCGCGCCCACTCCATGCCGATGCCGAACAGGAAGGCACCGGCCAGGAACGGCGCCGTGATCGCAGTGGCCAGCAACTTCGGCTGGAGACCCGTGAGCGGCTCAAGAGCGAGCAGCCCGGCCATGGCCAGCACCAGCAGCGCGGCCAGCAACAACTGCGCGAACACCGGACCGGGATCGCGTTGCTCCAGCAGCCGGCGGTAGCCGGAGGCGAAGCCGAAGCGGGTGCGGACCAGGACATGGCCCAGGCCGCAACCCAGGCCCCAGACAAGGGCCGCTGACGGCTGCAGGGCCGCCAGGATGGCGGCCACGGCAACCGCCGGCGCTGCAGCCAGGCCGGCCGCGACAGGGGCCGACCTCAACGCTGTTTCGACTTGGCGGCAGGGGCGGAGTTACCGCTGCCGGTGTCACAGGCGAAGACAGCGGCCGGGGCAAGCGCGAGCACCACAAGGATGGCGAACACGCAGGTCCGGATGGCTTGTCGGGGGAGGGTCATGGGGGTGGATGGGGAGGGGATTCAGCGGCTGCTCACCTGGGCCGGGCTGCCTTCGGGGCCAACGGCGATCGGCAGATTAGAGGCGCTGTACTCGGTCCAGGAGCCTTCATAGATACGCACCCGGGGGTAGTTGAGCAGGTGCTTGAGGGTGAGGTACTGAAGGCTGGCTTCCCGACCCGTGCTGCAGGACACGATCACCTCCTTGTCGGGGGTGATGCCGCGGCTGACCAGAAGGGCGCGGATCTCATCAAGCGACCGGATCTTGTGGGCGTTCTTCTTGGCCTCGTCGGCGTTGTTCGCTTCTGTGAAGGTCTGCCAGGGGATGTTCTTGGCCCCAGGAATGTGGCCATTGCGGATGAAGGTCTGATCGGTGCCCTCGAACTGGGCTTTGGGCCGCGGGTCGATGATCACCACATCACTCTTGCCGATCAGGGGGACCAGCTCATCGAGGGTGATGGCCAGCCCCTTCACCGTGGTGGGCTTGAAGTTGCCAGCCTGGAAGCTGGGGAAGGCTTTGGTGGTGGGCTGGGAGGCCGCCTTGTAACCGGTGAGGCCACCGTCGACGATCGCCACCTGACGCACCCCGCTCTTCTTGAGGATGTACGACACCAGAGAGGTGCCCAGGATGTCGTTGCCGTCGGAGTAGACGAGCACCGAATCCTTGTTGGAGATGCCGGCCTGGCTCAGCAGGCTGGCGAGCTTGGTGGGCTCCCAGATCTGGAAGGGAAGGCGACCGTTGGGGCCACGGAAAGCCTGCTCCGACAGATGGACGGCACCGGGCACGTGGCCGCCGATGTAGGAGAGAGGTGGCACCGGACGCACGTCAAGCACCTTCCAACGCCCGGAACGGGCGGCGGTGGCAGCCTCTTCTGGGGAGAACACCTTGAAGCTGGTGCCACCCGGGGCCAGGGTGGTCACCCCACGGCCGGCGGCCGCCGATGGGGCTGCCAGGGCCTGGGTGATCGGGGTGCCACCGATGGCGAGGGAAGTGGCGGTGACGGCTCCGACGGCGACCGACAACAGCAGGCGACGGGAGAGACGGAGGGACTTCGTGAACATTGAACGCAAAAGCGATCGAATTACCGAAGTCTAGAGGATAGGGGGGCGGTGTGGGTGAGTCCAGCCAAATTGCAGAATCTCTTCTTCCGCCCCTAATCCCACCAATCCGTCAACACAGCTAAACCCATCACTCTTGGGGACAGCCAAACCCATCACTCCTGGGGGATAAGGCAGGCCAGGCGTCGGCCCAACTCAGGCCAGGCCTGCATCATGACCATCGGTGCTCTGCTTGAGCAGTCGCCGGTAGAGGGCCAGTTCTTCACGGTCCAGGGACCAGGCCGTGGACGTTTCTGTCAGTGCCCCCAGATCAAGGCGGGTTCCCACTCCGGCGTAGAGATCGCGCGGGCCGAAGGTGGTGCGCAGCGCCCTGAAGGTGGGCTCGCCCGTGCAGTGGCCTGGGGCGATGTAGTTCACCTTGTAGATGTCACGCAGAGCACGAGAAACTCGGGCAATCTCCTCATCTTTTGCAACGACAAGATGGAAGCCACCGGCCACAAGTCGGATGCGGGGATTGATCTTGGCGGCCTCCGCCACGATGGTGTCGACGCCGGCATGGGAACAGCCCACCACCACCACAGCACCATCGGCGGTGTCGAGCACCAGGGAAAGCTCACGCAACTCGAGGGTGCCAGGCTTGTCGGACACCTTGGCGATCAGGTGCACGCCGGGGGCGATTTCTGTGTTGCGATCGATCAGGCGGAAATCCGCGTCCGGCCAGGCGCTGCCGAACCGCATCACCTTGGGCGGCCGACCGGAGTAGTAGCGCCGCTCAGCTGGAAGGGATTCATCCTTGCGGTAGAAGCTGCTGGGCAGATCCGCCCCGTAAACACCGAATCCCTCCTTCGGTGCATAGATGGGCACTCTGGGATTCACACGGAGCAGCCTCGCCAGGCCACCCATGTGATCACCATGGCGGTGCGAGAGCACCACGAGGTCAATCTTGGAGAGATCGACGCGGCTGGCCTTGGCATTGGCGGCAAAGATCGGGCCGTTGTTGCCCGTATCAAACAGAATGCGCTTTCCGCCCACCTCCACCAGCGCGGCATAGCCCTAGTCCTTCTGGAAGGCGGAGGGCCTGCCGAAGGCGTCATAGAGCACGGTGATCCGAGGGGCGGCGCCGCTGGAGGCCTGCACCAGGGGCTCATCGGGCGATCGCAGCGGGGGCACCTCCGCCGCCACCGGGTCGGAGGGCTGCCAGCGCACGGCAGCGAAGAGCGGTGATCCCACCAGGGGGAGGGCCAGTCCAATCAGGAGGGCCAGCACAGCAGGCAGCAAGCGGCGCCAGCGCAGAGTCGCCAGAGGGAAGCGGCTCATGCCGCACCCCCTGCCTTGGCTGAGTCATCGATCGAGGCCGCCGCACTGGTGGGCTGATCCGTGCTGAGGCCCAGGGCCGTGGCCAGGGCAACCCCGCCGATCCAAAGCATGGGCCGGGCCATGGTGGCGGGCACCCCATGAACCACAGCCTGAACCAGGGCGGGAGTGCAGCAGGGGCAGAAAACGCTCTCGAGCAAAGCCATGAACTCGCGGCAAAACAGTCGCACCGAGAGGCGGGGGAATCGGGCAAGGCCACAGCCCCTACAAGCTGCCAGCCCTGAATGCCACTGCCGTCGGGCGCCGCCAAGCTATGTCGAGCCTGGCCGCGACGAGGTAGTCCGAGCCACAACCGGCCTGAGGGGCCACGGGCTGCACGCCCCGCCGCCCAACCGTCTTCCGCACCGAAACTGTTAAGGCCATGGTCCTGTCGCCATGGCCAGGGTGATCCCATGGACCCGCAACCGCGCCACACGTTTGGGCCACACCCGCTGCTGCCGCAGCCCGCGCTCCGGTCGCACCACTGGCAAGCCCTGCCGCTGGCGGCCCTGCTGGCCTGCCTGCCGGCCGGATGCGCGGTGGTGTCGTGGCTGAACCCGGCTCCTGAGATCCGCGTCCACAACCGCTCAGGCAGGGAGCTCACCCAGGTGGAGGTCTCGGGCCGGGGCTTCCGCACCCGCCTCGGCCGCCTGGGGCCGGGCGAGCGGCGCCAGACAACCGTTGCGCCCAAGGGCGAATCGGACGTGCGACTGCGCTTTCTCGCCGACGGGCGGGCGGTCGACACCGGCAATGTGGGCTACATCGAGCCCCGCGGCGGCTACGAGGTGGATCTCACCGTGGCGCCCGACCTGACGGTGACGGTGGACACCCAGCTGAGGGGGTACTGAACCCTGCGCAGCAAGGGGGCCGCCTCCCACCGGCGAGCCGGACGCCAGTGGCTTCGACCCGGTCAAGGTGGGTCCCGCCGCCCGGGGTACGGTGCCAGGGGCCTTGCGAACAAGCCATGGATTGGCGTCCCCGTCTGCTGGCACTCTCTACAAAGCTGCTGATCGGAGCAGGCGTTCTGGTCGGCGGAGCCGCCCTCGCCACCCCGGCCGGATCGCTGCTCAAGGGCCTGGTGCTGCCGCTGCCCAAGCCAGCCGCGAGCCTGTTCGCCGCCAATGCGATCGGCCAGACCAGCCTCAACACCCAGCTGCCAGGGAATCCCGAGGAGCTGCTCACCAAGCTGAAGGCGTCCCTGGCTCAGCAGGGCTACAGCGAGCGGAAAATCAACACCGTTGTGGGCGCCTGGGGGTTCAACCTGGTGATGGATCCGCCTTCGGGCACAACGGTGGATGGCACCAGTGAGGGCAAGGCGGCCGCCCTGGTGCTTCAGGCCACAGCCATCGGCCCGAACCGGATCAACCTCAACGTCCGCTTTGAAGGCCTCTGAGGGGCCAGGGCGTCCCGAGTGGACCCATAGAGACCAAGCCGGCCCCCAACTGGTGGACCCGAAACTGGAAGTGGCTGGTGCCGATGGGCTGCCTCACAGGCCTGGCCGGGCTGGTCGAGTTAGCCGGCTTCGTCGCCCTGATCGCCAGCCTCTGGGCCTACTCCACCCTGACGGTCCAACCCAACGGCGCCGGTGATCCCATCAGCCTGCTCGGGCCCTCCCTGTGAACGGGTGGAGACGTCTGGAGGTCAGTGCGCGGCGACGGAGGCTGCGTTGGGGGAGGCTGCGTTGGGGGAGGCGGCCTGGGGGGAGCTGGCCTGAAGGGAGCCGGCGTAGAGGGATTGAAGGCCCGCCTCGCTGGCCGGGGCCACTCCTCGCTCGGTGATCAGGGCCGTCACCAGCCGGGCCGGGGTGACATCGAAGGCCGGGTTGAAACCCTCGCTGCCATCGGGGGTGAGCTGCACGCTGGTGGAAGCGCCAGCGGCGTCGCTGCTGCCGGCCGCCTTGCCGCTGATGCGGGTGACTTCCTCCGCGGAGCGCGCCTCGATCGGAATCCCGCTCACCCCATCGCTGATCGTCCAGTCGATCGTGGAGGCGGGCAGGGCCACGTAGAAGGGCACACCGTTGTCGTGGGCGGCGAGGGCCTTGAGGTAGGTGCCGATCTTGTTGCACACATCACCGGTGCGGGTGGTGCGATCGGTGCCCACGATCACGGCATCCACGCGTCCATGCTGCATCAGGTGGCCGCCGGCGTTGTCGACGATCACCGTGTGGGGCACCCCTTCCCGCCCCAGCTCGAAGGCGGTGAGGCTGGCGCCCTGGTTGCGGGGGCGGGTTTCATCCACCCACACATGCACCGGCAGGCCCGAGCGGTGAGCCTTGTAGATCGGCGCCAGGGCCGTGCCCCAGTCGACGGTGGCCAGCCAGCCGGCATTGCAGTGGGTGAGCACGTTGAGGGGCTCCTGCTGCCGCTCGCTTGGCCGGGCCGCAGCGATGGCACGCAACAGCTCGAGGCCGTGTGCACCGATCGCCTCGCACATCTGCACGTCTTCCTCGGCGATCGCAGCGGCTTCGGCCCGGGCAGCCTCAGCCCGCTGCTCCAGCGGCAGGGGCAGTACGCGCGCCCGCACCCGGTCCAGCGCCCAGCGCAGGTTGATCGCCGTGGGCCGGGTGGCATTGAGCTGCGCGAAGGCGGCGTCCAGCGCAGCGTCGCTGGGATCGTGCTGCAGGGCGAGCATCAGCCCGTAGGCCCCGGTGACACCGATCAGCGGCGCCCCCCGCACAACCATGGTGGCGATCGCCTCCGCCGCCTGATCAAGCGTGGCGAGTGAGCGGGTTTCGAAGCGATGGGGCAGCAGGGTCTGGTCGATCACGCCGACCGAGCGTCCGCCCTCCTCCTGCCAGATAGTGCGCCAGGGCCTGCCGTCGATGTTCATGGGGAAGCGGGGGGTGCGGGCGTCGGCCCCATTGTTTCGCCCTGTTGCCCAGCGGCGCCGGTGGGGACGTGAGCCAGAACACCAGAGCAGGGAATGATCAGAAAACGAACCTAAAATCAGGTCGAACCCAATCCCATGCAGGCCATGGCATCGAATCCGGTCACCTGGTTTGAGCTGAACGTGCTCGATATCGAGCGGGCCAAAGCGTTCTATGCCGCCGTGTTCCAGGTGGAATTCCAGGACTTCTCCAACCCGGAGATGGCCTACTGGTGCTTCCCGATGGATGACAGCCGGGTGGGCGCCGGTGGGGCACTGATGCAGATGGAGGGATGCGAACCGGGTAAAGGAGGCACGATGGTGTATTTCAGTTGCGACGATTGCGCGGTGGAGGAAAGCCGCGTGGTGCCCGCTGGCGGCACGGTGTGCCGGCCGAAGATGGCGATCGGCAACTTCGGCTTCATCTCTGTGGTGATTGACACGGAGGGGAACCCGATCGGCCTGCACTCGCTGCGCTGATCGAAGCCACCGGGACAATCAGGTGGCGGAGTGAAGGCCTCCTGTTCTGGCGGTTGCCGGCGTTGGAACACAGCCTTCAGCTCGGGCAGCAGTATCCCTTGTCGTTGAACAACACCAGGCAGGCATCCGCCACCTCCGGGTCGTAGAGAACATCACGGTGGCGGGCGATCTCCTCGAGGGCGGCGGTGATCCCCAGGCCTGCGCGGTAGGGCCGAAACGAACACATCGACTCGACCACGTCGGCCACCGCCAGGATCCTCGATTCCATCAGCACCTGATCACCGGAGAGGGCGTTTGGGTATCCGCTGCCGTTGAGCCGTTCGTGGTGCTCCAGCACGATGCGAGCAATGGGCCAGGGAAAGTCCACGTCCTGGAGAATGTTGTGACCGGCCTGGGCATGGTCCTTGACCAGTTCATATTCGATCGGGGTGAGCCTGCCGGGTTTACAGAGGATCTCGGTGGGCACCATGATCTTGCCGATGTCATGCACGGAGGCGGCGAGCTGGAGGCCTTCCCTCTGCCTCGCCGGCAGATCCAGCTCTCTGGCAATCGCCACGGAAAGGTCAGCCACTCGCTTCTGATGACCTGCCGTGTAGGGATCGCGCATCTCTGTGACGCTGCCTAAAACCAGGATCAGGCGCTTGTAGAGACCGTCTTTCTCCCGGTGGGATCTGACCAGATCAGCTTCCGCCATGAGCCTTGCCAGCAGACTTCCGATCCGGGTGGCGAGGGTATCGAGCAGCAGCCGTTCCTCCAGCAGGAACGGCCCTTCGCCAAAGGCCTCGAAGCTCTCGGTATAGCCGACCTCAATCGACCCGCAGATGTCAGCGTTGACTCTGATCTCCGCCGACTGAACTGACACACATTGCTCAAGATCGCCGGTCTGAAACACCCGCCCGGCGTAGCAGATCCGGGCAATGGCACTGGTGGGATGCAGCCACGCTGCAGGGATCACCGCCACCATGTCCTGAAGGATGCAGTCAATGTCCCCCGTGTTGGCGTGCACGATGGCCTCGATCTGCTGCAAGCAATGGAGCTCCTTGGTCCGCTCCATCAACGCCCGTTGAAGCGGCAGGCGAGGGATCTTTTTGGCAACACGTAGAGGCGGGAGGGAGCTGGCAGGCTTGCCGTTGGCAACGAATTCCCCCCTACTCCGATCGTTCAACTTGAGCATCTCAGCGATGGAGCTGGGGCGGAAAATCAACCGAAGCGTGATGTCCTCCCTTCCACGTTTTATCACCCTAGAGTTTCAAAGGTAGCGGCGTACACCGTACAAGATGTCCGCGCCCTTTCCCACATCGAACGTCACAGACAGGGCAAGTCCCGCCACCTGAGCCGCTTGCTCGCTCAGCTCAGGCGTCCGCCGTCATTACCGTTGGCGAACAACTGCGCCTGCGCGGTACGGCACACAGAAGGCTTCAAGCGCGTGTCGCACGCCTCGGGCGTGGCGATAATCCTCTGAATGCAGCCCAGCCGAACCCGCAGCTGAAGCGGCGGAACGCCGGTGACATGAGCCCAGGCGGCAGGCCTAACGCGCAATGGCTGGTCCACCAGCTCCGAAACCGGCAACGACAGCATCAACAACAACACTGGCAACTTCAGCGGCTCCGCCAACAACAACGTCGGAGGAAATATCAGCGGCAATGGCACCGACAACAGAAACGGCAACGGAATGAACAGGACAGAACAGGCCGAGTCAGGTCAATTCACGTCAGGTCAGGGCAAGGTTCAGTTCGAAAGAGTCGCCCCTCCTGCGGGTGTCATCAGGGCCTGTGCTTCGAGGCGCCAGGCACGCTGCCTGGTCAGGCCACGCCAATGGCTCCGGCGCCGGCGCGGTGTGAAGCGCTGCGCCCTTTGGTGCGGCCTCTCCGCGGTGACAAGGCCATCGATCATGCCGAAGCAGATCGCCTCCGTCGCCACGAAATCAGTGAGCCATGGAAACCAAGGCGATGCTGTGAGCAGGAGTCAGACCACCTTGATCGGAGCACTGCACAACGAAGCAGCCAAGCCCCTCCATCCGACCGGCCAAGGGCACTGAAAATGTTGTCAATGTCCATCGCGTGGTGAGCTGCGGGTGCTCAGCTGATGCTTCACAGATGACCGGCTGATGCGGTGCGCGTGGCCTGTTGATGCGTTGCGCTCATGGGGTGCACTCATAAGGTGCACTCATGCGGTGTGGACCATGCGCTGATGAAGGCCTACAGGCAGGAGCGTCTGGTCGCGGGCAGGAGCATGGGGCCGTTCGCAGGCCATCCTCCTCTCGGGAAAGTCATTCAGCAAGCTATTCCTTCGCGGGATAGTCCGTCAGCGGGCCATAACGATGCAAGGCACTGCTTCAGCGTGCCATTCGGTCACGGGGCCATCAGTCAGCAAGCCACAAAGTCGGCAAGCCCTTCGTTCAGCGGCCAGCGTGTGCTGCGCTGCTGCGTCGGCCGTAGACAATGGCGCCGAAACCGGTGACATACATCAACAGGCTGTAGACGGCGGCAGGTACAGCCATCTCCGGGCTGTTGAGCAGGCCGGCGGTGATGGCGATCGCCAGGGTGCCGTTCTGGAGGCCCACCTCGATCGCCAGGCAGATTCGTTGTGCGGGAGGCAGACGAAACAGACGGCCAGCGAAGAAACCCGCCAGCATCGCCAGCAGGTTGAGCATCAGCACAGCAAGTCCCACCTGGGCAAGGAAGCCAGGCAGCCTGATGCCCTCTCGCGCCAGCAACAGCACAATGATCAGCGCCAGCAGCCCCGCCGCAAGGCGGCTCATGTGCCGCTCCAAACGCCGCGCCGTTCTGGGGAAGCGTCTGCGGATGATCATGCCGATCGCCGTGGGCAACAGGGTGATCATGAAGATCTGCAGCATGGTGGATCCAATCGGCAGGGAAATCGCCGCCTGCGCGTTGAGAAAATGCTGCAGTGCCAGGTTGGTGAACAGCGGAATCGTGAACACGGTGAGGATGCTGCTCACGGCCGTAAGCGTGACGGACAACGCAACATCACCCCGCGCCAGATAGGTGAGCAGGTTGGAGGAGGGGCCACCCGGACAAACCGTCAACACAATCAAACCCACGGCAATCGTGGGATGCATGGGCACCGCCAGGGCCACAAGAACGCCGATCAGCGGTAACACCAGAAGTTGGCACACAGTGCCGACGGCCACAGCCTTGGGATCACGTGTGATGCGCTGAAAATCCTCAGCCTTCAGGCTGAGTCCCATGCCCAGCATCACGATCGCCAACGCAAGCGGCAGCAGAACCGCGGTGAAGATGGTGCTCTGCATCAGTCGCTGCTGGTCAAGAGGGGAAAGAATTCAGCCGGTCTGGACCCTAAACCCAGCCGTCACCGAACTCGCTTGGTGGGCCGGGCCCGAGTCGCGGACCTGGAGTGCTGTGGCAACCCAGGCAAGAGACCTCCGGTGGTGATCAAGCCCTGGCGATCAGCCTGAAGGGAGCTCGGAGAAGAGCATCAGAAGACCAAAGACTGAAACCTCAATCTGAAGCCAAGGCCAGGAACCAATTCTTGTCGCGACCGTCCCAAGTGTGTGTAGGTGGGGGACTACTTCCCTGGCTTCTCCGCAGCCATCCTCCAGCTAGCACCAAGCCAGCCCTTGACCGAGCCGTAGCCAACTGGGGGCCAGCCGACAGCCAGCCGGAGGCCGACCGGAGGCCAACCGGCAGCCAACCAGTGGCGCCCCCATGACCAATCACAAGGAGGCCACTGATAATACATTGTACCTTCCAGATTGAACGATGAAGCTCATAAGGAGTGGGTTGTCCAGCTGCAGCTCGCAAGGCGGGAGTTGCTCCGGTGGGCAGAGAGGATTCGACGGGAAGTGTTCATGAAGAAATCCCACCTTTCAGGCACTCTCTACAGCCTTTCAGCGAAGAGGGTTCGACAAGCCTCAAGGGCCGAACATCGCGCTGCACCACATGCGAATGGTCAACCAGCAGGCGATAGCCCTCTATCGTTCATCGGACAGAGATAGCAAGCAAGCGATAGTCACGAGAAGAAGCCCATCAGCCAGTTAGCGAATCAGGCAGGAGGTTAGCTAGCTAGCCAGTCAATCAATCAATCAATTTGACGCAGATAGGCCGGCGCCTGGTCACCAGTGTGAGCGCGGCCATAAACAACACCCGATGGGAAATACTCGGCATCGAACTGCACTTTGCCGGCCACCTCCTCACCCGCCACCTCAGCAATGAAGCGCAGCGTGAGATCAATGCCTGCAGAAACACCCGCAGAGCACCAGATCATGCCATCTCGGGTGAATCGCTCTTCCACCACCTCCACATCGCCAAAGGCACGCAAGCGATCCAGTGAGGCCCAATGCGTGGTGGCTCGCTTGCCGGCGAGCAGCCCCGCCGCCTGGAGCAGAAAAGCGCCGGTGCACACGGAAAGCACCGTCTGGCAAGAGCGGGCCTGCTCCGCCACGAACTCCAGCAGGCAAGGGTTGAACACTTCCACGCGGGTTCCCTGGCCGCCCGGCACGAGCAGGACATCGAGGGCTGGGCATGCCTCGAAGGACACATGCGGATTGATCGACAGACCCTTGGCGCAGACCACCGGCTCCAGCCGCTGCGCCACGGTGAGGCAACTGCGGGGGCCACCGTCAAGCTGCTTCCAGAGCGAGAACATCTCCCAAGGGCCGATCACATCGAGCTCTTCAACCTGAGGAAACACAAGAAGGCCGATGTTCACGGAGAAGCCTGTGGATGAAGGTCTGGGGCTGAAGCCGGGAGCACGAGCAGCGCATGCGGGCGCCCCTGGATCAAGCGGGCGGCTGGAGCTCCAAATCGGAAGACAAAAGACACGCCTCTTCATGAACGTCGATGCTGATGCTGATGCCCAAGATGTGCTCCTGCATTCGCTTCAAGGCATCAGCCACAGCTCTTTATAGAGGCTTGCCCCAGTCTTTGCAAGGAAGAAGTCAAGCGACCCGCCTGCAGCAATCAAGCCGACGCTCTCCTCCCTGCTGACACGGAAGCAGTGGACAATCAAAGCGATGGCCGCTGTGAGCTGATCCTTTGACAACTCAAAAGCCATGGCGTACTTCATCATGGAGCAACGTCACCAAGCCAGAAGAGCTGAAGCCCAGGGTGTCGGAAAAATGAGCAGGCACTGAATCAGCGGAGAAACCTGAAAAAGCAACGAATCTGCAGACGTGAGAAGCCACCTGAAACCCTCAAAGAGGTGGCAACGGAACCTCATCAGAGGCCATTGAATCCAGATCGATGGCGAGCATGTGCACATCGGGATCGGCGCGAAACATAGCCACAAGATCGTTGTGCAAGGCTGCAGCAGCTTCTTCGGCACCGGTGTCAACGAAGCAAAGGCGTCGCCAACTCCAGCGTCTGGCGGGTCTGGCCCCATCACTCAGGTAGTGCTCCAGGCTACCGTCAGCACAGACACGCCCATAAATGCAAACGTCAAAGGTGAAGGGGTAGCCGCCCAACTCCACCCACCAGCCCCAATCCTCACAACAGAAAAACGGAGTCTTGTACCCAAGGTCACGCAGTCTGACAGTGAGATACTCCGCCAGAGCCTTCCCATAGGTGCCTCCATTGATGATCTGCTCTGCTTCACCGGGAAGGATGGAGAACTTCGCAGATGTGATGTGGATGAAGGGGGTCATCGCCAGGTCACCACCTGGAGCCGGCAGTCAGGCATCGCACCAGTGCAACGCCAAAAAATGGCTACAAGCCTGACTCCAGAATTGGCCTGAACCATGGCCTTAGGAACCATGGTCCTAGAGATAGTCTCACGTCTGGGCAAAGACAGGCGTCAACAACGTCAAGACTGACCCTAGAAAAGTAATCAATCATAGCTCTCGAACTCGTGAAAAGTCTGGCCCCAAAATGCCCCAAAGCCAAGCCTGAACCCAAAAACAGCCTCGGCCATGGCTCCTCGCAGGCCCCAAGCCAGATCCAAGCAGTGGCCTTGAGCCTGACCCCAGACACCACCCTTGAATACGACCCAGAAATGGCCACAAGCCTTACACCAGACACCGTCCGAGAATCTCCAGCAATGACCTCACCGCTGACACCCAGGGTTCACCGAACTGAGGGTGATGGCGAAACGAGTGGCTTGAAACAAGCAGGACCCCCCCCAACCAGAGACTGAAGGCGGGAATTCCACACTCCTCATAGCGCCAGCCCGTGCAAGGCAGTCCATCAGCGGGTTGTCCAACGGGGATCAAGATGAGGGTCTTCGCCCTGAGCCGCTTGCTCTGCGGAGACGGGCCTGAATCCATCGATGTATTCGAAACGATCCACAACATGCCCTTGCATGTAGGCACGTCCAGACGTGGGGCAGCGGCGAAACTCCCAGGTGTGCTCAATGCGGGCTTTCAGAAGCTGACTGGTTGGACTGTTCTCAGGGCGATGGCGATAGGTCCACAGCATTACCGTCTTGGCCATGGCAAAAGGCTCCTGAACCGCCACATCGATGGAGACGTAATCGTGAATCTAATCAAAGAACCTCTTCTTTGCGATCTGATGGGCTTCAAAATCCGCGTAACCCACCCATTGCTTATCGCCAAAACGCATGTAGAAGCCATCTGTGGCAATGAAGGGCAGGAACGCTGATAACCCCGCCTGCAGATCGTGCAGGCGTCCCCATTCCAGGATGATCGCACGGGCCTCGTCTTCAGAAACAGATTCCATGGCCGGCAGGGAAAGAGCGTTCCAAGAGTTGTTGGATGCTAACCCCATGATTCACTCCGTCAGTGTCGGCGGCGAGAGCTTGAAGGCCATGCAAGCGTGAAGCAGCGCACAGAGATCACGGCTGCCGGGGGCATGAGCGCAGCAAACCGCCCATGCCCCCCCCTAACGGCACTGTTCTTCAATCACTGAACAACCGAAACCTTGCCGCCAGGGGCAGAGGCCTGCTGGCATCGCTTGATGCGCTGATCAGGCGAGAAGTGCTGCTTGAATCGATGTGCTGAGTGGAGTCGTCGGACGGCCGATCAATCTGCTCAGGGTTCTACTGTCGTCATACAGTCCACCCTTAGCAGCGCCGACATCTGACTCCGCCAAGAGCAAGGCAAAGGGCGGCGGGAAGCCGGCACCTTCCAGCGCCTGGCTATAGTCAGCCTGAGACATGTTCTGGTAGCAGACCGGCTTGTGAGCCTGCCGGCTGAGCTCGGCCGCAAACTCCGTCAACGTGTAGGCCTCATCCCCTGCCAATTCATACACCTTGCCAGCCTGATCATTGGCCAGCAACACAGCAGCATCGGCAGCTGCGTACTCAGCGCGTGTTGCCGAGGCAATTCGGCCTTCACCCGCGCAGCCCATCAAGGCACCGTAGCCAAGGGCGGCTGGAATGCTGGCGAGATAGTTCTCGGTGTACCAGCCATGCCGCAAGACAACGTGGGGAATTCCAGAATCTTGCAGGAGGATTTCGGTCTGCTGATGTTCTGCCGCCAGCGGAAGCGGGCTCGCATCAGCGTGCAGAAGGCTGGTATAGGCCAGCAGCTTGACACCCACAGCTTTGCAGGCATGGATCACGTTGGCATGCTGCGGCACGCGGCTACCAACCTCACTGCCGGAGATCAACAGCACCTTTTCGGCACCGGCAAAAGCGGCGCCCAGCGTGGAGGGCTGGGTGTAATCCATCTGCCGAACCTGTACACCAAGGCTGGCAAAGCCGGCAACGCTTTGAGGGTTGCGAACCGCGGCCACCAACGCACTGGCCGGAACCGATTGCAACAGCTCACGCACCACCAACTGCCCAAGTTGTCCCGAGGCGCCCGTCACAACAATCATGAAGTCAGCTCGTTTCTTCTGATCGACGAGGTCACCGTAATGTGCGACACTAACGATTCGCAAGTACCAACCAAAAGGTAAGTGCATGTGCCCCTCCCCTCTGCACCCCGACACTGCGCGGTATGACACCGCGTCTCACGACACTGCGCGACACGACACTGAGCGGCACGACATTGCCCAGCCCGACACACTGAGCCAGCGCCTCGACAAGGGCGATCTCTTCGCCCAACCCTGTCCCTCGCGCGACATCCTCAAGCACGTATGCAGCCGCTGGGGAGTGCTCTGCCTGCTATCCCTGCGCCAGGGCACGCATCGGTTCAGTGAGCTCAGACGCAAAATCGGTGGCGTCAGCGAGAAAATGCTGGCCCAGAGCCTCCAGGCTCTCGCAGACGATGGCTTTTTTCTGCGCGTGTCCTATCCGGTGGTGCCTCCTTTCGTGGAGTACAGCCTCACGCCCTTGGGAGAAGAAGTGGCCGAGCATGTCGCCACCTTGGCCAACTGGATTGAAGTGAATCTGCCGAGGGTGTTGGAGGCCAGAACGCACATGTCCACGCCCTGATGAGCCTCAATGGGAAGCGGCCCTGATGATCTGGACCGAACCAGCAACGTTGACGCCACCAGATCTTTCACGCCATCAGATCAATCAAGCCACCAGATCCTTCACGTCACCATAACAATCAAGCCACCACATCGTTCAGGCCATCCGCACGACGTTCCACACCAGCCACCTACGCTCCCTCCACAAGCTGCGGGAGGCCGCACCGGCAGCCCAGTCTTTAGGTATGGACCTTTTCGAACGCCAGTGGAGCACCTACCGCCGCGTAGTCGACTACGACCTGATGGAGCACAAGGCGCTCTCGTCCGCCACCACTGCGGCGATCGAAGACTGGCTGGCCCAGCGCCCGTCAGGCTTGCCGCTGCCCCGGATGGTGGATCTGGGCTGTGGCGATCTGGCCCTGCTGGCGCCGCTGCTGCGCCGGCTGCCGCTGGGGTCGTACCTCGGGCTTGATCTCGCTGCTCCCGTGCTGCCCCTGGCCGCCGCCCAGCTGCAGGGGGTGCCCTACCCCTGCACCTGGCGTGAGCAGGATCTGCTCTCCTGGGCGCTTGAGCCGGCCGGCGATAACCCCACCGCCAGCGCCACCGCACCGGTGGATCTGATCCACACCTCCTTCGCGGTGCATCACCTCACCACGCCGGAGAAGGCCCGGTTTCTGGCTGCTTGCCGCGCACGGCTCACGCCCACCGGGCTCCTCCTCTGGGCCGATGTGTTCCGTGAACCGGGTGAAAGCCGCGAGGCCTATGTGGCCCGTTACGTGCAGCGCATCTCGAACGGCTGGCAGGCGCTCGCTGCCGAAGAACGGCAGCGGGTGATTGACCACCTCAGCCGCTTCGATCACCCCGCCGATGCGGCCACGATCCAGCACACGGCAGAAGCGTGCGGCTGGCGATGGCAGTGGCTCTGGCGGGGCAGCCACCACGCCGAAGCCCTGGCTCTGCTCACCCCCTGCTGACCAGCGGCCGGTGGTCAGCCGTGCTCCTTCAGAAACTCCACGCTGCTCTGCAGTTCGTCGGCGAAGCGATCGATTTCTTCGAACGTGGTGGTGAAGGCCAGGCTGGCGCGCGCCGTGGCCGACAGGCCGTAGTGGCGGTGCAGCGGCTGGGTGCAGTGATGGCCGCTGCGGATGCAGATGCCACCGGCATCCAGCAGGGCCGAGAGGTCGTTGGCATGCAGGCCCTCCACCGTGAAGGCGGCCAGGGCGCCGCGATCAGGCTGCTGCTCCGGTGTGGGGCCGAGGACCGTGAGCCCTTCGATCGCCTGCAGCCGCTGGAACAGGTGGCGGGTGAGCCCCTGCTCCCAGGCGTGGATGCGATCAAGACCGATGGCATTGAGGTAATCGAGAGCGGCGCCCATCCCCACCGCTTCACCGATCGCCGGGGTGCCGGCTTCAAACTTGTGGGGCAGCTCCGCCCAGGTGCTCGCGTCGAGGCCCACGTCCTGGATCATCTCGCCGCCGCCCAGAAATGGCGGCATCGCCTCCAGCAGCGCCTCGCGGGCCCACAGGAAGCCCATACCCGTGGGGCCGCAGAGCTTGTGCGAAGAGCCCACCAGGAAATCCGCGCCCAGCGCGGCCACGTTCACCGGCAGGTGCGGCAGGCTCTGGCAGGCATCCACCAGCAGCAGGGCGCCGGCCTGGTGCGTGAGCTGGGCGATCGCCGCGATCGGATTGAGGCAACCGAGCGTGTTGCTGATCTGCACCACGCTCACCAGCCGCGTGCGCTCATTGAGCAGACGGCTGAAATCCTCCATGTCGAGCTCGCCGGTGTCGGTGAGGCCGGCGTGGCGCAGCACGGCACCGGTGCGGGCCGCCAGCAGTTGCCAGGGCACCAGATTGCTGTGGTGCTCCATCACCGTGAGCAGGATTTCGTCGCCGGGCCGCAGGAACGCATCCCCCCAGCTGCGGGCCACCAGATTGATCGCCTCGCTGGCATTGCGGGTGAACACGATCTCCCGGGGGGTGGCCGCAGCAATGAAGCGGGCGGTCTTGTCGCGGGCGCCTTCAAACGCGTCGGTGGCACGAGCGCTGAGCTGGTGGGCGCCGCGGTGCACGTTGGCGTTGTCGTGGGAGTAATAGCCCTGCAGTGCCTCCAGCACCTGGCGCGGCTTCTGGCTGGTGGCGGCGTGATCGAGATAGATCAGCGGTTGCCCGAGGCAGGCCTGCTGGGCGAGCAGTGGAAAATCGGGCCGGGTGAGCGCCGCCAGGTTCTCGACCTGTGCGGCCCCAGCCGCCGCAGTGGCAACTGCAGAAGCCATCGCGCCTGAATCACCATGGGGCTCAGTGCCCGGAGCACCGTTGGGCTCCGTGGTGGCTGTGGTCAGCGAGGGAACGGTGACGGGCATCGGGGTCAGGCCTCCGCGAGCAGACGCTTGAGGGGCTCCCACCCTGCCGCCGCCGGCGGCAGATCGCGTAGCACCTCCTGGCAGAAGCCCCGCTTGAGCAGCCCCGCCGCCACGGCGGCACTGATGCCCCGGCTCTGCAGATAGAAGAGTTCGTTCTGCTGCAGACGGCTCACCGTGGCACCGTGAGCGCAGCGCACGTCGTCGGCCACGATCTCAAGCTCGGGCTTGGTGTCGATGCGGGCCTGGTTGGAGAGCAGCAGGTTGCGGCTCAGCTGGGCGGCATTGGTGCGCTGAGCCAGCCGCGGCACCTTCACGGCGCCATTGAACACGCTGCGCCCATGGCCGTCGGCGATCGCCTTGTGGAGTTGGTCCAACTGCCCGTCGGGCCCTTCGAACACCACCCGGCTGTGGGTGTCGACCCGCTGGTGCTCTTCGGCCAGCTGCAGGGACTTGAGGCTGGTGAAGGCACCGCCCTCGGCCTGGCTCACCCGCGGCTCGAAGCGCGCCAGCGCCCAGCCGCGGCTGGCCCACACCGATTCCAGGCGGCTCTCGATCTCCTGCTCCACCGCCAGATGGCCCAGGAAGCAGGCCTCGCCCGTACCGAACGCCAGCAGACCGTGGCGCAGGGTGGAGCCACGTCCCAGCCGGGCCTCGCACACGAGGCTGCTCAGGCACGGGCCATCGCCCAGCTGCACCTGGAGCACATTCAGGCTCGCCTTTTCCTCGAGCAGCAGCAGCACCCGCACCGGGGTGAGGCGCTGCCCGATGGGGCTGGTGCCGGATTCAGCGGCGCCAGAACGATTCGCGCCCGCCACACTCACCAGCTCCAGCGTGCAAGCCACCGTGCCGCTGACGCGCAACGCCAGGCAACGGCTGGCGGTGGCCTGGTTCAGTTCCACCGGCCAGTGGGCCTGGCAGCCTGTGGCCGCCAGGGTGTGGCCCAGGGCCAGCGGCCATTCGCCTTCGCCCAGCAGCGAAAGGCCGGCGGGCAGGCTCTGGCCGGCCAGGGGATCACTGCGACCATCCAGCAGCAGCCGCACCGTGTCCGGCGCCGGGGGGGGCAGGGCGGTGTCAGCGGCAGGGCTGTCAGTGCCGCCAGAGCTGCCGGCTGTGGGGGCGGTGCCGTCGAACACCGCCAGGAGGGGGGCCAGGTCGGTGAAGCGCCAGTCTTCGTCGCGGCGGGAGGGCAGCGGCTGACGTGCCAGGGCTTCGCGGCCGCGCCACTGCACGGTTTCCAGCTCGCCGGCCGGCGCATCGAGCGCGTCGAGGAAGCGCTGGGTCCAGGGGGCGGTGGCCACGCGCTGATCGAGGGCGGCGGCGTCAGTGTCGTAAAGGGACGCCATCATCCGGCCACCTCGGCAACGCTGCGCGACTCGGACGCCAGCTCGGCATCGACCCAGTCGTAACCGCGCTCTTCCAGTTCGAACGCCAGTTCCTTGCCGCCGGTGCGCAGGATCCGCCCGGCCGCCATCACATGCACGTAGTCGGGGACGATCACATCCAGCAGGCGCTGGTAGTGGGTGATCAGCAGCGTGGCGTTCTCCGGGGTGGAGAGCTGATTGACGCCGGCGGCAACGATGCGCAGGGCGTCGATGTCGAGGCCGGAATCGGTTTCATCAAGGATCGCCACCGACGGCTCCAGCAGCGCCATCTGGAGGATCTCATTGCGCTTCTTCTCGCCACCGGAGAAGCCTTCGTTCACGCTGCGCTCCAGGAAGGCGGGGTCCATCTTCACCACCTCCAGCCGCTCGCGCACCACATCTTCAAAGGCGAAGGTGTCGAGTTCCTCCTTGCCCAGCTCACTGCGGCGGGCGTTGGTGGACACCCGCAGGAACTCGAGATTGCTGACCCCGGGGATCTCCACGGGGTATTGAAAACCGAGAAACAGTCCGATGCGGGAGCGCTGCTCCGGCTCCAGATCGAGCAGATCTTCGCCCCGGTACCGCACGCTGCCACCGGTGACGGTGTAGGCCGGGTGGCCGGCCAGCACCTTGGAAAGGGTGCTCTTGCCGCTGCCGTTCCGGCCCATCACCGCATGGATCTCGCCGGCACGAACCGTGAGGTTCACGCCCTTGAGGATCGGCTGGTCCTCCACGCGTGCGTGGAGATCCACGATTTCAAGCAGAAGATCGGCGTCGGGGCGAATCACGGGCAGGGGGCAGGGAGAACGGGATGGGGAAAGGTGGCGGGGCCGCCAGAAAGGCGGCGCAGCGCAGTGGCAGTGGCAGTGGCGATCAGCCCACGGAGCCTTCGAGCTTGAGGGCCAGCAGTTTGTCGGCTTCGGCGGCGAACTCCATCGGCAGCTGGTTGAACACATCGCGGCAGAAGCCACTCACCATCATCGACACCGCCGCTTCGAAACCGATGCCGCGGCTCTGCAGATAGAACAGCTGGTCGGCAGAGATGCGGCAGGTGCTCGCCTCATGCTCGATCGCGGCATCCGGCTGCTGGGAGCGGATGTAGGGGTAGGTGTTGGCGGCGGCCTGGTCGCCGATCAGCATCGAGTCGCACTGGCTGTAGTTCTTGGCGCCCACGGCCTTGGGGCCGATCTGAACCAGCCCCCGATAGCTGTTCGACGACTGACCGGCACTGATGCCCTTGCTCACGATCGTGGAGCGGCTGCGCGGACCCAGATGGATCATCTTCGTGCCGGTGTCGGCCTGCTGGCGGTTGTTGGTGAGGGCCACGGAGTAGAACTCGCCCACCGAATCAGCCCCCTGCAGCACGCAGCTGGGGTACTTCCAGGTGATCGCCGAGCCTGTTTCCACCTGGGTCCAGCTGATGTGGCTGCGATCACCGCGGCACTGCCCTCGCTTGGTGACGAAGTTGTAGATGCCGCCCTTGCCGTGCTCATCGCCGGCATACCAGTTCTGAACGGTGGAGTACTTGATCGAGGCATCATCGAGGGCCACCAGCTCCACAACGGCGGCGTGCAGCTGATTGGTGTCGAACATCGGGGCGGTGCAACCTTCCAGATAGCTCACCGATGCCCCTTCCTCCGCCACGATCAGGGTGCGCTCGAACTGGCCGGTGTCGCCGGAGTTGATGCGGAAATAGGTGGAGAGCTCCATCGGGCACTCCACCCCCTTCGGGATGAACACGAAGGAGCCGTCGCTGAACACCGCCGAATTGAGTGCAGCGAAGAAGTTGTCGTTGCTGGGCACCACCGTGCCGAGATAACGGGCAATGAGGTCGGGATGGTCTTTCACCGCCTCACTGATCGAGCAGAAGATCACGCCGTGCTCGGCCAGCTTCTCCCGGTAGGTGGTGGCGATCGACACGCTGTCGAACACCGCATCCACGGCCACATTGCTGAGCCGCTTCTGCTCGCTCAGCGGAATGCCGAGCTTGTCGAAGGTTTCCAGCAGCTTGGGATCCACCTCATCGAGGCTGGCCTTCTTTTCCTGCTGCTTGGGCGCCGCGTAATAGATCAACTCCTGGTAATCGATCGGGGCATGGCCAAGCGCTGCCCAATCGGGCTCAGTCATGCGCAGCCACTGCCGGTAGGCCCGCAGGCGGAAATCGAGCAGGAAGGCGGGCTCGTTCTTCTTGGCCGAGATCAGCCGCACCACGTCCTCGCTGAGGCCCTTGGCGATCTTCTCGGTTTCGATGTCGGTGACGAAGCCGTACTTGTACGGCTGGCTGACCAGATCACCAACGGTGGGCGCTGTGGACATGACGGAGGCCTCCTCAGCCGGCTGTATGGGAAAGAATCTCTTCGGTGCTGATCGTCTGCTGGTCGCCGCGGAAGGGGTTGTCTTCGGTGAGGAAGAGCATGCAGTGGCACTCCTTGCGTTCGCGCATCGGCACGCACGGGCAGTTCCAGAACGCCTGGGACACTTCCGCCTGCTTGTCTTCGTAGTGGCGGCAGGGGCAGAGGGCGCCGCCGAGCTGGTCTTTGTGGCGGGCGAGTCCTTCAAGCACCACGGCGGTGACGCCGGGATCGCTGCAGAAGTAAGTGCCGGTGCGCTGGGCGTAGGTTTCGGCAAACTTCCGGATCACTTCCAGGCTTTCGCTGGTGGGGGCGGAGGGGGCGGAAACGGATTCGGGCATGGGCTCGGCGGGAAAGCGGGCGAAAGGCTGGTGGCTGGCCTGAAGCGGGGATCGCGGCAAGGGTTTCGCGTGGCCGGCCCCCTTCGAGAAGAAGAAGAGACCCGCTCGCCGGAAGCGATCAACCAGAGGTGATCTACCAGAAGCGATCTGCCAGGGGTGACCTGCCAGAAGTGACCGAGCGGCGGGAAAGAGCTGCGCGAATTACGAAACCAGGAAGTTTCGTTAATCACCTGAGCCTAGGACAGCGAGACCGCCGGCTGGTGATCTGCGCACATCCCCGGTCACTCTCCCCCAGTCGCCATCGGGGCGTGGCAAGGTGTCAGGAAGGTTGCGTCTCGCCAGACCGGCCTGCTTTTCCATGCCTTCCACCACCCAGGCCCCCACCCGCGAGGCGGTGCTCACGCTGCTGATGCGTCTCGGTGAGGCCACAGCGGCCCAGCTCGCCGAAGCGCTCTCGGTGTCGGTTCAGGCGATGCGTCGCCATCTGCGCAGCCTCGAAGACGAAGGCGTGCTTGAAGCCAGTCCCACTCCCGAAGGTCCGGGCCGTCCAAGCAACCACTGGCGCCTCACCCGCCAGGGCCACGACAGCTTTCCCGACAGTGGCGAGAACTTCGCCATCGGCCTGCTGCAGTCGATGGCGGCCAGCATGCCCCGCGATGCCATTCAGACCCTGCTGAGACAACAAGCGCTCGCCAAGGCCAGCGCCGATCGACGCCTGATCGGCGAAGGCAGCCTCACCGAGCGGGTGCAGCGGCTGGTGGAGCTGCGCCGCCGCGAGGGCTACATGACCGAATGCCGTCGCGACGGCGACGGGCCCTCCTGGTGCATGAGCGAATTCCACTGCTCCGTCTCCCGCATCGCCGACCAGTTCCCGCTGATCTGCGACCAGGAGCTCCAGCAGATCCGCCACACCTTTCCCGACTGCACCGTGGAGCGTGTCCACTGGCGACTGGAGGGCGGCCATTCCTGCGGCTTCCGGCTCACCCCGCGCCCCCCGGCCGGCCCCACCAGCTCGAACGACGTCCCCGGTGATGACTGAGGCAGGCCCGCTCAGCCACGACGACCTGGCCCTGCTTGAAGCCACCCTGCTGCCCGCGCTCGAGCGCCACCATCTGCGGCTGCTGGCCCACAGCCTGCGCAGCCTCCAGGAGATCGCCGGCCGCCGCGAAGGCCCCCTGCCCAGCCAAGGGGAGCGGGAGCGCTGGGTCGACCACTATCCAGTGGTGGCAGCTGATCCCGGCTTCCGTCAGGCGTTCCTGATGGAACTCGATCGCGCCGCCCTCCAGCTCGAGGCCCTCGCCGAGGACCTCGGCCGCCCGCCCCTGGCGCTGCAGCTCAACGACCTGATCACCTGGGTCGACGGCCTCGCTCGCGCCCGCGTCACCGCGACATCGCCGCCACCAGGCTCCCCAGCGCCCCCGTCACCAGGCTGACGCCAGCCAAGGCGAGCAGGGCGGCCACCAGGCCCCGCCAACCGGGTCGGTCGCCTTCCAGCCCCGCCAACGGCAGCGCCATCACCGGCGCCGTGGCCAGAAGCGCCACCGCCAGACCGCCAGGCAGCTGCTGCAGAGCCGTCTGCTGCAGCACGATGCCGGCGCTGGTGCCCAGCAGCGTGGCCAGGAGCACCAGCGGCCAGCGCCGCCAGCCCAGCCGGGGCCTCTGGCCGGGGGGCGGCAGGCGCCACAGCAGCGGCAGCATCACCACCGCGGCGGCCGCCAAGCGCAGGGTGGCCGATTCCAAAGGGGTCAGGGCCGAGGCCCGCAGTGCGGCGCGAGCCAGCAGGGCGCCCGCGCTGCCGCACAGCAGCGCCGCCAGCGCCAGGGCCAGACCGAGCCGGTCCTGCTGCGGCGCCAGCGGGGTCGCAGGGACCTGGCGCGCCACCAGCAGCACCGACAGACAGATCAGCCCCACCCCCAGCCACTGCACCGGCGTCGGCACCTCGGCCAGGAACACCACCCCGCCGAGCATCGCCACGGCCGGGCCGCCGGCATCGAGGGTGAGGGTGCGGCGGGTGCCGAGCCGGCGCAGGGCCGCCAGATACAGGCTGTCGCCCAGGGAAATCCCCACCACACCGCTCAACACCAGCAACGCCAGCGGCAGGGGTGCGACGCGCCAGGGGCTCAGCAGCACGAGCGGCAGCAGCGTCGCCACCGCCAGCAGGTTCTTCACCAGGTTGAGCTGGGCGGCGCTCAGCGAGGTGGGCAACTGGCGCCAGAGGCTGCTGGAGGCTGTCCAGCAGAAAGCGGCGGCGAGGGCGGCCAGAACTCCCGTGATGGCCACCGGCAACAGTCAAGGTGGACGGATTGCGATCATCGCTGTAGCCGTCCACCCGCCGTGACCGTTCCGATCGCCGATGCCATCAGCTTTTTCCGGCTGAGTTGCGGCCGCTGGCGTTCCCAGCGAACCAGCCACCACCTGCTGCATCGACGTGCCGAAGGGGGCGGCTCACTGATCCAGGTGGTGGACGTAAGCGCCGACGATCCCCGCCTGGTGGCGATCGCCGAGCTGCACGGCCAGGATCCCGGCGCCCTGGTGGGCGGCTGCCAGGTGCGCTGGAGCGGCTCGATGGACTGGGACAAGGCCGGCGAGGAGCACCAGGGGGAGTCGGTGTTCGGCCTGATCCCCACCGATGCCCACGGGCGCGAGGGCCTGCTGCTGCGCGACCGCGGCTACGCCGAAACCGCCCCGGTGGCCGGGCGGTTCTGCATGGATGAGCGCGACGGCCTGCTGCTCACCACCGCCTACGAAACGATGAGCTCCCTGGAGCGCTTCTGGTTCCCCAGCCCGGATCTGCGCCTGCGCACCAGCACGGTGGAAGGGCTGTCCAACACGGCGTCCTTCTGCATGGAAACCCGCTGCCGCGACGACGACGCCCTCGGCAGCGGGGCCGCCGGCGGCGAAGCACTATCGGTGGGGGTCCGCCCCGCGGACGGCAGCGGGGTGCTGTCCGCCTTCGGCTGGTGAGCCGACCGTGTCACAAACGTTACGGACTGTGAGCCCTGCCCCCTCGCTGACGGGGTCCGCCGGGCCTCACTTCTACGATCCACAGCGACGGATGACGATGCTCGTGTGGCAATTCCGCTTCTGAAGTACGCGCCCACCACCCAGAACTCCCGGGTGAAGGCCTTCCGCGTGGGTTCCGACGAGGACCCGAAGGCCGTGGCGCTCGACAAGGCGATCGACCGCGAAGACCAGAACTTCGTGATCGAGTCGGCTTACCGCCAGATCTTCTTCCACGCCTTCAAGGTTGACCGCGACACGATTCTCGAGTCGCAGCTGCGCGATGGCCAGATCACCGTGCGTGATTTCATCCGCGCGCTCTGCCTGTCTGACACCTTCACCCGCAGCTTCTACAACCTCAACAACAACTACCGGGTGGCTCGCCACCTCGTGGAGAAGCTGCTGGGTCGCCAGGTGTATGGCAAGGCCGAGGAAATCGCCTGGTCCGCCGTCATCATGACCAAGGGCGTGGCCGGTGCTGTCGACATGATTCTCGACAGCGACGAGTACCTCGAGAACTTCGGCTACGACACGGTTCCTTACCATCGCAACCGGGTGGTCGGCTCCCGCGAGGTGGGCGAAACCCCCTTCAACATCACCACCCCTCGCTACGACGCCTACCACCGGGGCATCCTGGGCTTCCCCCAGATCATCTACACGGGTACCAAGCGTGCCCTGCCCGAACGCGCGCGTCAGCGCCGTGGTGGTTACCCCGAGGATTACCTCCCCTGGGTGCGCACGCTGCCCGCCCTGCGTGTGGGCGCTGCATCCTCCGGCAACGCCGGCATGGATTATCTCTCCAAGGTTCCTTATCGCAGCGTCGGACGCTGACAATCCGGCGGGGCCCTGGGTCCCGCTTCCTGGCTCCCAGAGCAGCAAACGGCGGTTTCCCCGCCGTTTTTTTGTGCCCAGCGCCGCCGGGCGGACACAGGGGCCGTCAGAGCTTGCTGACGCAGCGGCGGGGAACCGCGTCAAAAACGGGGATCTGCCCCCAGACTGATCCCAAACAAAAGCTGGAGATCAGGTGACCCAGGCCCTCAATGCCCTCGCTCGTATGACGCTCAGGCAACTCCGCCAGATCGCCAGTGATCTGGGTGTGAGCCTGTACAGCCGTAAATCCAAAGACGAGCTGGTCACGGAAATCACCACCCGCCAGCCGTCGGCTCAGGCCGCGAGCTCTGGCTTCAGTGAAGCCGCTGCCTCCGGTGGAGCCAGCGGTGAACCCGCCGCGCCCGCCACCCTGGCGGATCTGGAAGCCAGCTTCGAGCCGGCCCCCCGTCCCACCGCCCAGACCCGGGTGGTGTTCCTGCCGCGCGATCCCCAGTGGGCCTATGTGTTCTGGGAAATCGCCGAAGCTGATCGGCGCCAGGCCCTCAATGTGGGTGCCAGCCAGCTCTGCCTCCGGGTCGCCGACGTGACCGGCCTGAGCGAGGGTGCCGCCCATCCCCACACGCTGCAGGAAGTCCCCGTCGACAGCCATGCCTCGGAGTGGTACCTGCCGGTGCCCCTGAGCGACCGCGACTACCGGCTTGAGCTGGGTTATCGCAAGATCGGCGGCGGCTGGATCTCGCTGGCCTTCTCCTCGGTGGCCCGCGTTCCCGCCCTTCATCCGAGTGAGCAGATCCTCGACCAGTTCGTGCCCTTCTCCCTCGATGTGGCACCGGCCCCGGGCAGCCTGCCCGCTCCCGCCGACTATGCCGACAACGGCCTGCACGAACGGCTCTATCAAACGGCCACCGTGCGCTGGAAGCACTTCGGTCGCGGTTCGGAAGCCTTCCATGAAGTGGAGGATTCAGGGGCGGATCATCAGCGGCGCGCCCTCAGCGACTCCGGCGCCGGTGCCTGGGCCAGTGGCCGCAATGAATCCGGCGTTGGTGGCGTGGCTCCCCGCCAGCGCTCCTTCTGGCTCGTGGCTGATGCCGAGCTGATCGTCTACGGCGCCACCGATCCTTCCGCCCAGCTCACGATCGGCTCTGAGGTGGTGCCGCTCTCGGCCGAAGGCACCTTCCGGGTGCAGGTGCCGTTCCGCGACGGCCAGCAGCTTTACCCCATCCAGGCTGTTGCCGCCGATGGCGAGCAGAAGCGCAACATCACCCTGCAGTTCGAGCGCTTCACCCCCGAAGACAACAGCAACCCGGCCAGCCAAGCCGTGGCCGAATGGTTCTGACCCCACCGCCCACCGACGAGTCGGCCGCTTCTGCGGCCCACTCTGATTCACGCGCGGCTCTGAAGGCTTTCGTGGCCTTCACGCCGCTTGTGGGAGCGATTGTGCTGCCGCTCGTGGTGCCTGTGCTGATGGTGCGTTTCGGGGTAAGCACCGGTGTGGGCGTGGCCGTGGCCGCCAGCTGCGTGTGGTTCGTTGCAATGCTGCGCACCGCCGAGATGCCTGGCCACCACTGAACTGGCCGAGCTCCCGGTGTTGAAGAGCTTCAGCTGATCACCAACTGACAAAGAGACCAGGACTCAGCATCCTGCTCCGTTGATCCTCAACATGCTTGTGACCACAGCCTGTTGAGGATTTATTGTTCTGCTGAGTTCATCATCGTCTCAGGGTGAACACACCCTGAGGTGGATTGCAGGGCGCTGCTGAACTGATCACATTCCGCCTGTGAACCAACCCCGATGCGGTTGCAGGGCCCTGTTTCGTTCATCACATTGAGGCGGCGAACACCGGCTGATGACGGCCATCAGGTCATCTTCCATTCATCACCTGCTGGCGATCAGCACAGCCGGATGAGGAGCCAAGAGCCCTACATGCTTCATCACATTCGGGTGGCGAACACAGCTCGAGAAGGGTTCCAGGGCTTTGTTCAGTTGATCAGCTACTGGTGGCCATCACATCATTCCAAGGCTTTCTTCGAGCGATGATCGAGCACAAAAAACAATGAGCATGGCTTCATCCCATCAGGCCATGGAACAAGATTAGCAGTCTCGCCATTACTCAATCCGCCAAGACGCCAAGACGCCAAGACGCCAAGACGCCAAGGATAAAATCGACCTAGTCATACCATCGACCCTGGCATCGAAGTGCAGAAAAAAACGAGATTCACTAAGCCTCATCCTCTACCAAACCACAGTATCCTCCTGATCGCGCGAACCACTCCACGCATCAACGTGCTGTTCTTGAGCACCGGCCTTGCCCACCGGCGGAATTGCATCGCGAGCCTGTGATTGCAAGCTTTCTACTTCAAACTGCCAGCTGGAAGTAGTCCAACCCAGGCAACAGTCCGTAATCACCTGAACGCACGCACTTGGTTGCAAAGAATTAACAACGAGCTGTGCCGATGGCTTCTCCAACTCACGGATGGGCTCCAGCGCGCTGCAGCGATCCCGAGGCCTTCGGCAGGTGATTGCATCGGGAAGGTCTGTTCTGTGCCGAATGGCGGCGGGATGGGAACGCTCAATGGAGCTCGCGCCGTCCGCCCATGCCAAAGCAAGCGCCCGTGCCCAAGCCAGTGCCACCGCCCGTGCCGGGGTCCGTGCTCGTGTCTTCGCCGTGCCGGCGAGCACCCAGCGCGGGGAAGCTGAGCAACGCCGCATGGGCGCGAGGCCCCGGAGTCTCCCTGCTGGCCTTGGGCGGCTTGATGCTGAGCCTGACCGGTTGCGGCGGCACCGCGCGCATCATCGGGCAGGCTCCCGCTGATCTGCCCTTGCCGCCTGGCATGGAGGTGGCGTTCAACCACAGGGCTGACCGCCACTACCGCAGTCCGGTCAGTGGCCTGAAGCGCAATGGCGACAATCTCGAGCAGATGCTGCTCGACACGATCGGCCGCGCCGAACGGGAGATCCTTGTGGCGGTGCAGGAGCTCAGCCTGCCAGAGGTGTCGCGGGCGCTGGTGGCCAAACAGCGCGCCGGGGTCAGTGTGAAGGTGGTGCTGGAGAACACCTACAGCCGGCCGTGGAGCGAAGAGCACCCGGTGGACCTCGACAGCCGTCAGCGCAGCCGCCACCACCAGCTGAAGGCACTGGCGGACAGCAACCGTGACGGGGTGCTCAGCCTGGAGGAGCGGCAACAGGGGGATGCGGTGGCCCTGCTGCGGCGCGGCGGTGTGCCGCTGCTTGATGACACCGCCGATGGCAGCGCCGGCAGCGGTCTGATGCACCACAAGTTTCTCGTGGTGGACGGCCGCTGGGTGGTGACCGGATCGGCGAATTTCACCCCCTCCTGCATCCACGGCGACCTCAATGATGGGCGCACCCGGGGCAATGCCAACCACCTGCTGCGGATCGACAGCCGCCCCCTGGCGGCTGTTTTCAACGGCGAGTTTTCCCGCCTCTGGGGGGATGGCCCTGGCGGCTTGCCGGACAGCCGCTTCGGCATCGGCAAGGACAACGGGGACCTCCAGCAGGTGATGGTGGGCCCCACCAAGGTGGAGGTGCTGTTCGCACCGCACCGGCGCCTTGATCCCCGCAACGGCCTCGCCCTGATCGAGACGGAACTGGCCCAGGCGCAGCAACGCCTCGATCTCAACCTGTTCGTGTTCTCTGCCCAGAATCTGGCCAACCGCATCGGCCAACTGCAGCAGCAGGGGGTGCGGATCCGGGTACTGGCTGATCCAGGCTTCGCCACTCGCTCCTTCTCGGAAGTGCTCGATCTGCTGGGCCTGGCCATGGCCGATCACCGCTGCAAACGGGAAGCGGGCAACGCACCCCTGGCCCATCCCCTCGCTGGAGTGGGCACGCCGCGGCTAGCCCGGGGCGACAAGCTTCACCACAAGGTGGCGGTGATCGATGACCGCAGCGTGATCACCGGCTCCTTCAACGGGAGTCCGTCCGCGGCCCATGGCAACGACGAAACCCTGATGATCATCCGCTCGCCGCAGCTGGCCGCCCACTTCAACCGCGAAATGGATCACCTGTGGCAAGGGGCCGAGCTGGGGTTGACGCCACGGCTGCAACGCAAGCTGCAACAGAGCAGGCAACGCTGCGGCGTCGGTGAGCAGCGCAGCTGAAGCGACAGGGCTCCTGGCCAGCGCCGGAGCCTGTCCGCACGGAAAGAGAGGAAGCGGCAGGTGAGCAGGCTCTGCGGACAGCTTCAGGACAAGTTATTGGCACGGGCACTGGAAATGGTATTGGAATTGGCACTGGAATTGGAATAGGCAAAGGAAAGGGCAATGGGCCATTGCAACGAGCACGCGTGGTGTCGTGCTGCTTGCACCGACATCAACCGTCAATCTTCTTGGCCAGGCGCTCCGAAAGGTTGTCGAGAAAAGCAGCAGAGGCGGCCGAAAGGCCGACCTTCTGCATCACCGAAAGTGGATCCATCGCCTCTCTCTGTACATACAGGGTGCGCACCAACACAATCATCAAGGCTGCGTCGATTCCGAGCTGGGCGCAGGCCTCAGCCTTCTTTACAGTGCGCAGGAAGTGAACCGTGGCTTCCAGTGTGAGCTGGGCCGTATCGCTTTTCCCTGCCGCCGCGAGCTTCAATCCAGCAAGAATCATCAGCAGATACTCGACCTCTGCAAATGGATCGGCATTTCGTTCGTCGGCAGAGATCGTGCCACTTGCGATTGCAGACTGCAAGGCGAAGCGCGCACTGAAAGGCAGCATATCCAGAACCGCTTCAAAATAGAAACCCACAGGATCCGCCACACCATCCATGGATTTCTCCACGACCGGGTAACCGAGCTCTCGCCACTTGTCGCATTCGCGGTGCTTTGCCTGCTCTATTTTCACGAAGAACGTCGGCGCCGAGAAAGCGATCTCCCTGCGCAATCCCAGAGAAATGTCCCGCAGTCTGTTCTTGAGATCGGAATAGGCAAGCTGAGGAAGATCACGCAACGTCAGCAGGAGCTGCACCCGCTCAAAGTGACCTGACAGCTTCACGATCAGGTCACGGGTGGCGGCCCGATCAGCGTTCAGCAATTCCGTGAACACTTCCGAACTGATCACGCAGAGCCAGTAGGGGGCCCGGTCCAGCTCCTCAACCAGTTGGTTGATGTAGTGGTCAACAGAAAGCGATCGATCTCTGGGCAGAAAAGGATGGTTAGGGAAATAGCACCCCGGCAGCAAGGCGTGCTGGGGTCCCGGCGCCCGTGCCGTGCGGGGATACAGGCATCCGCAGCTGGCCAGCACCTCGTCGTGGCGATGCAGAAAGCCCTGAAACGACGTGGTGGCGGTCTTGTGCAGGCCCACGTGCAACAGCAGTGACGTCATTGCCCAGGCCCACACCCCACCGCCGCAATTCAACAACGTCGATCCCACCATGGGGCTGGGCCACCCTGCGCCCCACCACCCGCTCCCTGGCTGCTCCTCCCTTTGCCCGTCGCTTCCTCCGCCGCTGCCTCCTCCTCCCGCAGCGATGTGGTGATCGTGGGCGCCGGCCCTGCCGGTGCCTCCCTTGGCCTGCTGCTGGCCGAGCGGGGCCTGCGGGTCACGCTGTTGGAGGCGAGCCGCCGCTTCGATCGCCAGTTCCGCGGGCAGGGGCTGATGCCTTGCGGGCTGGAGGCGCTCGCCCAGATGGGGCTGGAGCCCCTGCTGGCCGGTCTGCCCCAGCGGGCACTGGCGGGGTGGTCGTTCTGGATCAACGGGCGCGAGCTGTTCGACGCCGCTGAACCACTCGGCAGCACAAGGCCGTGCACGCTCGTGCCCCAGCCGGCCCTGCTGGAGGCGCTGGTGCAGCGCGCCTGCCGGCACGAGAGCTTCAGCTGGAGGCCGGGGGAAACCGTGCAGGGCCTCATGCGCCGGCAGGGGCGCGTCGCTGGCGTGCGGCTCTCCGGCGATCGGGTGCTGGCCGCCGATCTGGTGATCGCCTGCGATGGCCGCAGCTCGGGCCTGCGGCGTGCGGCCGGCCTGCCGATTGTCAGCGCCCCCAGCCCGATCGACGTGCTCTGGTTCCGGCTGCCTGCCCAGCCGCGCTGCAGCGCCGACAACCGCTTCATGGTGCTGCTGGGCCCCGGCGGCGGCTGCAGCCTGTTTCCTGCCGCAGAAGACGGCGAGCTGCAGCTGGGCTGGCTGGTGGGCCCTGGCGAACGGATCACGCGCACACCGCTGGAGTGGGCAGAGGCCTTCGCCGCCCTGGCACCCGACTGGCTGGCCGCCCACGTTCGGGCCCATGCCGCTGCAATCCGGGGTCCGGAGGCGCTGTCGGTGCAGGTGGGCTGCTGCCCGCACTGGCAGGAGCCCGGCCTGCTGCTGCTCGGAGACGCCGCCCACCCGATGAGCCCGGTGCGGGCGCAGGGCATCAACATGGCTCTCCGCGACGCGATCGTGGCGGCCAACTGGCTGGTGCCGCCGCTGCAGCAGGGCGCCGGACCGCAGGCCATCGATGCGGTGCTGCCCCGGATCCAGCAGGAGCGGCAGGCGGAGATCCAGCTGGCGCAGCGGGCCCAGCAGGCCGAAGCGGCCCAGGGCGATCTGCTGCGGCGGCGGCCGGAGCTGCGCGCTCTGCTCGCGCCGCTGGCGCCCCTGGCCGGCCCCCTGGTGAAGGCGCTCTGGGTGCGGCGCCAGGCACCGCTGCGCGACGGCTTCCTGCCGGTGCGACTGCGCGTGTGACCGCGGCGCGTATGCCCAGGGCGGCACCCCAGCTTCGCGGCCTCTGCGGTCATGATGAGGGGGCTGCCCCTCCACGCCCCATGTCCCGGCACCGCCTCCCCATCCGGCGCTCCGCCATCGCCCGAAGGCTCCCGCCCTGGACCGGGCCCGTGGGCGCCGGCTGGCTGCTGGGCGGTTGGCTGGCGGCTGGAGCCCTGACGGGGGCCGGCCCCGTGGCCGCAGCCAGGCCCAAGCCGCCGGCGTTTCCCACCACGGCGGAGTTGCGCACGATTCAGCTGGCCACCTTCGCCTGCTCCCGCGAGAACGGCGCCGAAGCCTGCAGCCGCGCCCGCAGCCTCGCGGATCCGCTGATGGACAACCCCCTGCTGCCCTCCTTCTGCAAGGACACGGTGTGGAGCATCGTGCAGCAGGCCGAGCCGGCCGCCACCAACAGCTTCCAGCGCCGCGATGACCTCGACCGAGCGGGTGAGCAACTGCTCAGGCGCTGCCAGCAACCCAGCGCCGCCAGCACCAGGAAGCAGGACGACGGCCCCCGCCGTCCACCCGCCGCTGGTGGGCCTGGATCTGGCAGTGGGCAGCCCTCCGGCGCCGGTGGCTCCTGACCCGGGTCAGTCCCAGTCGTAGCTGAGGCGGGAACCGGGCATCCGTTCGCTCAGCTCGGCGAACACGGTGGCGAGGATTTCAGGACCGCAATCGGGATGGGCCCGCACCTCCTTGACCAACCGCTTCACGTCGGATTCGGAGAGGCCGCGGTACTTGATCACTTCGTCCACCTTGGAGCGGAAGAGATCCAGCAGGGCCTGCTGCTCCGTGGTCAGGGGCTTGCCGCCGCTGCGTTCGATGTCCATCGGCGGTCAGGGTTGGGTGTGAGAGCCTGCGGGCGGTGCCGCCAGTGCCAGCAACTGCCGCGCTGTGGTTTCCATGAAGGTCGCCGACCAGCCGGTGGTGACCACCACGCGATCAGCCAGCTCACAGAGCGGCGAGGCGGCACCGGCACGCGCGCAGCTCGCCGAGAGCCCCAGCAGTGCGTTGGTGAGCTTGCCGCGCAGGCAATGCTCCGTGCCCGATTGATCGAGCACCGCCTGGGCGGCCTGCCGGGTGCGATCGATCGCCTGGGCGTGGTCAGGCGATGGAGCAGGCGCAGGAACACCGCCACGGGCCGGGAGGGAAGGCGCTCCCACCAGGGCGACGGCGGCCAGCAGGGTCGTGACCAGGGCGGATCGGCCCCGCAGACGACGCCGGTCGGGAGTGCACAGGGTCACGGGCCTGAAAAGCGAAGGGGGGTGTCCTTGCGCACGCTACCGAGGTCGCCCGGATCTGCCTCACGGGAGGCAGGGTTACGTTGGACCCCCACACAGTTGGCCCGATGACGAGCAGCGCTTCCGCAGGCTCCGTTGCCCCCTGCCGCGTGACGCTGGCCAGCCCATTCACCGACCAGAAACCGGGCACCTCCGGGCTGCGCAAAAGCACCCGGCAGTTCCAGCAGCCCCACTACCTGGAAAGCTTCGTGGAAGCGGTGTTCCGGGTGCTGCCGGGGGTAGAGGGGGGCACCTTGATCCTCGGAGGGGATGGCCGCTACGGCAACCGCCAGGCCATCGATGTGATCTGCCGCATGGGCGCCGCCCACGGCCTGGCCCGGCTGATCACCACCACCGACGGCATCCTCTCGACTCCCGCCGCCTCCCACCTGATCCGGAGGCACGCGGCGATCGGCGGCATCATCCTCTCGGCCAGCCACAACTCCGGCGGTCCCGACGGCGACTTCGGTGTGAAGGTGAACGGGGCGAACGGTGGCCCGGCGCCGGAATCGATCACCGACGCCATCTACGCCGTCACCCAGACCCTCGACAGCTACCGCATCGCGGAGGGCAGCCCCCTGCCTCTGGAGGCGCCCGGCACTCACCGCATCGGCGGATTGCAGGTGGAGGTGATCGACGGCGTGGACGACTACCTGACCCTGCTGCAGGGCCTGTTCGACTTCGACGCGATCGCCGACCTGCTGGCGAGTGACTTCCCGGTGGCTTTCGATGCCATGCACGCCGTCACCGGCCCCTACGCCCGCCGCTTGTTCGAAGGGTTGCTGGGGGCACCCGCTGGCACGGTGCGCAACGGCATCCCCCTGGAGGATTTCGGCGGCGGGCACCCCGACCCCAACCTCACCTACGCCCATGAGCTGGCGGATCTGCTGCTGGAGGGCGATGCCTACAGCTTCGGTGCCGCCTGCGATGGCGATGGCGATCGCAACATGATCCTGGGCCGCCGCTGTTTCGTGAACCCCAGCGACAGCCTGGCGGTGCTCACCGCCAACGCGACGTTGGCACCGGGATATGCCGGCGGCCTGGCGGGCGTGGCCCGCTCGATGCCCACGAGCGCCGCAGTGGATGTGGTGGCTGCCGAGCTGGGGCTCCCCTGCTACGAAACGCCAACGGGCTGGAAGTTCTTCGGCAACCTGCTGGATGCCGGCCGGATCACCCTCTGCGGTGAGGAAAGCTTCGGCACCGGCAGCAACCACATCCGCGAAAAAGACGGGCTGTGGGCCGTGCTGTTCTGGCTGCAGATCCTGGCCCGGCGCCGCTGCTCGGTGGCCGAGGTGATGGCCAGCCACTGGGCCCGCTTCGGCCGCCACTACTACTCCCGCCACGATTACGAAGCCATCGCCAGCGACCGCGCCCACGGTCTCTACGACCGCCTGCATGGCCTGCTGCCCTCCTTGAAGGGCACGGGCTTTGCCGGCCGCTCGATCGCCACCGCCGACGACTTCAGCTACGACGATCCGGTGGATCAATCGACGACGCGGGGGCAGGGACTGCGCCTGCTGCTCGACGACGGCAGCCGGGTGGTGTTCCGCCTCTCCGGCACCGGCACCCAGGGCGCCACCCTGCGCCTTTACCTCGAGAGCTTCGTGCCCTCCAGCGGCAATCTGGCCCAGGATCCCCAGGCAGCCCTCGCCGATCTGATCAGCGCTGCCGATGGTCTGGCCGAGATCCGCAGCCGCACCGGCATGGATCGGCCCACGGTGATCACCTGATCGGTGATCACCTGATCGGCGGTTCGATCCGGCGCGGGTCCTGGTCTTGACCTGGACCTGGGCCTAGGCCTGGGGCTCTGTCTGGACCTGGAACTGGTCCTTGGCGGGGTCCTGGTTCTTTGCCTTGGCCAGGAACTGAGTCTTGGGCAAGGCCTGGTTCCGTGCCTTGGCCGGGGCCGGTGGCCTGTGCGCTGGCGACCGGCGGGCCAGTGGAATCCTGCTGGGCAAGCTGCGCCGACAGGGCCCGGATCGCCTTCTTGACGGTGCGATAGGGCTTGCCGTGGGGGGTGAAGCCATAGCGCGACAGCTTGGCCAACAGTTCATCGGCGCTCACCACGAACACCGGAAACAACTGACGGCGCTGGAATTCGGCCTGGAGATCCATCAATGTCTTGGCGGCGGAATAGTCCACCGCATCGATGCCGGAGGCATCGATCACCAACCCCTTGAGGTCCGGGCCATTCAGTGTGATCAGGTTCAGCACCTCCTCCATGAAGGCGCTGGCGTTGGCATAAAACAGATTTGCCTCGAAGCGATAGGCCACGATGCCCGGCGCCGCAAACACCCCCGCCGCCACCGGCACCGTGTACCAGCCCCGAGCGGCGTCATGGGCCCAGAGGCGCGTTCGGGGCCTGTAGGTGTGGCGCACCTGATCGATCAACGACAGGCCCACCGCCAGCAGAATCCCCTGCATCACCCCCAGCAGCGCCACACAGAGGGCGGTGAGGATGGCAATCACGAACTCGCTGCGCTGCAAGCGATAGAGCTCCCGCAGGCCGCGCAGATCGATCAACTTCAGGCCGATCACAAACACGATCGTCGACAACACCACAGCCGGGAGAAAGCCGAGGGGATCGGTGAAAAAAGCCAGCACCGCCAGCACCACCACGGCCATGGTGAGGTGCGCCACCTGGCTTCGGCCGCCGGCTGCATCCAGCATTTCCGTCTTGGTGGGGCTGCCGTTGACCACGAACGTCCCGGAGAGCGCCGCGCCCAGGTTGGCAATGGCCAGGCCGACAAGGTCGCCGTTCTGATCCACGCGTTCGTGATGCCGCTGGGCATAGGCCCGGGCCGTGGCGGCACTCTGGGCAAGGATCACCACAAAGCAGGAGGCGGCAGTGGTGAGGGCCTGATTGAGCTCGGCGGCCTGCAGCCTGGGCCAGGCCAGCTGCGGCAGACCATGGGGAACCGTGCCCACCACCTCAAGGCCGTGGTGTTGGAAATCGAACGCGGCACTGGCCACGATCGTGGCCACCACCGCGATCAGGGCCCCGGGCAGCCGCGGCGACCAGCGCTTGCAACCAGCGATCACCGCCAGCACCAGCACGGCCAGCAGCAGGGACGCGCCGCTGGTCTGCCCCAACCGCTGCAGCACCGAGAGGATCTGGGCGAACGATCCATTCCCTTGCTTCTCCAGACCCAGCAGGCCGCTGAGCTCGCCGGCGGCCACCTGCAGGCCGATCCCGGTGAGCAGGCCGATCAGGGCACTGCGGGAGAGAAAATCAGCGAGAAAGCCCAGCCGCAGCCAGGTGGCGAGCACGAGCATGGCCCCCACCAACAGGGCCACCATCGAGGTGAGCTGCACATAGGCGCTGGAACCTGGCGCCGCCACCGCGCCCAGCGTGGCCGCCAGGATCGCGGCGGTGGCGGAATCGGCCGCCACCACCAGCTGGCGGGAAGCGCCGAACACGGCAAAGGCCAGCACCGGGATCAGCAGGGTGTAAAGCCCGGTGACCACAGGGGTGTGGGAAATGCGGGTGTAGCCCATCACCTCGGGGATGGCCAGAGCCGCCAGGGTGAGCCCGGCCAGCAGGTCGTCAGCGAGGCCGGTGCGGCGGACCGGCAGTACACCCCGCAGCAACGCCATACCCAGCCAATGCGGGCCGTCCGTGCGCTGGGCGGGCCGGTGGAAGGGCACGCGGCCGGTCCTCAGAAGTCGTCTCCGCGTTCGTCCAGCGGCGCACCAGGCTGGCCGCGGCGGGTGAGGCTGATCTGCCGCAGCGTTTCTCCCCAGGCGCCGCAGAAGCCCGCCATGCCGATCACCAGCGCCCAGAAGCGGGGGTGGATCGCCGGCAGAAGTTCACCAGGGGTGCGCGAGGCGTGATGGGCCAGCACCAGCAGCACCAGCACGGCGAGGGCATAAAGACATCCGGCCAGGGCGATGCGGCGGCGATCGACCCGCAACTGACGGCGCGGACGGTAGCCGGCAGGGCGGGGTAGCGGCATCTCAGGCGGCCGGGCCTGACGGCAGCACCGGTTCGGTGGCCTGGCTGGCGGGGAACCAGGAGGCTTCCAGCTGCTTCATGAGCACATAGAAGGAGGGCACCACAAACAGGCTGAGCACCGTGGCCACCAGCAGGCCACCGAAGATGACGGCCCCCAGCGACTGCTGGCTGAGAGCGCCGGCGCCGCTGGCCACCAGCAGGGGGAAGAAGCCGGCCAGGGCCGCCATGGCCGTCATCAGGATCGGGCGCAAGCGGGAGCAGGCGGCCGCCATGGCCGCTTCGGTGGAGCTCATGCCCTGCTCCATGCGCTGGTTGGCAAGATCCACGATCAGGATGCCGTTCTTGGCCGCCAGGCCGATCAACGTCACCAGGCCCACCTGGGCGTAGACGTTGTTCACCTGGCCGCGCAACACCAGGAACATCAGCGCGCCGAGCATGGCCAGGGGCACCGTCATCAGGATGATCAGCGGATCGATGTAGCTGCCGTACTGAGCGGAGAGCACCAGATACACCACCACGATCCCCAGTGCGAACACCAGGATCGCCAGGGCGCCGGCCTGCACCTCCGATCGGGTCAACGCCGACCAGGCTGAGCCGATGTTGGCGAAATTGAGGCGTCGGAACACCGCCGCGATCGTGTCGATCGCCTGGCCGCTGCTCTTGCCGGCGGCCTCCACCCCCTGAATCAGCACCGTGCGGTAGAGATCGAAGTGGCTGATGATCGGCGGGGCGCTGTCGAGGCGGGCCTTCACCACGTTGGCGAGCGGCACCAGAGCGCCGGTGCGGTTGCTCACATAGAGATTGTTGAGGTCCTGGATCATGGTGCGGTGGCTCGCATCGGCCTGGACGTACACCTGCCGGTACTGCTGCTGCTCGTAGGTCTGGTTCACGAAGCTGCCGCCGGTGAGGGTACCCAGGGCCTCCATGGCGGCACTGAAGTCGATGTCGAGCGAGGCCATGCGGTCGCGGTCCACGTCGAGGCGCCACACCGGCGCATCACTGACGAACTGGGTGTAGAGGTTGCCGAAGGTGCCGGTGCCCCTGGCCTTGGCGATCAGTTGCTTGGCGAGACCGGCCAGCTCGGTGGGGCTGTAGCCGCCATTGCTGAGGTCGTTGAACTGGAAGGACAGCCCCCCCTGGGCGCCGAAGCCCGGCACAGCCGCCGGCGCCTGGGCGAGCACGAGCGCACCGGGGATCTTGGCGAAGGCCTCGTTCATCCGCCCGATGATGGCGTTGGCCGATTGCTGCGGACTGGTGCGTTCCTCGATCGGCTTGAAGCCGAAGAAGAAGAGTCCCTGGTTCAACGAACCGCCGTTGAATCCGGCCCCTGCCACCAGCTCTCCGGACACCACATCCGGCTCCTTGGCGATGATCTTGCGGGCCTCATCCGCCACCGCCATGGTGGCCTCGATCGACGACTGGGCCGGCAACTGGATGATGCCCAGGCCATAGCCCTGGTCTTCGGTGGGCACGAAACCGGTGGGGATGAGCACGAAGGCGGCACCGGTGAGCAGCACCCCGCCCAGCAATGCCGCCAGCACCAGGCGCCGAAGCCGGATCACCTGCTGAAGCAGAGCGGCATAGCCACGGGCCACCTGGTCGAAGAGCTTGTTGAAGGCCGTGAAGATGGGCATCAGGAACGTGCCCACCACCGCGCCCACCAGCCCCAGCACCACGGCCAGCAGCCAGCCCCCCGCCAGGGTGCCGTACAGCGCGCCGAAGGCTCCGCCGATCGCTGTCCAGCGCCAGCCCCTGGGTTCGGTCTTGCCGCCACCGAGCAGCAAGGCCGATTGCAGCGGCTTGCCGGTGATCGCATTGAAGGTGGACACGATGATCGAGAAGACGATCGTGAGTGCGAACTGCCGGTAGATCACGCCGGTGGCACCCGGGAAGAAGGCCACGGGCACGAACACGGCCAGCAGCACCAGGGCGGTGGCCAGGATGGCGCCCGTGAGCTCCTTCATGGCATTGGAGGCCGCCACAAACGGTGGGTCGCCGGCTTCGATGCGCGCCGACACGGCCTCCACCACCACGATCGCGTCATCCACCACCAGGCCGGTGGCCAGGATGATGCCCAGGAGGGTGAGTTCGTTGATCGAAAAGCCGAACGCCTTCACGAACACCATCGCCCCCAGCAGGGCGATCGGCAGGGCGAGGGCCGGCACAGCCGTGGCCTTCCAGTCCTGCAGGAACAGGAAGATGATCAGCAGCACCAGCACCACCGCATCACGCAGGGCATCAAGGGCCCCTTCGATCGAGGCATTGATGAAGTCGGTCTGGTCGAACACTTTCTCCAGCACCACACCCGGCGGCAGTGTGTTGCGGAACTGGGTGAGCACCTCATCCACCGCATCCGCTGTGGTGATCGCATTGCTGCCAGGCAGCTGGATCACCCCGAACCCCACCGATGGGTAGCCACTGATGGCATTGATGGCGGCCTGATTGAAGTTCTGGAAGGCGTACTCAGCGCGGCCCACATCCCCCAGACGAATCAATCCACCATCGGGCCCCTTGGAGAGGATGAGTTTTTCGAATTCTCCAACCGTTTCCAGGTTGCCGTTCACCAGAATCGGGAAGGTGGAGCGGTTGGTGGGCAGCGATGGCGGGCCACCCACGCTGCCGGCGATCACCACCACGTTCTGGGATTTCAGCGCATTCACCACATCGGTGATGGACAGGTTGAAACGGGCCAGCCGTAGCGGATCCACCCACAGGCGAAAGGCGGGATCACTGGCCCCGAAGATGTTCACCTGGCCGACACCATCCGCGCGCGTGAGCGGATAGACGAGATTGAGCTGCAGGAGCCCATTCAAGAAGGTGCCGTCAAACTGGCCTTCCGTGGAGGTGAGGTTGTAAACGAGCAGGTAGCTGCCGGAGGTCTGCTGAACCGTCACCCCCTGGGCATTCACCTGGGGCGGCAATTGTGGGGTGGCGGTCTGAACGCGGTTCAGCACGTTCACCTGATCGATGTCCGCGTTCGTGCCTGGCTTGAAGTAGACGTTGATCTGGCTGCTGCCCTCTCCGGTGCTGGTGGAGGTGATGTAATCCATCCCCGGCGCCCCGTTGATCTGCTCCTCGAGCGGCCCGGTCACGGCACTTTCCACCGTGAGCGCATCGGCCCCGGGCAGGTTGGCGTTCACCTGGATCGTGGGCGGAGCGATGTCCGGCAGGTTCTCGATCGGCAGCAGAGGCAGGGCGATCACGCCTGCCAGCAGGATCAGCACACTGCACACCGTGCTGAGCACGGGGCGGCGGATGAAGGTATCCGAAAGGCTCATTGACGGGCCGCCGGGGGAGCGGAAGCAGGCGCCGCTGCAGCGGCGGCGCGCACAGCCAGGCCACTGCGCAACTGGGCCAGGTTGCCCAGGATCACTGAATCGGTGCTCTGCAGGCCCGAAGCCACCGGGAACATCCCGCCTTGCAGCGTGCCCAGGGTGACGGGCACCTGCACCGCCACCAGGGCACCGGCGGGTGGCGGTGGCTCAATCGGCCGGCCCAGCCGCTGCCGTGCCTCCTCGGGGCTCACAGCCAGGAACACAAAGGTCTTGCCGGCCTGGAGCAGCACCGCCTGCTCTGGAATCGACAACGCCTTGCCCTGCGAGAAGATCAGTCGGGCGTTCACCCGCTGGCTGTTGCGCAGCACGCCGTCGTCGTTGGCGAAGGTGGCCTTCACCAGCAGGGTCTGGCGCTCCTTGTCGAGGGACGGGGCCACAAAACTGACGGCGCCGCGGGCTGTGAGCTCCGGGCGATCGGGCGCGCTCAGCACCACGGGCAGCCCCACCTTCACGCGGGCGGCATCGGTGCCCGGCACATCGAGGCGCACCCACAGGCGGGAGTTGTCGACCACGCTGGTGACGACACCGCCGGCGCGCACCACATCACCGAGCTTGGCGTTGATGCTGCCCACCTGGCCGGTGATGGGAGCCGTGACGTTCTTGTAACCCAAGGTGGCTTTCGAGGATTGCAGCCGATCACGGCTTACCAGAGCCTGGGTGACATAAAAATCACGATCCTTGGTGGAAACGGCACCCTGTTCGTTGAGAAAGATATAACGCTCAGCGTTCACCAGATCCTTGCGGGCTTCCGCCCGATCCGCATTGGTGGTGGCCTCCTGCTGCACCTGGTCGAGCCGGAAGAGCAACTCTCCTTTTCGCACCGCCTGACCCTCCTGCATCGGCATCGCCACAATGCGCCCATCGATCTCGGGAGCGAGCTTCACCTCGCGGATGGCCTCCAGCGTGCTCTGGTAATCGGCGGAGTCGGTGAAGACGGAAGTGCGTGGATTCACCAGCCTGACGGCCGCCGGCGGCTGCTCGGGAAGCTTGGCCGGAGCACAGCCGATGAGAGCAACCAACGAGAGAAGAGAGGATGCCGCCAGAACGGTGGTGGGTGGCCGCAAAGGGCTGGTCACGAGTGCGATCAATGTTGACGCACACCAGCGGACCTGTCTACGTCTGCATGGGCGTCGGCGCGCGCTGGGAACATGACGGAACGACGAGAGGCAATCAGGGGCACTTCTGGCTTCCTCCGCCTCTGGAGAACTTGTGGTGGGAAGCAGGATCTGAGGTGGAGACCTGCAGCTGGCGCACCGTCTCCAGAGTGAGGCCGACAAAGGCCCCGAACCCGCCGAAGATCCCGCAGTAGAGGGCAAAGGAGCGCGTGGTCACCACCACCGGCGTGTGGATCACCACCGCATGCAGCATCACCGCCAAGGCGGCCCCGAGGCCACTGCCAATAAACCCGGCCATCAGAATCAGGCACCACCATCAACGGCAGCACCTTGGCCACCAGCACTCCGCCGAAAACCACCGGGCCAAAGGAGGACTAGCAAAGGGCACCGGCTCCACTCGCGAACACCAGCGGCAAGAATCCGAACAACGAGGAAACACTGCGCCGGCCTGATCAAGGCCAACAGTGCGATGAGCACCATCCTCGCCACGCAGGAGGAAGGTGCGCATGAAAACCCGTGTCTCCCAATCCAGATCCGTCCCCATGGGCTGATGAGCAAGGAAAACCGGGGTCAACTACGGCATCAACAATCCGGTGCTGAAGCCTCACTAGGGAGGGCAAATTTCCTGCCACCAGAGGAGCAATACCAGATGTCGCTTGACACCTGCCTGAGATCGGAGGAGCGAAGCCCTTGGGGACATCCAAATCCAAGGTTCAATAACGGTTACAGGTGCCAAATTGCACTAAGTGTCCCAAGCCATCAGCAGTTGATTCAGCGGTTGCTGGTCACTGAATGAAATTGTGAGAAAACAGATCGAGGGAATTCCTCAAGAGGCTGAAAGGAGAAACGTTCAGGATTGCCTGGCCAGGCCGAAAGCGATGCCACTGCTTCCCAGAAGCCAAGGGGCATGACAAGACCTTTTTAAAACCGGAATGGTGAACACTCAATCATGGAGCAGCAGGCTTCTTGGCGAAGCTGAGTATAGGCCTCGTTCAGAGCCCAGCCTAGAGAGATAGCCGAGAGACGTAAATCAGCCTTGCCCGCCCCATCTGGAGATGCTGACAGGCAAGACCTCATTGCTCACTGGTAGGCAGAAAATTCCATGCCGCCTATAATGAGAACGAAACTCACCCATCCCCCGCTCAGAGACAACAATCTCAGAGTTCGTCTTTGCCCAGCGAAAGCCAACCGTTTCAAGCCGTTCTCAACCCCCCATGACCGAGCTCATCATAATTTTTGCCGCGGCGGCTTTCGGAGGCTTGTTGGCTTCCTTGATGAAGCAGCCCGTCATTCTTGGGTACTTGCTTGCGGGGGTGATTGTTGGACCTTTCGAGCTCGGGCTGATCAGTAACTACGAGGAAGTAGAAACAATCGCCGAATTGGGCGTTACGTTTCTACTCTTCACCATCGGAGTTGAGTTCTCCCTCGCTGAACTTAATAAGGTCAAAAAGATCGCATTGGGTGGTGGCGGTCTGCAACTGGTCCTCACGATCTCCCTGACGGCTTTGGTCGCCGTGGTGGCGGGCTGGGTCACCTCCGTTCCACAGGGTATCTTCCTAGCGAGTTGGTGTCACTCTCCTCCACTGCTGTGGTGATCAAGGCCCTGGCAGAGCAGGATGAAACGGCCTCGGCCCACGGGCAGGTGATGCTGGGCATCTTGATTGTCCAAGATCTTGCCCTTGGCCTGATGCTGGCGATCTTGCCGGCGCTGAACAGTCCGATCGAGGAGCTCGGATTTGCCATCGGAATCGCTGTACTGAAGCTCGCGCTGTTTGCCCTAGGGGCGTTCGTAGTGGGGAAATGGCTCATCCCTCCTTACCTGCAGCTTCTGGCCAAGACGGAAAGCCACGAGCTTTTTCTTCTAGGGGTCGTGACGCTTTGCCTGGGCATTGCACTCCTCACGGGGAAGATTGGGCTGTCCACTGAAATGGGCGCATTTGTAGCGGGTCTGATGATTTCAGAGGTCGAGTATTCCGACCAGACCCTCGATTATGTTGAACCGATCCGGGACATCTGTGCGGCTGCATTTTTTGCAGCGATTGGAATTTTGATCGATCCGGTTTTCCTTTGGAACAATCTGCCCCTGATCTTAGGGCTTGTCACCCTGGTATTGGTCGGCAAATCGTTTATCATTACGCCCTTGGTTATCCTGTTTCGCTATCCGCTGAATACTGCCATCATTGCTGGCCTGGGCTTAGCTCAGATTGGTGAGTTTTCCTTCGTACTGGCAGGACAGGGTAGCAAATTTGGCTTGATCTCAGAGAATGTCTACTCGTTGATCCTTGGAACAACCGCCGTGACTTTGATCGTCACGCCCTTCGTGCTGCAATGGCTGCCTACGCTCTTAGCCAAAGCCGAGTCCATACCCTGGTTTACCCAGGCCGATGGCCCCATGGAAATCCCAAAAGATTCGCAATCCCTTCGAGATCATATTGTTGTCTGCGGTTACGGAAGAGTTGGCAGCAACATTGTGAAGCTGTTACGTGAACGCGACTACCCTGTATTAGTGATTGAGCAATCAGAGCAATATGTTCAAAAGTTGAGGGATGCAGAGATACCATACATCTTTGGCAATGCAGCCAGTGCCCTCGTTCTGGGAAAGGCCGGCGTCGATCAGGCCAGAGGCATGGCGATCGCCCTGCCTGATCCCATGAGCATTCGCTTGTGCCTGAAGAGATCCCTTGCGCTCAACCCAGAACTGGATCTGGTGGTGCGTGCCAGCGCAGAGAAAGACATTGAACCCCTGTATCAGATGGGCGCTAAAGAAGTTGTGCAACCAGAGTTTGAGGCAAGCCTAGAGCTATCGTCACATCTTTTTTCCGGTTTGGGATTTCCCTTGGCTGCCATCCAGCAAAACATCCAGCAAATTCGAGATTCTCACTACTCAACTCTGCGTCCAGAGCAATCCAAGGATCAGATCTCTCGAGAGGTCAAGGAGGCTACGCGCATGATGAAAAGCAAAATGTATTCCCTGCCTCCCAACTCTGCCTTGGCAGGAAAATCCCTTGAGAAATCCCACATACGCTTGCTTTCCGGGGTCATCTTGATGGCGATTACACGCGCCAGTGGCGAGAAAATCGATTACCCCGAGTCGAACACCCTGATTCAAGAAGGGGATAACTATTTACTCGTAGGAGAAGTTGATGAACTAGCCGCTTTCAAGAAGCTGGTTGAAGGGGGAATAAAGCAGTTACCAGAGGATACCGATTCTTCCCTATGGATCCTCGTTTCCGAAGGCAGTGAAGTCGCCGGAAAGTCCTTGGCTCAACTTGATTTTCAGAAGCGATTCAGATCCACAATACAAGCAATTCGTCGCCAAGGAATGTATCTTCGATTTCCGAATGGGAAGTGTGTGATCAAAGCGGGAGACAGATTGTTGGTGTTCGGCTCACTGTCTGTTCTTGCTGATCTCAGTCAAAAGATCGCAGCCACTGCACACATCAAAACAATCGCCTCAGATTGAGAGCATAGTTGGTTTTCACTTACAGACTCTACGGCTAAATCACAACTTCCTCCTGGGTCTCGATCTTGCTTCCCTTCAGGTGCTCCTTGCGCGCCTCGATCCAGCCGCCGAACCCCTTGGCCTTATTGGTTCCCGCACCCCATTTTGTGACTGGGGCATGTCTGGAACAGGTCGGCTGGACTAGGTCTTTGGCGGGGGAAGGCCACAGGCAGGGGAAGCGCAGCTCCGGCGTTTGCCTTGTGTCAACGACCGAGGTAGGCGTCACATTCTCATCCATGAAGGGGAGTTCGATCGTTCTCAGGCACGACTGGGTGAACCATCAAGGCAGGTTGCCGATATTCCCGTCGATGCGTCAAGAATCGGATATTCCAGAAGCAGATCGCCTTCGCGGAACTTAGGTTAGCGCTTATGAATGCCTATACTGATTGAACCAAAGGTTTTCTTGCTATACACTTCAAACTTCCTTCAAACCCTAGCCGCTATCTCGCGCACAACCTCCTGCAATGATCAAAGCACGCGTCCCAATTCGCTCTGAATCCTCCCAGAGCCATTCTCAGTTGATTCCCTGGCACAGTCTTGATCTTTCAACGGTTATTTCCCGAATTAATGTCGATCCCCAGCAGGGCCTCACCAATGCCCAGGCCACACGGCAACAGGATCGCTTTGGCAAGAATGAGCTGAAAGCCAAGAAGGGCCGCCCTCTTGTGTGGATGTTTCTGATTCAGTTCAAGAATCCTCTTCTTTACATCCTCCTCATTGCTGGTGCCGTCAAGGCCTTCATGGGCTCATGGATTGAGGCGGGAGTGATCACCGGTGTTGCAGTACTGAATGCGCTGATCGCCTTCACCCAGGAATCTAAGGCGGAGTCTGCCATCAAAGCACTGGCATCCTCGGTCACCACAGAGGCGATGGTTCGTCGCAATGGAGAGATGCAGAAGCTGCCATCTGTCGAACTGGTGCCAGGAGATGTGGTGCTGCTGGCTTCCGGTGACAAAGTGCCGGCCGACATTCGCCTTGTGACAAGTCGCAGCCTGCAGATCAATGAATCAGGCCTCACGGGAGAGTCCGTGGCCGTGGAAAAGGATGCAGATTGCAAGGAACTAGGTCCGGAAACGCCTCTGGCTGATCGCATCAACATGGCCTATGCAGGCAGCTTCGTCACCTTCGGCCAAGCTGAAGGCATCGTTGTAGAAACGGGCCAGAGAACCGAGACAGGCCGGATTTCCACATTGATGGATCAAAGCAGCGCACTGACGACACCGCTCACTCGAAAGTTTGAACGATTCAGCAATCTGCTTTTGCGGGCAATTCTAGGGATTGCCATCTTTACGTTCATCGTGGGCCTGGCCTGGGGGAACACCCCGTTTGACATGTTCCAGGCCTCCGTTGCCCTTGCCGTCAGTGCGATTCCCGAGGGGCTACCAGCAGTGGTTACCATCACCCTGGCGATCGGTGTTTCGCGGATGGCGGAGCGGCATGCCATCGTCAGGAATCTTCCGGCCGTAGAAACCCTAGGGAGTGCAACAATCATCTGTTCCGATAAAACCGGAACCCTCACCGAAAATCAAATGACTGTCCAGGCTCTTTATGCCGGCGGTCATCACTACCAATTCATCGGTGATGGCTATGTTCCCAAGGGAGACCTACTCAATTCGGAAGATGAACCGATCGAGGTCACCCAGATGCCGCATGCCGTACGAGACTGTTTGCTCGCCGGTGTGCTCTGCAACGATTCTGAACTAGCTCATGAAGGCAAGACTTGGAGCATCGTGGGCGATCCCACCGAAGGCGCTCTGCTGGTCTCTGGCGGCAAGGTCGGCCTTGACCGCGCCCAGCTCGCTAAAACGCATCCCCGCCTCGACAGCATTCCCTTTGAATCAGAGTATCAATATATGGCAACCCTGAATCAGTTGCCGATGGAGGCAGGCTGCTGGATCTGGATGAAGGGGTCCGTCGAATCCCTGATCAAGCGCAGTGATTCTATTCTTGATTCGGAGGGAGGTGTTCTTCCGATCAACAAGGAACGTCTCACCTTGCAGGCTGAGCGAATGGCTTCGAAGGGTCTGCGCGTGCTGGCTTTTGCAAAGAAACCGCATTCGAGCACCACGATCGATCACGATGCTCTGGCTTCGGGGCTGGTCTTCCTCGGTCTTCAGGGAATGATCGACCCACCACGCTCCGAGGCCATCCAATCCGTACAGGCCTTCCACAGCGCCGGCGTCGACGTGAAAATGATCACCGGTGATCACAAGGTCACCGCTGTGGCGATCGCCAATCGCCTGAAACTCAGTCAGCAGGAGACAACCGCGGCTTTCAGTGGTCAAGAGCTCTCAGATCTGGACAAGAGCGCTTTCATCGATGCCGCCTTGGAGGGAAGCGTCTTTGCCCGTGTTGTTCCGGAGCAGAAGCTTCGCCTGGTTCAGGCTCTGCAGTCCCGCGGTCACATCGTTGCCATGACCGGTGATGGTGTGAATGATGCGCCTGCGTTGAAACAGGCGGACATCGGTATCGCCATGGGTATCACCGGAACGGAAGTGGCGAAGGAAGCTGCAGACATGGTGCTCACTGACGACAACTTTGCTTCGATTGAAGCGGCCGTCGAGGAAGGCAGGAATGTGTTCCAGAACCTGCTGAAAGCGCTTGCTTTCCTGTTACCGGTCAATGGTGGCCTCGCCGCAAGCGTGTTTCTGAGCGTGATGGCCGGGCGTGGCAACTTCCTACCGATTCAGCCGCTTCAGGTGCTCTGGATCAACATGATCATCTCGATCACGATGACGGTTCCCATCGCTTTCGAGCCCAAGCCCTACGACCTGATGGAGCGCCCGCCCCGCTCTCCTCAGCAGCCATTGCTGTCACCACCCCTTCTCCAACGCATCGCCCTGATTTCCACGCTCAACCTGATCTTCATCTTCGGCATCTTCGCCTGGATACGCGAATCCAGTGGCGATCTCACCTTGGCCCGCACGATGGCGATCCAGACGCTGGTCACGGGCTTGGCGATCTACCTGTTCAGCCTCAGCCAGTTCTGGTCTTCTCTGATTGCACGCCTGCGCGGACGCAAGGTTCAGCTGGGTAATTTCTCACGCATCGGCTTCGGCATCATTGCTGCCTTTCTGCTGCAGGTGCTTTTCAGTCAGTGGCGCGTGATGAATCTGCTGTTCGAGACAACGCCGATGACGGCCAACCAATGGCTTGCCTGCTTCGGTCTAGCCTCGCCGATGCTGGTGGTGGCCCTGCTCGCCAACCGGTGGCCCGTCAACTGGACCCCTCCCCAGCGCACCATCACAGGAGTTGGTTGATCCGCTTGCAGCCAGCCGTAGCCCCGCAGAGAAAGCCAAGATCGGGCAAGAACAACAGCCCTGTCATCCAAGATCCGAGAGTGACCTTGATGGCCATCAACTCCTTGGGCGGCCCTATCCAGCCACCACTCTCAGCACTCTTGGCAAGATCGAGGCGCGTCACGTCAAAGCCAAGTCAACCCCCCAAAGCATGCAGCCCAGGTTTCCGTCCACCGATAGAAAGAAGAGCCCCCCTAAGACACCTCAAGGACAGCAAGGGAACTTATCGAAGATCACCCGAGATCAGATCACTGACCAGGATCTCTGGGCCCCTCGGGGTTATGGCGCGGTGAGGGCCGAGGGGAAGAGCGGGGGAAAGTGCGCGGGTAGCGGTGGTAAGCAGGATCGGGGTTGCCCGCCTGCAGCTGACGCACGGTTTCGAGGGCGAGTCCGGCCACAGCCCCGAAGCCGGTAAAGATCACGAAGAAGATCACATAGGTGCGTGGGCTCACCTCCACAGGGGTGTGGGTCACCACCGCATGAAGCATGAAGGCAATGGCCGCCCCGAGGCCTGCGCCGATTGCAGCCGCCAGCAGGATTTTGCGCGTCCGCAGCCGGGCTTGGGGCGCCGCCATCAGGGTGAGGCTCCTTCGATCGCCCCAGCAGCCTCAGGAGTCTCCTTCGGCGGAGCGGGAGGGGGCGGCACAAGCTGCTTGACGACCACGTAGAACACCGGCACCACCAGCAGGGAGAGCACCGTGGCCACCAGCAGGCCACCGAACACCACCGTGCCCAGGGAGGACTGGCCACGGGCACCGGCCCCACTCGCAAACACCAGCGGCAGGAAGCCGAACAACGACGAAACGGCGGTCATGATGATTGGCCGCAGGCGGGAGCGGGACGCCTCCCGGGCCGCCTCCAGGGCGCTGGCGCCGGCGGCCATGCGCTGGTTGGCGAGATCCACGATCAGGATCCCGTTCTTGGCCGCCAGACCGATCAGCATCACCAGCCCCACCTGGGCGTAGATGTTGAGTTCGTAGCCGCGGGCCGCCAGGAACGCCAGCGCCCCGAGCATGGCGGTGGGCACCGTCATCAGGATGATCAGCGGATCGCTGTAGCTCTCGTACTGGGCCGCCAGCACCATGTACACCACCAGGATGCCGAGGGCGAAGATCACCACTGCCAGCGCTCCGGCACTCACCTCCTCCCGAGCGATGCCGGTCCAGTCGTAGCCGATGCCGGGCACATCCAGGTCCTTGAACAGCCCCAGGATCCCCTTGATCGCTTGACCCGAGCTGCGCCCAGGCGCCGCCGAGCCCTCCACCCGGATGGCACGGAAGAGATTGAAGCGGGGGATGATCGAGGGGCCGGTGACCGGCTCCACCGTGATCACCTCGGCCAGCGGCACCGGTTCTCCTTTGGAGTTAGTGACGAAGATGGCCTGCAGCCGCTGGGGCGTGGCCCGGGAGGGGCCATCTGCCTGCACAAACACTCGCCGAACCCGGCCCTCCTGGAACGTGTCGTTCACATAGACCCCGCCGAAGTAGAAGCTGAACACCCGCATCGCCTGGCCGTAGTCAAGTCCAAGGGTGGCGAGGCGGTCACGGTCCACCGTGACGGCCAGCTGGGGTGACTCGGCGCTGAACTGGGTGAACACGCGGCTGAACAGGGGGCGCCCATCCGGCCGTGCCTGGTTGGCCTCGCCGATCAGCTGGCCCGCCACCCCGGCGAACTCGGGCAGGTTGAGGGCTCCACCGCTCTGGTCCAGCAACTGGAACTCGAAACCGCCGGATGCGCCATAGCCTGGAATGGCAGGGGGCTCCACCACGAAGACACGGGTGCCGTCGATCACCGAGAGCTTGCGGTTCAGACGCTCCACGATCGCGTTCACCGACTGGTCTTCGGCCCCGCGATCGTCCCAGTTCTTGGTGCCGAAGAAGAACAGCCCCCGGTTGGGAGCATTGCCATCGAGGCTGGCGCCGCTGAAGATCGCCGCCGCGGTGATGTCCTTTTCAGTGCGCAGGATCTCGGCCACCTGGGCATTGACCTGGCTGGTTTTCTGGACCGAGGTGCCATCCGGGGCCTGCACGAAGCCGATGGCATAGCCCTGATCTTCCACCGGTACAAAACCGGAGGGGATGGCGTTGAAAGCGACGCCGGTGAGCACCACCCCCCCCACCAACACCGACATCACCAACTTGCGGTGGCCCAGCGCCCAGCCAAGGGCACCCTCGTAGCGGAGCTCAAAGCCGGCATAGAAGCGGTTGAACCCTCTGAATATCGGCGGGGTGAACCAGCCCAGGGCCAGACCCAGCAGGCCGAACAGCACGATGGGGAGGGGCTTTGCGAAACCACCGCTGAGCAGTAACCCATAGATGGCTCCGATCACCGCACCGGCGATGGCATAGGTGCGGCGGCCGGGGGGTGGGCTCTCCCGGGCCAGCAGGAGGGCCGAGAGCATCGGCGAAAACGTGAGTGCGTTGAAGGTGGAAATTGTCACCGCAAAGAGGATCGTGGCGGCGAACTGCTTGTAGATCGTGCCCGTGGCGCCGGGGAAGAACAGCACCGGCAAGAACACCGCAAACAGCACCAGTGACGTAGCGATCACGGCGCCGAACAGCTCGTTCATGGTGGCCATTGCGGCCGCCACGGCCGAGAGTCCCTCTTTCTTTTTGGTTGAGGTGTCCTCTATCACGGTGATCGCGTCATCCACCACCAGGCCGGCGGCAAGCACCAACCCGAACAGGGTGAGCTGGTTGAGAGAGAAGCCGAAGGCCTTCACGAAGGCGAAGGTGCCCACCAGTGCAACCGGGATGGCGATCCCCGGCACCATGGTGGCTTTCCAGTCCTGCAGGAACAAGAACAGAATCAGCACCACCAGAAGCACGGCGTCCCGCAGGGCTCCGGTCACCCCCTCGATCGAGGCGTTGATGAAGTCGGTGTTGTCGTAGATGATCTCCTTCCGAATGCCCGGCGGCAGTGTGGCTTCGAAGGTGGCGATCACCTCCTTGACACCGTTGGAAACCTCAAGGGCGTTGCTGCCGCTGAGCTGATACACCGCCAGGCCCACGGACGGCACTCCCCGCAGATCGGTGGCCCCCACGTCGAAGCTTTCACCGCCCAGCTCCACGCGGCCCACGTCGCTGAGGCGGATCAGGCCCCCATCCTGGGTGGTGCCCAGGATCATGCGCTCGAATTCCTCGTTGGTGCGCAGCCGCCCCTGCAACTGGACGGTGAACGTGAATGTCTGGCCATCTGGTGCCGGCGCACCGCCCACCCGACCAGCCGGCACCAGGCGGTTCTGGGAACTGAGGGCTGCCACCACATCGGCTGACGTGAGCTTGTTGACGGCCAGCCGGTCGGGATCAAGCCAGAGGCGGACCGCCAGCTGGCGGTTGCCGAAATACGCGATGCTGCCCACGCCCCGTACCCGCCGGAGGGCATCGGTGAGCCCTTGATCCAGCAGGCCGCTGATCGTCTCGATGCTGAAAGGGTTGGCTGGGTCTTCGCTCACGAAGTTGGCTACCAGCAGAATTGAATTGGAGGCCTGGTTCACCACCACCCCCGACTGGCGCACCTCCTCGGGGAGCTGGGGCTGGGCTAGGGCCACCCGGTTCTGCACGTTGACCTGGTTGATGTCACCGTCGGTGCCGCTCACAAAGGACACCGTGATGGCGCTGGTGCCGTCGGCGGAACTGTTGGAGCTGATGAACTCCATGTTCTGGACGCCGTTGATCTGCTGCTCCAGCACGGCCGTAACCCCCTGCTCGACGCTGAGGGCATCGGCGCCGTTGTAGCGGGAGGTGACCTGCACGGTGGGCGGGGCGATATCCGGCAGGTTCTCGACCGGCAGCAGCGGGATGGCGATCAGCCCGGCGAACACAATCAGAAGGCTGCAGACGGTGGTCAGAACCGGCCGCGTGATGAAGTTATCGGAAGCAGACATCGGCGGCTTCCTACTTCACCGTCACGGGTGTGCCGTGACGCAGGGTGAGCAGGTTGGTGGTGATCACCCGATCGTTGAGGTCCACGCCCTTGAGCACCGGGTAGCGGTTGTTCTGCAACTCGCCGAGCTGCACCGGCACCTGCAGAGCGAAGCTTGTGCCTGGGGGCAACTTCCGCAACGCCTCCAGGTCGGCCCTGCCGGGGTTGCGCTCCAGATCCTGCAGGGTTCCCACCGCGAACACGAAGCTCTGCCCCGACGACTGGGTGACCGCCACGAACGGCACCGAGGGCACATCGCCAGCCGCCAGCTGCACGCGGGTGCGCAGGCGCAGGCCGGTGCGCAACGCGCCATTGGGATTGGGGAACTCCGCCTTCAGCAGCAACGCCTGGGTGCCGGGGGTGACGGCCGGATCCACCGAGCTCACCACCCCTCGCGCCAGCACCCGATCACCCAGTGGCTCCTGCAGCACCACCGGCAGGCCGGGCCGCACCCTGTCGGTGAAGGCGCCCGGCACATCGATGCGGGCCATCAGCCGGTCGTTGCGTACCACCTTGGTGAAAGGCGCGCCGGCAGCGATCACATCGCCCTGCTTCACCTGCAGGTCGCTGATCACCCCGCCGATCGGCGCGGTGAGGTTGTTGAAGGCGAGATCGGCCTGGCGTGCCACCACCGCCTCGCGCGACTGGATGTATTGGGCGCGCAGCTGATCGCGCTGCAGTGCACTGGCGGCACCCTGGCGCACCAGAAACTCAAAGCGCTCGTAGTTGAGCCGGTCCTTGTCGCGCTGCGCAATCAGACTGGCCACATCGGCGCGCACCTGGGCCTGATCGAGCACCAGCAGAAGCTGGCCTTGGCGCACCACATCCCCCTGACGCACGAACAGGCGCTCGATGCGCCCGGCGGTCTGGGCGGCCAGCTGCACCTCCTCAATCGCCTCCAGGGTGCTGATCGTGTCGACATCGTTGCTGAAACGACCCAGCGCCACCGGCTGGGTGGACACCTGCACCTGGCGCTGCTGCGCAGCTGGCGGAGCGCCTCCACAGCCCGTGAGCACCAGCAGGGCGGCCGCCAGAGACACACCCGTTCCAACTGACATGGAGCGGAGAGGAAGGATCACGCAGCAGGCTCTGGTTGGGGGGATTCTGAAGGACCCACGCCTCAATGAAGTACGCCGGGGTGGGGTCGCAGGATTGTCACCCACGGGTTCAGCATGCCGAGGATTGCGGCGAACCAGAAGGGTGTGACCGATCTGTTCGACTTCGAAGCCGCACGCCAGCGCCAGCGGATCGCCCCACTGGCCGATCGCATGCGGCCGCGCGGGCTCGATGACTTCGTCGGCCAGGAGGCGATCCTCGGCCCGGGGCGCCTGTTGCGCCGCGCCATCGCCGCCGACCGGGTGGGCAACCTGATCCTGCACGGGCCGCCCGGTGTGGGAAAGACCACACTCGCCCGCATCATCGCCGGGACCACCCGCTCCCACTTCGCCAGCCTCAACGCGGTGCTGGCAGGGGTGAAGGAATTGCGGGCCGAGGTGGAGGCCGCGCGCGAACGGCTGGGTCGTCACGGTCTGCGCAGCTTCCTGTTCATCGATGAGGTGCACAGGTTCAATGCCGCCCAGCAGGACGCCCTGTTGCCCTGGGTCGAGAACGGCACGATCACCCTGATCGGAGCCACCACGGAAAACCCGTTCTTCGAGGTGAACAAGGCGCTGGTGAGCCGCTCCCGCCTGTTCCGCCTGCAACCGCTTGAGCCTGGGGATCTTCGCCGCTTGCTGGAGCGGGCCCTGGCGGATGTGGAGCACGGCTATGGCGGGCGGCCGATCCAGATCGAGCCCAACGCCAGCGCCCATCTGCTGGATGTGGCCGGCGGCGATGCCCGCAGCCTGCTCAATGCCCTGGAGCTGGCGGTGGAAACCACAGACCCCGGCGCCGATGGCGTGATCCGCATCGATCTGGCGATCGCCGAGGAGTCGATTCAGCAGCGGGCCGTGCTCTACGACAAGCAGGGCGATGCCCATTTCGACACGATCAGTGCCTTCATCAAGTCGCTGCGGGGTTCCGATCCCGATGCCGCCCTGTTCTGGCTGGCCCGCATGGTGGAAGCCGGCGAAAACCCCCGCTTCATCTTCCGCCGCATGCTGATCGCCGCCGGCGAGGACGTGGGGCTGGCGGACCCGCAGGCCGTGGTGGTGGTGGAGGCCTGCGCCGCCGCCTTCGAGCGGGTGGGCCTGCCCGAAGGGCTCTACCCCCTGGCCCAGGCGGCGCTCTACCTGGCCTCCACCGAAAAGAGCAACAGCGTGCTGGGGTTCTTCGATGCGCTCAAGAGCGTGCGGGCCACCAGCCGCCAGGAGGTGCCCTCCCACCTGCGGGATGCCAACCGCGATGGCAAGGCCTTCGGCGACGGAGTGGGCTACCGCTACCCCCACGCCTACGCGGAGCACTGGGTGGCCCAGCAATACCTACCCGGGGCCCTGCAGGGGGAGGTGTTCTGGAAGCCGGGGGCCCTGGGCTGGGAGGGGGGGCTCGGGGCGGGCCTGCAGCGGCGCCGGGCTGCCCAGCTGGCGGCCGCGGCCGAAGCTGATCTCGAGCAGGGCATCCTGCTCACCACTGGCCCCGAGGATCCGGCCCTGCAACGTTGGCTGCGGCGCCAGATCGGCAGTGAGGGCCAGCGCCTTGAGCGGCTGCGGCAGCGCTTCTGGCAGGGGGTGCAGTGGCAGCGGCAGGATCGCTGCCTGGTGCTGAATGCCCGCTCGCTGCTCTGGAGCCTGGATCCACTCGACGCCACGCCGGAAGGAGGCGTGGTGATCACGGTGGCGACAGAGGCGGATCGGGGCCGGCTGGAGGCGCAGCTGCAGGTGCTGGATCAGCTGCGGCGCCCGCGGCTGCTGTGCGTTCCCGGTGATCAGCCCGAGGCGCTGATCGCGGCTCTGGAGCCGGGTGAGCGCTTCGAGTGGATGGTGGGCCGCTCCCCTTTTCAGGAGCTGGAGGCGCCGGGCCTGGCGGCCTGGCTCGATCGCCTCGACGAGCTGGCGGCGCCCCAGGCCCAGATCCGGTTGCTGCAGAGCCTGCCGCTGATCGGTCCAGCAGGAGCCCTCACTGAGCTGTTGCGCCAACGGCAGCGGTCCGTGCCCCTTGAACTGACCACCCTCCTGCAGCAGGCGGCGGCCTGGGAGAACGGCGAGCTGGGCAACGGCCCCGGTGCGGACGCCCTGCACCAAGGCCTTGAGGCGCGGGGCTGGAGCGTGGCAGCGGAGCCGTGGCGTGAACCCCTCAGCGTGACGCTCTCCGCCGGTTTGCGTCAGCGCTGGTTCGGCGCGGGGGCGAGCTATGGGCGCCAGCTGAGCGCCGCCCTCGGCAGCGACGCCCTCGGGCGGCTGGAGCGACTCAGCGCCGATCTGGAAGGGGCAGAGCTGGCGCAGGCCTTGCAGCACACGCTGCTGGTGGCCATGAAAAAAGCCCCGGGGATTCCGGGGCCGGAAGGCTGAACCGCGAGGGTTCACCAGAGGCCGCGGATGGGCATGGGCTCGGCGGCGGCGGGGGCAACCACAGGAGCCTGGAAGTTTTCAACCTTGGCCACAGGATCGCCCATCTGGTTGGCCTGGATGCAAGCCGGCAGGAAGACGTACCAGGACAGCAGGGAGGTGCACTGGGCGGAGCCTTCCTTGCACTTGCCTTCGGCGCAGATGTTCTGCTTGCCGTCGTAGGTGCCGCAGAAATCAGCCAGGCGGTAATCCACCGGCAGCGCCGCCATGATGCCGGCCGAGGAAATCTGGCCGTCCTTGGCATCGGAGATGATCGCGCTGCGCAGACCCTGCACGGCGTAGGTGCTCATCGTCCAGTAAGGGAAATAGCTGCGGCTCTGGTTCTTGAGGAACTTGACGCCCTCATCGGAATAGAGGAAACGGGTCACCCCGACCAGGTCGACGCTGTACGACTTGGAGAGACCGTCGCGCACTTCAGCGGCCGTCCAGCCGGAAAGATTGAGGCCACCGGCCAGGCCACGGTCAGTGATTTCGCCGGATTCAAGGAAGGTGCTGAAGGCGTCCATGGGGGTGGACCAAACGGCACCGCCGGTGTTCCAGCGCACGGGGAGGTCGTTATCAACAGCGGCGGAGGCCGGCAGGGTGGAGGCCACGAGAGCCGACCCCATCAGGAGGCCAGCGGCAAGACGCTTCAGCACGGATCAGTTCTGGAACAACAATCTGAACCTAATCAGCCCGGTTGCATCTGCCAACAACTCGTCATCGGTCGAACATGAAGGCCTAGACGCGTCAAGTGCTAACTTGATTAGGTAGCAAGCTCCGTCCGCAGGCCTTTCCCGCCTAAGCTGGTACACATGTACTAGCAGTGCCCGCCATGGCCATGAATCGAATCCAGTTTCAGGCAGGCCTGTCGCTGCCCGAGTTCATCCAGCTCTACGGCACCGA
>CALRJS020000008.1:0-108170 GCA_943367595.1 Sphingobacterium thalpophilum
ATCGCTACCTGGGTGCCTTCAATTACCGCTTCAACCGCCGCTTCAACTTGGCAACAATGACTGAGCGAGTGGTTCATGCCATCTGCAGCTGCGACGCTCGGCCGGAACGCATCTTGAGGAGTGCGGAGCTAGCTACCTAATCAGGTCCCCCTATGCGGTGGCTGAACATGCGGTGGCGTTGCTGCTGAGCCTGAACCGCAAGGTGCACCGGGCGTACAACCGGGTGCGGGAGATGAATTTCTCGCTGCAGGGCCTGGTGGGGAGCGATCTGCACCGCAAGACGGTGGGAATCGTGGGCACGGGCAAGATCGGCAAGATCGTGGCGCGCATTCTTCACGGCTTCGGCATGGTGGTGGTGGCCTACGACCCCTATCCCGATGCCGCCTGGGCGGCGCGTGAGGGCATCACCTATCTCGATCCCATCACATTGGCCTCGATGAGTGATGTGATCTCCCTGCACGTTCCGCTCACGCCGGAAACCCATCACATCATCCGGCGCGAAACCATTGAGCGCATGAAACCGGGCGTGATTCTCGTCAATGTGAGCCGTGGCGGCCTGATTGACACTTCCGCGCTGATCGAGGCGCTCAAGTCGGGCCGGCTCGGTGGAGTGGCACTTGATGTCTATGAGGAAGAGGAGGGGGTGTTCTTCGAGGATCTCTCCAGCCATGTGCTTCAAGACGACCTGCTCGCCAGGCTGCTCACCTTCCCCAACGTGCTGATCACCGCCCACCAGGCCTTCCTCACCCACGAGGCGCTGGGCGACATCGCCCACGTGACCGGCGCCAACCTGCGGGCTCTGGCGGCGGCGCACCCCTTCCTGAAGGGTTCCGTGCTCACCTGACGACGGCATCGTTTCCCCCATGGATCCACACACCCCTGCCCAGCTGCGGCAGCTCATGTCGGCGCTGGCGAACAAGAGCTACTTCAACTACGGCGGCCAGGGCCCCCTGCCGACGCCCTCGCTCGCGGCGATCACCGCCAGCTGGCAGCGGCTGCAGGAGCTGGGCCCGTTCACGGCAGACGTCTGGCCCTGGCTTTCAGCGCAACTGAGCAGTCTGCGCGGGGTTCTGGCGGCTGGCTGCGGCGTCCCTCCCGATCGGTTGGCGCTCACCGAGAACGTGTCGAGCGGCTGCGTGCTGCCGCTCTGGGGGCTCCCCTGGCAGCCCGGCGACGCTTTGCTGATCAGTGATTGCGAGCACCCCGGCATCGTGGCGGCCTGCCGCGAGCTGGCGCGCCGCGAAGGCCTCAGCCTCGACACCCTGGCGGTGAAGGAGATCCGCGGCGATTCCGCCGCTGCGGTGGAGGCCGCCGTGCTGGCGGCGCTCGAAGCCGCACTGACGCCGCGCACCCGCCTGGTGGTGCTCTCCCACCTGCTCTGGAACACCGGCCTGGTGATGCCGATCGCGGCTGTGGCTGCGCGGCTGCGGGAGCACGCGCGCCAACCGTGGTTGCTGGTGGATGCGGCCCAGTCGGTGGGAAGCCTGCCCGTGGCTGAAGCCGCCAGCCAGGCTGATATCTACGCCTTCACTGGCCACAAGTGGTGCTGCGGCCCCGAAGGGCTGGGTGGGGTGGCGTTGTCGGCGCGGCTGCTGGTGGAGTCGCAGCCCACGCTGGGAGGCTGGCGCAGCCTGGCGAACGAATCGCAGGGGGGCAGTGCCTGGCACACCGACAGCCGCCGCTTCGAAGTGGCCACCTCCTGCACGCCGCTGCTGGCAGGGTTGCACACCTCGCTGGCGTTGCTGGAGTCGCTGGGCTCGTGCGAGCAGCGGCTTTCGCTGATCCAGGAGCGCAGCAGCAAGCTGTGGCAGGGGCTGCAGGAGATTGATGGGATCACGCCGCTGCTGAGCGCGGCGCCACCTGCTGGCCTGGTGAGTTTCACCGTGGCTGGTCAGAGCCCCCAGGCGGTGGTGCAGGCGCTGGGGAAGCAGGGCCTCTGGCTGCGCAGCCTCGACGACCCGGCCTGTCTGAGGGCCTGCACCCATGTGACCACCAGCGCAGCCGAGGTGGAACGGCTGCTCGACACCCTGCGTCAGCTGGTGTGAGGCTCCTGAGCCGGCGGTAACCCAGGAGCGTTGCGCTGGCCATGAGCCGGGAGCGTTCCGCAGCCCATGAGCCGGGAGCGATCAGCCGACCGTGTCGGAGGCCATCAGGGTGCGGTGAACCCAGCCCGCCAGCAGGGCGCCGGCAATCGGTGCCACCCAGAACAGCCACAGCTGCGCCATGGCATCGCCGCCGACCCACACCGCCACGGCGGTGCTGCGGGCGGGGTTCACGGAGGTGTTGGTGACGGGGATGCTGATGAGGTGAATCAGGGTGAGGCTGAGGCCGATCGGCACCCCGGCGAAGCCGCCGGGAGCCAGGCGATCGGTGGCGCCCATGATCACCAGCAGGAACACGAACGTGAGGATCACTTCGATCACCAGCGCTGCCAGGAAGCCGTAGCCGCCGGGAGAGTGGGCTCCCCAGCCGTTGGTGGCCAGCGGATTGCCACCGGTGAGGGCGAAGCCCTCCCTGCCGCTGGCCACGAGCAGGATCACACCGCCGGCGATCACGCCGCCGAGCACCTGGGCGATCACGTAAGGCAGCAGCTGGGAGCCGGGAAACTTGCCGCCGGCCCACAGCCCGAAGCTGACGGCCGGGTTGATGTGACAGCCGGAGATGTGCCCGAAGGTGTAGACCATGGTCAGCAGGGTCAGACCGAAGGCGAGCGAGACGCCGAGGAAGCCAAGACCCAGCGGGTTGGCGGCGGGGTTGTCGTAGGGGAACACCGCTGCCAGCACGGCGCTGCCGCAGCCTCCGAGCACCAGCCAGAAGGTGCCGATCAGTTCAGCGAAGAACTTCTTCGCCAGTGGAACACTGGAGGCCATGCGGGTTGAGCGGCGGTATCGCGGTTGATCTTCTCACCGCCTGGTGATGGTTTTCGGCCGTTTGTGTGTTCAAACGCACAGTTTTATGGAGCGGACGGCGCGGCTGCCTCTCCCTGGCAAGGTCGCTCGCTCCTCAGGCGCTTCTGAGCTGCAGCGCCTTCTGCGCTTCTTCCCGATCGTCGAAGTGGATCTTGGTGGTGCCGAGGATCTGATAGTCCTCATGGCCCTTGCCGGCGATCAGCACCAGATCGCCGGGCGCCGCGCTGGCGATGCCGAGGGCGATGGCGGCGGCCCGGTCTCCCTCCACCACCAGGTCGGTGCCGGCGGGAATGCCGGCCACCACGTCGTCAAGGATGAGCTGGGGGTCTTCCGTGCGCGGATTGTCGGAGGTGACCACTACCCGATCCGCCAGCCGGGCAGCGATCGCCGCCATCTGGGGCCGCTTGCCGCGGTCGCGGTCGCCGCCGCAGCCGAACACGCAGATCAGCCGGCCGGAGCAGAAGGGCCGGCAGGCGGCCAGGGCGTTCTCCAGCCCATCGGGGGTGTGGGCGTAGTCCACCAGCACCGCCGGCAGGCCAGCGCCGGCACCGCCAGCCAGCACCACCCGCTCCATGCGGCCGGGCACCCCGCGGAAGCTGCCGATCGCCGCCAGCAGCGGGGCCAGCTCCAGCCCCTGCTGCAGCAGAGCTCCCACCGCTTCCAGCAGGTTCATCAGGTTGAAGCGCCCCACCAGCGGCGAACGGAAGAGCCCGGATCCCAGCGGGCTCACCAGGGTGCCGCTGACGCCATCGGCCCCGAACACCAGGTCACGCACGCTCAGCTCCGCCACGCCCGCCCCCGCTGCCGTTTCGGCCGGCGTCGCCAGTGAGCAGCGCCAGAGGCGCGCGCCGAGGGTGTCCGCCAGGCGCTCCGCCAGCCGCGCGCCCCACGGGTCGTCGATGTTCACCACCGCGCCCCCTGCCAGCCGCTCGGAGGCGAACAGCAGGGCCTTGGCCTCGAAGTAGGCCTGCATCGACGGGTGGTAGTCGAGATGGTCCTGGGTGAGGTTGGTGAACACGGCGCCGGCGAAGCGGCAGCCCGCCACCCGCGCCTGATCAAGCGCATGGGAGCTCACTTCCATCGCCCCGACCCGGGCGCCCGCGGCCACCGCCTCGGCCAGTTGCCGCTGCAGCTCATCGGCGAAGGCGGTGGTGTGGGAGGCGGTGGCGCTGTGCCCGGGCCAGCGGTTGCTGAGCGTGCCGAACAGGGCGACCGGCTGGCCGCAGGCGGCTGCCAGATGTTCGATCAGATGGGTGGTGGTGGTCTTGCCGTTGGTGCCTGTGACGCCGATCAGGGCCAGCTGCTGGCTGGGCTCCCCCCAGAAGGCTGCAGCCAGCCGTCCGGCGATTTCCGCCAGCGGTCCGGGCACCACCAGCACCGGGTCGGTGGCGGCGGGCGGGCACTGGGCGGCGGCCGCCGCGCCGATCACCGCAGCCACCGCGCCATTGCTCAGCGCCTTGGGCCAGAACACGCCGCCATCCACCTGACCGCCAGGCACCCCCACGAACAGGGTGCCGGCACCCACATGGCGGGAATCGCAGCTCACGCCGGTGACGGTTCCATCCCCCAGGGCGGGGGGCACCTCCAGACCGCTCTTGTGCAGGAGGGAATGGAGAGGCTGGGTCATGGGGATGGGGGTAGCAGCCGCCATGGGGGCGGGGTTCGCAGGGTTTTAGGCGGATTCGGGGGCGTCCGATAGCGCTGCCAGACACTTCCTCAGCCAGCGGTCGAGGGCGGCCCCGCTGAGCCGCGGCGAGGCCCGCGGCAATTCCTGCAGCTGATCGGCGCGCCGTACGGCCAGCACCGGAATCTCCAGCCCGTAACGGGCCTCGAGCGCGGGGTCGCTCGCCACATCCACCAGCACCAGCTCGGGCCGGGGGTCAAGCGCCCGCAGCCGTTGCTCCAGCCCGTCGCAGAGGCAGCAGCCGTCGCGCCGGTAGAGCGTCAGAGGGGGAAGGCCGGCCGTGGCGGTCATCGGCAAGGGATGGCGTGGGGGGAGAGAACTTCAGTCGGGAACCGGATCGCAGCCGCACGGCGTGAAGGGGTGACAGCGCAGCAGGCGGCGGGCCGTGAGCCAACCGCCCCGCCAGGGGCCATGGCGTTGGATCGCCTCCAGGCCATAGGCGCTGCAGCTGGGGATGAAGCGGCAGCGGGGCCCCAGCAGGGGAGACAGCCACTGCCGGTAGGCCTGGATCAGGCCCACAAGCACCCGGGCGACCAAGGCGGAGAGGGCGTTGGCCCCGAAAGATAGAGTGTTGGGCTGGCGTTCCACTGCCGGGAGCTGCCGAGGGAAACCTCCAGCATGCTCCCAGGTCAACGGCGGCGCCGGTCCATCCCTTTAAACAGCTTTCCCCGATGTCTCGATACCGCGGCCCTCGCCTGAGGATCACGCGGCGCTTGGGAGACCTCCCCGGTCTCACCCGTAAGTCCGCCAAGCGGGCTTATCCCCCCGGTCAGCACGGCCAAGCCCGTCGCAAGCGCTCCGAATACGCCATCCGTCTGGAAGAGAAGCAGAAACTTCGCTTCAACTACGGCATCTCCGAGCGTCAGCTCGTGCGCTACGTGAAGAAAGCGCGCGCCCAGGAAGGTTCCACCGGAACCAACCTGCTCAAACTGCTCGAGAACCGTCTCGACAACGTCTGCTTCCGTCTCGGTTTCGGCCCCACCGTGCCCGGCGCCCGCCAGCTGGTGAACCACGGCCACATCACCGTGAACGGCCGCGTCGTTGACATCCCCAGCTATCAGTGCCGCGCCGGTGATGTGATCACCGTGCGTCAGCGCAAGGCCAGCAAGCAGCTGGCTGAAGGCAACCTGGAGTTCCCCGGTCTCTCCAACATCCCCCCCAACCTCGAGCTCGACAAAGCCAAGCTCTCGGCCAAGGTCAACGGCCGCATTGAGCGTGAATGGGTGGCGCTGGAGATCAACGAACTGCTGGTGGTGGAGTACTACTCCCGCAAGGTGTGATCCTCGGGATCGAAACCCCACCAGGCTTTTGTTCATCACACCCCGCCCTCGGCGGGGTTTTTTCATGGTCGAGCTCTGGCTTGCACGCTCGCAGTACCACCAGGGCCGCATTGAGCCATCAGCCGCTGATCAGTTGCTCCAACGCGGCGGTCACATCCGGCTGGCGCATCAGCGCTTCCCCCACCAGCACCGCATCGGCGCCGGCGCTCTGCACCCGGTCGAGGTCGTCGCGGCTGAACAGCCCCGATTCGCTCACCAGCAGTGCCCCCCGCTGCCGCACCTGATCGCCGAAACGGGCCATCAATTGCTCAGTGGTGGCGAGGTCGGTGTGGAAGCTGGTGAGGTCGCGGTTGTTGATGCCGATCAGGGTGTGAGCCGCCGTGCTCTGCTCCGACCAGATGGGCAGGCGCAGCATCCGCTCCAGCTCGTCGGCGTCGTGCACCTCCACCAGCACGGCCAGCCCCAGGGCCCGGGCCACCTTCATCAGGTACACCACGTCCTGGTCAGTGAGGATCGCCGCGATCAGCAGGGCCGCATCGGCGCCGGCGGCGCGCGCCTGGTGCAGCTGGTAGGGGGAAAGGATGAAGTCCTTGCAGAGCAGGGGCAGATCCACCACCTGGCGCACCTCCACCAGCACCTCGAAGCCACCCTGGAAAAAAGTCTTGTCGGTGAGCACCGACAGGCAGCTGGCGCCACCGGCCGCGTAGCCCCTGGCAATGGCCACGGGATCGAAATCGGCGCGGATCACGCCTTTGCTGGGGCTGGCTTTCTTGATCTCGGCAATCACCGCAGGCTTGCGGCAGCTCGCCCGCAGCGCGGCGACGAAATCACGGGTGGGGGGCAGGTCGCGCAGCTGGCGCTGCAGCGTTTCCAGCGGCACCCGCTCCCTGGCGGCGGCCACCTCGCGATCCTTCTCCCAGACGATCCGCTCGAGGATGTGCTGAGGCTCCTGCTCGGGATGGGGAATGCCGAATTGAAGATTGGCCACCTTCACCGGCGGATTGGGTGGACGGCGACGAATGTCCAGGGTTCCAGTCTCCAAGCAATCGCTCAGCACAGATTGCCATGCCGCTGATCCGGCGGGAAAATCTTGCTACATTCGCGCCAAAAAAAGGAAGAAGCCATGGCAGTGATCTACACACTCTTGGCCGAGCCACTTCGGCGCTTCGTTGCCAACAGCCAAGCCGATTTCTCTGGAACGGCGAGTAGCTTGCTAACGCCGATTAACTACAACGCCGATATCTTTGATCCAGTTCCACGAATCATCACGGGGAACTACGGATTCGAAGGGTATCTCGGTATCCCCGGGATGACCGGCACCGATGCCGCCAGTCAGGCCATTGCCGCCGCTTACAACGTGGCGTGGAACAATCTTGATCCTGCGCTTGGGGCTGGTCAAAGGGCCTACACCTCTGCCGCTTCCACTCAGAGCGTCGCGTCGGTTTACGGCGTCAATCTCCTGGAGGCAGACACGATGCCAATCGTGTTCAGCCATCCATTGCTCCCGACGCGATTGAACGGCACCGATTTTGCTGTCACCCTGAGTGACGGCAGGGTCGTCACACCTCAGGTGGCCGCTTTCCTCCCCAACCTGGAGTTCAACGAGCGCCAGACCGTGGTGATTGCCGGTGAGTTCGGTAATCGCCTGGCCCCGGGTCAGCCGGGTGCTCTCTACCCCACGGCGGTGACAGTGGTCAATGACGGCTCCCCCCTGGAGCTGCTTGGTGCGGATGGACCGTTGAGCGCCGTTGGTTTTTCTGTGACCAGTTCCAATCCCTACGTAGAAGGAAATGGGCCCAGGCTGGTGGCCGCCAAGCTCAACACGTTCAGTGATCTGGGTGAAGGAGGCCCGATTGGTGTGAGCCTGGCCTCCCAGAGAAACAGTGGCCAGGATCTGTATGGAGATCGTGCCCAGTATCGCCTCAGACTTTACACAAGTGCTGGCTTTTCATCCGATGGGATCACCAGCCTTTTCCCAGGTGATTTCAGCCGGTACTTCATCCTTGAGGCCAGCGATCAAGATGGCAGTCCTGTTTTCATCACCCAAGCTGGCACGCCTGTGAGGGTGGGTCCTTTTGGCACGATCACGGTCGTTGGGCTGGCTGATCTTGCCCAGGCCGGTGCCACAGTGAATGGCGGCTACATCGAAGATCACGACAACTATTACGACGTCATTCTGGAGGGGAGCTCTGCTGCGGTGGCGCGCCTCAGGTCAATTCGGATGCCTTCGTCAGGGGCCTATTCGCCGGTCTTCAACCCCGGGGGGCCGGGCAATGATCCCACGGCACCCGGGGCTGCTCCGGGTCCCTTCACGGTTGGAAGCTCCGATCACACCATCTCCATCACCCTGGATCTGAACGGAGCAGCGCAGGCCACGTTCGTTGAGATCGATGGGCCGGTGCTTCGCAACCCCTGGAGCAACAAGCCCGTCGGCAGCCTTCTCGGCGTTGCCGTCACTGACACTCTGAGTGGACAGGTGATCAATGCCTACCAGGATCCCCAAGGCCGACGCTTCTACGCTTCATTCCCCGCACTTCCGGATCGCGCCACCACGCTTCCCAAAGGGCAGACCGCAACCGCACCCATCGACCTGGTCGACACCACCCGGCTGGCTCCGGGTACGGCCGTGACAGTGCAGGGCTCCATCAGCCGCTCTGCATCGTTCATCTCCACGCTCTCGTTTTATCGCGTGACAGATCCCAACGGTGGCGTGCGAGATCCCCTCACTGGAACGGTGCTGCAACCCGGCGACGCAGGCTACGAAAAGGCCGCCCTTGATCCAGCCAATCTGCTGATGTCCCAGGGCTCCACACTTGCGGTATCGGATCAGAAGGTGCTGCCTTTCTCGTTTTCGGTGGCTGCAGGAGAACTTTATGCCCCCGCTCTGACCGTGAACCTCACGGGGCAAACGCTCTTTGGATTCGCCGAAGCCAATCGTGGAGGCCTCAACCATTTCAACAGGTTTGGCCCCAATGCCTGGGGAATCGAAGACCGTGTCGGCCTTGGAGATCGTGATTATGACGATCTCATCCTGCGATTTTCGCTGGCAACCTAGCCGACACAGGCAGACATTCAACCTGCCACGGCCATGGCAGCCTGCTTGTAAGCCACCTCCACCACTTCGCTCAGGGTGGGGTGGGTGTGCACCTCGGTGGCGAGGTCTCCGACGCGCTGGCGGCGGGCCACGGCGTTGGCCACCTCCTGAATCAGGTCGGCGGCGTGCAATCCATAGATGTGTGCGCCCAGCACTTCGCCGGTGTCCTTGCGGAACAGCAGCTTCATCAGCCCATCGCTTTCCAGTTCTGCCAGCGCCTTGGAGTTGGCCTTGAAGTAGCTGCGCACGCTGCCCAGTTCAAACCCCTCGGCCGCCGCCAGCGCCTTGGCGTCGGCTTCGCTCAGGCCCACCGAGCTGATCTCGGGATGGGTGAAGGTGGCGGCCGGAATCGAGCGATAGTCGATCGTGCGCGTATGGCCAAGGATGTTGTCCACCGCCACGGTGCCCTGGGCGGCGGCGGTGTGGGCCAGCATCATCTTTCCGGTCACGTCGCCCACGGCCCAGAGATGGGGAACGGGCGTCTCGCCCGCCAGCACCTGGAGCTGGTCGTTCACGGGGATGAAGCCGCGGTTGGTTTCCACGCCCACGCTGGCCAGGTGAAGATCCTTGCTCACCGGCACACGCCCGGTGGCCACCAGCACCGCATCCACCTCCAGCACCTCCACCAGCTCCTTGGTGGCCATGGCGGCCAGTTCAATCCGCACCGGCGCCCCCGGGGTCACCTTGCGGGCCAGCAGACCGGCGCGGGTGTCGATGTCCCGGCCGTCGATCAGATGGCGAGCGGCGATCTTGGCGATGTCGGGATCGAAGGTGGGCATCACCCGATCGAGCGCCTCGATCATCGTGACCTCGCAACCCAGCGCTGTGTACACGTCAGCGAACTCCAGGCCGATGTAGCCGCTGCCCACGATGGCGATCCAGCGAGGCAGCCACTCGAGGCTGATCGCTTCGTCGCTGGTGAACACCGTGCGTCCGTCGGTTTCGATTCCGGGCGGCACGAAGGGATCCGAGCCGGTGGCCACGATCACATCGCGGGCGGTGAACACCTGCTCCACCCCGTTGCTCTGGCGCACCGCCACCCGCTGATGTCCATCGAGGCGGCCCTTGCCGCGCAGAATCACGGCCCCTGACCGCTCCAGGGTCTTGGTGAGATTGGTGCGGATCGTGGCCACCAGCTGATTGGCGTGATCGGCGATCTTCTGCCGCTCGAAGCGCACCGGCGCGGCGTGGATGCCGAAGCCTTGCAGGTGCTTGGCATCGGCCAGCTCCCGCACCCGGCCACTGGCGGCCAGCAGCGCCTTGGAGGGCACGCAGCCGCGGTTCACACAGGTCCCGCCCATGTCACGCGATTCGATGATTGCCGTGCGCAGGCCATGCTCGGCCGCATGCTTGGCCGCATCGAAGCCGCCGTAGCCGGCGCCGATCACGATCACGTCGTAGTCGAAGGAAGAGGCGCTGCTGTCGCTCACCGGGGCGTGTCTCAGGGAGTGACCGGCATTCTCTCCTGTTGCTGGCGCCAGCGTTCCAGCAACAGGGGACCGGCCGCCACGGCCACGTTGAGGGATTCCACGGCGGCGCTGTGGGGAATCGTGACCCGGTGGCTGCAGCAGCTGAGCAGGTCGGCGCTCAGCCCTGCCCCTTCGTTGCCCAGCAACAGCACGGTTGGCAGCGTCCAGTCGAGCTGCCAGTAGGGAAGCGCCGCAGTGCCGGCTGCAGAGGCGCCGGCCGCAGAGGGTGTGGCCTCAGAGGGGCTGGCGGTAGGCCCGGTGCCGGAAGGACCGGTGGCGCTTGGGGCGCTGGCTGGAGGGGTGGGGCCGACGCGGGCCGTGACGGCAGTGGCCACCACCTGGACCCCCTGCGCGCGGGCCTGCTGCAGACGCAGGGCGAGCCCAGCGAGCCGCTCGAGCGGCAGGGTGAGGGCCGCACCGGCGGAGGCGCGCACCACCTTCGGCTGCCAGGGGTCGGCGCCACCGGCCAGCCACAGTGCCTCCACCCCGGCTGCCAGGGCCGTGCGCATCAAGGTGCCCAGGTTGCCCGGATCCTGCAGCTGCTCCAGGGCCAGCACGAACCCCGGCCTGGCGGGCGCGGCGGGACGTGGCAGGTCCAGGCTCAGCACCACCCCATCGGGGTGCTGGGTGGTGGCCGCAGCCGCCAGCACCGCCTCATCCACCGGCTGCAGCACCGCCGCCATGGCTGGATGCTGGTGCAGCAGGGCCTGATGGGCCTCGATCCAGGCGGGTGTGGCGAGAAGTTCGCTTGCGGCCAGGCCAAGGCGGGCGGCTTCCTCGATCAGGTGGGTGCCTTCCAGCAGCACGCGGCCCTGGTCGCGCCGCCCACGCGATTCATGCAAGGCGCGAAAGCGGCCCACCACCGGATTGCGCCGGCTTGTGATCAGCGGACGGAGAAAGGCCGCTGGTTCGCGCGGCCCTGAAGGCTGGCCAGCCGTTTCAGGTTGGCCTGGTTCGCTGGATTGAAGGGGCGCGCCCGATTGGCCTGGTTCGCCGGATTGTGGGAGTTGGCTGGCTGGCCAGGGGTCGCCGGCCTGTGGGGATTCAGAAGATCTGATGCTTTCTGACATGCATGGAATCCTTCATCACCAGTTCGGTGGCATGAAGATCCATTCCTTTGACTGCTGCCACTTCGCCGCGGATCCCTTCTTCGCGCAGATTTTCGACGAGCTTCTGCAGCACGATGTCCTCGACGGTGGTTTCGTCGAAACCGCCGGGGGTGAGGCGTTCAAGAAAGCGCCCGATCTTCCCCGCCACGACCTCGGAGGAATTGCTGATCTTGAGGACGATCATGGAAACGGGAGCGCGACGGAGGAGAACCCGGGTTGAAGGTTCCTACAGGACAGGGAGGAGTGAGATGAAAAATGATGCGGATGGGGAGACTTGAACTCCCACGACATTGCTGCCACTAGTACCTGAAACTAGCGCGTCTACCAATTCCGCCACATCCGCTGGCGTGCCGCCGCAGCGACCGAGCAACCCTAGATCATCGTCTGCACGACCGGCCACCGGTTTTCGCGTCACCACACGGGGTGCTCCGGAAGACAGTTCGGGGGGCGGACGGCTAGACGGTGCGCCTCTGAATTGTCAAGATGCCGGCACCATCGGCTCTGTAATCAGCCATGACCGTGACCGCCGCCGTGGCTCCCCAGCTGATGGTCAACCCCCGCCTGGAGATCCTGGGGGGACACCGTCTGTCCGGCGAGCTGCGCGTGAGCGGCGCCAAGAATTCAGCGCTGGTGCTGATGGCGGCCTGCCTGATGAGCACCCAGCCCCTGCGCCTGCGCAACATCCCCCCCCTCACCGACATCGCGGCGATGGGCGAGATCCTCGGTGCCTTCGGCGTGAAGGTGAAGCGCGGGGCCGACTGGATCGAGCTCGATGGGGCCCATCTCACCCACTCCACCGCCCCCTACGAACTGGTCAACAGCCTGCGGGCCAGCTTCTTCTGCATCGGCCCGCTGCTGGCTCGCCTGGGTGTGGCGAAGATTCCCCTCCCTGGTGGCTGCCAGATCGGTTCCCGTCCGGTGATCGAGCACGTGCGGGGCCTCAAGGCGCTCGGCGCCCAGGTCACCATCGATCACGGTGTGGTTTCGGCCGTGGTGCCCGGCCGCAGCCATCGGCTCCATGGCGGCCACATCCACCTGGAATGCCCCAGCGTTGGCGCCACCGAAACGCTGATGATGGCCGCGGCTCTGGCCGAAGGCGAAACGGTGATCCACAACGCCGCGCTCGAACCTGAGGTGGTGGATCTGGCCGGCTTGCTGATCGCCATGGGGGGCAAGGTGCGCGGCGCCGGCACCCCCACGATCACGATCGTTGGCGTCGAGCGGCTCCATGGGGCCGATTACGCGGTGATTCCTGATCGCATCGAGGCCGGCACCTTCCTGCTGGCAGCGGCGATCACGCGCTCCGAGCTGCGGGTCGCCCCGCTGATCCCCGACCACCTCGGTGCCGTGATCAGCAAGCTGGAGGAAGCCGGTTGCTCGCTGCAAGCGGATGGCATCGGCATGACCATCCGCGCCGACCGGATTCAGGCGCTCGACCTGCGCACCCAGCCGTTCCCTGGCTTCCCCACCGACCTGCAGGCCCCGTTCATGAGCCTGCTGGCCACGGCCTCGGGCACAAGCATGGTTGTCGAGACGATCTTTGAAAACCGCCTGCAGCATGTGGCTGAACTGCAGCGCATGGGGGCTTCGATCCGCATGCAGGGCAATACGGCGTTCGTGGAAGGCGTGGCCCGGCTCAGCGGCGCTCCTGTGCAGGGCACCGATCTGCGTGCTTCCGCGGCGATGGTGCTGGCGGGTCTGGCCGCCGATGGCACCACCAGCGTCCAGGGCCTGGAGTTCCTCGACCGCGGCTACGCCGATCTGGAAGGGAAGCTCAACAGCGTCGGCGCGGTGATCCGCCGCGTGAATGGCTGAGCCCAGAGCCGGGCAGCTGCCCGTTGCTCGGTCGAGGGGCTGATTCCCGCCTCCCCCTACAGTCGTTGAGCGGGAGCGTGCCGGAATTGGTAGACGGACTCGACTCAAAATCGAGCGCCTTCGGGCATGTGGGTTCGAGTCCCACCGCTCCCATCCCTCCAGCCTCAGCCCCATGTCCGTAGAGATCGCCGCTCCGCCACGGCCCGCTCCCACGCTGGTGCTGGTGCCCGACCCGGTGATGGATACCTACGCCCGCTTCCCGCTGGAGCTGGCGAAAGGCAAGGGCGTGTGGGTGCAGGACAGCGCTGGCCGCCGCTACCTCGACTGTGTGGCTGGCATCGCCACCTGCACCCTCGGCCACAGCGACCGTGTGATGCGCAAGGCGCTCTCCCGGCAACTGGGCCGCCTGCAGCATGTGTCGAACCTCTACCGGATTCCCGAGCAGGAGGAGCTGGCCGCCTGGATCACCAGCCGCAGCTGCACCGATCGGGTGTTCTTCTGCAATTCCGGCGCCGAGGCCAATGAGGCGGCCATCAAGCTGGCCCGCAAACACGGTCACACCGTGCGAGGCATCGAGCGGCCGATCATCCTTACGGCCCAGGCCAGCTTCCACGGCCGCACCCTGGCGGCGGTGAGCGCCACCGGCCAGCCGAAATACCACCATGGCTTCGAGCCCATGGTGGAAGGCTTCCGCTTCTTCCCCTACAACGACATCGCCGCGTTCGAAACGCTGCTGACGGCCTGTGAGGCCGGCGGCCCCCGCGTTGCCGCCGTGCTGATCGAGCCGCTGCAGGGCGAAGGGGGGGTGAACCCCGGGGATCCCACCTTCTTCCGCCGCCTGCGGGAGCTCTGCGACCGGCACAGCATCCTGCTGATCTTCGATGAGGTTCAGATCGGCGTGGGCCGCAGCGGTGCGCTGTGGGGCTACGAGCAACTCGGCGTGGAGCCCGATGCGATCACCCTCGCCAAGGGCCTCGGCGGTGGCATCCCGATCGGAGCCCTGGCTGTGAAGCGCTCGGTGGATCACTTCCGCCCGGGCGACCACGCCAGCACCTTCGGCGGCAATCCCTTTGCCTGCCGCGCCGCCCTCACGGTGGTGCAGGAGCTGGAGCGGCGCGCCCTGGTGCCGCACGTGGCGGCCATGGGCATGGTGCTGCAGTCGCTGTTGCGGGATCTGGTGGACCAGCGCCCCCACCAGCTCGAGGGGGTGCGCGGCTGGGGGCTGCTGCAGGGTCTGGTGCTCAAGGCCGACGGTGAGCTCACGGCACCGGCGATTGCCCTGCGGGCGATCGAAGCCGGCCTGCTGGTGGTGCCCGCCGGCCCGCGTGTGGTGCGCTTTGTGCCGCCGCTGGTGATCCGGCCCAAGCACCTGCGCCTGGCGGTCAGTCGCCTCGCGCAAACGCTGGATGCGTTGGCCGGCGCCTGACGCTCACGAGCGCCGCGGTTTCTCATCGCTTCCCATCCATCGACGACTTCGCCGACCTGATCGAACCGTTCAGCCGTCGCGGGGTGGACCTGGGCCTGGAGCGTCTGCGGGCGGCGCTGGCGGAGCTGGGCCATCCCGAACGCCGCTTTGCCGCCGTGCAGGTGGCTGGCACCAACGGCAAGGGCTCGATCTGCGTGTTGCTCCATGCGGCGCTTCAGGCCGCCGGCCATCGCTGCGGGCTCTACACCTCGCCCCATCTGGTGAGCTGGTGCGAGCGGATCCAGCTGGGGGCCGCTCCCATCGCTCCCGCCCACCTGCGCCGCCTGCTGACGGCCCTGCAACCGCTGGCGCGCCGCCACGATCTCACCCCGTTCGAGCTGGTGACGGCGGCGGCTTTCGTGGCCTTCGCCGAAGCCGGGCTGGAGATCGTGGTGCTGGAGGTGGGGTTGGGGGGACGGCTGGATGCCACCACGGTCCACCCTGATCGCCGCGTGCTGGGATTCGCCAGCATTGGCCTCGACCACGCTGAATTCCTCGGTGACAGCGAGGCGGCGATCGCCGGTGAAAAAGCCGGCGTGCTGCATGGGGCCGCCGCGGCCGTGTCTGGCCCCCAGCGGCCCGATGTGGCGGACGTGCTGGCGCAGCGGGCGCAACAGCTGGGCTGCCCACTTCACTGGGTGAGTCCGCTGGCGCAACAGGGGCAGGAGCTGGTGGCGGGTCGGTTGCGCTGGCGCCATGGCCTGCCGGGCGACATGCAGCGCACCAATGCGGCGGTGGCGCTGGAGATGCTCCAGGTGCTGCGCCGCCAGGGCTGGCACCTTCCCGATGCGGCGATCAGCGCGGGGTTTGCCGCCGCCCGCTGGCCAGGCCGCCGGCAGCGGGCGCGATGGGGCCAGCTGCCCCTGCTGCTGGACGGGGCGCACAACCTGCCGGCGGCCCAGGCGCTGCGGGCCGAACTTGACGGTGGCGGCAGGGGTGAGCCGGCGCCGCCCCAGCTCTGGGTACTGGGCATGCTGGCCAACAAGCAGGGCCCGGAGATGGTGCGCGCCCTGCTGGCCCCCGCGGATCGCTGCTGGCTGGTGCCCGTTCCCGGCCACGCCTGCTGGAGCGCCGCCGAGCTGCGCAGCGCCTGCCCTGAGCGGGCCGCTGCCCTGCTGGCTGCCGCCAGCCTGGAAGAGGGACTGGCGGCGGCGTCCACCGCCTGGAAGGCCGTTGCCGGGGCCCCGCCGGTGGTGGTGGCGGGCTCGCTCTACCTGCTGGGCAGCTTGCTGGCGGCTGGCACGCTGGACCTGGCCCCCGGGGCAGGGGAGAGTGAGGACGGCACGTCCGGGCTGGAGCGATGACATTGAGGCATAACGAGGGAAGGACGCAGAGCGAGGTGGTGGTGCGTAAAGAGGCAGTGGAGGCGGCCCCGCAGCAGGGGTGGCGCTGGTGGGGCTGGCTGGCGGTGTGCCCAGCCCTGGCCGTGAATACGCGCTTGGCCGCGCTGGCCGTGCTGGTAGCGGCGCTGCTGCTGGGGGCAGGCCTCGGGCCGCTGCCGGCTCTGGCGCTCGACACCTCCGCCGGTGTGGGCCTTCAGGAGCGCGCTCTGTTTCAGGACCGGGTGGATTACACGCTCACCAACCAGAGCGGCGTGGATTTCAGCGGTCAGCAGCTTGCCAATACCTCGTTCGCCGGCGCACTGGGGCGGGATGCCGATTTCTCCGGAGCCGATCTGCACGGCTCGATCCTCACGCAGGGGGTGTTTTCGCGCTCCGATTTCCGTGGCGCCGATCTCTCCGACGCCCTGATGGACCGGGCTGACTTCAGTGAAACCGATCTGCGCGGTGCCCTGCTGCGCGGGGTGATCGCCGCCGGCAGCAGTTTCAGTGGCGCGCAGGTGGAGAACGCCGACTTCACCGATGCCCTGCTGGACCGCGCCGATCAGCGCGCCCTCTGCCAGAGGGCCAGCGGCACCCACCCGCTCACCGGCATCAGCACCCGGGCCAGCCTGGAGTGCGGTTGAGCTCCGCCGCCTCAGCCTGTGGGCCCGGGGCGGCCGGGCGTCCGCGTTTCTGAATGTCGGCGGGGTGATCTGCCGCGGGTGGATCAGCCGCGGTTGGATCAGTCGCAGCTGGTCCAGCCGCGCAGCTTGCCGGGGTTGAGCAGCCCCGCCGGGTCGTAAGCCATCTTGGCCGCCACCTGGTCGGCATCGATCACCCCCAGCCCGCCGTCTTCCACCGTGAGACTGTGGGGGTTGAAGAGCAGGGCGCCCAGCTCCCTGGCCTGCTCCATCAACGCCTGCAGCGCCGCCCGATCCCGCCAGCGCACCAGCGGAATCGCCGCCAGACGTTGCTGGCCCTGCTGACGCACGCCCTCCAGGTGCCAGAGCAGGTCGTCGCCCCAGCGCTGCTTCAGGGCTGCCAGCGCCGGCGCTTCCGGCTGGGGCAGCAGCATCTGCAGGTAGGTCCAGCCTTTGTCGTGGGCGCGCAGATGCAGGGTGGTGTGGTTCCAGGTGAGTTCGCGCAGGGGCAACCCGCGGCTCTCCCCTTCCGCCGCCTGCCACACCAGGGTGCCGCCCAGTGGATCCAGCAGCGGCACCAGGGCCGGCAGGGCGTGGGGGGCGGTCAGCAGCAGCAGCCGGTGGCCGCGGGCCGCCGGGCAGCCGCCGGGCAGGGGGAGCTGGCGGGCGATGGGTGCCTCCAGCAGGCAGAGTTCCTGCAGCACCAGGGCAGTGCAGGGCAGCAGCCTGGCGGCTTCCAGCGCCCCATCCCAGTCTGCAAAGTCGACCACCAGCTGCTGCCAGGTCTCGGCGGCGGCGGTGGGCACGGTCACCGCCGTGAGGATGCCGTTGGTGCCGTAGGCGTGATTGAGCGGCCGGCTGCCGGTGGCATCGAGCGTCAGCAGCTGCGGCTCGGGCTCCACCGTCACGATCTCGAGGCCCAGCAGGTTGCCGGGATCCCGCAGGAACCCCCAGCGCAGTGAACCGATGCCGCCCGATCCTCCGGCGATGAAGCCCCCCAGCGTGGCGCTGCGGGAGGTGCTGGGGGTGAGCCGCAGGGCGCGGCCCTGGCCCGCCAGTTGACGGTCGAGGTCGCCCAGCAGGCAGCCCGCCTCTGCGGTGAGCACGCCGCTGGCCGGATCGAACTGCCGCAGCTGCCGCAGGCCGCTGAGATCGAGGACCACGCCACCAGCGAGCGGCACGCACTGGCCGTAATTGCCGGTGCCGGCGCCCCGCACGGTGAGCGGCACCTGCTGCTGGGCGCAGGCCGCCGCCACCTGCTGCACGTGCCCGAGCTCCGTGGCCTTCACCACCAGCTGGGCGTGGTGACAGCTGAGCAGCGGCGTGAGCACCGGTGAATAGGTGAAGAAGTCGTGGGAGAGCTTCTCGAGCTCGCTGCCCGGCCCCACCAGCTCCGCTGCGGGGCCGCTGCCCGGGGGGCCGGCGGCGGCGCGGAGCTGGCGGGCCACCGCTTCGATCCGCTCTGCGCTCACGGGAGCGGGTAGGCCGGCGGGCAGGGCCACAGGGAGCAGCTCGACCGGTGCGCTGGCAGGGGAGGAGGTCAAGGGAAACGGGGCGGTGGTTTCACACTCGCAGACGTTCAGGGTGGCAGGTTTTCAGGCTGGCAGGGCTTCGAGCAGTTGCTGCAGTGGCGGCGGCGCCGGGGCCGGCAACCAGCGACCTGCCCGCAGCACCCGCCGCGGCACAGGCCGGGCCAGCAGGTCGCTCCAGCCGGCGGCGCCCAGCAGGAGCAGATCAGCGGGCGCCCCTGGTCGCACCACTCCGTCCCAGGCCAACCCCATCAGGCGGCTGGCGGCGGTGGTGAAGGGCATCAGGCCCTGGCGCTGCCATGGGGCCAGGTGGGCGGCCGGCATGGAGAAGCGCAGCAGCTCCAGGGGATCGAAGTCTCCGCCCGGGTACCAGGGATCCTGCACGTTGTCTCCCCCCACCGCCACTGTCACCCCGGCGCGCTGCAGCTGGCGGATCGGTGCCAGCGGGCGTTGGGCAGGGGTGTGGCTGTCGCGGTGGCCCAGCAACCAGAGGTTGGTGGTCGGCAGCGCCACCACCGCCAGCCCCGCCTCGGCCATGGCGTCGGCGAGGGGCAGCAGGCGGCGCACCGGCAGCTGGGACATGCTGCAGCTGTGACTGCAGCACACCGGCACACCGATGCGGTGCTCGATCACCAGGCGGGCCGCCAGGGCCACACCGGCACCACCGCCATCGGCGCTTTCGTCGATGTGGAGGTCCACGCCGCAACCCAGGCCATCGGCCAGGCGCAGCAGGGCCCGCAGTCCTTCGCCATCGGCGCCGTCGGGGGGGAATGGGGCGCCCAGCACGCCGCCCAGCAGCACCCCGCCGGCCGCGGCTGCAGGCTCCCCCCGCCGGCCCAGCAACTGACGCGCCAGTTGCTCGCCTGCCGCCGTGGCCCAGTGCCGCACCGGCACCAGCGCCACCAATTGCAGCGGCAGCCGCTCCGCCCACGCCTGCTGCAGATCGAGCAGGGCCTCCCAGCTCACCTCGGCGCCGGGGCCCAGGCTGTCGACGTGGCTGCGCATGGCCCGCAGGCCCTGGCGCCAGCCCTGCTCCAGGGCCCGCTCCGCGCGCGCGTGCACCTGCTCCACGCTGCGCTCGTGATGTTCGCGCTGATTGGCGGCCAGGGCCCCCGCCATCGTTCCTGTCCGGTTGGGATGGCGCTCCCAGCTGAAGGCCTTGTCGAGGTGGGCGTGAGGCTCCAGCAGGGGGGTGAGCGCGAGCGGCAGCCGTGCCTCGGGCTCTGCCGGATACGGCTTGATCGTGGTGAAGCGCCCATCGGCATGCTCCAGCTCAACGGCCACCAAGCCATCGGCATCGGCGGCCGGCAGGTGGACGGCGGCTGGATCCAGAAGGCAGCGCGGCAGCCGCAGGGGCGGCAGGGGTGTGGCGCTCACGGTCTGGCGTCGCTGGTGGCGCCGCCGATTTTCTCTTCTCTGCCGTCCTTCGAGGTGGAGAGGATCACGAAGTGCCCGGCGCCGGCCAGGGTGGTGACCCGGTAGCGGGGAATGCGCAGGAACGGCAGCACGTCCTGACCCCCGATCTCCGTCTGGTACAGGCTGAAGACGCCGAAGTTGTGCCGCGTGGTGCCCTGCCGGGCCAGGGCGCCCAGCACCTGCGATTGGCTGCGGATCAGCTCCGGGCAGTTCTGCACCACCAGCCGCAACGGCAAAGGCAGCCCGTCGGCGCCGCAGACCTCCTCCACCGCCAGTTCCACCAGCTGATCGCCGGCGAAGCTTTCGAAGTCGTTCGGTGGAGGGTTGGTGAACAGGAGAGCCAGGGCAATGCCTCCGAGCCCAGCCGCTCCGGCCAGCAGCGGCCAGAGGCGCGAGGCGGATGGGGGCGCGGCGGGCAAGGGGCACCAGGCGGGGCTCCTTGATACATTGGCAAAGACCACGGCGGGCGTAGCCAAGTGGTTAAGGCAGCGGCTTGTGGCGCCGCCATTCGGGGGTTCAAGTCCCCTCGCTCGCCCTCAAAGCCGCCAGCAGTCGATCGGCTGCTGCGCGGCTCCTCACCGGATCCCCAAAGGGGAGTCCGGTTTTTTTCTGCCCATCCGCGCAGGCCGCCGCCGCTTCCGCCTCCCCAAGCAGGGCCGTGTTGAGCGCTACGGCCCGCACCCGCACCGGCGGCAGGCCGCTTGGGCGGCCCAGCGCCGCCAGCTGCTCCACCGCCGCGATCAGCTGAGGCAGCGGCGGGATGGGGATGGTCGGATGCCGCGAGATCGCCCGCTGACCGGCGCGATGCACCAGCAGCAGACCGGTGGGCTGGCTGCCGCGCAGCAGCGGCAGGGTGGCGGTGGAGCCTGGATGGCAGAGCGAGCCCTGGCCTTCCACCAGCACCAGCGTGGCGTCGTTGCAGGCCGCCACGGCCGGGTCGCCGCCACCACCGGCCTGGCAGGCCTCCAGCACCGCCCGCTCCACGGCCCCGGCGGCGTAATCCACGCGCACGGCATCAAGCGGCACCCCGCCGCCGCTGATCAGGATGCCCGCCTGTCCGGTGCCGACGAAGCGGGCATCGAGGCCTTGGCGGCGGGCAGCTGCCACCAGCTCCAGGCAGGCGCTCATCTTGCCCACGGCCATGTCGGTGCCCACGGCGAGCAGACGCTGGCCGGGCAGGGCGGCGCAGCGGGCCGCGGCCACCTGCAGCCCCGGCGGCTCCTGCCGCAGGTCCCAGATCCACTGCTGGGGACCGCGCAGGGCCGCGAGCGCGGGGTCGTCGGCCAGGCGGGTGTGCAGCCCGCTGGCCACATGCAGACCGGCCTGCAGGGCGGCGGCCACATCGCGGCGCAGTGCTTCCGGCAGCAGCCCGCCCGAGGGTGCCAGCCCCACCACGGCCACCTCCGGGCCGTAGGGGAGAGCCTCCGCCAGGCTGGCCACCACCGGAATGGAGCGGGGGATGCCAGTGACCTGCTCCAACGGCAGACCTGCCTGTGCCGGATCGATCACCGCCACGATCGGCCCGCTGCGGTAGCGCAACAGCGCCAGGCCCGTCTTGCCGGACAGATTGTCGAGGCCATCGTGCTGCAGCAGCACCACCCGGGCCGAGGCGCTCAGCACCGTGGCGACTCCGGCGGGGAAGGGCCGGCGACCTGCGAGGGGGGCTGACCCAGGCCCGGCCGGGAGCTGGGGCGCAGGATGTCGCCATCCCGCTCAGGCTCGCGGAAGGGGTCGTCCACCAGGTTGAGGTGGCTGTCCAGATCGGGCCAGCGCACCAGCGGCAGCAGCTGGGCGGCGGCCCCGTTGAGCAGGGCGCTGTCCGAGTAGCAGCCGAGCATCAGATCGAGGCCGAGGCGTCGGGCTGTCTGCGCCATCAGCCAGGCCTCCGACAGCCCGCCCGTCTTGAGCAGCTTCAGGTTCACCCCGTCGACATGGGGGGCCAGCCGCAGCAGGTCCTGCAGATCCCAGCAGCTCTCGTCGGCCACGAGCGGAATCGGGCAGTGCAGATCGAGAGCGGCGAAGGCGGCGGCATCAGCCTCCGGATCCTGCAGCGCGGGCAGCGGCTGCTCCACCAGCACCACCCCCTGCTGCGCCAGCCAGGGAATCAGCTGGCGCGCCGTGGGCAGGTCCCAGCCACCATTGGCATCCACCTGCAGCTCGGCGCCGGGGAACCCTGTGAGAGTGGTGGCCACTGCCTGCACCAGGGCCCGGTCGTGGTCGGCACCATCGGGGCTGCCGAGCTTGAGCTTCACCCGCCGCGGCCTGACACCGAGCCGCTCCTGCCAGCCCACCAGCCGCGCGCGAACCTGCTCCACCGTGCCCAGCCCCAGGGTGACGCTGGTGGGGGTGCAGGCCTGCCGATCAAGACCCCAGAGGCGCCAGAGCGGCTCGCCCAGACGGCGGCCCCACCAGTCGTGCAGAGCCAGATCGACGGCGCAGCGTGCCGGCGGCGAAAGCCCCGCGAGCAGGGGCTGAACGGCCTGCCGCTCGCTCGGATCGCGGGGGCGGCCGAGGGGGTCGGGGCTCTCCAGGCGCGGCAACAGGGCGTCCAGCTCCGCCGCCACTTCATCGGTGCTGAAGCGTCGATGGCCGGTGTCGAAGCCGCCGGCCTCGCCCTGGCCGATGGTTCCGTCGTGCTCAATCTCCACCAGCACGCGCTCCACCCCACGCGAGGTGCCGCGACTGATCGTGAGCGGCACGGCCTTGGTGAGGGAAAAGCGGCGAAGACGAGCGTGCATGCTCGGAAAGGGGCGTGCATCGGTTCCCCCCACCGGCAGTCTCCGCCATGGCCGGTGGTTTGCGCCATCCCCGGCTTCTCGCGCCGTGATCCGCAGACGCCCCTGCCCAGGGATCCATGCCATGGCCGAAACTGGTGCGATGAGCGCGACCCCACCCACCAAAGGCAGCTACTGGATCACCACCTTCGGCTGCCAGATGAACAAGGCCGATTCCGAGCGCATGGCCGGAATCCTCGAAGCCATGGGCTACGCCGCAGGCAGCGATGAGCATTCCGCTGATCTGGTGCTCTACAACACCTGCACGATCCGCGACAACGCCGAACAGAAGGTCTACAGCTATCTGGGCCGCCAGGCCCAGCGCAAACGCACCAATCCCCACCTCACCCTGGTGGTGGCGGGTTGCGTGGCCCAGCAGGAGGGAGCGGCGCTGCTGAGGCGCGTGCCTGAGCTGGATCTGGTGATGGGCCCCCAGCACGCCAACCGGCTCGGCACCCTGCTCGAGCAGGTGGCCAGCGGCCAGCAGGTGGTCGCCACCGACGACCACCACATCCTCGAAGACATCACCACCGCCCGCCGCGACAGCGCTGTCTGCGGCTGGGTCAACGTGATCTACGGCTGCAACGAGCGTTGCACCTACTGCGTGGTGCCTGCGGTGCGGGGGCAGGAGCAGAGCCGCACCCCGCAGGCCATCCGGCTGGAGATCGAGGGACTGGCGGCACGGGGGTTCAAGGAGATCACCCTCCTTGGCCAGAACATCGATGCCTATGGCCGCGATCTGCCCGGCATCACACCGGAGGGCCGCCGCGCCCACACCCTCACCGACCTGCTGCACGCGGTGCACGACGTGGAGGGGATCGAGCGGATCCGCTTCGCCACCAGCCACCCCCGCTACTTCACCGAACGGTTGATCGAAGCCTGTGCGGTGCTGCCCAAGGTGTGCGAGCACTTCCACATCCCCTTCCAGAGCGGCGACGACGACGTCCTCAAGGCGATGGCGCGGGGCTACACGGTGGAGCGCTACCGCCGCATCCTTGAGCGCATACGGGAACGCATGCCCGATGCGGCGATCAGCGCCGACGTGATCGTGGCCTTCCCCGGCGAAACCGATGCCCAGTTCCGCCGCACCCTGGCCCTGATCGAGGAGATCGGCTTCGACCAGGTCAACACCGCCGCGTACTCGCCCCGCCCCGGCACCCCCGCTGCCGACTGGCCCGACCAGCTGAGCGAGAGCGTGAAGGTGGAACGGCTCCAGGAGATCAATGCCCTGGTGGAGACCACCGCCCGGGCGCGCAGCCTGCGTTATCTGGGCCGCACCGAAGAGGTGCTGGTGGAGGGGCGCAACCCCAGGCATCCCGATCAGTGGATGGGCCGCACCCGCACCAACCGGCTCACCTTCTTCCCCGCCGCTGAGGTGGCCGGATCTGCGGCAGTCCTGGCTGAGCAGGCAGCAGCAGCAGCTGGGGCAGGGATGATCCAGCCGGGGTCGCTGGTGCCGGTCAATATTGAGTCGGTGCGTGCGTTTTCGCTCTCCGGCCTGCCACGTGTGCCGGCTCTGAGTTGCTGAGCCGGCGGGCCGCGTCTTCCCAGCACTGATACGTTTGGCCTCTCGCTTTCGGCCCTGCGGCCTGACTGACGCCATGCCCTCAGCCCCGTGCACGATCGGACTGGTGTTCGGAGGGGTCTCCGGAGAGCACGCGGTCTCGATCCGCTCGGCGGTCACGGTGGCCGCAGCCCTGCGCCGCGGCGACAACGCCGGCCGCTACCGCCTCAGCTGCTTCTACATCGACCTGCAGGGCCACTGGTGGCCGCCGGCGGTGGCCGAGGCGGTGCTGGCCCAGGGCGTGCCACCGGCGGCCGATCAGTTGCCGGCCACCCCGGTGCGCGCCGGCTTCCAGGGGCTTCCCACCGGTGCCGCTGATGTGGAGGTGTGGTTTCCGGTGCTGCATGGCCCCAACGGTGAGGACGGCACCATCCAGGGGTTGTTCAGCCTGATGCAGGTGCCGTTCGTGGGCTCCGGCGTGCTCGGCTCCGCCGTGGGCATGGACAAGCTGGCGATGAAGGCCGCCTTCGCCGCCGCCGGTCTGCCCCAGGTGGCCTACCAGGGCGTGGATGCCGCAGAACTGGAGGGCCAGGGTGTTCCCCTGAAGCTGCTCGAGCGGCTGGAGCACCATCTCGACTACCCCTGCTTCATCAAACCGGCCAACCTCGGTTCTTCTGTGGGCATCAGCAAGGCGGTCGATCGCACCAGCCTGCTGGCCGGGCTGCGGGAAGCGGCCCGTCATGACCACCGCCTTGTGGTGGAACGGGGCGTGAAGGTGCGGGAGCTGGAGTGCGCTGTGCTGGGCAAGCGCCAGCTGCGCGCCTCGGTGGTGGGCGAGATCCGCTTCGACGCCGACTGGTACGACTACACCGCCAAATACAGCGAAGGGCTCAGCCACACCCTGATCCCGGCGCCGGTGTCGGAGCCTGTGAGCGAGCGGGCGCGGGCCATGGCCATCGACGCCTGCCGGGCGGTGGCGGCCGAGGGGCTCGCCCGGGTGGATTTCTTCTACGACGAGGCCAGCGGCGATCTCTGGCTCAACGAGATCAACACCCTGCCGGGCTTCACCTCCCAGAGCATGTACCCGATGCTCTGGGAGGCCACGGATCTCCCACTGGAGGGTCTGGTGCACGAGCTGGTTCAGTTGGCGAGAGAATCACGCCGTGATGTGCAGGCAGGAGTTCAGGCGGCATGACGCACGGATTGCTCTGGCTCCCGCTGCTGCTGGTGTTTGTGCTGCTCACGGCGCTCGGCTGGCTGGAGCGGCGGCGGCAGCGTCTTTTTCGCGACTGGGCCGTGGGGGCGGAGCTCGCCAAGCTTGATGGCTGTGGGGCGGCCCTCCTGCGCGACGGCCAGCTGATCTGGAGCACGTTTGAAGCGGGGCAACTCAAGCCCCAGGGCGAGTTCCAGATCAGCAAGCTGGAATTGCTGGAGTTGATGGCGCTTGGATCCGGTGATGCGCCGCTCACCGAAGAAAGCCAGGGCAGCTGCCGGCTCAGGCTGGTAGGCAACGGGGTGCAGAAGGATGTGCCCTTCTCCGATGCCGAGCGTGCACGCCGCTGGATGCACGACCTGATGGCCCGCTCCCGTTGCGAGCTGTGAGCCAGGCCCCTCTGCCTCCTGGGGTGGAGCGGCGCCGCCAGCTGCGCCTTCAGCGCCGCAATGAACGCCTGCGCAATTTATGGCGTCTGCTGCTGCTCTCTGCCGGTGCGGCCGGCCTGGGGTATGGGCTGCTGCGCCAGGGGTGGTCGTTGCGGGGGCCGGATCAGGTGCTGGTGATCGGCAGTGAGCAGGTGAGCCGCGAGGAAGTGATCCGCGCCGCCCAGCTTCGCTTTCCACTCACCCTGTTGAGCCTGCAGCCAAGGGAGCTGAAGGATCGGTTGGCGGCGACGCTGCCGGTGGAGCAGGTGGGCGTGCAGCGGCTGATGCTGCCGCCCCGTCTCCGCATCGATCTGGTCGATCGCCAGGCGGTGGCCATGGCGGAACGCCGCACCCCTGCCGGCCTTCAGCGGGGCTGTGTCGACCGGCTCGGCAACTGGATGAACTGCGGCCCCCAGCTGACCGTCAAATCCGGCGGCCTCTCACCCAGCAGCCTGCTGGTGCGGGGCTGGCAGCCGGCCTACCGCGCGCCCCTTGCCCAGGTGCTGGCCGAACGGGAACGGCTGGGCGGCAACCTCAGCCAGATCCGCTTCGAGCCCACCGGCACGATCGTGCTGCTCACCCGCAACCTGGGCGAGGTGCGCCTGGGGCCCCCAGATGGCCAGCTCACCCGTCGCCTCGAGGTGCTGGAGCATCTGGAAGAGGAGCTTCCCGCCCGGGTGAAGGGCAAGCCGGTGAACACGATCGACCTGAGCGATCCCGACCGACCGGAACTGGGCCTCAACGTGCGCTCACCAGCGTCTACAGCCCCGCGCCGGCCGACTCCCGCCACCAACTGAGACCACCGATGCCGAATACCGTCGCCGATGCCGGTTACTGATGCCATTGTCGTTGCCGTTGCCGAGCCCCATGCGAATGCCATTGCCGCTGCCGGCCCGCGCGCTCAGGCCTTTCTCATCACTTGACGGGCTCGCTTGCGCGAATCGGAGATTCGGGCGAATGTGTGGGATCGGACAATCCCTTTCCCGCACCTGAAGGACATAATGCTGTCCGAGATGAACGGTTCAGCGCGCTTGATGGAGACTGCACCGGAAGGCCTCCCCCTCGTCGACCACGTTGGCTCCAACGGACACGCCGTGACCTCTTCTCAGCCCAGCAGCAACGGCATCGTTCCCAGCCAGACGGCCCGCATCGAGGTGATCGGGGTCGGTGGGGGAGGCAGCAATGCCGTGAACCGGATGATCGCTTCCGATCTGCAGGGAGTGGGTTTCCGTGTGCTCAACACCGACGCCCAGGCCCTGTTGCTCTCCCAGGCCCAGAACCGGCTGCAGCTCGGCCAGAAGCTCACCCGCGGCCTCGGCGCCGGCGGCAACCCTGCCATCGGCCAGAAGGCGGCGGAGGAATCCCGCAATGAGCTCCAGGAGGCGATGCAGGGCGCCGATCTGGTGTTCATCGCCGCCGGCATGGGGGGCGGCACGGGCACGGGTGCGGCACCGATCCTTGCCGAGGTGGCCAAGGAGTGCGGCGCTCTCACCGTGGGGATCGTCACCAAGCCGTTCAGCTTTGAGGGCCGCAAGCGTCTGCGCCAAGCCGAGGAGGGCATCGCTCGCCTGGCGGAGCACGTCGACACCCTGATCGTCATCCCCAACGACCGCCTGCGCGATGCCATCGCCGGCGCTCCCCTCCAGGAAGCCTTCCGCCACGCCGACGACGTCCTGCGCCAGGGCGTCAAGGGCATCAGCGACATCATCACCAAGCCGGGCTTGGTGAACGTCGACTTCGCCGACGTGCGCTCGGTGATGACCCTGGCGGGCACCGCCCTGCTCGGCATCGGCGTGGGCTCCGGCCGTTCCCGCGCGATCGAGGCCGCTCAGGCGGCGATGAGCAGCCCGCTCCTGGAATCGGCCCGCATTGATGGCGCCAAGGGCTGTGTCATCAACGTGAGCGGCGGCAAGGACATGACCCTTGAGGACATGACCACCGCGGCGGAGGTCATCTACGACATGGTCGACCCGGACGCCAACATCATCATCGGCGCCGTCGTCGACGACCGCCTTGAGGGCGAGATCCACGTGACCGTGATCGCCACCGGCTTTGAAAGCGGTGCTCCCTACCGCTCCGAACGGGCCACCCCCTCCTTCACCACTCCGGCAGCGGCCGACACCTCCTCAGATCACCGCGGCGCCAAGATTCCCCCCTTCCTGCTCAACCGTCAGTCGCATCTCCGCGAGGAGTGAGGCGTCACCCTGGTCGGGCTCCCTGAGGGCTCCCTGAGGGCTCGCCTTGTAGAGCCCTTGCAGGCGCCCGTTTCCGTTGTGCTGATCCCGCCTGCCGCAGGGCCAGCCGCTCTTCAGCAGGAGCGGCCGCTTTCCGCGACCCAATGGCTGCCTGAGAGACGAAACGCCGCCGCCGCCAGCTGGGAATGGCTAACCGACGCTCCTGCAAGGCGAGGAGACAACCTTGCAGAGCCAACTGGCAACGCCTAGCCAACCGGCAACGCCTAGCGAACCGGCACCCTTGCATCGCGAGCTGGCCAACCCTGCATGGTGAACAGCCGGTCTTCCAAGGCGAAGACCCAGCACGGAGAGCTGGAACGCCTGTGATCAAAAGGGTGACCCGGAGACCACGCCTGCCTGGAGCATCCCGTGTGGCTGCTCCCTTCCAGGCCTGACCAGATTTGGGCGTCCGGGCCGCGTGGGTCCGAGTCAAGTCGATGCTAGCAAGGGGGTGCCTGCGCCCTAGCTCGCGTGCCCCTGCGCCCTGCAGATCTGATCCAACGGAAGCAGGCCGGTCTGCCGATCCGCGTGCTCACCGCCTGGGATGCCCTCTCAGCGGCGCTGGTGCAGGCCGCTGGCGTGGAAGCGGTGCTCGTGGGCGATTCGCTGGCGATGGTGGTGCTTGGCCATGCCACCACCTTGCCGGTCACGCTGGAGGAAATGATCCACCACACCAAGGCGGTGGGCCGGGGCTTGCAGGGCCCTGCGGCGGAGCGGCCCATGGTGATCTGCGATCTGCCCTTTCTCAGTTACCAGTGCGGCGGTGATCTGGCCATGGCTGCCGCCGGCCGGGTGCTGAAGGAAACCGAGGCGGCGGCGGTGAAGCTGGAAGGCGGTGAGGCGGAAACCGTGCAGGTGGTGGACCGGCTGGTGCGCAGCGGCGTGCCGGTGATGGGGCACCTCGGTCTCACCCCGCAGTCGGTGCATCAGCTGGGCTACCGGCGCCAGGCGAACGATCCGATCAGCCAGGAACGGTTGCGGCGCCAGGCCAGGGATCTGGAGGCGGCCGGCTGCTTTGCCCTGGTGCTGGAGCATGTGCCTGCCCCGTTGGCCTCCAGCCTCCGGAGCCAGCTCGCCATTCCCGTGATCGGTATCGGCGCCGGCGACGACTGCGACGGCCAGGTGCGGGTCACCGCCGATCTGCTCGGGCTGACCAGCCGGCAACCGCCGTTCAGTCCGCCACTGATCGATGGGCGCCAGCTGGCGGTGCAGGCCCTGCGCCAATGGACGGAAGACTGCTCGCCCGCTGCTCCCACCATTCGACCATCACCCGCAGCACCACATTGCTGAGGGCGAGGCCGGCGGGATCGCTGAGCCGCCAGCGCCGCCCCTCGATCCGCAGCAGATCGCGACAGTGGGCGGCTGAGAGCTGGGCCAGCAGATCCTCGAGGTCGGCGTTGCTGAGGCCATGGCGGCGGGCCAGCTCGGCCATGGCCACTCCTTCGCGCCGCCGCAGCCCCACGATCAGCAGTTCATCGAACGCCATGCCGTCGCCGCTGGGCGCAACTGCCGGCTGATCTGTCGCTGTGGCTGTGCTTGTGCTTCTGCTTGTGGATGTTGTTGTGCTTGTGGCTACGGCGGTGGCTGTGGTTCCGGCTTTGGGCTGTTCCATCGCCTCCGTCAACCAGGCGGCATAGGCCGCGCGGGTACGGGGCCGGGCCAGCCGCAGGCCGTACGGCGCCGAGGTGGCACCCATGCCGAAGCCCCACCAACCCGCGCCGCTCCAGTACACGCGGTTGTGGCGGGAGGCGTGGCCAGGCCTGGCGTAGTTGGAGATCTCGTAGTGGCCGTAGCCAGCCGCGCGCAGGCGTTCCCCGGTGAGATCCATCAGGTCGGCGCCCAGATCCGGCTCCGGCAGCTCCAGCTGACCAAGCTGTTGCCGCCGGGCGAACACGGTGCCGGGCTCCACGATCAGGTCGTAGATCGAGAGGTGGGGCGGGCTCAGGGCGAGGGCCTGCTCCAGCTGCCCGCGCCAGTGGGCCAGGTCCTGCTGCGGCAGGCCCTGAATCAGATCCAGGCTCCAGCTGCGCAGATCACCGTGCTGGCGCGCCTGCTGCAGCCAGCTGGCTGCTTCCAGCAGATCCCGGCGCCGGTGGCGCCGCCCCAGCCGCTCCAGCACTCCGTCATCGAAGCTCTGGCCCCCCAGGCTGACGCGGTTCACCCCCGCCGCCAGCACACCATCGAGCCGGGGGCGATCAAAGCTGGCGGGATCCATTTCCAGGGTGATCTCGGCCCCGGCGGCGATGCCGTAGCGCTGCTTCAGCGCCTCCAGGACGGTGCGGATCTGGCCTGGGGTGAGCAGCGAAGGTGTGCCACCGCCCAGATACACCGTGGAGAGCGGCGGGCCGGCCGGGCTGGCGGCGATTTCGCTCAGCAGTAGCTCCAGGTAGGCCTGGATCGAGCCGGAGCTGGCACCATCGGCCCGATCCCCGAGCGGCACCACGGCGAAGTCGCAGTAGAAGCAGCGCCGCTGACAGAACGGGATATGCACATAGGCGCTGCGCGGCCCCCGGGATTCACCTGTGGTGGGGATGTCCATCGCCAAATGGTCGGTTACGACGCCCGGTCAAAGCGACCGGAATCGGGCATGCTGCAGGTCCTGAGCCGAGGGACCCCACAACCGAACCCATGGTGGATCCGCTCATCCTGCTGCTGTTTCTCATCTCCGGCGCCGCCACCGGCTGGCTGGGGGTGGATCTGCTGCCGGAAAACCTGCTGATCCAGGTCACCAATCTGGAGGGCCTGCGGTGGGTGCTGGGCGGTTTCGGTGCCTTCTTCGGTCTGTTGGCGGGCTTCTTCTTCCAGCTGCTGCGCCGCCGGCTGATGCGGCAGGTGCGCACCATGCCCACCGACCTGCTGGTGAGCCGGGCGGTGGGCTTGATCCTGGGCCTGCTGGTGGCCAACCTGCTACTGGCGCCGATCCTGCTGCTGCCGCTTCCCTGGGAGGTGGTGTTCGTCAAGCCGCTGGCGGCGATCCTCAGCAACGTGTTCTTCGGCGTGCTGGGCTACAACCTGGCCGAAGTGCACGGCCGCACCCTGCTGCGCCTGTTCAACCCCTCCAGCGCCGAAGCGTTGCTGGTGGCCGAAGGGGTGCTGCAGCCCGCCACCGCCAAGATCCTTGACACCAGTGTGATCATCGACGGCCGTATCCGGGGGCTGCTGGAGTCGGGATTGCTGGAGGGCCAGGTGATCGTGGCCCAGGCGGTGATTGATGAACTGCAGCAACTGGCCGATTCCGGCAATGCCGAGAAACGGGGCAAGGGCCGGCGCGGCCTCAACCTGCTGGCGGCGCTGCGCGAAACCTACGGCCGCCGCCTGGTGGTGAACAGCACCCGCTACGAGGGCAGCGGCGCCGACGACAAGCTGCTCAAGCTCACCGCCGACACCGGCGGCACCCTGCTCACCGCCGACTACAACCTGGCCAAGGTGGCCCAGGTGCAGGAGCTCAAGGTGATGAACCTCAGCGCCCTGGTGGTGGCCCTGCGGCCGGAGGTGCAGCCGGGCGATGCCCTGCAGCTCAAGATCGTGCGTGAAGGCAAGGAGGCCGACCAGGGCGTGGGCTACCTGGAAGACGGCACCATGGTGGTGGTGGAGGCCGCCCGCAAGCGCATCGGCCAGCGTCTGCCGGTCACCGTCACCGGCGCCCTGCAGACGCCCACCGGCCGCATGGTGTTCGCCCGCTGCGACCATGAGGATCCCCGACCTGCTGCGGAGGTCCGCCAGCCCGCAGGCCCCCGCTAGGCTCCCAAGAGATTTTCCGGGCGTTCCCTGATGTCGGTGTCGGCTCCCTACTACGGCGATTCCGCCGTGATGCGCACACCGCCGCCCGACCTGCCGTCGCTGCTGCTCAAGGAACGCATCGTCTACCTGGGTCTGCCCCTCTTCTCGGACGACGACGCCAAGCGCCAGATGGGCGTGGACGTCACCGAGCTGATCATCGCCCAGATGCTTTATCTGGAGTTCGATAATCCCGAAAAGCCGATCTTCTTCTATATCAATTCCACCGGCACCAGCTGGTATTCCGGTGACGCGATCGGCTTTGAAACTGAGGCCTTCGCCATCTGCGACACGATCCGCTACGTGAAGCCGCCGGTGCACACGATCTGCATCGGCCAGGCGATGGGCACCGCCGCGATGATCCTCTCGGCCGGTGCCAAGGGGCACAGGGCGGCCCTGCCCCATGCGTCGATCGTGCTGCACCAGCCCCGCTCCGGCGCCCGCGGCCAAGCCAGCGACATCCAGATCCGTGCCCAGGAAGTGCTCACCAACAAGCGCACCATGCTGGAGATGCTGTCGGAAACCACCGGTCGCAGCGTGGAGCAGCTCAGCAAGGACTCCGACCGCATGACCTACCTCACCCCCCGCGAGGCCCTGGAATACGGCCTGATCGACCGCATCCTCACCACCCAGAAGGTGCCGGTGCCGCTGGCTGGCGCCGTCTGATGCCGGGCGGGCCGGCCCCTGCCGGCTTGTTTCCGCCTTCCTGCTCCCGCAACGTTTTCCGCACCCTCACCACTCCCTCGCCATGCCCATCGGCACCCCCAGCGTTCCTTACCGTCTCCCCGGCAGCCAATACGAGCGCTGGGTCGACATCTACACGCGGCTCGGCGTGGAGCGCATTCTCTTTCTGGGCTCGGAGGTGAACGACGGCATCGCCAACAGCCTGGTGGCGCAGATGCTCTACCTCGATTCCGACGACAACAGCAAACCGATCTACCTCTACATCAACTCGCCAGGTGGCTCGGTCACGGCGGGTCTGGCGATCTTCGACACCATCCAGTACGTGAAGTCGGAGGTGATCACCATCTGCGTGGGTCTGGCGGCCAGCATGGGGGCCTTCCTGCTGGCGGCGGGCACCAAGGGCAAACGGCTCGCCCTGCCGCACGCGCGGATCATGATCCACCAGCCCCTGGGCGGCACCAGCCAGCGCCAGGCCAGCGACATCGAGATCGAGGCGCGCGAGATCCTGCGCATCAAGGACATGCTCAACCAGAGCCTGGCGGACATGTCCGGCCAGAGCCTGGAGAAGATCGCCAAGGACACCGACCGCGACTACTTCCTCAGCGCCGCCGAGGCCAAGGCTTACGGGCTGATCGATCGGGTGATCGACCACCCCAGCGAGGTCTGAGCCCGAGGCCGGGTGGGGCGCGACCGTAAAGTCGCTGTTTGCCCTGCCCGATTCGCCGGATGGCCCAGCTTTTCTACGACTCCGACGCCGATCTGAGCCTGCTTGACGGCAAAACGGTGGCCATCATCGGCTATGGCTCCCAGGGCCACGCCCATGCCCTGAACCTCAAGGACAGTGGGGTGAATGTGGTGGTGGGCCTTTATGAAGGCAGCCGCTCGGCTGAGAAGGCCAAAGCCGATGGCCTGGAAGTGCTCAGCGTGGCCGAGGCGGCCGAGCGGGCCGATTGGATCATGGTGCTCCTGCCCGACGAAACCCAGAAAAAGGTCTACGACGCCGAGATCGCGCCCCATCTGAGCGCCGGCAAGATCCTCAGCTTCGCCCACGGCTTCAACATCCGCTTCGGCTTGGTGGTGCCTCCCAAGGACGTCGATGTGGTGATGATCGCCCCCAAAGGTCCCGGCCACACCGTGCGCTGGGAATACCAGAACGGCCAGGGCGTGCCCGCCCTGTTCGCCATCGAGCAGGACGCCAGCGGCCAGGCCCGGCCCCTGGCCATGGCCTATGCCAAGGCGATCGGCGGCACCCGCGCCGGCATCCTTGAAACCAACTTCAAGGAAGAAACCGAAACCGACCTGTTCGGCGAACAGGCCGTGCTCTGCGGTGGCCTCAGCGAACTGGTGAAGGCGGGCTTTGAAACCCTGGTGGAGGCCGGTTATCAGCCCGAGCTCGCCTACTTCGAGTGCCTGCACGAAGTGAAGCTGATCGTGGATCTGATGGTGAAGGGCGGCCTCACCGCCATGCGCGATTCGATCTCCAACACCGCCGAATACGGCGATTACGTCAGCGGCCCGCGCCTGATCACTGACGACACCAAAGCGGAGATGAAGCGCATCCTCGCCGACATCCAGGACGGCACCTTCGCCCGCAATTTCGTGGCCGAATGCGAAGCGGGCAAGCCCGCCATGACCGCTGCTCGCGAACGCGATTCCCACCATCCGATCGAAAAGGTCGGCAAGGGGCTGCGCTCCATGTTCAGCTGGCTCAAAGTGGCCTGACCCTGAGCAGCCAGCCATGCGCCGCGGCCTGCTTTCCCTGGCCTGGGGAAGTGCCCAGGCCAGCGCCAGCCTCACCCTGGCGTCCGCGGCCTGGCTGGTCAGCGGCCTCACGGCCTCACCGCTGATCAACAGCCTCCTGCCCGTGCTGGCCACGGCGGCGGCACTGATGCCGTTACCGCAGCAGCCCTTGCTGGGCAGCCTGCTGCAACTGCTCGCCACCCTGCTGCTGCTGGCCATCGGGCTGCACAGCCAGACCGTCGGCGCTGCCACTGGCGCTGGTGCTGGCGCTGTTTCTGCCTCCGCCTCTGCTGCCGGCAGTGGTGCGGTGCTGCCCCTGGTGCTGGCCTTGCTGGCGGTGCTGCTGTTCGGACTCGGTCTGCAGATCGCCCAGCTGCCGCTGCAGCGGTTCCTGGTGGGAGTACAGGGGATTTCGATGCGGCGCCTGCGCTCGGGTTCCGAGCTCGGCGCCCTGCTGGGCCACCTGCTCACGGCCCTGCTGTTTCCGGTCGGCAAGGCGGTGCTGCAGTTCTCACAGGCACTCGTGCTGCTGCTGCCGCTGCTGCCTGCTGCCCTGCTCTCGCGCCGCCCGGGTTACCGCAACCTCCCCCCTCGCTCAGGCCCGGGTGCCGCCTCAGCAGGGTCCGTGACCACTTTCACATCTTCCGCCGCCACTGCCGTAAGCGTTTCCGCCGCCACCGCTTCCGCCGTCACCGCCGTAGGAGCTTCCGCCCACGTGGAAAGTGCCGGTGGGGCCGACCCTGCCGGCGGGGTGTCCCTGAACTGGCGCTGCTGCCTGCAGGGGATTCTGTTCGGCAGTCTGTTCGGCCTGCTGCCCCTCTGGGTGCGTCAGCTGGGGGGTGGCAGCTGCTTCGATTTCGGCATGGTGCTCACCGCCTACGGGCTTGGACGCCTCCTGGCCGCCGCAGGACCCACCGGCTCTCTGCCGTTTCCACCCGCGCTCGTCGTCGCGCCGCCGCTCCTTGGACCGTGGCGGCTGCATCCGGCCCGGGGCCTTCCCTACCTCCTGCTGGCGTTCACGCTGGCGGCCACCCAGTGGCTGCCGGGGTGGGGGCCCCTGGTGCTGTTCCTGCCGATGGGGGCCCTGGCTGCCTTCAGCGATGCCTGGCTGGTGGCCACGCTCGACGCTCATCCAGATGAACCCACCACAGACGAGCCGCTGCGCTGGCAGGTCCTGGCGCGCTCCAGTGGTGTCGGAGCCCTGGCCGGCAGCCTGTTGATGGGCGGCACCGCCCAGCTGCTCGGCCTGCCTCTGGCGCTGCCGCTGCAGGTGCTGGCGTTCGCCGCCGCCGCCGTGCCCCTGTCACTGGCGGGCCGCCGCCGAGGCCTGGTTTGAGCAGCAGCGATGCAGGTGCTGCCCTGCTGGTCTGGCTGACCGTGGCGGCGGCCTGCGGCCTTGACCGCTGGATCGGCGATCCGCCCGGCTGGCTGCATCCGGTGCAGGTGATGGGTTGGTGGATCAGCATCCTGCGCCGCAGCGCCGAAGCCTGGGCCGGCGATCGGCCCTGGCAGCTGCGGCTGGCCGGTGCAGGCCTCACCGTGCTGCTGGTGGGCGGCAGTGCTGGTGCCGGTTGGCTGCTGGAGGCTCTGGCCTGGCGTCAGCCGGCGCTGGGTCTGCCGCTGCTCTGGCTGGGTCTGACCAGCTGCCTGGCAGGAGCAAGCCTGGAGCAGGCGGTGCGGGCGGCGGTGGCGCCGCTCCAGCGGGATCCAGCCCAGGCCCTTCCCTCTGCCGCGGCCCTGGCGGAGGCCAGGGCCCGTCTGGAGTGGATCGTGGGCCGGGACGTCGACCAGCTGGACGAGGCCGGCATCCTGCGGGCCGCCGCAGAAACCGCCGCCGAGAACAGCGTGGACGGGCTGTTTGCCCCGCTCTTCTGGCTCCTGGTGGGCGCCGGCCTCTGGGTGGCGGCGGGGTTGATACCGCCCGCAGCAGTCCTGCCGTTCTCCGCAGACGGTCTGACCGTGCCTGGGCAGGCCCTGGCCCATGGTCTTCCCCCAGTGCCCGGGCCGCTGGCGCTCGGCTGGGCCTTCAAGGCCAGCAGCACGCTGGATTCGATGCTGGGGTACCGCCGCGGGCGGCTGCGTTGGCTGGGCACCGCGGGCGCCCGGCTCGACGACCTGCTCACCTGGTTGCCCTGCCGCCTGGTGGCACTCACCCTGCCGCTGCTGCAGGCCGGCCGTTGGCAGGCCGTGGCCCAGCTGCGGCTCGCCTTGCGGGAGGGAAGCCCCGACCCGTCGCCGAATGCGGGTGTGTCACAGGCGGCCTTCGCTGCCGCAGCCCATCTGCGCCTCGGCGGCGCCAACCACTACGGCGGTGTGCGGATCGACAAGCCGGTGCTTGGCGCGGGCTGGCCGGCAGCAGACCAGGCAGGCGTGGAGCGCCTGTTGCGACTGTCCCGGCAGCTGGAGCTGCTCTGGCTGCTGGTGGCCTTGCCGCTGCTGCTGCTCATCGCTGGCCTGAGAGCGCGTTGACGCCTGGCTGCCATCCGCTGCTTGCCGCCTGCCGCTCAACCTGTGCAGCTGAACTCTGGCAGCTCAACCCTGGCTGCCTGGCCTGACGGCTGGTTGCCACGGTTGGCTTCCAATCCTGACCGACACGACTAGACGAGCAGGCAACACCTCTCGTTGAAGGTCTCTTCCCCTGAAAGCTCTGCCGATGAAGGCTCTGCTCAGTAGGCGCCGCGGTCCATCGGGAAGAGGATCACCCCAACGGTGCGGAAGATGATCGCCAGATCGGCGCGGAAGCCGCGGTGGCGGGCATAGGCCACATCCATCCGCACCCGTTCGGCATAGCGGAGGTTGTTGCGACCGGACACCTGCCAGAGCCCGGTGAGCCCGGGCCTGACCGCCAGCACCTCATCCATGCGGCGCCCATAGCGCTTGAGCTCGTCCCTGACGATCGGCCGGGGACCCACCACGCTCATTTCTCCGCGCAGCACGTTGAGGAACTGGGGCAGCTCATCGAGGCTGGAGCGGCGCAGAAAGCGGCCGATCGGTGTGATCCGTGGATCGGCCTTGAGCTTGAAATCCTTGCCGAATTCGCGCTTGAGCTCAGGGGATTGCTCGAGCAACGCCTGAAGCATGCGATCAGCATCCTTGCGCATGGTGCGGAATTTGATGCAGCCGAAATCGCGGTAGCCCCGGCCGATGCGACGCTGCACGTAGAACACCGGGCCCGGCGAGCTCACCTTCACCAGGGCCGCCAGCAGCAGAAACAGCGGGCTGCCCAGCCCGAGCACCGCCAGTGAAAAGAGGATGTCACCGGTGCGCTTGATCACCCGGGAGGAGGTGCTCTGGGCTTCGATCAGTTGCGCCGCTGTGGGTCGATCACTCGAGCTCGGCACGGCAGTGAGGGCTGGCCCTCTGCCTGGCAGCGGGGTGATGGCGGGGGAAGTGGCAGACAGGGCGGCGGAGTGGGAAAGGGTGGAAGGGTTCGCTGGTGTGGCCAAAAAGTGCGGCAGGGTGGCGGGCTTACAGGGATTGCTGCTGGTGTTCACCATCCCACCCCTTGGTGTTGAAACTCTAAAAATCGTTTCGTAGGCCTACAAGCCGGCAAGGTCACTCAGACCAGAGGCACAGCCAGGGTCTCTCGGCACGTCTGTGTTCCACCGATCTGGAGGCAGACTGCCGCACAATGCAGGGCTCTGCGCAGTGCAGCGATCTGAGCGCTGCAGCGATCTGGCCAGTGCAGCGATCTGAGCGGTGCAGCGATCTGGCCAGTGCAGCGATCTGAGCGGTGCAGCGCCCTGACCCGCCGCAGCACTAGGCCCTACACAGCACCCTGCCTGACTCAGCGCCCTGCCCAACACGGCACCCTGTTCCACACAGCGCCCCGCTCCACACAGCGCGCTGTTCGTCTCGGAGTGCTGCTTGCCGTTGCGCGCTCGGGCAAGCCGCTCGGCTCTGGCAGGTGCAACTCAGTGCATGGCTCAGCCCTGGACCCATGGAAGGGGCTGACGGCCCTGACTCAGGCGGACCCCGTGCTGTTGCCAGTAGCGCTCCAGCAACCCCAGCAGGCGCTCCCGGAAGCGCTCGGGGGCGAAGGTCTCGGCCCATGCCCGTTGCCGCTCGGGCGGGAACCGGGACCAGAGGCGTTGCTGTTCGAATTGCTCCAGCGCTGCCACGAGGCTGGAGCTGGTGGGCGCGTCGAACAACAGGCCGGTGGGGTGCGGGCAGCCGCTTTTGAGGCAACGGACACTGTCGAGCAGGCCCCCCTGCCCCAGACCGATCACCGGCGCTCCCGCCGCCATGGCCTCCACCGGAGCGATGCCGAAATCCTCCAGGCCGGCATGCAGAAACGCTCGGCAGCGCCCCATCAGGCCGTTCACCTCCTCCTCCGAACAACGTCCGAGGAAACGCACGCTCGGACCCGCCAGCTGCTCCAGGCGCTGCCGTTCCGGTCCGTCGCCCACCAGCCACAACGGCAGACCGGTGCGGTTGAAGGCCTCCACCATCAGGTCCACCCGCTTGTAGGGCACCAACCGGCAGACGGAGAGATAGAAGTCGTCGCGGGGCAGATGGCAATCGAAGCGATCGACTGCCACCGGTGGGTGCAGCACCGCACTGCTGCGGCCCCAGTAGCGCCGGATTCGGCGGGCGGTGAAGCGGGAGTTGGCGAGGATCCGATCGACGCGACCGGCACTGACCACGTCCCACTGACGCAGCTGGTGCAGCTGCCAGCGCAGCAGCGGCCCCAGCGGACCGCGGGCGATGGCGGAGCGCGACAGGTAGGCGTGCATCTGGTCCCAGGCGTAGCGCACTGGCGTGTGCACGTAACTCACATGCAGCTGTTCGGGGTCGGTGAGCACGCCCTTGGCCACCAGGTGGGAGCTGCTCAGCACCAGCGGATAGCCCCGCAGGTCGAGCTGTTCGATCGCCAGAGGCAGCAGGGGCAGATACTGCTGCACGTGACTGGCCCCCCAGGGCAGTTGCTGGATGAAGGAGGTGCGGATCGTGCGCCGGTGCAGCCAGCTCTGGGGCCGGCGGCTTTCCCCGTCCACAAGTGCGAACAGGTGCGGATGCAGAAGAGCGTCCATTTCCTGGACCACCAGCTCCGAGCCGCCCACGGACCGGGGGGTGAACCACTCGTGAACGAGGGCGATCTGGTCGGGCACCCTGGGCATGGCGGCACCGTAAGCGCGCCGATGGCCGGCGAGGTCACGAAAGCTCTCAGTGGATTGCCATCCCTGCCGCGGGTCTGGATGCTGAACCCAGTCCATGGTCGCCATGCCGATCCGCGATCTGCTTGAAGATGCCCTCGAGGAACCCTCGATCGGCGAGACCGACTGCTTCCAGTGGCATGCCACGGCGGTGGGCATTGCCGCGCTCTGGCGAGCGGGTCAGCCGCCGGCAGTACCGCCCTTTGAGGTGGCCCTGAAGGAAGGCCTGCTGGTGGGCCTGGATCTGAGCCGGGAGGAACGGGAGTTTCATCAGCTCCGGAAAGGACTGGTGCTGCTGTTCCATTCGTGAGGCTTACATCCTCTGATGTTTACCTCCCTGCTGGGATGCTTGCCGCACAGAGGGGTTAGGGGTTTCTTGCAGCCCAGCGGGGTTGCTTGCAGCCCAGCGGGTTGCAAGCTCAGGTGGCTTGGTCTGTTGGTGTGATCGCCACCACGCTGTTACGGCCTCTGCGCTTGGCCAAGTAATGGGCTTGGTCCATGCGCGCCAGGAAGGAATCAGGATCGTCGTCATCGAGGTCGAGCAACGCGACGCCAAGGCTCACGCTCACTGAGGTGGCCAGTTCTCCGCTGGAAATCCTCAGCTCCTGCACTTTCAGCCGCAGAGCTTCGGCTACCAGCAGCGCGCGATCCTGCTGGCAGTCGATCAACAGGATCACGAACTCCTCGCCGCCATAGCGAAAGCAGTAGTCGGTGGCGCGGATGCCGGTGCTGATCGCGTGGGCCACAGCTTGGAGTGCCTTGTCTCCAAAGGGGTGCCCATAGCGATCGTTGACCTCCTTGAAGTGGTCGATGTCGACAAGGATGCCGATCAAAGGCTGGTGGCTGCGTTGGGATCTGGCCACATCCTCGCCAAGACGCAGGTGAAAATCGCGCCGATTTCTGCAACCTGTAAGTGCATCGGTCATGCTCAGTTCGGCCATCTGATCTCTGGAACGGGCGAGCTCCAGAGTGAGTTGATTGATGCGACGAATACGCATGTTGATCAAGTTGATCATGGTGGCGAATTCGGTGATGGCCGTTACTGCCAGCGTGGGCATCAACATGCTGGATTCCCCGGAGGCTTCCGGGCGAGGTTCGGCCAGCAGGGGCTTCAGCAGTTTCTGGATTTCATTTTCGAAAAGCCGCGCGAGTTGTTCCGTGATCAGCACCCCAACAAGCAGCAGCAGGCCGAGCAAGCCGAAGGTATGGAGAGATTCGGTTTGGAGCTTCTTGATCAGCGGGGCTGCAGGGGAGACAACGCGGGTGATCACCTCGTCAGGCATTGCCGTTGAGGCTGTATTGGCGTCTTGATCGAGCGATTGAACTTCTGTCTGCCAGTAGCTGTCGAGCAGTTTCATAAGCTGAATTTTGCTTCCCTGCGGCAGCAAGATGGTGAGGCCTTTCTGAGTGACATAGCTGGCGCCGCCATCCACGTACTGCCGATCAAGAAGGCGAAAGAGAGCCGGATTCGAATTAGCCTTGATGATTTTTTCATCGTCGGTAGCATCGCTGTCTTTGCGTTCCCGCTCAATCGCAATCTGCTCCCTGCCGATCCAGAAATTGGAGTTCCTGTCGTTAAGAAAGGAATCGGGAAGTGAGCGTGAGGCTTGCGCAACGGCGACCAGATTGCTCAGTTCATCCCGCTGAGAGACCTTGACCAGTTGATTGGCCGAGAGCCCCCAAGTGATCAGGGAAGGAGTTAACAGGGCGAGCAAGCCAAAGGCGAAGATGGCTGTTCGTATGGACACGCTCTGGTCGGGCCGTGGTCTGATCCATAGCCGATAGACCAGCACAAGCAATACAGCCATCAACGTATTGAGCACACCGTTGACCGCCTGCTTGAGGGCGATCAGCGTGGTGGGGACAAGATCAACATCAAGAAGGATGTGGTAAAAAATGAACGTGAGGGGAATCCCGATCAGCAACCAAAAAGTGAGATCGTGAAGGATGATGCGATCGTTGATCAGTCCTTCCTGACTTTTGGAATCCCTGTTTGTGGCGAGCGATAGCCAGGTGATTTCCAGGACGTAGATGATTGTTCCCCATGGATGCCCCCAGGCGATCCAGGTAACAAAAGCGGCAATGACGCCGATGATCAATCCCCACCATTGCTGCCAGATGAGGAGTGCTAAAACTGCAAAAATTGAGCCAAAAACTATATTAACACCAATTGTGACTGGAAGATTAATCAGGGTGCCAAAGATCGCCCCCCAGAGAAGCAGGGCAAAGGCCGGGATCGTGGGGTGAGGTTGGCGGGCCGACAAAAAGTGTTTTCCGGCAGGAAATGGCTCCATGTTGAATATACATGGTCGCGGATTCACTTGCCTTCTGAATTTCGTATGGATCGTTACTGGGCCTCCAATACCAGCCGAATTGGCGCTCTGGCTTTGCCTCCATGCGCGAATTCGTTGAACATCGGCTCAGTTTTTGTGCATGCCTGCTGCCGGCCGCCCATCGGCGCACTTGCCGCACCTTCCCAGGGCTGGTGGCGGTGGTCTCCGCCAGGATGGGGCCTACGCCCGCAGAGCACCTAGGTGTCACCGTCTGCCCCGTTCTGGAGCCACAAGCCCTGGTGGTGCCAGCCTTGGTCGATTGTGGGCACCGGCCTGGCCGTGAGCGCGGCCAGTTGGGTGCTGCTGCAGCGGTGGTGGATCACCGCGCCGGTGGTGGCTGCCGTACTGGTGTGGTGGTGGTTGTTCCTCGTGCTGGTGCCCACCGCCAGCGCCGCTGAGGAGCAGCAGGTTCAGGCCGCGGGCGGTGGTGCTGATCCGGGCGCCGAAGACCCTTCCGGCCTCGACCCGTGACTGGACGTGACCGACAGATGAACACCTGTGGAAATGGCAACCGATCTGACAGCGGGGGAGTGCCCAGACCCTTGAATGGGGGAACACTCATGGCGCTACCGCAGGGACCCTGCCGATGGCGATCCACATGAATCCCGATCAGAGAACGACACCATGAGCTACGAACCGGGTACGAACGAGTGCCGGTTGCTGATCGACAGCAAAGCCCAGATTGAGCTGGCTCTGGCCAACCTCGCCAAACTGGAGAACACCGATCACATCCGCCTGCAGCTGCTGGCGGTGTACAACCAGCTCGAAGGCCTGCACGACCTCAGGCGGGCCAAGCGCCCCGGGCCGATTCCTGCTGGTGTTCTCCCGGATGAAACCGATTGACGAAGTCCTCCAGGGGCATCGGGCCGCACTGCCCGCTCCAGGTGGGTTCGTCTTCGGACCGCGACCACATCGAGATCCGCAGGGGCCAGCGGCCTGACGCCCTGAACACGATCCGATAGCGGTAGAGGCAGCCCAGACAGTGATCAGGGGAGGGGACGGGTTCTCCTTCCCCATAGCGACGCAGAAAGCCCGTCAGCAGACCGCCACCTCCGCCTTCTGCTCCTGGGCGTTCGGCCTCGCCATCGAGGCTTGCTGTTTCCAACCGCAGGGCCGCGGCGGCCGGGTAGCCCGCATGGGGCAGATGCAGATGAAGGGCTCCCCAACCAGGGAATCCCAGGAAGGAGAAAACGGCTCGGGTGGCCATCACGGCATGCGTAGAAGATCCACCCCTCCATTGCCCGCCCTGTCCCAGCGGATCGAGCCCCGCTGCCCCTGGCGCACGGCCGTCCTGCTGCCAGGGGCGCTGGCGGGCCTGCTCGGAGCCGCCCTGCTCACCGGCTCCGCTCCCGCTGGACCCTCGCCACCGGCGCTGGCAGGCCTGCTGCAGGTGGGTTGGCCGGTTCTGGCCGCCGACAGCCACCTGCGCAGACTTGGCTGGAGCCCCGCCCCCGTGCGCCAGCCGGAGGCGCTTGATCGCCAGCTTGCCGGCAACAGCCTGGCCAGCCTGAGTGATTGCTCCGGCACTGGCCTGGGCTTCTGCCGCTACGACTACCGCCGCGCTGCCGTGAACCTCAGCGTGATCACGCTGCCCGAGCAGGCCATGCCCGAGCAGGCGATCTTGCAGCGTGTGATCGCGGAGCAGCCGCTGCCCGAGCAACCATTGGGCAAGCCTGTGGGGAGCGAGCGAACGGGGCCAATGACGCCCGGGCCAGTGACGCCAGCGCAGAGGCAGAGCAATGCGAACCCGGTGAAAGCGAACCAGCTGGAGCCGAACCCTGCGGGTGCAACAGGTGGTGCTCGCGTGGTGCGCTGGCTCGATGCCGATTCCGGGCATACCTGGGGGCTGTGCGCCGGCAGTGCGCTGCCCCACCAGCTGGTGCCCTGCCCCGAGCCCTGAGTTCGCCGCCGCCGCCTGGGCCCTGGCTTCACAGCGCCTGCGATGATCGCCTCAGTGGGGACGGCGGAGATGATTCCGGAAGACAAGCGCCGGCCGGCCTGGCTCAACTGGCTCTTCCTGCTGGCGTTTCTCTGGTCGTCGTGGCAGCTGGCCGGGCTCTGGCTGGCCCGGCTGAACTGAGGCGGCGTTTGGCCAGAGGGTTCAGCTCTGGCCAGGCCAGACGCTCTCCTCGACGCTCACGCCGATGCTCAGGTGGATGCTCAGGTGGACTCGTCGGCAGGATCCGCCCCATCGCCCAGCGCCTGCCGCAGCCGACCCAGCAACACCTCGGTGGCCTGCTCCTGGCTGAGCCCACGGCCGCAGGCGGCATCCCGCCAGGCCCGGCTGGCCTGGATCAGTTCCTCCAGCGGACCTGCTCCGGCCCGCAGCGCTTCGAAGGCACCCAGAAGCCGTGCGCGCTCCGCCGCATCGGGGTCGCCGCAGACGATGTACTGCATGCCATCGCTGCCGGTGTACAGCAGCGTTCCATCCGGCCCCAGCAACGGCGCGGTGGCTGGAATCGCCGGAGCGCGATCGGCCCCGTCCTGCTCCAGCAGATCGTCATCGGGTGCATCGCCATGGGGGTCATCGCCATCGGGGGCTTCGCCATCGGGGCGATCGGACGACCGGGGTGGGGACATGGGGGCGGCGGCAGGGGGACAGCGAAGCGGAGGCAGGCAGGCGATGGTTCGCCCATCATCACCGCCCCGTCACGGCCAGGAATCAGCTCGCCTGGCGCGGGTTCAGCGACTGCCCGGTGAAGCGCACACAGAAACCGGTGGGTTCGCCGGTGAGCAGCGACACGTCACCGCCGTGGGCGCGGGCGACCCGTTGGGCGATCGCCAGGCCCAGGCCGCAGTGCCCGTGGCCGCCGCGGGCCTGATCGAGCCGCTGGAAAGGCAAAAGGGCCTGGGAGCGCTGGCTTTCGGCGATGCCCTTGCCCTGATCCCAGACCTCCAGCTCGAAACCCTGCCGGGGCAAAGGGCGCAGGCGGAGGCGCACCGGCGGCTCGCCGTAGCTCAGCGCATTGTCGATCAGGTTGGCGACGGCCCGGCCCAGGGCGATCGGTTGCACCCAGGCCTGCACGGGGGTCAGGTCGAGCTCGAGCGGGCGACCGTCGTAGCGCGCCGCCAGTTCCGCCAGCAGCTCTTCGAGCGGCACATCCACGGCCAGTTCGCTGCCACCGCCGCCGGCGAACAGCAGGAACTGGCCTGTGATCCGCTCGAGGTCGTCGAGATCCGCCTCCGCTTTGGCCCGCTCGCTGCTGACCAGATCCGGTCCCTTGCCGAGCGACAAGCGCAGCCGCAAGCGAGTGAGCGGGCTCTTGAGGTCGTGGGCGATGCCGGCCAGCATCGTGGCCCGGTCGCGTTCGCTGTTGTCCAGTCGTTCGAGCATGGCGTTGAAGTGCCCCGCCAGCCGGCGCACTTCCGGCGCGCCCCGCTGGGGAAGGCGATCCGGCTGCGTCTCCAGACCGACGCGCCCCAGCGCCCGCTCCAGTTGCCGCAGCGGCCGCTGAACTTCCAGCAGCAGAAACAGGGCGCCCGCCATGATGCTGCCGCTCACCAGCGACAGCGTGACCAGCTGCGGATCGGGCGGCCAACCGAGCTGGGGCCGGATGGCGGCATAGAGCCACACCGGCTCCAGCGGCGAGGCCAGCTCGATCCACACGCCGCGGTTCTCGCCCTCTGTGGGGACCACCACCGGACAGCGCGGCAGACGGCGGCACAGTTCAAGCTGCAGCTGGGCGGCCTGGCGATCGAGCAGGGCATCGCTGGCCTGGCCCTGCCACCAGGGCCGACGCCGGGGCCGGGGTGGTTGCCCCACCCCGAGCTGCAGGCCGCTGAGCTGGGACACCGTGGAGGGTGGAAAGCGCTCCAGGGCCAGTTCCGAAAGGCGCAGATTCAGGGCCACCTGCGGGCCCATCTGGTCGATCTGGGAGCGGCCGAGGGTGGAGCCCAGCAACATCTGCAGCAGCAGCAGACTGAGCCCCCAGCCGCCGAGAAAGAAGCCCCCCAGGCGCCAGAGCAGCGCCGCTGAACGCAGGGAGGCCGCCATGACTCAGCGGCCCCGCGGGGCCCCATCCGGCACAAAGACGTAGCCGTAGCCCCACACCGTCTGCAGGTAGCGGGGGCGGCTGGCATCGGGTTCGATCAGGCGGCGCACCCGCGACACCTGCACGTCCATGCTGCGGCTGTCGGTGTCGCTGTCCGGACCGCGGGCCAGTTCGATCAGCCGTTCACGCGACAGAGGGCGGTGGGGATGTTGCACGAAAGCGGCCAGCAGGCTGAATTCCCCGCTGGTGATCGTGACGCTCTTGCCTTCCCGTTCAAGCGTTCGCGCCGAGAGATCCAGCACGTTGTCGCCGAATTCCACCAGCTCACCGCCAGCCACCGGGGTGCCGGCCGGCAGGTTGCCGCGGCGCCGCAGCACCGCCTCGATCCGGGCGGTGAGCTCCCGCGGCAGGAATGGCTTGGCCAGGTAGTCGTCGGCTCCCTGTTCCAGGCCGATGATCCGGTCCACGGCCTCGCCCTTGGCGGTCAGCATCACCACCGGAAGGTCGTCCTGGTTGTCGCGCAGGCGCCGCAGCAGGGTGAGGCCGTCCTCGCCCGGCAGCATCAGATCAAGCACCACCAGGTCGGGGCGCTGGAACTCAAGGCGCGCGATCAGCTGGCGGCCATCGTTGAGGCAGCGCACCTCATAACCCTGATCGGTCAGATAGCTGCTGAGCAGCTGGCGAAGTTCGGGGTCGTCATCCACCACCCAGATGGTGTGGGCTCGGCTCATGGCTGGGAGAAGTCCCGTTCTGCACCGACTGTATGGAGCCGCGGCCGTGCTGAGGGTGATCGTGCCGGCGCCGGGCATGTTCAAAGATGACCCACGCCCGCGCTGGTTGGATCCGGTCACGGTTCGGTGAGAAACGACCTCGGCTCGGTCACCCCAAGGCGGCACCTTCTCCATAAGGTGCTCGCATGCAACGGCCAGGCCCCACAACTGACCCCTCCCCTGCCGTTCCCGACCGCCGCCGACGGTGGCTGCTGGCGGCGGTCGGCGTGGGCGTGTTGCTGCTTCCAGCCGATGCCGTGCGCGGCCAGGAGGCGTTGCAGTTGCTGCGCTACCAGCAGAAGCTGGAAGCCTGGTTCGAGCGGCTTGACCGCGACGACGATGGCCGGCTGACGCCGGCGGAAGGGCGGGGGCACCCGTTTCTGGAAATCAATTTCGACCGGCTGGACCGGGGGCGGCGGGGCTACCTGCTGCCGTCCGATCTGGCGCCGAACCAGCGCCACTTTCTCGGGAACCGGGTGCAGGACACCTTTCGACGCGCCGACAGCAACCGCAACGGCCTGCTGAGCCCTGCCGAGGCGGAGGCATTCCCCTGGCTGTGGCGGCACTTCACCGCAGCGGATCGCAACCGCGATGGCAGCGTGTCGCTGGAAGAGCTGTGGTGGTTGCGCCGATCGCTATCGCCCGGGCATTGATGGCCGCTGGGCTTGGACGGGGTGCCAGGGTCACTGGGGCGGGCGTGTGGGCGGGCGGATGGTGGTGAGCCTGGCCATGGCCCGGCCCATGAGCGGCGAAAGTCGCAGGCTGTTGCCCACCCCCGGAACCAGCAGGCGCACCAGCCGGAACAGCCCGTTGCCCACCAGCCACAGTGCGCCGACGGCCAGCGCCACCACCACCAGCAAGCCCAGCAGCTGGGCCAGTCCGGCGAGCAGCTGCAGCAGGCCCAGGCCGATCTGGCCGAGGCCGGCAAGCACCGCACTGATCACCTTGCTCACCAGCAGCAGCGAATCCAGCCGCGCGGGCAGCTGCAGCAGCGCCACGAGCAACCCCAGCCCGATCGCCGCGTTGAGCAGAGCGAGCAGACACTCGCGCCAGGGAGACCGGGTGCGTCGCTTGCGAAACACCTTGCGAACCGTCTTGGGGGTGAACCCGGCGTCGGGTTTGCGGTTCATCGCCACAGGCTCAGGTGTCGAAGGAGTAACCGGCGCCTCGCATCCAGCGCTCGAACTCAATCAACACCAACTCGTTCGGACAATCCACCAGGCTGAGCCCTTCCACGGTGCAGTCGCCCTGGCCGCCGTGGTGCAGCGACAGGTGGAAATCCTTGCCGCTGAGGCCGCACACTTCCGGATCGCTACGCACCACCACATCCAGGGAGGCTCCCAGGCGAATCACGCGGCGCCGCAATTCCGACCAGCTCTTTGTCATCGGGCAGTGTTCAAGGCTCGGTTCTTTGCTTCAACGGATGGGATCCTGCCGGCGGAGTGGGCCAGTTCCGGCCATGGGCCCAAGCCGTCTGCCCATGTGCCGTTGATCAGACTTTGAAAGAGTAGTGGGTGTTCCGGTGCCCAGGTGTGGGGATCGCAACGCCAGGCGCCGGTTCAGGGGGCGGTTGGGGCCGCCGGGGTCGCCGGCGCACTGGTGGAGGCTGGTCGGGTCTCGCCCCCTGGGGCGACCGGCTTGGGCAACGGCACCAGCAGACTGAGCGAGGAGGTGACCACCAGGGCCGCCAACCCGGCCGCCGGGGAGAGCAACCGTCGCCGCAGCGGCACCCGCTCGAGAATTTCGCGGCGTTGCAGCGGCAGCTCGGTGGGAATCACGAAGCCGAGCTGCACCCGTGGATCGAGCCGCAGCTGGTCGAGGCAGCGCACCAGATCCGCCAGCTCGGCGTCGTCGAAGTCGAGTTCGAGGGGCGGCGTGTCCGGCTGGCTGCTGAAGAGCCGCAGGCGGTGCCGGCTCTGTTGTCCAGAGCCGAGGGGCTCGATCTGCACCGGTGAGCCTTCGTCACCGAAGCGGCGCGGCACCCCGCTCACGAGGTGGCGGGCGTAGGGCAGCACCACGCTGAGCAGGGCCTCGAGGTGGTTGCGTTTTCCCTCCAGGGACGGGCGCCCGATCAGGTCGAGTTCCCAGCCCGTCAGTATCCCGATCGTGTCGCCGGTCTGGGAGGCGGACAGATCGGGAAGGCCGTCAAGGCGCAGGCGGCAGCTGGCCTGCTCGTAGCGGTAGCTCTGTTTCATGCGGCGGCATCCATGAGGCTGGCCTTGAGACGGTCGAATCCCCCGACGCCGGCACCGAGGGCCAGACTCTGCACAAGCTGAAGCCGGCGACGGGCACCCTCCTCAGGGTCGAGCAGCCTCTGCACCCCACCGCGGCGGGGGTTCAGCCGTTCCCGCACCAGCTCCTCCAGGCGCTGCCGGAACAATTCCCAGCGCTGGACGCTCACCACCTCCGGCTCCGACGATGACAGCAGCTGGCGGAGCATCGGATAGATGCGCTCGGCGAGGGAGCACAACACCGAGATCAGCGCGTCGGTTTCGGTTTCGCTCAATTCGCCCCGGCGGCAGGCCAGGCGCAGTGGGTTGTAGCAACGCCGCTTCCACAGCTCCACCCGGTTGGGGAAGAGGTCGCCGAAGCCCAGCTGGCGGGCCATGAACACCATCGCTTCGCCCCCGTTGAGATCGAGGGCTTCCACGCTCAGCAGCATCAGATCCAGCCGTTCCAGGCCGCGCCGGTTGAGCCGGCTGGGGGATCGGGATTCGGTCAGGGTTGCATCGGCCATGGCTGCGATGATGCCAGCGCCTGAGCCGATCCGTCATCCGCCCCCGCCATGGCCGCCCTCTCTCCTTCGCTCGAAAGGGCACAGCCGCCCGATCTGCGCCAGCTGGTGCGGGACATTCCCGACTTCCCCAAGCCCGGCATCCTGTTCCGGGATCTCACCCCGTTGATGCGTGATCCGCTTGGCTGGCAGGAGGTGATGCGCCAGCTCAGTGAGGTGTGCGAGCGGTTGCAGCCCGATCTGATCGTGGGGATCGAATCCCGCGGCTTCATCGTGGGCACCGCCCTCGCCACCGTGGTGGAGCTGGGCTTCGTGCCGGTGCGCAAACCCGGCAAGCTGCCGGGCCAGGTGCGTGGCGTGGATTACGCGCTGGAGTACGGCACCGATCGCCTGGAGATCCAGCACGATGCCCTCGCCGATGGCGCCCGCGTGCTGATCGTCGACGACCTGCTCGCCACCGGTGGCACCGCGGCCGCCTGTGCTCAGTTGGTGGAGGAGGCCGGTGGGGCGCTCTGCGGCTTCGGGTTCGTGGCCGAGCTGGCTGGCCTGGAGGGCCGCCGGCGGCTGCCCGATGGGCATCCGGTGGAGTCGCTGATCATCTACAGCTGAACCACGGCGGCAGGGCGCAGCACGGCGGCAAGTGGCGGCACGGCGTTTGGGCCCAGCGTGGCGGTAGTAGGGGCGGTAGTTCTGCGGTCCGCATCGGCAGCTCTGCCCCAGAAACCAGGACCAGAAGCCTGAACCTGCAGCAGCAGCCTGGGCCAGCAGCCAGCAGCCAGCAGCCAGCAGCCGCCACCCGCCGCAGCCAGCAGCATGAACCAGCAGCAGCAGCCTGAATCAGCAGCCAGCAGCAGGAGCCTGAATCAGCAGCCTGAACCAGAAGCCAGCACCGGCAGCCGGCGCTGATTTCAAGCCTGCGTGCCAGCCGGGTGTGAACCGCCCTCAGGCCTGGCTGTCCTGCCAGCCGAGCACCTGATCGAGCTGCTCCAGGCTGATCAGCCCGAAGCGCCAGAGAATCACCGGCAGCGGCGCCTGCTCCAGCTGCGCCTGCTTGACGCCCAGGGCCAGGGCGTTTTCGCTCAGACCCAGCTCCCGGCGCAGATAACGCACCAGCGCGGACGACGGCACCGGTTGGGGGGAGGTGCTGTTCACCATGGCCCGGAAGGGAAGCACCGGCTGGAGTTCGCCATCACTCTGACCAGCGCGTCAGCAGCTGGCAAGGACCGAGGGTCATGCTCCGCAGACTCAGGCGCCGCAGCAACGGCAGCCGGCCCAGCAGGCCCAGGCCGAGCTGGCGCACGCTGCGCTGTGGCCATTGACGGTTCGAGAACAGCCGCACCAGGGCGTCGGTGGCCAGCAGGGTGAGCAGCACATCGGGCCAGCGGCGACGGCCGTAGGCCGTCGGCAGACGGCTGAGGCGCAGCCTGCCGCGGGCGGTGCGGGCCGCCAGTTTGTGCAGCACGGCCACATCTCGCCAGCAGAGGTTGAGGCCCTGCCCCCCCACCGGGTGGCAGCGGTGCATGGTCTCGCCCACCAGCACGGTGTTGCCGCGGTGAAAGCCTCCGCTCAGCTCCAGGGCGGCGGGGAATGCCCGCGGCTCATCCAGGAGAGCGTCGGCTTGCAGGCCATCGGGCAGGGCGCCGGCCAGCCGGTCAAGAAAGGCCACGGGGTCGAGGCTTTCCAGCCGCCGCATGCGCTGAGCGGGGCCGCTCCACACGAGCTGGAAGCGATCGTCGCCCAGGGGCAGCACGGCGAAGGGGCCCTCGGCGCGGAACAGCTCCCAGGCCTGATCGCTGGCGGAGCCGCGCAGGCGCACCTGCACGCTCAGACACGATTGGCTGTAGGGAAGGCGCCAGTGGGCCAGGCCCAGGCCCTGGCGGGTGGAGGAGGCGGCGCCTTCGGCTGCCACCAGCAGATCCACCGGTGTCTGGCTGCCGGGATTGCCGAGCGCCAGTTGAACGCGCCCATCGCCTTCCAGCCGCCTGAGCAGCAACTCCATCAGGGGCGTGTGGCGCACCACCCAGCCCACCGCGTCGCCGTTGGGGGCCGAACCGGTGGACGCCTCGGCGCTGGAGGGTGCCGCTGCCCGGCGGCCGAGATCGCGGGCGGTGAAGGGCACCTGCAGGCCCAGCTCGAGGTCGTGGAGTTCCAGGGCTCGGAACGGCGCCAGCGCCGGAGCGAGCTCCTCCCACAGCTGCAGGCGTTCCAGCAGTCGGCGGCTGGAATGGGTGAGCGCGTAGGCGCGGTTTCGGGCCAGCAGCTGGCTGGCGGTGAGCGGATCCTCCAGCTCCACCTGCCAGCCGGCGTCGGCCAGGGCCAGGGCGGCCAGGGCTCCGGTGGGACCGGCGCCGCGGACCCGGGCCTGCAGCGCGCTGGTCAGCAGCTCGCTGGTCAGATGGTTGGAATGCCTGTCCAGAGAATCGCCCATGAAAAAAGCCGCAGCAGGATTCTGCTGCGGCTGGTTGAGGGGGCGTGGCCGGTGATCCCCACCGGCCCGTGCGGGCCGGCGATCAGCCGATGCCGAGCAGACCGCGAGTGAAGGCCTCACCGCCGAGGGCGAATTCTGTGGCGAGCAGGGCGACGAAACCGAGCATGGCCATGCGGCCGTTGAGCTTCTCGGCGCGCTCATGGAAGCCCCAGCCGCTCTCGGCGCTCACCACTTCCATGCGGGGCTCGGTGGCAAAGGCATTGAGGCGGCCGCCGTCTTCGGTGGTGACGGTGGCGCCGCGGATGGTGGCGCGCTCAGTGGCGGAGACGGGGGCGGTGGTGGTGGCCTGGGCCATGGGGCTCCTTGGTGTTGATGGGATCAATGTAACAGAATATTGCGCAACGTAAACGGATGTCGCGAGCGCTTGGGCGCATGCACCCAGTCCAAGCACCCCGGTGGAGGCGACCCGGTGCCTGCGCGGCCACGGCGCTGGCTGCCGGCGGGCTTCAACGCAGGCGCCGCAGACAGAGCTCCTCAAAGGCTGGGCGCAGCAGATAGGGGTATTCGCCGACCCAGAGCTTCAGCTGCGGCAGCCAGGCGTCGGTGAGGGCGCCGATGCGCACGAAATCGGGCCGCTCGCTCAGCGCCAGGCAGCGCACCACCATGCCCCGCCGGATCAGCTTGTGTTTCTTGTCCATCGGGAAGCGGATCTGGCCCAGGTAGCCGTCCTCGTCTTCCAGCTCCAGGCACAGCCAGGTGCGACGGTTCTCCACCAGCTCCAGCCGCCCGCGGGCATCGGCCTGCTCCTTCCGCTCCTCCACCAGCTCGCGGGTGAAGAGATCGGCCACCACCCCTTCGAAGATCGCCCCTGCCGGGTAGCGGCGCAGCACGCTGTTCTTGCGCCCCGCCTCCAGGATCGGGCCCCACAGCACATAGAGCAGGAACACGAAACCCGCCACCAGCCACACCGGCCCGAAGCGGTAGGAGAACTGGCTCTGGGCGATCAGCAGCGAGATCACCCCACCGATCACGGCGATCAGCACCCGCTGCAGGATCTTGCGGGGGTTGCCGCTGCAGGCGTTGAACTGCGGACCGCTGGCCACCGCCGGGATCAGTTTCTGCAGCTCAGCGGGCTTGACGGGAACCAGCATGGCCTCAGAGCAGACGTTCCAGGCCGTACACGATCCCCTGCAGCTTCCGCACCCGCCGCACGGTGAGCAGCACGCCGGGCATGTAAGCGGAGCGGTCGATCGTGTCGTGGCGAAGGGTATAGGTTTCGCCCGCCGCACCGAACATCACCTCCTGGTGGGCCACCAGGCCGGGCAGGCGCACCGAATGGAGCCGCAGGCCGCTCTCGCGCCGGCCGCCGCGGCAGCCCGCCAGGGTTTCGGTTTCCTCCACCTGGGCGGCATTGAAGGATTTTCCCAGCTCCTCGATCAGCTCGGCGGTCTTGATGCAGGTGCCGCTCGGGGCATCGGCCTTGCGGTTGTGGTGAAGCTCGGTGAGTTCGGCGAAGTCGTAAAAGCGGGCGGCGGCGGCGGCCGCCTGCTGCAGCAGCACCATGCCCACCGAGAAGTTGGGGATCACGGCACCGCCGATGCCCGCCTTGGCGGCAAAACTGGCCAGATCCTCCAGCTGTGTGGGGGAGAGGCCCGTGGTTCCGATCACCGGGTGCACCCCGTAGGCGATGGCGGCGCGCGTGTGCTCGTACACCACCTTCGGGTGGGTGAAGTCCACCAGCACGGCGCCGGCGCTCTGGTGGCGGGCCGCCTGGCTGGCCTGGCAGAGGCAACCTTCCAGGTCGGCCGTGACCGCCAGCTCCAGCGGCCCCAGGCCCAGCCGCTCGCCCACGTCGTCGCCCTCGGCCCCGGGGGTGGTGTCGATGGCCCCCACCAAGGCGCAATCGGGGGCGGCCAGCACCGCCCTGATCACCTCCGCGCCCATGCGGCCGAGGGCGCCGGCCACCACCACGGGGATCGGCTCCGCTGGAGCGGCGGGCGGCACCGCAGGCGCCGGTGGAGGGGTGGCGGTCATGGGCGCAGACAGGCTCTTCGCTGGGGCGAGCCTATGGCCGTCGCGGGGCAGGGCGGCTGGGTACGGGCCTGTTACGCCTTGGCCGGAAACCCCACCTGCCGCCGCCGCTTTCCGTAGGCTCCTTCACATTGCTCAATCTGCACGCCCATGTTCACGCAGGTCCGCTCCGCCAGCCGTCGGGTCAGCCCGGCCGGATGCGCCGCCCCTGCGGGCTCGGACGGCCGCCCGGTGATGAAGGCCGTGTACGTGGTGCTCGAGCCCCAGTACCAGAACGCCCTCACCACGGCCGCCACCAGCCTCAACGAGCACAACCCGGCCCTGGCGGTGGAGCTGTGCGGCTACCTGATCGAGGAGTTGCGTGATCCGGAGAACTACGCCGCCTTCTGCGCCGATGTGGCGGCGGCCGACGTGTTCATCGCCTCGCTGATCTTCATCGAGGACCTGGCCCAGAAGGTGGTGGAGGCCGTGGCCCCCCACCGCGACCGGCTCAAGGCCGTGGTGGTGTTCCCCTCGATGCCCGAGGTGATGCGCCTCAACAAGCTGGGCACCTTCTCGATGGCCCAGCTGGGCCAGAGCAAGAGCGCCATCGCCAGCTTCATGAAGAAGCGGAAGGAGGCCAATGGGGCCGGCTTCCAGGACGCGATGTTGAAGCTGCTCAACACCCTGCCGACGGTGCTCAAGTACCTGCCGGTGGAGAAGGCGCAGGATGCCCGCTCCTTCATGCTGAGTTTTCAGTATTGGCTGGGCGGCACTCCAGACAACCTGCGCAACTTCCTGTTGATGCTGGCCGACAAGTACGCCTTCCCCCGCGGGGAGAGCGACCGGCCGCTGCTCGAGGTGGCCGAACCGGTGGTGTTCCCCGATCTCGGCATCTGGCACCCGATGGCGCCGGGGATGTTCGAAGACCTCAAGGAATACCTCAACTGGCAGGCCAGTCGGCAGGACCTGACCGACAAGGCCCGCAGTGGCCCGGTGATCGGCCTGGTGCTGCAGCGCAGCCACATCGTCACCGGCGATGACGCCCACTACGTGGCAGTGATTCAGGAGCTCGAATACCGCGGCGCCACCGTGATCCCGGTGTTCTGCGGTGGCCTTGACTTCTCCAAGCCGGTGAAGGCCTTCTTCTACGACCCGCTCAATCCCGAGCAGCCGATCGTGGATGGGGTGGTGAGCCTCACCGGCTTCGCCCTGATCGGCGGCCCGGCCCGCCAGGACCATCCCCGCGCCATTGAGGCGCTCTCCAAGCTCAACCGGCCCTACATGGTGGCCCTGCCCCTGGTGTTCCAGACCACCCAGGAGTGGGAAGAAAGCGACCTGGGCCTGCACCCGGTTCAGGTCGCCCTGCAGATCGCCATCCCCGAACTTGATGGCGCAATCGAGCCGATCGTGCTCAGCGGCCGCGACGACGCCACCGGCAAGGCCCACACCCTGCAGGACCGGGTGGAAGCGATCGCCGAACGGGTGATCCGCTGGGCTTCGCTGCGCACCAAGCCGCGCATCGACAAGAAGCTGGCGATCACGGTGTTCAGCTTCCCGCCCGACAAGGGAAATGTGGGCACCGCCGCCTACCTCGACGTGTTCGGCTCGATCCACCGGGTGCTGGAGGAGATGAAGCGCAAGGGCTACGACGTGCAGAACCTGCCGCGGGATGCCAAGGCGCTGATGGAAACGGTGATCAACGACCCCGAAGCGCTGCAGGGTGCTCCGGAACTGGCGATCGCCCACCGCATGAGCGTGGCGGAATACGAGCGCCTCACCCCCTATTCCGAGCGGCTCGAGGAGAACTGGGGCAAGCCGCCGGGCAACCTCAACTCCGATGGCACCAACCTGCTGATCTACGGCCGTCACTTCGGCAACGTGTTCGTGGGGGTGCAGCCCACCTTCGGCTACGAGGGCGACCCAATGCGGCTGCTCTATTCGCGCAGCGCCAGCCCCCATCACGGTTTCGCCGCCTACTACACCTACCTTGAGAAGGTGTGGGGCGCCGATGCGGTGCTGCACTTCGGCACCCACGGCTCGCTGGAGTTCATGCCCGGCAAGCAGATGGGCATGAGCGAAACCTGCTATCCCGATTCGCTGATCGGCGCTCTTCCCAACCTCTATTACTACGCGGCCAACAACCCTTCAGAGGCCACGATCGCCAAGCGGCGCGGCTACGCCGCCACGATCAGCTACCTCACACCTCCTGCCGAAAACGCAGGCCTCTACAAGGGCCTCAAGGAGCTGGGCGAGCTGGTGGGTTCCTACCAGCAACTGCGAGAGAGCTCCAGGGGTGTGCAGATCGTCAACGCGATCGTGGAAACGGCGCGTCAGTGCAACCTCGACAAGGACGTGACCCTGCCGGAGGGGGAAGCCAGCACGCTCTATCTCGATGGCCGTGACGCCGTGGTGGGGGCGGTGTACCGCCAGCTGATGGAGATCGAGAGCCGGCTGCTGCCCTGTGGCCTGCACACGATCGGCAAGCCCCCCACCGCCGAGGAGGCGATCGCCACCCTGGTGAACATCGCCGCCCTTGAGCGGGAAGAGGAGGGCTACCGCAGCCTTCCGGCCCTGCTGGCCGAAAGCCTGGGCCGCACGATCACCGATGTCTACAAGGGCAACGACGCCGGTGTTCTGGCAGATGTGGAGCTCAACCAGACGATCACAGAGGCCTGCCGCAAGGCGGTGGCCTCGATGGTGCGTTCCGTCACCGGCAGCGATGGTCGCGTCAACCTGCGCGGCAACTTCGGCTGGTTCTTCGATCTGCTGGAGCGCTTCGGGGTGCGGCTGCCCAGCCCCTGGCTGAGCGCCTGCCGCGCCGCGGGTTTCCCCGGGGTGGATGCCGCCGAGCTCGACAACCTGTTCGGCTACCTGCGCTTCTGCCTCGAGCAGATCTGCGCCGACATGGAAATGGAGAGCCTGCTGCGGGCTCTCGATGGCGAATACGTGATCCCCGGCCCCGGCGGTGATCCGATCCGCAATCCCGGCGTGCTGCCCAGCGGCAAGAACATCCACGCCCTTGATCCCCAGGCGATTCCCACCCGCGCCGCGATCGCGGCAGCCAAGGTGGTGGTCGACCGGCTGATCGAACGCCAGCGGGCCGAACAGGGAACCTGGCCGGAGACGATCGCCTGTGTGCTCTGGGGCACCGACAACATCAAGACCTACGGCGAATCGCTGGCGCAGATCCTCTGGTTCATCGGCGTGCGCCCCGTGCCCGATTCCCTCGGCCGCGTGAACAAGCTGGAGCTGATCTCGCTGGAGGAGCTGGGGCGCCCCCGCATCGATGTGGTGGTGAACTGCTCCGGGGTGTTCCGCGATCTCTTCATCAATCAGATGGGGCTGATCGATCAGGGCGTGAAGATGGCCGCCGAGGCCGATGAGCCCCTGGAGATGAACTTTGTGCGTAAGCACAGCCAGGAGCAGGCGGCGGCCCAGGGCATCAGCCTGCGTGAGGCGGCCACCCGCGTGTTCTCCAACGCCAGCGGCAGCTACAGCTCCAACGTGAACCTGGCGGTGGAGAACAGCACCTGGGAGGAGGAAGGCGAGCTGCAGGAGATGTACCTCTCGCGCAAAACCTTCGCCTTCAATGCCGACAACCCCGGGGAGATGAACCAGAACCGCGAGGTGTTCGAGTCGGCGATGAAAACCGCCGATGTGACCTTCCAGAACCTTGATTCCGCCGAGATCTCGCTCACCGACGTGAGCCACTACTTCGATTCCGATCCCACCAAGCTGATCGCCAGCCTGCGCGACGACGGCAAGGCACCGGCGAGTTACATCGCTGATACCACCACCGCCAACGCTCAGGTGCGATCCTTGAGTGAAACGATCCGCCTCGATTCACGCACCAAGCTGCTCAATCCCAAGTGGTATGAGGGCATGCTCAACTCCGGCTACGAGGGCGTGCGTGAGGTGGCCAAGCGGCTCAACTTCACCCTGGGCTGGAGCGCCACCAGCGGCGCTGTCGACAACTTCGTGTACGAGGAGGCCAACGACACCTTCATCAACGATGAGGAGATGCGCAAACGGCTGATGGAGCTCAACCCCCACAGCTTCCGCCGCATCGTGGGCACCCTGCTTGAAGTGAACGGCCGCGGCTACTGGGAAACCAGCGATGAGAACATCGCCCAGCTGCAGGAGATCTACCAGGAGATCGAAGATCGCATTGAAGGGGTCACCTCCGCCTAAGGTCAATCCACCGCAGTCCTTTTATGTCTCCAGCCCTCAAAGGTGTGGCTTACGTGAGCGTCTGGGTGCTGCTCTGGGGCACGGCGTCTTCCCTGGCGGATTTCGTGCTCCTGGAGCGCGGTGCCTACGATCCCGGCACGGTTGCGCAGGCGATCACGTTCACCTCCTACGGCATCGCGTCGGTGGTGCTGGCGGTGCGCCTCTCCGGCCGCTTCCTCACCCCTCCCGACTGAGTGGCTTCGACCTCATGACGGCGTCCACCATGCGGGCCGTCTGGGCGATCGGGCCCACATCATGAACGCGCAGCACATCGGCTCCCTGGCTGATGGCCAAGGCGCTCACCGCCGCCGTTCCCCACAGGCGCGCCCGCGGCCGCGGCTCCTCGAGCACAGCGCCGATGAAGCGTTTGCGTGAGGGGCCCACCAGCAGGGGGAAGCCCGCAGCGCGCAACTGGCTCAATTCACGCAGCAGGGTGAGGTTGTGCTCGGTGGTCTTGGCGAAACCCAGGCCCGGATCCCAGATCACCTGCGACGTGTTCACTCCAGCGGCCACGGCCCGCTCCGTGGCCCGCAGCAGCTCCTCGCCCACCTCGGCTGTCACAGCCTTGTAGCAGGCGAGCTCGTCCATGGTGCGGCTGTCGCCGCGGCTGTGCATCAGCACGTAAGGGCAGCCGGCCGCCGCCACCACCTGCAGCAGCTCCGGCTCGCGCCGCCCACCGCTCACGTCGTTGATCCAGTGGGCACCGGCGGCCAGGGCCGCCTCGGCCACCGCAGCGCGAAAGGTGTCGATCGACAGCAGCGGCCCGCTGCCATCCGGAAAGGCGGCACGGATCAGCGCAAGCACCGGCAGCACCCGGGCCATTTCTTCGCTGGCGCTGATCTCGGCGGCGCCGGGGCGCGTGCTCTGACCGCCCAGGTCGAGCAGGTCGGCGCCTGCCGCCACCATGCGCCGGGCCTGGCGCAGCGCCGCCTCCGGCGTCGGATAACGCCCCCCGTCGCTGAAGGAATCGGGGGTGAGGTTGAGCACCCCCATCACATAGGTGCGCGTTCCCCAGGCCAGGGCCGGAGCCGAGGGCGTTGTCATTGCCGTGTTCACCGCCGCCACAAGCCCAGCCACTCATGATCGCGTGGCTGCCCGTTGCGGCCATTGGCGGATCCCACAGCCGCTTCCCAGCAGGCCTTGCTGAAGCCTGCCTGCTCGATCTGCCGGGCCAGGGCGCCGGCTTCGGCGCCATAGGGCGGCCCGCCCGGTCGCGGATGACACCAGAACAGACCCAGCAGCCAGCCGCCGGGGGCCAGCAACTCCCGCACCGTGGTGAGGTAGGTGCTCCGCTGCGAAGGATCAATGGCGCAGAAGCAGGTGTGCTCCAGCACCCCTTGAAGGCTGCCGGGCGTCAGCCCTGCAGCGGCGAGCGCCGCAGGATCGAACAGGTCGGCCTGCAGCCATTGCAGCGCGGGACCGCTGCCGTGCAGCCGCTCGGCCTCTGCCAACGCCGCTGCGCTGAAATCGAGGCCCACCGCGGCGAAGCCGGCGGCGGCGAGCAGGGCCGCCTCGTGGCCGCGCCCACAGCCGGGCACCAGCACCCTCCCCGGAGATTCTGGAGCCAGCGTGTGGTGCTGCAGAAACGCCTGCAGCGGCGGCGCCGGCTGACCCAGCTCCCAGGCATCGGTTCCCTCCCGGTAGCGATGGTCCCAGGCCAGGGCACCCCCCTGTGGCGGCTTGGGCGGGCTCATGGCCCCGGCTCCTCCAGCACGGCCTCGATCCGATCAGCGAGCTGCAGGCAGCGATCCATCTCCTCCCACAGCAACTCCCGACGCATGGCATCCACCGTGTAGGAGCGATGGTGCAGGTCGCGCGCCTGGTAGCGGAGAGCATCGCGGATGCGCCGCCATTCATCCGGAAGCAGGGGGAAGGAAAGGGTGCTCATCACGTCGTCATTCATGCCATTGGTTGTAGGAAAGACCTCTGTTTCCAGGTGAATTCTGTGTAGCGACCCTGCGCGGTTGCTGCTGGAGCCAAGCGCTCACTGCCAGTGGGTTTTAGCTCCACCGTTGTAGGCCGTGGGCCGTCCTGAGTATTTCTGCTTGCGCGCTTCACATGTCGTGATGTAGAGCATGAAGCTTGATGTCGGGCCTTCCTGGCGACCGCAGTGGTGCCGGGGTCACCGTAGGGTCGTGCAGGGAGCAGAGCGTTCGCCTCAGCCATTGCTTTGATGTTGGCGTTTTTTCCTCCATGTCCGCCACAAACATGCCTCGGGCTCATGGCAGGGTTGAATCAATACAGTGGCCTGCGGAGCGCAATGCCGCCGAGGAGAATGCCCCCACGGCCCTTGTGGTACGGCCTCCCCAGGGAGTGTCCCCCGCCTGAGGTTTTCATGAGGGATGGCCACGTGGTTGAAAGCGGTTAGTTGAGAGGCCATCCAGCCAAAGCGCGACGGATGGCAGGCGGTAAGTCTTTTTTCTCATCCACGCCAGTTGGCGTGAATCCCCAGGAGTTCACCACATGACCGAAGCGCGCGCGGCCAATCTCACCGTTGGCGAACTCGAAGCGAATTATCATCTCTATTGCAAGGCACTCCGCATCCTGGTGAGAGAGGGAAAATCCCTCGTCAAAATTCAACGAACCGTCTGCTGGGATCGGCTCGAAACCATCTTTCACTGCTATCCCTCCCGCTATAAGTCGCCCGATTACCTTTACGTGCTGCTGAAGCGGGAATACGGCGACCTGCCCAACAACGGCTCGCTCGGCACTACCGGCTCCCCCGCTCCCAGCACCTGATCCTGATCTTCGGCTGGTTAGCACCAGTTAGCGCGTTGCTGCTCCCTGCACGCAAACCTGCAGGGTTGGCGAGCGCCAGCTCTTTAGCAACTGTGGCTTCCTGAGCCGTTGCTCGAAGTTGTACGACTGGCACTGCTGTGGCCTGGGAAGCATTGGCTAACGCTGCAGTGGCTTGGCCTTCCGTGGCTTGTGAGCCTGCGGTGGCTTGCACTGCCGTGGTGTGGGCTGCAATGGCAATTCCGCAAGCAACTGTCGCCGCGACCCCTTCAGGCCGTAAGCGGCGCAGCGATCCGGAACGGCCCGAACCCGAAGCCCCCAGGGCGGAGCTCAGATCGTGACCGGCACGCGGTACTGGGCGATGCGGGCGAAGCTGATCGGGTCGAGCGAAGCGCCCCCCACCAGCACGCCGTCTATGTCGCTCTGTGCCATCAGCTGGTCGATGTTGTCGGCTTTTACGGAGCCGCCGTACTGAATCACCACATCCGGGTAGCCCACCCAGCTGCGGATCAAGCCGCAGATGCGGTTGGCTTCCGCGGCGTCGCAGGTCTTGCCGGTGCCGATCGCCCAGATCGGCTCGTAGGCCACCACCATGCGGCTGGGATCGAGATCCTCCAGGCTCTGCTCCACCTGGCGGCGGATCACCCGCTCGGTCTCGCGTGCGCTGCGCTGGCTGTCGGTTTCGCCCACACACACGATCGGAATCAGGTCGGCCGCCTGGGCGCTGAGGGCGCGGCGGTTGATCTGCTCATCGCTCTCGGAGTGGTACTTACGGGGCTCGCTGTGGCCCACGATCGCGTACGACACACCGTGCTCCTTGAGCATGTCTGCCGAGATGGAGCCTGTGTAGGCGCCGCCGTTGTCCCAATGGACGTTCTGGCTGGAGAGCTTGATGTCGCTCCCTGCCAGGGCTTCGCTCAGCGCGGCGATGGCGGTGAAGGGCGGCGCCAGCACCACCACCCGATCATCGGGAAGATCGGCCATCAAGGGCACGAAGCTGCCGGCGTAGGCCCGCGCCTCTGCACAGGTCATGTGCATTTTCCAGTTGCCTGCAATCACCGCCTTGCGCACCGCCTTCTCTCGCTGAGGTGCCCAACAACCTAGGCCGAGGGGGGTACCTCCAACGCAATGCCCTGCCACTCCACGCGGTCGCCCGCCAGCAGCTGCCGGCCGCGACGCAGCTCAACGGCGCCGTTCACGCGCACCTCGCCGTTCTGCACCCGCAGCTTGGCCTCGCCGCCGGTGGCCATCACGCCCTGCCATTTGAGGAACTGGTCGAGCCGCACCCAGGGAGACGCCGAAAGGGCGCTGATAAGGTTCGCCGATGCTCGCACCCCCACCGGCCGGTTTTCGCGGGCTGCTGCCGCTGCTCGGGCCCCATCGCCGCAATCTGATCGCCGGCGGGGTCTGCATGGTGATCTTCGTGGCCTGCTGGCCCCTGCTCGCCTGGCTGGCCGGCCAGCTGATCCCCGCCATCGGCGCCGGTGATTTCCCGGCGGTGCTGCGGGCCATCGGCCTGGCCCTGCTGGTGTTTCTGGTCCAGAAGCTGGCACAGTTCGGCCAGGACACCCTGCTGGCCTCCCCGGCCCTGCAGGTCGGCCAGGCGCTGCGCAGCCAGCTGTTCGCACGTCTGCAGCGCCTGGAATTCGCCTCCCTGGAGAAACTCTCCGCCGGCGATCTCACCTACCGCCTCACCGAAGACGCCGACCGGGTGGCGGAGGTGATCTACAAGACGATTCAGGACACCACCCCCAGCCTGCTGCAGCTGATCGTGGTGTTCGGCTACATGGTCTTCCTCGATTGGAAGTTGTCGCTCGCCACCCTGTTGCTGGCGCCGCTGGTGGCTGTGCTGGTGAGCGCCTTCGGAGCCAAGGTGATGGGCGCGGCCGAACGCAGCCAGAAGCAGGTGAGCGAGCTGGCCGGCCTGCTGGGAGAAGCGATCAGCGGCCTGCCCCTGGTGCGTGCCTTTGCCGCCGAGGCCTGGTTGCAGCAGCGCTTCGAGCAGGAGATCGATCTGCACCGCCGCGCCCGCTATCGCACCATGCGCCTGCTGGCGCTGCAGCATCCGGTGGTGGGCTTCATCGAAGCGGCCGGCATCCTCTCGGTGCTGCTGATCGGTGCTTCGCGTATTCAGGCGGGCGGTCTCACCAGCCAGGGCTTCAGCAGCTACGTGGCGGCTCTGCTGATGCTGATCGATCCGATCTCCCACCTCACCACCAACTACAACGAACTGCAGCAGGGCCAGGCCTCACTCAAGCGGCTGCGGGCGATCGAGCGGGAGCCGATCGAACCCCCCGACGATGCCGGCGCCCTGCCCCTGGGCCCGGTGCGCGGGGAGGTGCGCCTGGAGGGGGTCTGGTTTGGCTACGACCCCGAGCGGCCTGTGCTGCAGGGCCTTGAGCTTTGCGCGGCGCCCGGTCAGCTGGTGGCGCTGGTGGGACCCTCCGGCGCCGGCAAGAGCACGCTGTTCTCCTTGCTGCTGCGCTTCAACACCGCCCAGCGGGGGCGGGTGTTGCTCGACGGCCAGGATCTGGCCCGCCTGCGTTCCGGCGACCTGCGCCGTGCCGTGGCCCTGGTGCCCCAACAGAGCAGCGTGTTCTCCGGCACGGTGGCCGAGGCGATCCGCTTCGGCCGTGAGGCTTCCGATGCGCAGGTCCGTCAGGCCGCCGCGCTGGCCAATGCGGCCGGCTTCATCGAGGCCTTGCCCGGCTCCTACGACGCCCGCATCGAGGAGCGTGGCAGCAATTTCTCCGGGGGGCAGCTGCAGCGCCTGGCGATCGCCCGGGCGGTGCTCGGCGATCCGGCGGTGTTGCTGCTCGATGAAGCCACCAGTGCCCTGGATGCGGAGGCGGAGGAGGCGGTGCAGATGGGCCTGCGCCAGGCGATGGCCGGCCGCACCGTGCTGGTGATTGCCCACCGCCTGGCTACGGTGCAGGAGGCTGATCAGATCCTGGTGCTGGAGTCGGGCAGCATCGTCGAGTCGGGTAGCCATGACCAGCTGATGGCCCGGGGTGGGCGTTACCGCGAGCTGTGCCAGCGTCAGCTGATCCGCGTGGCGGCCTGAGCAGATCTCCCTGATCGCCGGATCCGCTGGATCGCTGGGCTCAGGCCTGGTGGCTGGGCTCAGCCCATTTGCCTGGCGCAGGCCCGGCTCTTCGTCCCACCGCCGCTCGCTCCCCCTCGCACCGCCGGCCATGACCGATCAACCTCTGTGGGAATACCGGGTGATCCACATCAACCTGGAGAGTGGCAACCCTCCAGACCCCCCCAGCGCGGAAGCGGCCAGCGAGCGGCTGCGAGGTGCCCTGAGTCCGGAGTTCATCGCCAGCGAGTTTCCGGAGTTCTACGGCGCCCCGCCGCCGCCGCGCCATCCGGCCGGCCAGCTGCAGTTCTTCCTCAACCTGCTGGGCGCGGAAGGGTGGGAGATGGTGGAAGCCTCGCAGGTGGGACCCCTGCTGATGTTCTTCTTCAAGCGGCGGCGCCAACCGGCCTAAATTGGGCGATCCCCTCCGTGCTGGCTTTGACAGACGCCGCTTCCAACCCGCCCGTGCTCACCTTCGAAGGCAAGCGCTACGACCTCAACACGCTGCCCGACGACCTCAAGGAACTGGTGCGCGGCATGCAGGTGGCCGACAACCAGCTCCGCCTGCACGAAGACACCCTGAAGGTGCTGGCGGTGGGCCGCCAGTCAATGGCCCATCAGCTCAACGAGCGCCTCAAGAGCGTCCCTCCCCTGCCGGAACCGTTCTGAGGCTGCCGGCCCTCGGGGTGACGGAGTGATTCACCCTGCAGCGTGTTGAGCTTGCTGCAGGGAACGCCGATGGCTGCAAGGGGTTGGGCTTGCAGCAAGGCGCTGTGCTGGCTGGAAGAGGTTGCCGCTGGCTCTAAGGGCTTGCGCCTGCCCAAGGTGGCGCTCCGCCGGCGTGAACCGCAGCGGCAGCTGAAACTCCCCATCCGGGAACTGGGCCAGGCCATCGCGGTGGCCGTGCAGGCGGGGGGTGGCATCGAGGCCACGCCCAGGCAGGTTCAGGAAGGGAAAGCCCTGAACCGAGCCACTCAAACCAGGGCCCAGCCAACGCGAGTCGCGTGCCGGCGCGCGTTGGCGAGACCCATTGGCTTCGCTCAGAGCGGTTGCAGGTCTTCGAAGCGGAAGCGTTGCTCGCCCGCCTCACCGGCAGCCTCACCCTCAGCGGCTGAGGAGCCACTCCCTGCGTCGCTGGCGATCACGCGCTCGCTCAGCACCCAGGGGCCGGTGCCGGCCAGGGGCACGAAGGTGTCGGTGAAGTGGCTGGTGCCGCCCCGGGGCACGCCGGTGGCAGGGTCGCTGTAGGCGCTGCTGTAGCGGCGGCTCAGGTAGCCGGCGCCGGTGTCGGTGGTTTCCAGCGTGAAGATCGTCACCACCGTGCCGTGGATGTGGCGGTGCACCATCGTCACCACGTCGTCCTTGATGCGGTAGCGGTCGCCGCTGCCCTTGCCGCCCACGATCACTTCCAGGCCCACCGCATCGGTGTCGCCGGCGGTGAAGGTGTTGGCGCTGTGGGTCTGCTCGAAGGTGCGGCGCACCCGGTGGATGCACACCTCCCAGAGCTGGGAGGCCACGGCCTTGGTGATCTCGGCGTCGTCGATCCCCTCCACGCTGGCCTTGAGGTCGGCGCCCACCACGAAGCGGCCTTCCACCCGCCGGTCGCCCTGCTCCCACACGCAACGGCCCTGATAACCGGCGAAGCCGGCTTCCCAGGTGTAGCGGTTCTCGTAGGCGGCGCGGAACAGGTCGGTGATGTCGGTGCCGGGAGCCACGACGGAGCTGGGGGGAGCGGTGGTGGTCAATGGTTTCGGGCAGGGGCCCTTCACCGTAGCGATCAGCTGCCGGCCCGGGTGTGGATGTCCTGCAGGGCGGCCACGGTGAGCTCCTGGCTCTGCAGGGTGGTGATCGCCTCCACCGCTGCGCGCGCTCCCGCCAGGGTGGTGACCGTGGGGACCGCGTAGTCGAGGGCGGCGCGGCGCAGGTACTTGTCGTCGTGGGCGGCCTGCCGGCCGATCGGGGTGTTGATGATCAGCTGGATGCGGTCCGAGCGGATGGCGTCCTCCACGTTCGGGCGGCCTTCATGCACCTTGAGGATGGCCTCCACCTCGAGGCCGTGGGTGCGCAGCACCGAAGCCGTGCCGGTGGTGGCGATCAGCCGGAAGCCCAGCGCGGCCAGGTTTCGGGCCACCGGCACCAGCGCCGCCTTGTCGCGGTCGTGGGTGGAGAGGAACACCATGCCTGCGGTGGGCAACGCTTCGCCGGCGGCCAGTTCCGCCTTGGCGTAGGCCATGCCGAAATCAGCGCCGCTGCCCATCACCTCACCGGTGGAGCGCATTTCCGGTCCCAGCAGGGTGTCGGCACCGGGGAAGCGTTTGAAGGGAAGCACCGCCTCCTTGACGTTCTGCAGCGGCGGCTGGGGTTCGGCGGTGAGCCCCAGCTCCGCCAGGGTGCGGCCCGCCATCAGGCGGCTGGCGATCTTGGCCAGAGGCACGCCGGTGGCCTTGGCCACGAACGGCACCGTGCGGGAGGCGCGCGGGTTGGCTTCGATGATGAACACCTGCTCCCGCTGCACGGCGAACTGCAGGTTGATCAGGCCGCAGACATCCAGAGCCAGGGCCAGCGCTTCGGTCCACTGGCGGATCGTGGCCAGGGCGGCCGGCGACAGTGACACCGCCGGCAGGCAGCAGGCCGAATCACCGGAGTGGATGCCGGCCGGCTCGATGTGCTCCATCAGCCCTCCGATCACCACCCGGCCCTCGCGGTCGGCCAGGGCATCCACATCCACCTCGATCGCATCTTCCAGGTACTGGTCGATCAGCACCGGATGGTCGGGCTCCACCTGCACCGCCTCCACCATGTAGCGGTTGAGTTCCTCTTCGTCGAACACCACCTCCATGGCTCGGCCGCCAAGCACGTAGCTGGGCCGCACCACCACGGGATACCCCACCCGGGCAGCGACGGCGCGGGCCTCCGTTTCGCTGCGGGCCAGGCCGTTGCGCGGCTGGCGGATGTCGAGCCGCCGCAGGATCGCCTCGAACTGCTCCCGGTCTTCGGCGCTGTCGATCGATTCCGGTGACGTGCCCCAGAGGCGGGTGCCGGTGGCCAGGCCCTCCGGCGTGGACAGCCAGCGCAGCAGCGGCAGGGCCAGCTTGAGCGGGGTCTGGCCGCCGAACTGCACGATCACCCCGGCGGGCTTTTCGGCCTCGATCACGTTCAGCACGTCTTCGAGCGTGAGCGGCTCGAAGTAGAGGCGGTCGGAGGTGTCGTAGTCGGTGGAGACCGTTTCCGGGTTGCTGTTGACCATCACCGTGGCCAGGCCTTCCTCCTGCAGCGCGAAGGAGGCATGGCAGCAGCAGTAGTCGAACTCGATGCCCTGGCCGATGCGGTTCGGCCCACCGCCCAGGATCATCACCTTGCGGCGGCTTTCGGGCTGCACCTCGTCCTGCGGCGGCAGGGGTGCCAGGCTGCCGTCCGCGTTCAACTGCTCCAGCGGCCGCTCGTAGGTGGCGTAGTGGTAGGGCGTGGTGGAGGCGAATTCCGCAGCGCAGGTGTCCACGGTCTTGAACACGGCATTGATGCCCAGGGCCTGGCGACGGCGCCGCACGCCGAGTTCATCGCTGCCGGTGGCCCAGGCGATCTGGCGATCGGAGAAGCCCAGCTGTTTGAGCGCCAGCAGGTCGTCGCTGGTCAGGTCGTTGAGCGCACGCCCCTTCAGCAGGGCCTGCTCGGCGTTGAAGATGCCGCGCAGCTTGGCCAGGAACCAGGGGTCGATCGCGCTGAGCGCGTGTATGTCGGCGTCGCTGCGGCCGGCCACCATGGCGGCACGCACCGCAAAGATCCGCTCCGGAGCAGGGGTGCGCAGCTGGCGTTCCAGGTCGCTGGGCTCCACCTCGGCATCGGGGCGGTCGCTGCCCCAGCCGGCGTGGCCGGTTTCCAGCGAGCGAAGGGCCTTCTGGAACGATTCCTCGAAGCAGCGGCCGATCGCCATCGCCTCGCCCACCGATTTCATCGAGGTGGTGAGCACCGCCGGGCTGCCGCGGAACTTCTCGAAGGCGAAGCGGGGAATCTTGGTGACCACGTAGTCGATCGTTGGCTCGAAACAGGCCGGCGTCGCCCCGGTGATGTCGTTGAGGATTTCATCGAGGGTGTAACCCACCGCCAGACGGGCAGCGATCTTGGCGATGGGGAAGCCGGTGGCCTTGCTGGCCAGGGCGGAGGAGCGGCTCACCCGCGGGTTCATCTCGATCACCACCACGTCGCCGTTGGCGGGGTTGATCGCGAACTGGATGTTGCTGCCGCCGGTTTCGACGCCGATCTCGCGGATGATCGCGATCGACTGGTCGCGCAGCCGCTGGTACTCGCGGTCGGTGAGGGTCTGGGCCGGCGCCACGGTGATCGAGTCGCCGGTGTGCACCCCCATGGGATCGAGGTTCTCGATGCTGCAGACGATCACCACGTTGTCGGCCAGATCGCGCATCACCTCCAGCTCGAACTCCTTCCAGCCGATCAAGGAGCGCTCGATCAGGATCTGGGAGACGGGACTGGCCTCCAGGCCGCTCTTGCAGAAGGCCCGGAACTCTTCGGGGTTGTAGGCGATGCCGCCGCCGGAGCCGCCGAGGGTGAAGGCGGGCCGGATGATGCGCGGATACCCGCCCACCTCCTCTCCCACCTGCTCGGCCTCGGCGAGCGAGCTGGCGATCCCGGATGGACACACCGCCACGCCGATCCGTTCCATCGCCTGCTTGAACAGGAGGCGGTCTTCCGCTTTCTTGATCGCGGCCAGGTTGGCGCCGATCAGTTCGACGCCGTAGCGCTCCAGCGTGCCGTCTTCCGCCAGGGCCACCGCCAGGTTGAGGGCGGTCTGACCGCCCATGGTGGGCAGCAGGGCATCCGGGCGCTCGATGGCGATCACCCGCGCCACCACTTCAGGGGTGAGCGGCTCGATATAGGTGCGATCCGCCATTTCCGGATCGGTCATGATCGAGGCCGGATTCGAATTGATCAGCACCACCTCGAAGCCCTCGGCCCGCAGGGCCTTGCAGGCCTGGGTGCCTGAGTAATCGAATTCGCAGGCCTGGCCGATCACGATCGGTCCCGAGCCCAGCAGCAGGATGCGGCGCAGATCCGTGCGGCGGGGCATGGGCGGTGTTCGAAGCCAAACGGCCTCAGCCTCTCACGCCCCCTGCCCGCCGGCAGGCCTCCGGAGCGTGTGTCCTCGCTAACGTGGCGGTTTCCTATCCATTGCCGGTTCGATGAGCGAACTCCAGCGCCTCAAGGGGCTGCTTCCTCCGGAGATGCAGAGCTGGGTGTTCGTGGAAGCCGCCGCCTCCGCCGATCCGCCCCTGGTCACGATCGAGGAGATCGGCCGTGATGAGGTGGAGATCCAGGTGGATCTCGAAGCCTGGGATCAGCTGGCCCTCGACCATCGCAACCTGCTCTTCTGGCATGAGGTGGGCCGCATCCAGAACGATGCGGTGCCTCGCGACGGCTGGGAGATGGCGGCCCTGGCCATCGGCCTTGGCGGTGCCATCGGCGAGCTGTGGGTGCAGGACGGCCTGCTGCTGATGATGGCGCTGGGCCTCTCGGGCTTCGCCGGCTACCGGCTCTACCTCAAGAACAACTCGGAGAAGCGCCTGCAGGATGCGATCGCCGCCGATGAGCGGGCCATCGCCCTGGCCACCCGCTTCGGCTACACCCTGCCCAATGCCTACAAGAGCCTGGGTGGCGCCTTGAAGGAACTGGTCGAGCAGACCCGCAAGAAGAAGAAACGCGCCTTCTACGAAGACCGCCTCGAGGCCCTGCGCAAGAGTGCGGCCACTGCGCGCGCCGAGATGGCCCAGCAGCAAGGCAGCCGCCAGTCCGTCACCAGCGAGAACGTCTATGGATAGTGATCGGCTCACCAGGCTCGCCGCCGAGGCCTGCGACGACCGCAAGGCCGTGGACATTCGCCTGATCCGGGTCGAGGAGGTGTCCTCCCTCGCCGACTGGTTCGTGATCTGCTCGGGCCTCTCCGATGTGCAGGTGCGGGCCATCGCCCGTTCGGTCGAAGACCGCCTGCTCACCGATGCGGGCCGGCTGCCGCTGCGCAAGGAGGGCCAGAACGAAGGGCGCTGGGTGCTGCTCGACTACGGCGAGCTGATCGTGCATGTGCTCACCCCCAGCGAACGCCGCTACTACGACCTGGAAGCCTTCTGGGGGCACGGCGAACAGGTGCCGTTCCTAGGCTCCGAGGAGTCTGTGTCCCTCTGACCGTCCGGCGTCTTCCATGGCTCAGGTCTCCCCCCTCTCGACCTGTCCGGTGCCCGTCGAACAGCAGCCCCTTGAGGAATACCGCCAGTTGCTGGCGTCCTGGTTCTTCGCCTGGCCAGTGCAGAGCTCCCGGCAGTTGCTGAAGCCCCTGGCGATCAGCTGGTTGCTGGCCCTGCCGCTGTGTCTGCTGATCGCCTACGGCAGCTGGCCCCTGCGCCATGCGCCGCTGCGGCTGGTGCTGGCGGCGGCGGTGGCGGCGGTGCTGCCCTCGCTGCTGTTGCTGATCCGCCAGTGGCTGGGCTGGAGCTACGTGAACCGGCGCCTCACCTCTGAGCGGGTGGAATACGAGGAATCCGGCTGGTATGACGGCCAGGTCTGGGAGAAGCCCCTCTCCTGGCGTCAGCAGGACCTGCTGGTGGCCCGCCATGAAGTGCGGCCCGTGCTGGAGCGTCTGCGCCAGGGCCTGCTGCTGGCCGCTGGGCTGCTGCTGGGTGGAGCCGGGCTCTGCCAGGCTCTTTGAATCATGGCCCCGGTCGTTTCCGGGGCGCCGAACCCTCTGCGATGTCCCTGTCTTCCAGTTTCGGCTCCTCCCAGCGGCCCGGCGTACCCCCCCTGGAGGTGCGGCTGCTGCGCGCCGGTATCACCGAGTCGGTGCACCGCGTTCACGCCGTCGTCTGCGACAAGCGCGGGCGGGTGCTGATGCGCGCCGGTGATCCCCAGCAGCTCAGCTTCATGCGCTCGGCGCTGAAGCCCTTCCAGGCCCAGTCCTATGTGAGCAGCGGTGCCGCCGACCTGGCCGGCGCCGATAGCCGCAGCCTGGCGATCGCCTGTGCGTCCCACGCCGGCACGCCGGCCCATGCCCGCGAAGCGTTCAAAATCCTCTGGAGCGCCGATCTGGAAGCCGAACGGCTGCAGTGCCCGCCGCCGCAGCCCGACGCCAGCCCGCTGCAGCACAACTGCTCCGGCAAGCACGCCGCGTTTCTGGCCACCTGCCGCCGCATGAACTGGGCGCTGGACACCTACCTCCAGCCCGACCACCCGCTGCAGCAGCAGGTGTTCAAGGGGGTGGGGGAACTGCTGGGCCTGCCCGGAGCGGAGCTGGTCACAGCGCGCGACGACTGCGGAGCTCCCACCGTGCAGATCCAGCTGGCCCAGATGGCGCTGCTGTTCGCCCACCTTGGCGGTTCGGAGCAGCCCGATCTGGAGCGCCTGAGCCGGGCGATGCTGGCCCACCCGGAGCTGGTGGCCGGCGAGGGCCGCTTCGACACCGAGCTGATGCGGCGAGGCCATGGCCTGGTGCTGAGCAAGGGGGGCGCCGAAGGGATCCAGTGCCTGGCTCGCATGGGCGAGGGGTTGGGGGTGGCGATCAAGGTGGAGGACGGCGCCAGTCGTGCCAAGCACGCGGTGACGCTGCACCTGCTGCGCCAGCTCGACTGGCTCACGGCGCTCACCCTGGAAGAACTCGAGGATCAGTTCCTCGCCCCAGGCCTTGGCCTGCGGCTGGAGGTGAGCGGCGAGCTGCGCTTTGACGCCATGGCGCGCTGACACCGGCACTCAGGACCCCGCCCATTGCCGGAAGGCCCCCCCGGCTTGTAGTGTTTCTGAGGCGACGCGGGGTAGAGCAGTCTGGTAGCTCGTCGGGCTCATAACCCGAAGGTCAGGAGTTCAAATCTCCTCCCCGCCACCACTTTTCATTCACCGGTTGCGGATCTGCAGCCGGTTTTTTTATGGGCAGTGTTCTGGTCAGAGGGCGGAGCCCCCGGCGCAGCTTTGGCGGTCCGGTCTCGCTACCTCAGGCGACCGGCTATCGCCGCCTAAGGTCGCCACGCCACGCCCGTTGCTGGCTCGCCGATGACGCTCGCTGACCCCGGACCCCTGTTTGATGCGGTGGTGGTGGGGTCGGGCGCCACCGGCGGTGTCGCCGCCATGGTGCTGGCGAGCGCCGGCCTGCGTGTGCTGGTGCTGGACGCCGGCCCCGCACTCAGCGCCCGCCAGGCTTTCGGCAGCGAGCCGCTGAACAGCCTCAGGCGGGTGGCCAACATCAGCAGCGGCCGGCAGTGGCGGCAGGTGCAGCATCCGGGCTACTGGAAGGCCAACCCGGAGCTCTACGTGGATGAGCGAGAGAACCCCTACAGCACGCCCCCCGACCGCCCCTTCCTCTGGAGCCGGGGGCGTCAGGTGGGCGGCAAGAGCCTCACCTGGGGCGGCATCACCCTGCGCCTCTCCGACCACGAGTTCAAGGCGGGCGAGCGGGATGGCCACGGCCCGTCCTGGCCGCTTTCCCACGCCGACCTGGCCCCCTACTACAGCCGGCTTGAGCGCTTCCACGGCGTGCACGGCCACCGCGATGGCCTGCCCCAGCTGCCGGATGGAGAGTTTCAGCCGCCGCTGCCGTTCACACCGGCGGAGCGCCACCTCCAGCAGGCGATTGCCCGGGAACTGAACCTGCCGCTGATCCACTCCCGTGGCTTCGCGTTGCACCGCCCCGGCAGCGGCCCCTGGCCCCGCTCCTGCTCCCAGGGAGGAGCGCTGGCCCAGGCCCTGGCCACTGGCCGGGTGACGCTGCGTCCGGGGGCGGTGGTGAGCCACGTGGAGTTTGATCGCACCCGCCGCCGCGCTGAGGCGGTTGTGTACGTGGAGCGGGCCAGCGGTGCACGGCAGCGGGTGCAGGCCCAGCTGGTGGTGCTCTGCGCCTCCACGCTGGAAACGGTGCGGATCCTGCTCCATTCCGGAGAGGCCCATCAGCCCCATGGGCTGGCGGACCCCTCCGGCAGCCTCGGGCGCCACCTGATGGATCACATCTCCAGCTGCCGTTTCTTCGCGTTGCCCGATCAGCCGGCCCCGAACGGCCCCACTGAACTGTCGGGGGCGGGCAGTGCCTTCATCCCCAACACCGTGAACCTGGGCGCTGACGACCAGCCTCTGCCCTTCCGCCGCGGCTACGGCCTCTGGGCCGGCGTGCAGCGCTTCGATCCGCCGGCTCCGTTCAAGCGGCGCCCGCAGGAGGCGGTCGGCTTCCTGATCGGCCAGGGGGAAGTGCTGCCCCAGGCCCACAACCGGCTCACCCTTTCCACCACGGCCACCGATGCCTGGGGCCTGCCGGCCCCCCACATCGACGTGCATTGGGGCGAGAACGAAACGCAGATGGTGGCCCACATGCAGGCGCGCATGGCGGCGGTGGTGGCTGCCGCCGGTGGGCGCATCCGGCCGCTGGAGGATCTGTTCCTGTTTCCGCTGGCCGAGCCGCTGCTGCGTCTGGGGGTGGCGTTGTCAACGGAGGCGGCGCCACCCGGCTACTTCATCCATGAACTGGGCGGAGCCCGCATGGCGGCGGGCCCGGACCACGGGGTGGTGGACTCCTTGAACCGCTGCTGGCAGGCCCCCAATCTGCTGGTCACCGATGGGGCCTGCTGGCCCAGCGCCGGCTGGCAGAGCCCCACGCTCACGGAGATGGCGATCACCTGGCGGGCCTGCGCCCATGCCGCCCACAGGTTGCGCACCGGCGCGATCGATGGGGCTGTGAGCTCCTCCTGACCGGACCGCGTGGGCGGTGTCAACGACCACAAAAGCGATCAGGACCCTCCTGCACAATTTGCGGGCGACCTTTAACCGGGTCGGGCAAGGGAGATTCCAAAGCGGGGGCCTTCGGGTTTCCGCTTTTTTTATTGCTGGCGCCACAAGCAGCGGGCCAACGAGCCTGGGATGTCGTGGCGTTTCACTGCGCAGGGCCTCTTCTTCATCCGCTCGTTTGCTGTTCGCTGATCCGCAAATCCTTACCTCGTGCAGCCGCGACGCACAAGCCTTCAGCTCGCCAATCAGCAGCTTGGGAAGGCACTGCGCGCCGGCAGCGGGGAAGCAGCAACCTTCGAGATAGCAACCTTCGAGACAGCAGCGTGAGAAGCAGAAACGCGCGAGTCAGCGGTAGTCAAGGCAGCAACGTGCGAGTCAGCACCTTGGGATCGACAACGTTTCCAACAACAGGGATCAACGGTGGCGTTGATCAGGCGCGGTGTGGATCAACAGCACAAACGCTGCGCAGAAACCTAGGGCTGGATCAGGGGCGCGACTTGGAGGGCCGTCCTTCAGCTTGGGCGGCCTGTCTCCTTGCAGGCGTGCCTGTCTCCGGCTTCACTGGCGCCCCTCGGCCATGGCTGCTGGTCTCGGGCATGGGTGCTGGTCTTGGGAGTTGACGGCTGATCTCGCGTCAGGTCCGCTGGGCTATGGGCAGGCTGCCGTCAGACGAGGCGGCCTTCGGGCGGCTGGCTGCGCATGAACAGACCGTTGAGGTAGTGCTGGGTGACGCAGCCGTCGGTGCAGCCGTTCTGGAACAGGAAGCTGGCCAGGGCTGAACTGACCAACTGGTACTGGTCCCAGTGGGGATGGCTGCGAATGAAGTCGCGCATGCCGTCGAACAGCAGCTCAGGGATCTCCGCTTCAAGACTCACGCGGCTTTCTGCAGCCACCCCGGCGTCGCCGGGATGGACCTCACTCCGTCCCGAGCCGCTGGCGGCCTCGCTGCTGCGCATGCCGTTGCGTCCTTGGCCTGTGGTCCTGTTCAGCGCGTCGCTCAATGCCGTGGCTCCCTGGTCCTGCCCAGATAGCCACAGCGACGGCAGGCCCGTCAAAGCGGGGGGCCTGGGTGAAACCCATGCCGGCTCGCCTTGAGAAAGTCAGCTGCGGTGCCCCTTCGTCGCCGGCCATCGGCAAGCGGTCTGGCGGGTGATGCCACTGAGAACGTTTGTCAAGAAGGCTGCCGGGAAACCCGCGTAATCCCCAGATCCAAGGGCTTGAAAGGCCATTCTCCGGCCTCACCTGTGGAAAAACCCCTCCCGTTCTGGGGAAAACCATGGGTGCCTGGGGAAATCGGCGACACATCAGCAGGGCTTATGCCCCGTGGATCTCTTGAGTCCCGAGGGGCGGCGAGACGGTTGGGTCTCCATTGGTGGGGGGTGCTGCCGTCAGGCTGCGCGGGCCGAGCGGGTGGTCGGCGTGGGGGTAGCGGGTGTGGGTATGCCCGTGGTCGTGCGCAGGGTCGTGGCTGTGGCTGTGGTCATGGGCCTGACCCTGGCTGTGGGGATGGTCGTGGCTGTGTGCAGGGCCGTGGCTGTGGCCGTGGTCGTCGTGGGCATGCTCCGGGCCGTGCGCGCGGCTGTGGGCCGGTCCAGGGGCCTGTGCGGGTGCTTCTCCGTGGCTGTGGCTATGGCCGCCCTGCCCGCTGCCCAGGGGAATCGGCACCCCATCGGGCTGGCAGGCGCCGGTGCATTCCCGTTCGCACAACGTGCAGGATTCGATCAACCCCTCGACATGGTGGTGGTGGCTTCGCTGCGGATCACCCACCTCCGCCTCGAAGCCCAGCACCTGCGCCCGGTACTTGCAGAGCGAACAGTTCATCTGGGTGTCCCCGCGCACCACTTCTTCCACACGCTCGTGGAAGGTGTCGATCACCAGTGGATGGTCACCGAGATAAGGAGCCTGCACGAACTCCACGGCGGGATGATCAGCCGCCACACGCTCACTGTGCAGCCGGATGCGGCTCACCAACACGCCGGAAAAGAGGAAGTAGGGGAACACCACGATGCGGCGAAAGCCCAGCTTCACCACATGGCGCAGCCCCGGTTCCACCAGCGGAAACGTGACACCGGAGTAGAGCGTTTCGCCCCAGCCGAAGCCGAAACCCTCCACCAGCATGCGGGTCACCTTGCTGACGTTCGAGTTGGCATCGGGATCGGAAGAACCGCGCCCCACCACCACCAGCAGCGTGTCGTGCAGCGGCACCGCTGGCGCGCCGGCGGCGGCAGTGGCGGCATCGGCCTGCTGCAGCGCGCCACGGATGCGGGCACCCGCCGCTTCGATCATCTTGCGGTCGACACCCAGCTCCCGGCCGTAATCAATGCGCAGGCCGGATTCGGCCGCGTAGGTGTTGAGAACCGAGGGAATGTCGTTCTTGGCGTGGCCGGCGGCGAACAGCATTCCCGGCACGGCCAGCACATGCTCCACTCCCTGCTGGCGCAGCTGGTCGAGGCCGTCGCGCAGGATCGGCCGGGCGAATTCCAGGTAGCCGTAGGCCACCGGCAGATGGGGCAGGCGTTGCTGGAGCCCGATCGCAAGCTGGGCGAATTCCTCGACGGCCAGACGGTTGCGGCTGCCATGGCCGCACACCATCACACCGAGCTTGCCGTTGGCAGAGGCTCCCGCCAGAAGTTGCGCTGGAAGAAGAGCCATCACAAGACCTGTCTCGGGGGACCCTATCGCTCCTCCCTCTCTGCGGCGCCTCCGCCATCTCTCCCTGCAGCGCCTCCGCCATGCTGAGGTCAACGCGCCCGGCCCGATGACTGCCACCTCCACCACCTTGCTGGGGTACGGCGCGGCGGCGCTCACCACCTTGAGCTTTTTCCCCCAGGCGATCAAAACCCTCCGCAGTGGCGACACCAGTGGCATCTCCCTGCGCATGTACACGCTGTTCACCGCCGGCATCTGCTGCTGGCTGCTCTATGGCCTGATCACCCGTGACGGGCCCCTGATCGCCGCCAACGCCATCACGCTGCTGCCGGCCTCGGTGGTGCTGGAGCGCAAGCTTCAGGGGCTCAGGCGCTGTAGGCCTTCCGGGCGGGGATCGGGTAAGGGATCCGCCGATGACGCATCCGCTTCCACACCCGCACGAACGCCCTGATCACCAGTTCCAGTTCACCCCGGCTCAGGCCGCTGTCCTTCAGCTGGCCATCACTGTGGCGCGCTTCGATGATCCGGCGCACCATGGCGCGGGCCTCCTGTTCCGAGGTGCCGGGCGGCAGCGAGCGCAGCGCGGCCTCGCATCCATCGGCCAGCATCAGGATGCCGGTTTCGCGGCTCTGGGGCGTGGGCCCGCGGTAGCGGAAGCGCTGCTCGGGCACATCGGGATCCTGCTCCCGGGCCTGATGGAAGAAGTAGCCCATCCTCAACGTCCCCTGGTGCTCGGGGATGAAATCGGCCAGTGGCCGCGGCAGGCGGTATTTGCGGGCCAGCTTGAGACCCTCGTCCACATGGGCCTGCAGGATCGCGGCGCTGGCGAAGGGGTCGTTGAGGGTTTCGTGGGGGTTGGCGCCCTCCGATTGGTTCTCGATGAACCATTGCGGCGCATGCAACTTACCGACGTCGTGATACAGGGCGCCGGTGCGGATCAGGTCGACGTCCGCCTGGATCGCCCGGGCGCCCTCCTCGGCCAGCCCGCAGATCATCAAGGTGTGCTCGAAGGTGCCCGGCGCTTCCATCGACAGCCGCCGCAACAGGGGGCGCTCCAGGTCGGCCAGCTCCAGCAGCCGCGCGCGCGTGAGCAGCCCGAAGAAACTCTCCACCAGCGGCCCCACCAGAAGGCCGCCCATCAGAAGGCCGCCCATCAGCAGCGCCTCTCCCACCAGCTCCGCGCCGCTGGGCGTCACCCGCGCGCTGCTGGGCAACCGATACGACACCTGCAGCACCAGCCATTGCAGGGCCAGCGCCCCGACCGGCAGCACAAGCGCCAACTGCACCAGCTGGGCGCGGCTGCGCTGCCGGCCCGCCAGCACCGCCGCCACCACCGCCACCAGGGCGGCCACCAGCAGGCGCTGCTCGTTGAAGCCATCGAGGGGTTGGGGCCACAGCAGGCTGGCCACCGCCAGCCAGGCCAGGCCAGCGCCAGTGCCCAGAGCCTGGGCCAGCAGCAGGGTGGGAGGCACCAGCAGCGCCAGCGGGCTGGCGGTGTTGCCGAGCCACAACTTGCAGCCCTGCACCACCAGCAGGGTTCCCAGAGCCAGCAGGGCATGGCGGGGCTCCAGGCTCGCCCGCCAGCGGCGCAGCAGCAGCACCATCACCGCACTGCCGGCAAAGGCTTCGAAGGCATGGCCCAGCCAGGCTCGCAGCAGGGGCCGCCGGTTCACCATGCCGAAGCAATCGAGCACGTCGTAGGCCTGCGGGCTGATCGGTTCCCCCTGGCGGGTGATCAGTTCCCCTTTCTCCACGGTGATGCGCGGAATGCCCTGCTGGGTGAGCAGTTCCTCGATCAGGCCCTGGGTGAGGCCGGCATCGGTGCGCAGGTTGGTGCGGCCCTGCAGGTTCACCGCCAGCAACCGGCTGCCCAGGCCCAGGCCCGGCTCCGCCAGCGGCGCCAGCTGCAGGGCGGCGGCCGCCTGGAGCTGGCTCTTGGCGATGCTGCTCACGATGCCCTGGCTGAGCATGCGGCGCTGGGCCACCCGCAGCGCCTGCTGCCATTGCGCCAGTTGCTTCGGTGTGAGGCTGATCAGCCAGGCCTGCTCCACCGGGCTCAGATTGAGCGGCCCCACCCGGTTCTGGGGGGAGGCCGCCACCAGCTCCAGCTCCCGCAGCTGCCGCTCCAGGCGCTGTTGCAGCTCACGATCGGCCTGGGGATCCACCACCTGCACATGGGTGCGGCTGCCCAGCTGAAAACGCCGCTGCTCCAGGGCGTCGCTGTCGACGACCGTGGCGGCTTCCGGTGCCCGGGTGCTCTGCGGGGCCGGGATTCCCGGCCTCAGGCTGGGTTCCACCAGCCAGGGCCAGCTCGACACCCCCGCCACCAGCACGCACACCAGAGCCACGGCCAGCCAGTCGCGTCGACGCCATGGACAGAGCGCCTGGCATGGCGATTCCTGCCGGAGCCATCGCTGCCAGAGCCTCTGGATGCGCCGACGCAGCAGCACACTCGCCACCTCCGAAGTGGTCAAGCTAGCGAGGACGTCAATCGTGGTCTGGCGGCATGCTGGGCCCTGAACCGTTGGTGGCGGGCATGGCGAAGCTCCTCGATGGGCGGCAACTGGCGAAGGAGGTGGAACAGCGCCTGCAGCAGGTGGTGACGGCGGGCCTGGAGCGGGCCGGCAGGCCGCCGGGGCTGGCCGTGCTGCGGGTCGGTGACGACCCTGCCAGCGGCGTCTATGTGGCCAACAAGGAGAAGGCCTCGGCCCGGGTGGGCATCGCCAGCCATGGCGCCCACCTGCCGGCCGACAGCAGCGCCGCCACGGTGCTCGCCGAGATCCAACGCCTCAATGCCGATCCCGCCGTGGACGGGATCCTGCTGCAGTTGCCCCTGCCGCCGGGGCTGGCGGAGGGGCCTCTCCTCAATGCGATCGACCCGGCCAAGGATGCCGATGGCCTGCATCCCTGCAACCTGGGCCGCCTGCTCAAGGGGGAACCGGGGCCGCGCAGCTGCACCCCCGCCGGCGTGATGGCCCTGCTGGCGCGCGCCCAGGTGCCGTTGGAGGGGGCCCGTGCCGTGGTGGTGGGGCGAAGCATCCTGGTGGGCCAGCCGATGGCGCTGATGCTGCAGGCCGCCAATGCCACGGTCACCGTGGCTCACTCGCGCAGCCGCGATCTGGCGGCGCTGTGCCGCGAGGCGGATGTGCTGGTGGTGGCGGCCGGCCGGCCGCGCCTGATCGGTGCCGAACACGTGAAGCCCGGAGCGGTGGTGGTGGATGTGGGCATCCACCGGCTGCCGCCGTCGGCGGCTGAGGGGCCCGGCGGCCGCGGCGGGCTCTGCGGCGATGTGCGCTTCGAGGAGGTGGAGCCGCTGGCGGCGGCGATCACGCCGGTGCCCGGTGGTGTGGGGCCCATGACCGTGACGATGCTGCTGGTCAACACGGTGGCCAGCTGGTGCCGTCAGTACGGCTCGGATGAGCCCCTGGCCGACTTGCTGGCCTGAATGGAGCCGCTTTCCAGCAGCTCCCGGAAGGCCTGGTCGGGGATCGGCCGGCTGATGCAGTAGCCCTGGACTGCATCACAGCCGTGGGCCTGCAGCCACTCCAGCTGCTCCTTGGTCTCCACCCCCTCGGCGACCACGCCCATGCCCATGGAATGGGCCAGCCGGATCACGGTGGTCACGATCATGCGGTCGTCGCTGCTGCGCTCCAGTTCATGAATGAACGACTGATCGATCTTGAGCCGGTGAACCCGTAGCCGCTTGAGATAGCTCAGCGAGGAGTACCCCGTGCCGAAGTCGTCGATGGCCAGTTGGATGCCCCGCTTCTGGAGCTGATCCATCAGCGCCAGGGCCTGGCGGGGGTTGTCCATCGTGACCGATTCGGTCAGCTCCAGCTCCAGCCGCTCCGGTGCGAGTCCATGGGCCTCGAGCAGCTCCAGGACTCTCTCTGCCAGCTCCATCTGGCCGAACTGCTTCGCCGAGAGGTTCACCCCCACCCGTGGCAGGGAGCCATCTGCGGCCGCAGGCCAGTGGCTGGCATCACGGATGGCCCGCTCCAGCACCCACAGACCGATCGGCATGATCAGCCCGTTGCGCTCCGCCAGCGGGATGAACTCGGCCGGGGAGATGGCTCCGTAGCTGGGGTGCTGCCAGCGCAGCAGGGCCTCCGCCCCGAGAATCACGCGGGTGGCGCTGTCCACCTGGGCCTGGTAGAGCAGGCTGAGCTGGTCGTGCCGCAGGGCCTCGTGCAGGGCGTTGCTGAGCACCAGCTCGCGCCCGCTGCGCTCCTGCAGGGCGGCGGTGAAGAACTGCAGCCGGTTGCGCCCCTCCTGCTTGGCCTGATGCATGGCGATGTTGGCGTTGCGCAGCAGCGTTTCCAGGTCGGAGCCGTCCTCGGGGTACACGGCCACGCCTGCTGAGGCGGTGATGTAGAGCGGGGGGCTTCCGATCGGCACCGGCTGCGCCACCGCCTCGATCATCCGCTGCGCCAGCTCCAGGGCCGTGGCCGCATCGGTGTCCGGCAGCAGCAGCTGGAACTCATCGGCCGAACCACGCGAAAGCGTGTCGCCGGGCCGCAGTTGCACACTCAGCCGCCGGGCGATCTCCCTCAGCACCCGGTCGCCAAGGCGATGGCCGAGGCTGTCGTTGACGTGCTTGAAGCGATCGAGATCCATGTGCAGCAGGCTGAGGGGGCGCTCCCGCAGCCGCGCCTGCTCAAGGCTGTGGCGAAAGCGCTCTTTCAGCTGGGTGCGGTTGGGGAGGCCCGTGAGCGGATCGGAATAGGCCAGCCGGTGGATCTGCTCAAGCGCGAAACGCCGCTCGGTGATGTCCCGGCTGACGCCGTGCAGTTCCACCCGGCCACTGCGGAGGCTGCACACGAGCTTGGTCACCATCTCGGTCCACACCCGGGAGCCGTCCTTGCAGGCCAGTTCCACCTCCTCCACCGACACGATCTCGCCGCTGCGGATCCCCTCTTCGAATTCCTGCACCTCGGCCTGGATCTGGCTGGTGATGTCCTCCCTGCGCTCCAGCTGGATCAGATCTGTGAACGGTTGCCCCAGGATCTCGCTCGGCCGGTAGCCCGTGAGCCGCTGCACCGACGGGCTCACCTGGAGGCACTGCATCGTGACGGGATCGAGGCTCCAGACCACATCGTGGATCGACTCGATCAGCTCCCGGTAGTTCGCCTCGCTGACCGTCAGGTCGGCCTGCAACCTCTGGGTCGCAGCCAGGGCGGCGATGCGCTCCAGGGCCTGGTCGATGTCATGCGCCATGTCCTGCAGCAGGGTCTGCACCTGCTCGTCGAACCCATGGCGTCCTTCGGTGTAAAGGGCAAGGACGCCGATGACCTGTCCTTCCCGGTGCAGAGGCAGGGCCGCCACCGATCCCCATCCGTAGCGGTGGGCCTCCTGCCGCAGATGGGCCAGGCCCTTCTCGGCGAGGAAGTCCTGGCACCAGTAGGGCCGGTCCTCACGCAGGGCCTTGCCCACCGGGCCGTTGCCCCCCGGCACGGCGGGATCGGTGCCGATCCAGAGGATTTCGAGATAATCGGTGCCGGAGCCGTGAGCGGCGACCGGCCGCACCCGGGTCTCCCCCGGGTCGAGCAGGCCGGCCCAGGCCATCTTGAGCCCGCCGGATTCCACGGCGATGCGGCAGATCTCCCCCAGCAGGGCGGGGCCGTCGCTCAGCCGCACGATCGCCTGGTTGGATTCACTCAGGGCCCGGTAGAGGCGGGCGAGGCGGGTGATCTGCACCTGGTCGCTGCGGCGCTCGGTGACATCCCGGCAGAGCATCAGAAAGCGCTCCTCCCCCTGCCCATTCAGTTGGCGGCGGGCCACGGAGAGTTCAAACCAGCGGCTGCCCTGTGGGTGGAGCACCTCGATCAGGCGACTGTGGCTGGTGCCACTGCGGCTCGCTTCCGCGAGCGCTGCCGCCAGGCTGGCGGCGGCGCTCGCGGCCAGCATCTCCGGCAGGCGGTGGCCCAGCTGCCGCTCGGAGGCCAGGGGCACCAACGGGTTTCCCTCGCTGTGCACCGCCAGGATCCGACCGTCGGCTGTCACTTCGATCAAGGCGTCCGGAAGGATCTCGATCGTGCGGGCCATGGCCTCGAGGGCCCCTTGCACCTGGCCAGCCTGGCGGCGCGCCCGCCGCGTGAGCTGCAGCGACCAGAGAAGCAGAATGCCGTAGCCCGCCAGTAGCGGAGCCAGGAGGTAAGGGGCGATGCGGGTGGCACTACCCGCTGGAACTGCCCCTGCCGGGAGGGGAACCAGCAGACCCGCCGCAGCCAGGACAGCACCGAACCACTGGACCAGGGGTGTTCGGGGATTTTGGGCCGTGGCAATCCCCCTTTGAGGGTTGACTTAGCCTACGGGCGGGTAAGCCTGCCTCCACGACCGTGATTCCTTGTGTTGGCGTGCTGCCTGGCGCTGCATGGCCTGAGAGAATCTCGCCCAGATATGGGGCCCAAGGCCCAGCGTCATGCAGTTGGCGGTGAGCACGGATTTCGATTTCGCGGCCTACCTGGAGGCGTCCCGCCAGCGCGTGGAGCAGGCCCTCGATGCAGCCCTCGGCCCGGAGCGGCCCGAGTCGTTGCGCGAGGCGATGCGCTACTCGCTGCTGGCGGGGGGCAAGCGGCTGCGGCCGATCCTCTGCCTGGCGAGCTGTGAACTGGCGGGAGGCACCAGCGCCCTGGCGCTTCCCACCGCGGTGGCGCTGGAGATGATCCACACCATGTCGCTGATCCATGACGACCTGCCCGCCATGGACAACGACGACCTGCGCCGCGGACGCCCCACCAATCACAAGGTGTTCGGCGAAGCCAACGCCATCCTTGCCGGCGACGCCCTGCTGACCCGTGCCTTCGAGATGGTGGCGCTGCGCAGCCCTGGCGTGGCGCCCGAACGGCTGCTGCGTGTGCTGGGTGAGCTGTCGCTGGCGGCCGGCGCTCCCGGGCTGGTGGGCGGCCAGGTGGTGGATCTGGAATCCGAGGGCCGCCAGGTGGATCTCGACACGCTCGAATACATCCACCTGCACAAGACCGGCGCCCTGCTGCAGGCCAGCGTGCTCACCGGTGCCCTGATCGCCGGCGCCGAGGACGATCTGCTGGACGCCCTGCGCACCTACTCCCGCGGCATCGGTCTGGCCTTCCAGATCATCGACGACATCCTGGACCTCACCGCCAGCAGCGCGGTGCTGGGCAAGACGGCCGGCAAGGATCTGGCCGCCGACAAGACCACCTACCCGAAGCTGCTGGGGCTGGAGGAGTCGCGTCGCCGTGCCGATGCCCTGGTGCGGGAGTCCAAGGAGGCGCTTCAGCCCTGGTTGGCCCAGGCCGGCCCGCTGGTGGCCCTGGCCGACTACATCACCAGCCGCGATCGATGATCGCTGTCCCCTCCGGAACCCCTCCCCTGTTTCAACTGCTTGGCAATGGTGTGCTGGCGTGGGCGCTGATCGCCTGCGGTCTGGCGCAATGCTCGAAGTTGCTCATCGAACTGGTGGAGCACCGCCGCTGGCGCCCGGCGGTGCTGTTCGAAACCGGCGGCATGCCGTCCAGCCACGCCGCCCTGGTCACGGGTGCGGCGGCGGGCATCGGCTGGCAGCAGGGCTTCGATGATCCGTTGTTCGCTTTTGCCGCCACCGTGGCGTTCGTGGTGATGTACGACGCCAGCGGCGTGCGCCGGGCCGCCGGGCTGCAGGCCGGTGCGATCAATGCCCTGCCGCCTGCCACCTGGCAGAACGCTGCGCCCGCCAAGCCGCTGAAGGAAAATCTCGGCCACACGCGCCTGGAAGTGCTGGCCGGCAGCCTGATGGGCCCCGCCATCGCCCTCACCGGTCTGGCCCTGGCGGGTTCGCCGCTGCAGATCGCCCAGAGCTGGGGCTGGTTGCCGCTGGCTTGAGTCTTCCTTCCGCTGACGCCCAAGCCTTCACGCCAGGTCAGCGTCAGGCGGTCAAGGCCTTCGTGGCCTGGCTGGACGCTCCTGCCGATGGCCGGCCGTTCGTGCTGAGCGGCTATGCCGGCACCGGCAAGACTTACCTCTCGATGGCCTTTCTGGCGGAGGTGGAGCGACGGGATCTCTGCTGGACCGTGGTGGCGCCCACCCACAAAGCGGTGGGCGTGCTGCGCCAGTACCTCGAGCTCAGCGGCCTGCGGCCCACCTGGTTCCCCTCCACCCTGCACCGGCTGCTGCGCCTGAAGCTGCGCCGCGATGGTGGCCGCGAGATCTGTGAGGAAACCGAGCAGACGGCGGTGGCCTTGGAGCCGCTGGCCCTGGTGCTGATCGATGAGGCCTCGATGGTGGACAGCACCCTGCTGCAGATCGCCCTGCGCTGCGCCCATCCCTACGGCACTCGGCTGGTGTTCGTGGGCGATCCCGCCCAGCTGCCGCCCGTGGGGGAGCCGCTCAGCCCCGTGTTCGATCTGCAGCGGGCCGAGCTGGCCCGGCTCGAGCAGGTGGTGCGCCACCGGGGCCCGGTGCTGCGCCTGGCCACCGGCCTGCGCGAGGAGAGGCTGCCCTGCCGGTTGCCGCCCCAGCTGCCGGCCATCCGGCGTGCCGACGGCATGGTGGCCCTGCTGGAGCGCTCCGCCTGGCTGGCCGCAGCCCAGCAGGCCCTGCGCCGCGCCGCCGAGGGGGACAACCCCGACCAGGCCCGCATCCTCTGCTACACGAACCGCAGCCTTGAGCAGCTGGTGCCCCTCGCCCGGCGCGCCATCCACGGCGAGATGGCCGACCAGCTGCCGGTGTTGCCGGGTGAGGTGCTGATCACGCGCATGGCGGTGATGGCGCCCGCCTGCCGGGAGGGGGCGGAGGGGGGCGAGGAACCGGACATGGTGCTGGCTTCGAACCGGGAGCTGGTGGTGCGCGATGTGAAGCCCGAGCGCTGCGATCTGGCGGAATTCGGCCTGGCGGGCCGCGAGCTGCTGGAGCTGTTCGACGGGCTGACCGCGCCGGTGATCGACACCCAGCTGGTGACGGTGCAGCAGCCGGATGGGGAGCTGTCGTTGCGGTTGCTGCCCCCGGCGGGCTCCCCGGCCCGGCGGCAGCTGGAAGGTGTGCTGGCGCAGCTGCGGCAGCAGGCCAGGGCGCTGGGCAAGAAGGAAGCCCGCGGCCTCTGGCGTCGCTACTTCCTGGTGCGGGATGCCTTCGCCTCCCTGGCGCCGGCGGCCGTGCTCACGGTGCACCGCAGCCAGGGCAGCAGCTTCGGTGAGGTGTTCATTGCCGACGATGTGTTCTGGCCCTCCGATCTGCAGCTACGCCGGCAGCTGGTGTACGTGGCGGTGAGCCGGGCGCGCACGGCGGTATGGATGGTGGCGGGAGCGGGCTCCAGCGCCGATCGCGACTGCTGGAGCCGCTGGATGGCAGATGGAGAAGCCTGAGCCCTGATCGCTGATCGCTGATCTCTGATCGCTGAGCCCTGAGCCCGTCGCGACGCTGCTCAGACCATGCGCAGGCCTTCAATGCCCTGCCAGGCCAGGTAGGCCGCCAGGGCCAGGCTGAGGCCGCCCACCACAAGATCCCCCCGGGCGAACAGCAGTTGCTTGGCGCTCTCCAGCCGCGGCAGCATGCGCTCGCGCGCCAGGGCCACCGCCAGGAACGGCACCAGCAGCAGCAGGCTGGACGCCAGGGTGAAGACGGCAGCCATCAGCAGCTCCTGACCGTGGCCCAGTTGAGCCGCCAGCAGCGCTGATGCCCCCTTGGCCATCAGGAACAGGTCGTCCGGGCTGACCACCTCCAGCGCCGCCCCGGCGCCGATCAGCAGCGGCAGAGGCAGCCGGCAGAAACGGTCGAGCTGGCGGGTCCAGCCTGGAGCTTCCGCCGGACCAGCGCCGCGGCTGGTGGGCAGCAGCTCCCGCACCCCCAGGGTGAGCAGGGCTCCGGCCCCCATCAGATCCAGCCCCGTGCGGTGGCTGCTGCCCTGCTCCATGGTGAGCAGCAGGCCGTGGCCCAGGGTGAGCAGCACGGTCACCATCACGGCGATCGTGACGACCCAGCTGAGCACGAACAGGCCGCCGCGCCGCAGAGGGTGCTCACCGAGCAGCAGCAGCAGCAGCAGGCCCACATGGATCGGGCTGAGGCTGATGCCGCTGCCATAGGCGATCAGTTCGGTCCAGAGCGAGGGGTCGTGCATCGGGGCGCCAGGGCGCAGAGGCGGTCCCGGCAAAGATGACGCACGTGCCGCGCTCAGCGGCGGATCTCGAACCAGTCGTCGCCGGCGATCGGCATCAGGCTGGGGATCACCTCACTCACCAGTGCCCCGGGCGGCCCCGACTCGCACCACAGACGCAGGTCGAGCAGTTGCTGGTTCTGGCCTTCCGCCTGCACCTCCACTGAGCCATCGCTGCGGTTGCGCACCCAGCCCGCCACGCCGAGCGCGGTGGCGGCGCGGCAGCAGGCCTGGCGGTAGCCCACGCCCTGCACATTGCCGCGCACGATCAGCTGCCAGCGCTCCCGGGAGGCCAGGGAGCCGGCGCTGCGACGGCTGCCGCCGCCACGGCGAACGGAGCTGTCCGCCGGGCTGCGTCGTGGAGGCGCCGGCAGATCGCCGAACACCCAGCCCAGTGGAGGTGAAGCCAACTGGCGTGAAGCGTGCGCGTCGTCCATCCTTCACTCCGCGGCGGGCAACCCCATCCCTCAAGCTGCCACAGCGGCTTGATTCCGTCCATCACGCCGTTGCCGCCCGACACAGAGGCCGCCTGGAGCGCGGCGTGGGAAGTGGGCGCAGCGTGCGCATAGGGAGCAGTGGACGCCCTGGACCCCGTAGACGCCGTGGGTGTGGGGTGCAGCTCCCAGCGGTGGAATTCGTGGCCGCAGACGGTTTCCCCGCAGCGTGCCACCAGCCCGTCGTGGCTGGGGGTGGCCTGCCGGTAGCCGAGCTGGAGGGCGCCGCGCCGGGCCGTGAACGGCAGCAGGCCGGCCATCGGGTAGGGCTGACCCTCTGGATCCTCCAACGCCTGCCCCAGCAGCAGCAGGCCGCCGCATTCGGCGTAGATGGGCAGGCCGGCGGCCGCGGCACGCCGCAGGTCAGCCAGGCTGCGCCGGGCGGCAGCCAGCTCCTGTGCGTGCAGCTCCGGGTAGCCGCCCGGCAGGATCACCCCCTGACAATCCGGCGGCAGCGGCGCATCGGCCAGGGGCTGCCAGGGCCGCAGCTCCACTCCCACCGCTTCGAGCAGTTCGGTGGCTTCCGGGTAGCGGAAGTGGAAGGCGGCATCGGCGGCGATGGCCAGGCGCACGGGAGTCGAACGTCCGGTACCGGCAGGCCCTGCAGCCGCCGGACCGGTGGCGTGCGCTGCAGGTTCCCCGCCAAGCCCGAGCGCCCAGCGGATCGGATCGCCGCCGGAGGGGCTGGCTGCTGAGCTGCCTGTTGAGCTGGCTGCCGAGCTAGCTGTCGAGTTGGGGGGTGAGCTGGCGGGGGGGGCCAGCAGGGGCAGCAGCTGCGCGAGATCGAGGTGCTGCTCGGCCAGTGCCGCCCATTCCCCGCAGGTGCGCGTGAGGCCTTTGAGCTCATGGGCCGGCAGCAGGCCCAGGTGCCGTGACGGCAGGCTCAGGCTGGGGTGGCGCGGCAGCAGGCCCAGCACCGGCATGCCGATGGCGGCGAGCGCTTCGCTCAGCAGCGCCTGGTGACGGCTGGTGCTCACGCCGTTGAGCACCACCCCGGCCATGGTGAGGTCGCGGCGATGGTGCCGGAAACCGTTCACCAGCGCCGCCACCGATCCGGCCTGGCGGCTGGCTTCCACCACCAGCACTACCGGCAGCTGCAGCGCGACGGCCAGCTCGGCGGAGCTGCCCTCGTCGCCGGGCCCGCGGCCGTCGAACAGGCCCATCACCCCCTCCACCAGGCAGTGGTCGGCCTGACGGCCCCACCAGTGGAAACTGCGCTCCACCCATTCGGAGCCGCAGAGCAGGCGGTCGAGGTTGCGGCACGGCCGGCCGCTCACCCGGGCCAGCAACTGGGGATCGAGGTAGTCGGGCCCCACCTTGAAGGTCTGGACGCTGCGGCCGCGCTGGCGCAGCAGGGCTGTGAGCGCCAGGGTGAGCAGCGTTTTGCCGCTGCCGCTGCAGGGGGCCGCAATCAGGCAGGCCATCGGTGCCGGCCCCCCGCCGCTGGCTTCAGGACCGCCTCAATTCGGCAGCAGCTTGGCTGCCAGCGGAGCCGCGGCGGCGAGCAGCGGCGTGGTGGAGTCGTGGCCGCCGCCCAGCAGCCGCCCCATTTCCATCTCATCGGATCCGGGCACCTTCGGCACCACATCTTCCGCCAGCTCCATCCGCGCCACGCCGCCGGCCTCCAGGCGCATGCAACCGCCGGTTTCCGAGCAGAGGATCACGCAGAGTGGCTTGCGATCCTCGGGTTCGCAGATCAGCCGCAACCCCACGATCGTGCCCGGGTGGCTGCTGGGGATCCCCACCGGCACCGGCATCAGCTTGAGGCGCACTTCCTTGCCGTCGCTGCGCTCGAAGTCGGCGCCGATCGCGTCGCCGTCCATCCTGTAGCTGGTCACGAAGTGCCAGCCCAGCCGGTCGGCGATCCAGGCGGCCAGCAGCAGCCCCTGCACCGGATGGCTGCCTTCCACGTCGATGTCGAGGTGCACCACGTGGCTGAGCGATTCGCGCCGACCGGGAGGGTCGAACACCATGGCCAGCGACTCCCGCCAGCTGCGCAACCGCAGCCAGTTGAGGTCGTTGACGGCGGTGCTGCTGTTGACGCGCTCCTCCAGCAGATCAAGGCAGCGGCGCGGCGGGCCGAGGGCGCTGTCGATCACCAGCCGGCGCCCCGGGCTGCTGAGGGCCGCCAGCAGATCGGGCGCCTCCTCCAGCGAACCGTTCCACCACACCCAGCAGGGCAGGTCGTCGGGCACCAGGGGTTGCAGCAGGGTCAGGCCCTGCCGCAGGGCGTCGAAGTCGCCGCGCAGCACCACCACATCTCCGCAGGTGGCGCCGTTGTTGCCTTCCTCGCTGAGCGGGCAGTAGGCGGCCACCAGCGTTTCCAGCCCGGCGCTCTTGCTGAGCGTGGGTGCCAGGGTGATCAGCCGGCGCGGTTGATAGGCGCTGATCGCCGATTCCACGTGCTGGCCTCGCAGGTCTTCACCGACGTGGTCGAACCCCGCGTGTTCGCCCAGCGCCCAGGCCAGTTCCGGTGCCAGCGGCGAGGTGCTGGGGGGAAGGCCGCAGAAGTCGACCGCTTCACGGGCCGCCTCCAGCACTTCCGGACGCACCACACCGGTCACCGGGCCTTCCAGCCGGCCCAGCCGCACCAGGTGCTGCTCCACCCAGGCCGGTTGCCACACCAGCAGGGTGAAGGTGCTGGCCCCGCTGCTGTGCCCAAGGTCGTGCTGCCAGAGCTTCTCCAGGTAGCCGGTGAGCTCGGGGGGCGGCAGTTCCACCGGGGCCTGAAGGGTCAGTTGGGGGCTCATGGGGAGAGGGGCAGGGCGGGGGACGGAGCGGACGTGAAGGGTGGGACCGGGGCGTTCAGGGGCGGCGCCAGACCAGGTTGTCGCTGGCGAGCAGGCTGTCGGCAGCGGCGGGGCCCCAGGTGCGGGCCTCGTAGGGCTGGACCGGCAGCTGCCAGGGGCTGTCCTCGATCAGCTCCAGCAGGGGGGTGTAAAGACGCCACGCCGCTTCCACTTCATCGCCGCGGGTGAACAGAGTGGGATCTCCCAGCATGGCGTCGGCGAGCAGGCGCACGTAGCCCTCATCGGAGGGTTCCCCGAACGATTCGTCGTAGGAGAACTGCATGTCGACCGGCCGGCTGCGCATGCCCGATCCCGGTGCCTTCACCTCGAAGCGGAATTCGGCGCCTTCGTTGGGCTGGATGCGCAGGATCAGCTGGTTGGCGGTGGGGCTGCCGCCGGCGGCGTCGAACAGGTGCACCGGCGCCTCACGGAAGGTGAGCACCACCTCGCTGAGCCGCTTGGGCAGTTGCTTGCCGGTGCGCAGATAGAAGGGCACCCCCTGCCAGCGCCAGTTGTCGATGAACAGCTTCATCGCCACATAGGTTTCGGTGGTGCTGTTCGGGTTGACCCCCGGCTCCTCCCGGTAGCCCTTGATCGGACGGCTGCGGGAGCCGCCGGGGCCGTACTGGCCGCGCACGCAGCAGTTCCAGGGCTCGGCCTCATCGGCGAGGCGGGCGGCCTGCAGCACCTTGGCCTTCTCGTTGCGGATCGCTTCCGGGTCGAAGCGGCCCGGCGCTTCCATGGTGGTGAGCGCCAGCATCTGGGTGAGGTGGTTCTGCACCATGTCCCGCAGGGCGCCGGAGCTTTCGTAGTAGCCGGCCCGCTCCTCCACCCCCACGGTTTCAGCGGCAGTGATCTGCACGCTGGAGATGAAGTTGCGGTTCCAGATCGGCTCGAAGATGGTGTTGGCGAAGCGCAGCACCAGGATGTTCTGGACCGTTTCCTTGCCCAGGTAGTGGTCGATCCGGAACACCTGGTTTTCCTGGGCGCAGGCCTGCACGATCCGGTTGAGCTTCTCCGCGCTGCCGTAGTCACGGCCGAAGGGCTTCTCGATCACCACCCGGCTGCGCTGCGGGTCGCTCAGCAGGCCGGCATCGGCGAGGGCGCGGCAGCCGCTGCCATAGAAGGTGGGCGACACCGACAGGTAGAAGGTGCGGTTGGAGCGGGTGGCCCGTAGCCGGTCGATGGCCTCGAGCCGCTGGCCCAGGCGCACCAGATGCTCAGGCACCTGCAGGTCCACCGGCTCATAGAAGAGGCCGCTGCTGAACTGTTCCCAGGCGCTGGCGTGGTCGGCCACCTCCTCCGCCAGGGCCTCGGTCATGCGGGCGCGGAACTCTTCATCGCTCCAGGGGCGGCGGGCACAGCCCAGCACGGCGAACTCGCTGGGCAGGCGCCGCTGGCGAAACAGCTCGAACAGCGCCGGAATCAGCTTGCGGTGGGTGAGGTCGCCGCTGGCGCCGAAGATCACCAGACACTGGGGTGAGATCACCCGCTCCTGGCGCAACCCGACCCTGAGCGGATTGGTGAGGACGGCGGTCATGGGGGAAGGGCGGGCCGGATCCCTCCACGAAAGCCGGGAACCGGCCACCCACGGAGTGCCCAGGCGGCTTTGTGGGGGTTTCGGCAAAAAAAAGCCCGCCCAGAGGGCGGGCCGAGCCGGCAGGACCTTGTGGGCTCAGTAGGTTTCCACGTGCCAGCGCTCGGCTTTCTTGAGCTGCGGGCGCAGCTCCGACCAGTTCAGCCCCTTGGCCTCGGCGGCCTTGGTCATGGCTTCGTCGATGCCGGGCTCCATGCCCCGCAGACCGCACATGTACACGTGGGTCTTGGGATCTTCAATCATGTTGAAGATCTCTTCGCCGTGTTCGGCCACTCGGTCCTGGATGTACATGCGGCCGCCCGAGGGGTTCTGCTGCTCGCGGCTGATGGCTTTGGTGTAGCGGAAGTTGTCGGGGAAGTGGCTCAGGTAGCTCTGGAAGTCGTCTTCGTAGAGCAGGTTAGCGGTGGTGGGCACGCCCATGATCAGCCAGGCCTTGCCATTGAACTGGTAGTGGGGATTCTTCTCACGCTCGCCGGGATCAAACATGCGGCGCAGGTAGGCCCGCATCGGTGCGATGCCGGTGCCGGTGGCCAGCATGATCACGTTGGCGTCTTCGTCGGGAGGGAGGAGCATTTCCTTGCCCACCGGGCCCGTGATCTTGACCTTGGCGCCGGGCTCGATGTCACAGAGGAACGTGGAGCAGACACCGTTGATGGTTTCGCCGTCTTTCTCGTATTGCAGCTGACGAACGCAGAGCGACACGGTCTTGTCTTCGAGGTTGTCGCCGTGGCGGGTGCTGGCGATCGAGTACAGACGCAGCTTGTGCGGCTTGCCGTTGGCGTCGGTGCCATCAGGAATGATGCCGATGCTCTGGCCTTCCACGTAGTGGAGGTTGCCCTCGGAGAGGTCGAAGGTGATGTGGTTCACCCGGCCGATCGCCCCCTCGGCGAGCAGGGAGTAGTTGCCGAGCACGGTGCCCACGTAGGGGTCCTTCGGCTTGTAGAGGTTGACGGGCACGGCCTCGTGCTTGCCCGGTTCTTTGGCGGCGGTGGTGGTCACAGGAGCGATGGCGGGGGGGGCGACCGGGTCGGAGGGGCCGGGGTCAGGAGAAGAGGTGGGGGCCTGGTCGGCTTGGGTGACCGAGATCAGTCGTCCTCCCTGCTGGTTGATCAGGCGCAGCGTGGCCTGCATCCGGGACAGCGGCACCATGAAGCGACGTTCGGCCGCTCGCTCTCCGGGACCCTGCAGCCCTTCCACCACCAGGGTGAACATGCGGGCATCGGACTGGCGAAGCGCGGCGGTCGAGGTGCGCATGAAGCGACTCACTGCGGAAAAAGGCTGTCAGATCTTAGGCAACGCTCCGAAGCCACAACCGGCTCCCCAGCCGGTGCGCGGTTCCTGACGCCGACCTCCGGACATCAGGGCTAAGTTTGGTGCGCGACAACAGGTTGTCCTCTCCCCTACGTTCCCCGGCACTGGGGTGTTTCTACGTGGTGTCTTTCGCCGGTTCGCTCATCACTGCGTCAAGCCCGGTCACAGGGCAGCACTCCTGCGCCCTCGACACCATCCAACAGGAGATGGAACGCCTGCCCCAGGGCGCCCGTCGCCTGGCGGTTCAGCTGCGCATCGACCTCAAGGACGACCTGATCTGGTCGGTGCTCACGGATTACGAGAACCTCAGCCGCTTCATCCCGAACCTGTCCACTTCACGGCTGCTGTGGCGCCGCGACGACCGGGTGGGGCTGGAGCAGGTGGGCTGTCAGCAGTTCTGCGGTCTGCGCTTCTCGGCGCGGGTGGAGCTGGAGCTCCAGGAAGTGCGGGAGCACGGCATGCTCCGCTTCGCCATGACCCAGGGCGATTTCCGCCGTTTCGAAGGGGCGTGGCAGGTGAGTCCGGATCCGATCGGCTCCCGGCTCCTCTACGACCTCACCGTGCAGGGGCGCCCGGGCATGCCGATCGCCCTGATCGAGCAGCGCCTGCGCGAAGACCTCGCCGCCAACCTGCGGGCGGTCCAGCAGGAAGCCCTGCGCCGCTCGGGTCGCCTCTGAACGCATCGGGCGGTGGTTGCCTGCGCTGCCAAGAGCAGGGCCGGCGCTTGAGCCTGATCACCGGTGCTTCAGCTGGATAACCAGTGCTTCAGCCGGATCCCGGTGCTCCCGGTGCTTCAGCCTGATCACCGCTCCTTCAACCTGATCAGCGGCTGGCCTTGAACAGAGTCGTTGACCTTGAGCAGGGTCAGGGCTGAAAAGGGTTCACGGCTGAACGGTGGTCCGCCTTGAGCTGCGGCTTGTGTTGAGCAATTGCTCGCGCTGACGAGTGGCTTGTGTTGAGCAGTGGTTTGAGCCGAAGTGGCTCGTGTTGAACAGAGGGTTGCCCGGCGGGCGGGTCGCCTCGATCAGTGGGTGGCATCGGTGAGCGGCTCGTGTTGACGAGTGGCTCGCGCCGAGGACTGGCTCGTGTTCAGCAGTGGCTTGGGCTTCGGGATGCCAACGGCTGCCGCTATGGCAGGGCGATGGCTCGGTGATGGCACGCGACAGCCCAAACGCTGCACAGCGAAGGAGTGGCTTGCCTCTGGTGCATCAGACACGAGAGGCCACCCTTGGATTCAGCGACGAGGGGCCATCCATGTGAGGACTGACTCTCATCAACGGTGAGCGATTGAGGTTCGGTGTGTCGCTAAGGAAGGACTTGATCACTGCCAGCTGACCAATCGCCATCAAGGCGGTGGCGAGCGTGGGATTCAGCCAGTGAAATGGGTGAGGCCTTGGATGGACCAGACCTTCCCTGATATCTAAGGTGTATGTGTAAAACAACACAAAAATCTTAGGCCAAAAATGGCTCAAGATGATTGGTTCTTTGTATACCCCCAAGGGGATTCGAACCCCTGTCGCCTCCGTGAAAGGGAGGTGTCCTAGGCCTCTAGACGATGGGGGCGAGGCCACGGGTGAAGGGCGTTCTCAGCCTCTCCAACCGACGTATTGGACGCTACGGGTCGGAGTGGCCCTTCGTCAAGGAGGAGAAGGAACGGCGGCGTTCTGACCGTTCCACACCGGCACCGTGAAATGGAAGCAGGCCCCTTCCCCCGGCTCCGACACCACCCAGATCCGACCGCCGTGCACTTCCACGATCCGGCGGCACACCGATAGGCCTACCCCGAAGCCTGAGGTGGTGCCGGAGGTCTGGGGCAGGCGGACCCGCTCCAGGAACACCCGCTGCTGCTCGTTGCGGGGGATGCCCGGGCCGGTGTCGCACACGCTCACCTGCACCCACTGGTTGGTGCGGTGCAGCAGGGTGAGGTGCACCTGGCCCCCGTCGGGGGTGAACTTCAGGGCGTTCTCGATCAGGTTGAGAAGCACCTGGCGCATGCGTCGCTGGTCGGCGAAGACGGCCGGCAGATCGGCGGGAATGTCGGTGATCAGCTGGATGTCGCGGCCCACCCACAGCTTTTCGAGCTCAAGGATCGCCTCCGCCGCCACCGAGGCCAACCCCAGCTGCTGGGGATTGAACAGGGCTTCCCAGCGGGTGGTCCCCACCTCCAGCAGGTCCTTGGAGAGGTGCTCGATGTCGTCCAGCCGCCGGTCGAGCACATCGCGGCAACGGGTGGAGTCGATGTGGCCGAGCTGCAGGCTCTGCAGGGCCAGCTTGGCGGCGGTGAGCGGCGTGCGCAGCTCATGGGCCACCATGCGCAGCAGCCGTTCCTGCACGCCCAGCCGTTCGATCAGGGTTTCGTTCTCCTGACGCAGCACCAGCAGCTGATCCTCCAGCTGCAGTTCCCGCTGGGTGCGGCTGCCATCCATCTCGGCGGGGCGCAGGCTCATGCCCAGGCCGCTCACCACTTCCCGCTGCTGCCAGCGCGGCAGCCAGCCCTTGAGCTGCTGCAGCACGGTGTTGCCGGCGAACACCTGCCGAGGCTTCGGCTCGAGTTTCACCAGGGCTGGGGTGGCCACGAGCCGGTGAAGCTCCAGCAGCTCCGGGCGCTCGGCCGGATGGGCCACCTCCAGGTTCACATCGAAACCGCTGTCGCTGCTCTGCAGCAGGTGCATCACGCCGCGCAGATCGGCGGTGGCGAGGTGGTACGGCGCCGCCACCAGCAGCAGTTTCAGCGGGCGACGCGGCGGCGGTGAGGCCTCAGGGGGATGGGTGGTGGGGTTAGGCCCCCCCGCAGCTGGCACCGTCTGGCAGGTCCAATACGTAAACGCCACATTATGAGTTCATCTGCAGTTCAGGGCAGGGCGCTGGGCCGGTTCAGCCGATTGCGGGTGAGCGCAGGCGGTTTCAGGCACGAGGGTCTGCCGGCGAACCGGGAGCACTGCACGGGCCGGCACGGAGAGTGGGCGAGGCATGGCTGCCGGACGATTGAAGTTCCTCGGCTGGTGCAGCACCATGGAGATTCACGCGTCCTCCCCTTTGCGTCTTCTGCCCCGCTGGAGCCGGTCCCTCGTGGCGGTCCCCCTCCTGCTGCTCCCCGTCGCGTCTCTGCCCGCCGCTGCTCAAACCGCACCGGCCACGGAAGCGCAGATGCAGCTCTACACGCGGATCGCTGCTGTCAACGTCTGCATCGCCCGCGCCGGCGGCGTGGAGTTCGACAAAGCCGTGGCCATCGCTGGTGAAACCATCGCGCAAGTGCTCCAGGGGCTGCACGGCGGCAAGATCCAGCAGGTGGGCACCCAGACCCTCACGATCGAGGATCTGCGCCGTGGTGCTGTGAACTCCGCCGTGATCGGCGCGGTGGATCTCTGCCCCAAGCAGGTGCCGCCGGATGTGGTGAAGCGGGTGGAGGCGGCGATCAAGCAGCAGGGATCCGGTGCAAGGCCGGCAGCTGGTGCGGGCGCACCTGCACCAGCTGCGCCTGCACCGGCCGCGCCGAAGTAGAGGGCTGAGAAGTTGGCCGCTCCGAGATAGGCCAACTTCACAACTGGCGGTCGTATCCGGATGCGGTTGACCCCTGGGTCAGTTGCAGTTCATTCAGGGCTTCTCGCTTTGCTGAAGGCATCCCTCCGGGGTGTTCTTCACCAACGTGGTCATGACCTTCTCGTCATCTTCTGCCCTGATGGCCGCCGGCCTGCTCAGCATCGGTGCCCTGGCTCCGCTCGCCGCCGAGGCCCAGTCGTTTGGGTTCCCCGGCCAGGCCTACCAGCAGGTGCCGGTGTATCAACAGCAGCCGGTGTATCGCCAGGTGCCGGTCTACCGCCAGGTTCCTGTTTATCGCCAGGAGCGTGTCTACCGCCAGGTGCCCGTGGTTCAGCAGGTGCCGGTCTACCGCCAGGTTCCTGTGGCCCAGCAATTTCCGCAGTCGGGAGTGATTCCGGTGCGCAACTTCCCCGCCCCTTATCAGGATTACCAAGGGCAGGTGAACGGCTTCAATGCACCTGCGCCGCAGACCATCGAAGAGCTTCAAGCGCTGCAGCAGCGCTGCTCGATCGGCCGGCTGGTGGGCGGCGTGATCGGCGGTGGCATCGGCTATGCCGCCTCGCGCGACCAGGGCCGCACCTGGGCGGTGCCGCTCGGTGCGCTGCTGGGCTCCCAGGTGGGCTGCAACGCCGGCCAGGGTCGCGGTCCGCTGCCTTGGTGATCGCGGCCTTGCCCGGCACCCTTCAGGATCAGAGGGTTGTTCTCCCCTGGGTCGATGCGTGATGTGCGCCTGGCCGATTACCGGCCTTACCCCTACGCGCTGGAGCGCACGGACCTGACCGTGCGCCTCTTCCCCGACCACGGCCTGGTCGAGGCGACCCTTTCGTTCATTCCCGCGGCTGGGGCTGCAGCTGCAGCTGCTCAGGCCGCTTCACCCTTGGAGCTGCGGGGGGTGGGGCTGGAGCTGGAGGCTCTGGCCATCGACGGGGAACCACTTCCTCCTGCCGCCACCCACCAGGAGGAGGGGCTTCTGGTGGTGCTCCAGCCGCCCCAGCGGCCCTTCGTGCTCACCAGCCGGGTGCGGATCGACCCCTACACGAACACCACCCTGGAAGGCCTCTATGCCAGCGGCGGCATGGTGACGAGCCAGTGTGAGGCCGAAGGTTTCCGCCGCATCACCTTCCACCCCGACCGACCGGATGTGCTCAGTCGCTTCCAGGTGCGGATCGAAGCGGAGCAGGAGCGCTACCCGGTGCTGCTCTCCAACGGCAATTGCCTGGCTGCCGGCGCCCTGGCTGATGGCCGCCACTTCGCGGTCTGGGACGATCCCTTCCCCAAGCCCTCCTATCTGTTTGCGCTGGTGGCCGGCCGGCTTGAAGAGGTGCGCGGCAGCTTCACCACCGCCAGTGGCCGGACGGTGCAACTGCGCCTGCATGTGGAGCCGGGCGATGCCCCCTACACCGCCCATGCGATGGCCTCGCTGCAGCGGTCGATGGCCTGGGACGAGCAGGTGTATGGGCTCGAATACGACCTCGATGAATACAACATCGTGGCTGTGCGCCATTTCAACATGGGCGCCATGGAGAACAAGAGCCTGAACATCTTCAACTCCAAGCTGGTGCTCGCCGATGCCGAAACCGCCACCGATGGTGAGCTTGAACGCATCGAGAGCGTGATTGCCCACGAATACTTCCACAACTGGACCGGCAATCGCATCACCTGCCGCGACTGGTTCCAGCTTTCCCTGAAAGAAGGACTCACGGTGTTTCGCGATCAATGCTTCACCGCTGATCTGCACGGTGCTGATCTCAAGCGCATCGAAGACGTGGCGATGCTGCGCAATACCCAGTTCCGCGAGGATGCAGGCCCCACTGCCCACCCGATTCAGCCGGATCGCTACCAGGCGATCGACAACTTCTACACCACCACCATCTACGAGAAAGGTGCAGAAGTGATCCGCATGCTCCGCACATTGTTGGGTCCTGCCACCTTCATGCGCGGCATGGCGCTCTATGTGCAGCGCCACGACGGCACCGCTGCCACCACGGCCGATTTCCTGCAGGCCATGCAGGATGCCGCAACGGAAGCCTCTGCGGCCACCGGGAATGGGCAAACCGCTGATGAGCAGACCATCGATGCGAAGGGCGACGATCCCTCGCCGCTGCGCTTCAGCTTCGAGCAGTTCAGCCGCTGGTATCACCAGGCCGGCACGCCCGTGGTGTCGATCGAGCGCCATTGGGACAGCGCCAGCGGTGCCCTTGCCCTGGTGTTGCGCCAGCACACCCCCGCCACCCCGGGCCAGCCCCACAAGCAGCCGTTGGTGATACCTCTGGCCCTGGCCCTTGTGGGTGAGGACGGCCAGGTCCTGCCTCAGGCCGGTGGTTCGCCCGTCGTGCTGGAGGCCGCGGAGACCCAGCTGCGCTACGAGGGGTTGCCCCCGGGACCGACGCCGCCGGCCCTGTCGGTGCTGCGGGGGTTCTCGGCGCCCGTGCGGCTCGAGCTTGCCCGGCCGAACGCCGAACTGCTGCACCTGTTCGCCTGCGACAGCGACCCCTTCGCCCGCTGGGAGGCGGGCCAGACCCTGCTGCGGCAGGCCGTGCTGGCCCGGGCTGCCGGTCGCAGCGATCCGGAACTGGAACGCGGGCTCACTGCTGCCTTTGCCGCGATCCTCAGCGACCACAGCTTGCCGGCCGCCAGCCGCAGCGCCCTGCTGGCCCTTCCCGGCATGGCCGAACTGGAGGATCTGGCCGCGGAGCCGGATCCTCCGGCGCTGTTTGCGGCCCTGCTCGGCCTGGAGCGCGTCTTCGGTGCTGCCCTGGAGGAGCCGTTGCTGGACGCGCTTGCCGCCTGCCGGCCGCAGTGGGAGCAGCCCTGGCCCCAGGGGCAGGGTGAACGGCGCCTGACCGCCACGATCTGGAGCTGGCGGGCGGCGGCCGGGGATGAGACCGTGCGCGAGGCCGCTGCCGCTGCGGTGCAAGGGCCTTCGATGACGCTTGCCCGGGCCGGGCTGCGGGCGCTGCAGGTTCACCCCTGCGAACAACGTCGCCGCGCGGTGGAGGCCTTCTACCAACGCTGGCAGGAGAAGCCGGTGATCCTCGATGCCTGGTTTGCGCTGGAGGCCAGCGCCCCCTTCGCCGATGGGCTGGAGCGGGTGTCAGCTCTGCTGGCCCATCCGCGCTTTGACCCGGCCGCCCCCAACGCGATCCGCGCGGTGCTGGGGGGCTTTTCCGCCAACACGCCGGTGTTCCATGCGGCCGATGGCACGGGCTATCGGTTCATGGCTGAGCAGATCGTGGCGCTCGATCGGCGCAACCCGATCACGGCGTCGCGGCTGGCCAAGCTGTTCAGCCGCTGGCAGAGCTATGGGCCGGCGCGGGCCGCGCGCATGCGCGAGGCGGTGGAACAGCTGGCGGCGGCGGATCTCTCTGCCAACACCCGCGAAGTGGTGGAGCAGTGCCGTTCGAGCGGCGTTCGCGAGGGGGCGGCGGCCTGAAGGCGATCAGCGAGGCGCCGCCCCGGCGCCCAAGGCCTGTCCTTTGGCGGGGCTCTGCCCACGGCCGAAGGCCTGGCGGTGCAGCCGGGTGAAGGCGTCGCGCCGGAGGGAACCTCCCTCGGGACCGGCGAAGTTGCCCCAGAGGCCCTCCCAATAGAAATAGATCACGCCATGGCCGCGCTGGGCCGCCAGCTCCACCTTCTGGTTGAGCGTGGCCATGTCGGGGGTGCGGCCGCCGAATCCGGCCAGGATGCCGATCTCCACCGGCAGGCCCCAGCGGCGGGCCTTCACCAGGGCCGGCTGATCCAGATCACGGGCGAAACCGCGCACCGAGAAGGCGTAGTTCTGCACCACCAGATCGTCCACCAGCTTGCCGAGCGCCCAGATTTCCCAGTCCTGCAGCCAGTGGTTGTAGGCGAAGCGGAAGGGTCCGGGGGAGAGGCTGATCACGGCGGCGTTGTTGCTGCGCCGCAGTTCCCGGCGCAGTTCCCGCAGCAGGCCGGTGAGCTGCTGGCGCCGCCAGCTCATCCATTCGCGGTTGTTGAAATCCGTGGGAGGTTCCCGCCCCTTCTCCTTGCTGAACAGGGCTCGGGTGTAGGGGTCGTAGCCCAGTTCCACCGGCCAGGCGAAGTGGTCGTCGAGCTGGATGCCATCGACACCACAGCGCTGCACGATCTCCTGGATCAGGCCGATGAAGCGGGCACGCACGCCGGGGTGGGCCGGATTGAGCCACACCCGCAGATCCCTGAGCGGTGAGGTTTTCAGGTTGGCGCCGTGCATGGCGTAGAGGGTGGAGCCATCGCTGCGCTGCAGCACCCACTCCGGATGGCGCCGCACCACCTCCGCGTCGGCGGGCTCCATCATTCCGTATTCGAACCAGGGGATCACCTGCATGCCGCGCCGCTGGGCAGAGCGGGTGATCTGGCAGATCGGATCGAGCCCCGGCGCGGCCTTCAGCAGGGCCGGCTCGGTGGGCGCAAAGCGGCTGCGGTGGAAGGTGGTGCCCCGGCTCCACACATTCGGGTAGAGCGTGTTGAAGCCGGCGGCCGCCAGTTCCTTGACGGCCTGCTCAATCCGGTTGCGGTCGTAGTAGAGGGGGCTGGGGCTGTTGGTGAGCCACACCCCCACGCGCTGGCTGGAGGCGGCAGCCGGCAGCAGGCCGAGGCCCTGCAGGCCTGTGGTGAGCAGGGCCGTGATCAGCACCGGCAAGGCTTTCTTCAGCCGCACCCGCAGGGGAAAGGGCGCCTGGGAGCGGTGGCGTTCGGCGGGTTTCAGCGGAACATCGAGCTCACCGAGCTTTCCTCGTGGATGCGCCAGATGGCCTCCCCCAGCATGTTGGCCACCGAAAGCACCTGCAGCTGCGGGAAGCGACGGTCGTTGCTGATCGGAATGCTGTTGGTGACCAGCACCTCTTCGAACAGGCCGGGCTCGGAGAGCCGCTCGATCGCGGGAGGGGAGAACACCGCATGGGTGGCGCAGGCCAGCACGCGGGTGGCGCCCCGCTGGCGCAGCAGCCGTGCGCCGGCGCATATGGTGCCGCCGGTGTCGATCATGTCGTCGATCAGCACAGCTGTCTTGCCGGCCACGTCGCCGATCACCGTGAGGCTCTCAGCCACATTGTGGCCGGAGCGGCGCTTGTCGATGATCGCGAGCGGGGCATCGCTCATCTGCTTGGCGAAAGCCCGGGCCCGGGCCACGCCGCCCACATCCGGCGACACCACCACCACCTCGCCGAGGTCGCGGGTGCGCAGGTAATCCACCAACACGGGCGAGCCGTAGATGTGATCGCAGGGGATGTCGAAGTAACCCTGAATCTGGGAGGAGTGCAGGTCCATCGCCAGCACCCGGTCGACGCCGGATTTCACCAGCAGATTGGCCACCAGCTTGGCGGTGATCGATTCGCGGCCCGCCGTCTTGCGGTCGGCGCGGGCATAGCCGTAGTAGGGGACAACGGCGGTGATCTGCCGGGCTGAGGCACGCCGGCAGGCATCCACCATGATCAGCAGCTCCATCAGGTGATCATTCACCGGAGCGCAGGTGGGCTGGATCAGGAAGACATCGCAGCCGCGGATCGATTCCTGAATCTGAATATAAAGCTCACCATCGGCGAAGCGCTTGATCGCGCGCGGCCCATCAGGAACACCCAGATAGGCTCCGATCTCGCGGGCCAGGGCCTGGTTCGACGTGCCGCTGAACAGCCGCAGCCGCCGGGTGTCGTGGGGAGGCTGGTCCTGCTCGACCCGATCGGCTGTCAGGAAACGGGTCACGGCGGGCGTGAGCGAGGTCGGCATGGAGCTGATGGTAGAAGCCTTCCGGTCGGATGCCGGCGAAACCTGGTGGTATGAAGAATGATGAACCAGTGCCTGCCGGTCTTGTCCGAACAGCGGTCCTTGCTCACCTCTCCCCTGGTGCTCGTCGGAGCCGGCCCGGGCGGGCTGGCGGCCTTGCCCCAGGCGGCCCCGCGCCTGCAGTCGCTGCTGGCTCTGCCCGCTACAGCCGAGCTCAGCCAGCTGGCCGCCCAATCGGCTGAGCCCGACCAGCTGATGGCGGCTCTCCAGGGCCACCGGGGCGGCGCTCTGGTGGCGCTCGAGCAGGACCCAGGCCGCTGGCTGTCGGCAGGCACCCGTTGGGCGGAGGTGCTCGGCGCCTGGCGGCAGCCCACCCTGCTGCTGGTGGCGGCTGATGACGCCGCCAGCGGGCTGGCGGCGGCCTACACCGCCCTGCTCGACCGTTCCGCCGTGCCCCTGCTGGGCCTTGTGCAGTGGGGTGGCCGCTGGGATGGGCCGGCCCGCGGCTGCGAGGGTCTGCCCTGGCTCGGCGCGCTGCAGCCAGGCGACCACGGCGCTGGCACTGCCGGTGCGGAGGTGTTGCTGGAGGCCCTGAAGCTGCGCTGGCAGCGCCTCACCACCCTCTGAGCGGCCTGCGCTGATCCATCGCCATGGCCGGAGTGGGGCTACCCCGCCGGCCAGAGCGGCTGCTCTGCTCCCGGCGCCACTTGCCGCAGCGTCTGGCCGGGCTCGGTGGTGGGTGCCAGCGGCAGTTTGTCGTAGCGGACGGTGTGGGCCTGCTGGATCGCCACGTTGAGCAGGCTGAGCATCTCGGTTTCCGTCAGGTTGGTGCCCACCAACGGCTGGAGCTGCCTCACCTGCTGCGCCAGCTTCGCCGTGCCGCCTGGGCGACCCAGCTGCTCCAGCAGGCCGCCGATCACCTCCTGCTGGCGGCTGCGCCGTCCGCTGAGGCCGTCGTCCTTGCCCTTGAAGCGCACCAGTTGTTCCACCTGCGGGCCCTTCAGCACCTGCAGCCCGCCCTGAAGATCGACCCGGTAGTTCTGGGCTTTGTCGTGGTAGCGGATGGCCTGGTCCAGGTTCAGCTCCAGCCCGCCCAGGCCGTCCACCAGGCTGCGCAGCACCTGGCGCGGCATCACCACATAGCACTCGGGCTGGCCAGGCTCGAGGCCCACCAGCTCCCCCACCCCGCCGGCGGTGAGGGCAGGGCCGCCCAGCCGGTAGAGGGTCCCGAGGCTCTGCACCTTCTGCTGACCCGGCACCTGCACGGCCAGTTCGGTGGGCACATTCAGCACCCGCATCGCCCCGCCCGGATCGGCCCGGATCAGCAGCAGCGTGTCGGCGTTGGCGGGGCCGGGGGGGGCGGCGCCGTTGGTGCTGGCATCGAGGCGGTCGGCGTCGGTGCCGATCAGCAGCACCGTGATGGGCCGGATCGGCGGATCGGCCAGATCCTTGTTGAGGCCCGCTTGATCGCTGCTGACCAGGCCAGGGTCGGGCCGCGACCACACACGCTCGAACAGCACCACCGTGCCCACGGCAGCCAGCAGGGCCAGGCTCAGCTTCCACAGCCGCGACCCCAACCGGGCGCGGGGGCGGCCGCCGGGCTCCGCCTGGGCAGGACCTGCAGGCGGCACGTCCGAACCCCCTGCCGATCGCGCCGCACCCCGTGGGCGTGCCTTGCTCCCGCCTGTCATCGGCGCTCATGCTTGCGAAGGCTCAACTTTGCCGCAGCTCCGGCACGGAAGCCGGGCCGGCCGATAGGTTGAAGCCCCCTTGCCCCGTCAGGCTGGACGCCGCTTTGACCGCCGCCCCTCCCCTCCCTCACGAACGGGCCCGGCCCCTGCCCAAGGGCAGCACCAAACCGGCCAAGGACCTCTGCAGCGACTGCGGTCTGTGCGACAGCCGCTGGGTGGCCTATGTGCGCCAGGCCTGTGCCTTCCTCCAGCAGCGCTTCGAGGCGATGGAGCAGGCCGCCCACGGCCGCAGCCGCGACCTCAGCAACGAGGACGAGCTCTACTTCGGCGTCAGCCAGCGCATGGTGACGGCCCGCCTGCAGCCCCCGATCGATGGGGCCCAGTGGACCGGCATCGTGTCGCGGATCGGGGTGCGGGCGCTGGAAACGGGCCTGGTGGATGCGGTGCTGTGCGTGCAGCAGAGCCCCGACGACCGCTTCACGCCGGTGCCGGTGCTGGCGCGCACCCCCGAGCAGGTGCTGGCGGCACGGGTGAACAAGCCCACCCTCTCCCCCAACCTGGAGGTGCTGGAGCAGTTGCCCGGCAGCGGCATCCGCCGCCTGCTGGCCATCGGTGTTGGCTGCCAGGTGCAGGCGCTGCGGGCCGTGCAGGACACCCTGCCGTTGGATCAGCTTTACGTGCTCGGTCTGCCGTGCGTGGACAACGTGAGCCGCCAGGGCCTGCAGACCTTCCTGGAGAGCGCCAGCGATTCGCCCGCCACGGTGGTGCACTACGAGTTCATGCAGGACTTCCGCATCCACTTCCGCCACAGCGACGGCCGCGAGGAGACGGTGCCCTTCTTCGGCCTCGACACGCCCCGGCTCAAGGATGTGTTCGCCCCCAGCTGCCTCAGCTGCTTCGACTACGTCAACGGCGGCGCCGACCTGGTGGTGGGCTACATGGGCGCCACCTTCGGCCGCCAGTGGCTCACGGTGCGCAACCCCCGCGGCCAGGAACTGCTGGATCTGGTGGAAGCGGAACTGGATCTGGCGCCGGTGAGCAGCCGCGGGGATCGCCGCGCCGCCGTGCAGCAGGGCATCGACGCTTACGACAAGGCGGTGCGTCTTCCCCGCTGGCTGGCTGAGCTGGTGGGTTTCCTCGTGCAGCGCGTCGGGCCGCAGGGGCTGGAGTATGGCCGCTTCTCGATTGATTCCCACTTCACCCGCAATGCCCTGTGGCTGCGGCGCCACCATCCTGAGATGGCCGAGCGCCACATCCCGGCCTTCGCCAAGGCGATCGTGGCGCGTTACCGCCTGCCGCGCACGTGAGCGACGCCGACCTTCCCCCAGGCCCCGGGACAGCGGGCCGCTGTGGTGTGCTGCTGCACCCCACGGCCCTGCCGGGCACGCCCGGTTGCGGCAGCTTCGGCGCCGCGGCCCACGCCTGGATCGACCTGCTGGCTGACCACGGCATCGATGCCTGGCAGCTGCTGCCACTGGCCCCCGCCGATGGCACCGGCTCTCCCTACAGCTCTCCCAGCGGCTTTGCGCTCAACGCCTGGTTTCTCGACGGCGACGCCCTGGTGGCCGATGGCTTCCTGGAGTCCGCCGATCTTGCCGCGCTGATGCCCGGCCGCACCGACCGCCTGGACCTGGAGGCCTGCCCGCTCCGCTCGGCAGGCCTGGCCCAGGCACTGGAGCGGTGCTGGCCCCAGCAGTCGGCTGAGCGCCAGGCCGACTTCCAGCGCTGGTGCCAGGCGGCAGCTCCCTGGCTGGTGGAGCACTGCCGCTTCATGGTGCTGCGGGAGCTGCAGGGCGGCCTGCCCTGGTGGCAGTGGCCCGCTCCGCTGGCGCAACGGCAGTGGCGGGCCCTGCGCCGCTTCGATCGGGAGCAGGCGGTGGCCCTGCGGCAGGAGGCCCTGGTGCAGTGGCACCTGGAGCGCCAGTGGCAGCAGCTGCACGACCACGCGCGCCAGCGCGGCGTGCAGCTGATCGGCGATCTTCCTTTCTACGTGGCCCACGACAGCGCCGATGTCTGGGCCAGGCGCCGCCTCTTCTCGCTGCGCCGGGATGGTTCCCTCACCCTGCAGAGCGGCGTGCCGCCCGATTACTTCTCCGAGACCGGCCAGCTGTGGGGCACGCCCGTCTACCGCTGGTCGCTGCATCGGTTCACCGGCTTCCGCTGGTGGCTGCGGCGGCTGCAGGGGCAGCTGGAACGGCTCGATCTGCTGCGACTCGATCACTTCCGCGCGCTGGAGTCGTACTGGGCGGTGCCCGGTGAGGCACGCACGGCCCAGCTGGGCGAATGGCGCGCTTCGCCGGGCGTGGCGCTGCTGGGGGCGTTGCGCCACCGGCTGGGCGGCCAACTGCCCCTGATCGCCGAAGACCTGGGCGTGATCACGCCCGCGGTGGAGGCCCTGCGCGACCGCTTCCACCTGCCGGGCATGAAGATCCTGCAGTTCGCCTTCGATGGCAACGACAGCAACGCCTACCTGCCCGAAAACTACGTGGGCCGCCATTGGGTGGTGTACACCGGCACCCACGACAACGCCACCTGCATCGGCTGGTGGGACTCCCTGCCCGAGGACCAGCGGCGCCAGGTGGGTGAACGGATCGGCGAAATGATCGAGGCGCCGGGCTGGCAGCTGCTGGAGCTGGCGCTCGCCTCGCGGGCCGAGCTGGCGGTGGTGCCCCTGCAGGATCTGCTCAGCCTGGGCGATCAGGCCCGCTTCAACACCCCTGGCACGGCGGGGGAGGCCAACTGGAGCTGGCGGCTGGAGCAACCGGTGCAGCAGCTCAGTGGGCCGATCGCTGCCCTGGCCGCGCTGGCGGCCCGTTACGGCCGATCGGCGGGTGGCGCCAGCGAGGCGGGCGCTGCTGGCGCTGCCGCTGCCGATGAGCCCCGCGCCGCTGCCGGCGGCACGCGGTAGACGCCTGGCCGCCCGGCTTCGGCCTCCAGCGGCTGCTCGTTCCACCGCACGGCCCCGCTGCCCGCCGCCGGTGGGGGTGTGAGCTGCAGCTGCAGGGGCGGCTGCAGCTGCAGCACCAGAGAGCCTCGCGCTCCCTGCAGCTGGGTGCCTTCCCCCGATTCGCTGCTCAACTGGAGGCGCGTGGGCTGATCCAGTCGCAGGCGCAGCACGCCGGGACCACCGCCCGCCTGGCGCGCTTCCCGGCTCCATTGCTTCTGCGCCACCCCACGGGCCGCCTGCTGGAGGGGCCGCAGGTCGGGGTGGACCTGCAGCAGCAGGGCATTGCTGTCGGGTGGTTTCACTCGCTCCGCTTCCGTGAGCGGCGGCACGGGCCGCAGCGTGAGCTGGTTGGCCGCCGCCAGCTGTTGCTGTTGCAGATTCACGGCATAGATCAGGCCCGCGGTCAGCAGGCCATAGAGCACCGTGCCCTGCCAGCTGGTGAACACATCGATCGAGCCCGGCGTGAAGCGCCGCAGCAGCGAGGGCCGCTTGCTGTGCTCGTCGAGTGGGTGGGCCTGCAGCGGCAGGGCGGCGTTGAGTGCACCGGGTTCCAGGCTGAGGTGCTGCTCCAGCAGCGCCAGCATCGTGCGCAGGTAAGCGGCCTCCGGCAGGCGGTCACGCCAGCCCCGCTCCAGCGCCTCGATCACCGGGGTGCTGATGCGGGTTTCGGTGGCGAGCTGGCGCAGGCTCAGCCCCTGCTCCTCCCGCTTCTGGCGCAGCAGCCGGCCAAGCTGCAGCAGGGGATCTTCGGGTGCCGGTGGGGCCGAGGCCGCCGCCGACGGCTCCAGACGCAGGCGCCGCCGCAGGGCCTGGGGAAGCAGGGAGGTGATCCGGGGGCGCGGCATCGGGGGCGGCGAAGGGTCAGTGCTGGTGTCCAGCACCGGAAGCAGGTTCGAACCATTGTCGAGCGTCGATGGGGCGCCACTGGCCCGGCAGCAGGGAGCCCAGCTGCAGATCCCCGATCGCCACCCGCAGCAGATCCAGCACCGGATGGCCCAGCAGGGCGGCGGTGCGGCGGATCTGCCGGTTCCGTCCTTCCCGCATTTTCACCTCCAGCAGGGTGCTGGCGGCCGATTGGCGCAGGCGGCGCAGCTGCACCGGCAGGGCGGCCTCGCCATCGAGCGCCACGCCTCGGCGCCATTGCGCCAGCGCGGCTTCGCTCGGGTGGCCCTTCACCAGCACCCGGTAGGTCTTGCCGTGGCCATGGCGGGGATGGGTCAGTCGCAGGGTGAGGGCACCGTCGTTGGTGAGCAGCAGGGCGCCGCGGCTGTCGATGTCGAGCCGGCCCACCGGGTGCAGGCCGGTGCCCTCGGTGAGGGTCGCCGGCAGCAGATCCAGCACCGTGGGCCTGCCCTGCGGGTCATGGCAACTGCTCACCACACCGGCGGGTTTGTGCAGCAGCAGCGTCTGGCGGGGAGCGGCTGGGCGCAGCGGCTGACCGTCGAGCTCCACCAGATCGGTGCTGGCATCGGCCTGATCACCGAGGCCGGCCACGCTGCCGTTCACCCGCACCCGCCCCTGGAGCAGCAGATCCTCGGCCCGCCGCCGGGAGCAGACGCCGGCGGCGGCCAGCAGCTTCTGGAGTCGCACCCTTGGCATGGCATCCGGCAGCGGCGGGCCCGGCGGCAGGTGCCGTCCGGGGCGGGCAGAGCCGCATTCTCTCCCGCGCCGGTGGAGGCTCCCCGCGCCGCCACCAAGCGTGGGGAAGGTGCCCAGCTAGCAGGCGCGGGGATGGTGCGCGACCGATCCGTGGTGGTAAATTACGAAACACAAACGTTTCCTAACCCTGCGAAACGCCACCATGCCTTCCCCGCCCTTGGCCACGGTTGATGCTTCCAGTTCCTCCATGGCGAGCGGCGATCTGGTGCGCTCGTACCTGCGGGACATCGGCCGGGTGCCGCTGCTGAGCCATGAGCAGGAGATCACGCTGGGCCGCCAGGTGCAGGAGCTGATGCGTCTGGAGGAAACGGAGCTGGAGCTGGAGATGCGCGCCGGTGGGGTGA
>CALRJS020000009.1:0-102350 GCA_943367595.1 Sphingobacterium thalpophilum
CGCTTACGTCTCTCCGGCAGGGCCTGCAGGAAGGAGATCAGATCGGGGCTGGCAGAAAGCTGGGGCAAGGGACGAGAGCAGTCCCGACAAAACCGGCACCAGCATGGCTGCACCAGCCGCCTTGTGCCTGACTTTCAGTCGGCCCTGGGTGCAGGGGCTAGTGCATCCAGCGTTGCTTGACCCTCTGACGGAATCCACGGCGCCATGGTCCAGGCGCAAGGTCATCAGGCGGAGAAGGATCTTGCCTTGCACAACCACACCCTCTCGGACGCCACTCCGCAGCCACCGGCGCCTGGTGATCGCGTGGCTTGGTTAGGATCATCCCGAACGATTGGCGAGCACTCCAACGGAGCTGTTTACCGTCGCTGTGATGTTCGAACCTTCTTCCGTGCTGTCTTCTGCCCGCGCCCAATGCCCCTACTGCGGCGTGGGTTGTGGGCTGGAGCTCAAACCGGCGGCGACGCACGATCAGGCCGCCGCTGGCGGCGGCGATCCCTGGACGGTGCGCGGTGACCGGCAGCATCCATCGTCGCTCGGCCAGGTGTGCGTGAAGGGGGCCACGGTGGCCGAAACCCTCGATCGCAACCGCCTGAGCACACCGTTGTGGCGCGAGCAGCGCGACCAACCCTTTGAGGCGATCAGCTGGGAGCGGGCCTTCACGATCCTGGTGGAGCGGATCCAGGTGATTCAGGCGGAGCGTGGATCGGGCGCGATCGCGATGTATGGCTCGGGCCAGTTCCTCACCGAGGACTATTACGTCGCCAACAAGCTGATCAAAGGAGCTCTCGGCACCAACAATTTCGATGCTAATTCGCGGCTGTGCATGAGCTCGGCCGTGTCGGGCTACAAGCTCAGCCTGGGCTCCGATGGCCCCCCCTGCTGCTACGACGACCTCGACCTAGCAGGCACGGTGCTGCTGATCGGCACCAACACCGCCGACTGCCACCCGGTGCTCTTTCAGCGGCTGCTCAAGCGCAAGCGGCACCAGAAGGAGGCGCTGCAGATCATCGTGGTCGACCCCCGGGCCACCGCCACCAGCGCAGCGGCCGACCTGCATCTGGCCATTCGTCCGGGCACGGATCTGGTCCTGCTGCATGGCGTGGGTCATCTGTTGCTGCAGCTGGGGGCGGTGGATCCGGAGCGGGTGGCGGCCTGCGCCGATGGATTCGCTGAGCTGGCGGCCCTCTGGGCGGGCTGGACGCCGGAGCGGGTCTGCGCCCTCTGCGGCATCGAGGAGGAGGCGCTGCGGCGCCTGGCGGCACTCTGGGCCGCCAGCTCCGGCGTGCTCAGCCTCTGGTCGATGGGGGTGAATCAGAGCGTGGAGGGCACCGCCACAGTGGCGGGGATCATCAACCTGCATCTGGTCACGGGCCAGATCGGCAAGCCCGGAGCCGGCCCGTTCTCCCTCACCGGCCAGCCCAATGCCATGGGCGGGCGGGAAGCCGGTGGACTGGCTGCGCTGCTGCCTGGCTACCGCTCGATCCACGAGGCCAGCCACCGGGCCGCGATCGAGCAGCACTGGGGCTTTCCCCCCGGCGCGATCTCAGCGCGCGATGGGCTCTCGGTGTGGGAGCAGATCGAAGCGATGGAGCGCGGCGAACTGGTCCTGTGGTGGGTGGCAGCCACCAACCCGCTGGTGAGCCTCCCGTCGCTGGATCGGGTGCGCCAGGCGGTGGCCCATTGCCCCCTGGTGGTGCTGAGCGAGGCCTACGCGGGCACCGAAACCGAAGCGGTGGCCCATCTGGTGCTGCCGGCTGCCCAGTGGAGCGAAAAGGAGGGCGTGATGACCAACTCGGAGCGCCGGGTCACCTTGTCGCATGCCTTCCGGCAGGCCCCCGGCGAGGCCCGCCCCGACTGGGCGATCTTCGCGGAGCTGGGCCGCCGGCTGGGGTTTTTCAAGCAGTTCGCCTACGGCTCCGCGGCTGAGGTCTACGCCGAGTTCGCGTCGATCACCGCCGGGAGGCTCTGCGATCACAGCGGCCTGAGCCACGCCCTGCTGGCCGAGCACGGGCCCCAGCAATGGCCGTTCCCGACTGGCACAGCGGCGGGGGGCGGCCAGCCGCGGCTGCACACCGAGGGGGTCTACCCCACCGCTAACGGCAAGGCCCGCCTGCTGGCCCAGCAACCGCTGGGGCTGGCGGAACCGCCGGATGACGGCTTCCCCCTGGTGCTCACGGTGGGGCGGTACCTCGGCCATTGGCACACCATGACCCGCACCGCCCATGTGGAGCGGGTATGCCGCAGCCACCCAGAGCCCCTGCTGGAGATCCACCCAGCAGATGCCAGCTGCTGCAACCTCGATGAGGGCGCCCTCGCACGGGTGAGCTCCCGTCGCGGTGAGCTGACCGTGAAGGTGCAGATCACCGATCGAATTCGCCCGGGCACGGTATTCCTGCCGATGCACTGGGGTGCCGCCCAGGAGCAGGCGTGTGAGGCCAACCGGCTGATGCATGCCCTCGGCTGCCCGGTCTCGAAGCAGCCGGAGCTCAAGGCAGCGGCAGTGCGGGTGGAGCGGGCGGAGATCGACGGCTGAGATTCAGCTGATCGGCAGCATCGCCTCCACCAGCTCGGGCGAGAGGCGCAGAAGAGGTGAGCCCCGGCCAGTGAGATGGCCATCCACCAGGCCCGACTGACGCAAGCGGGTGAGCATCTTGGTGACGGTGACGCGGGTGTTCCCGATCAGCTCGGCCAGGCGCTCATGGGTGATCCGCAGCGGCAACTCGTACCAGAGACCATTGCGGCGTCCCAGGCGCTCCACCAGTAAGGCCAGCAGCGCCTTCAATCGCTGTTCGGTGTCGGGGTGGTGGCGGATCATCAGCAACTCCAGGGCCCAGGTGTTGAGGTCCGTGCGAACGCCCAGCATTTCAGTGCGCTCCATCCGTTCGATCTGCACCACGGAGAGAGCTTCAAGGCCCACCCAATCGCGGCGCAGGGCCAGGGCATCGCAGACTTCACCTGGTTGAAGAAAGCCGATCGTGATGTCCTGGCCCGAGGAGGCCAGCAAAAACACCCGCAGGATGCCGGAGTGGACGCGCATGGGCGAGGCTGCGGCGGCCTGGCCGCCATCCAGCAGCAGGGTCTGGCCCACCGCCATCGTCAGCTGACGGAAGGACTGATGAATTGGCAAGGCGGCCCTCACGTGTCGTCGTGGGCGTAGCGGCGGTAGAGGAAATCGAGAGCGCGGTTGCGCAGGTCGAAGTATTCGGGCTGCTCCAGCAGGCGGGCCCGCACACGCGGGCGGGCGAACGGCAGCTCGAGCACCTCACCGATCGTGGCGGCGGGGCCGTTGGTCATCATCACCACCCGGTCGGCCAGGAACAGGGCTTCATCGATGTCGTGGGTGATCATCAGCACCGTCACGCGGTGATCGGCCCAGATCTTGAGCAGCTCCTCCTGCAGTTCCTCACGCGTGATCGGATCCAGCGCCCCGAACGGTTCATCGAGCAGCAGCACCTTCGGTTTGAGCGCCAGGGCGCGGGCGATCGACACCCGCTGCTTCATCCCCCCCGACAGACTTCCCGGCTTCTTGTGGGCCGCTTCGCTGAGGCCCACCAGCGCCAGATGCTCCTCCACGATCGCCTTGGCCTGGCCGTTGCGCTGCAGTTCGGGGAACACATTGTTCACCGCCAGGGCGATGTTGTCGTAGGCGCTCAACCAGGGCAGCAGCGAATAGTTCTGGAACACCACCATGCGGTCGGGGCCGGGATCAACGATGCGCTCCCCGTTCAGCCGCACCTCGCCGGTGGTGGGCTGGCGGAATCCCGACACCATGTCGAGCAGGGTGGATTTACCGCAGCCGGAATGGCCGATCAGGCACACGAACTCTCCCTCCGCCACGGACAGATGCACCCCATCCAGCACGGTGTGGGGCCCCCGGGCGCTGGGATACACCTTGGTGACCCCGTCAATCTCCAGATAGGCGCCGGTGGCGCGGCTGGCGCTGGCCGCCGTTGAGCTGAGGGTCTGCATGGGGGAGCGGGCGGGGGCGGAAGGCGGGGCGGGGTCAGGTGGCGGCGGCCGGCGCCGTTGGCAGCACCACGGCCTCGATGCGAAGCGGGCGCTGCTGCTTCAGCCCCTGCACGTAGGCGGCGGGGTCGGCGGGATCGAGCTGCTCGGCGCCGAAGAAACCCACCGGGGTGGGCTGGGGCGGCTCGGCGGGCAGGCCCAGGGCGGCGGCCGCCCTGCCATACAGATCCGGGCGCTGCACCCGGTTGAGCACCTCCTCCCAGTTGCTTGGGAAGGGGCAGACGTTCCAGCGGGCCAGCTGGGTGAGGATCCAGGTGGCCTCGGCGCGATCGGGAGCATTGACGCCCGGCCCGAAGAAGCGGTTGAAACCGGGAATCAGCGCCGGCGCACCGGTGCCGCGGTCGTAGGCCTGGGCCAGGCCGGGCAGCAGCACATCGGGGCTGGTGCCCACGTATTCAGGGCGAGCCAGCAGCTGGGCCAGCTCCTGGCGGTTGGCCGGGTCTTCGCAGTGGCGGCAGGCCTCCAGCAGGGCGCAGAGCAGGGCCTGATGGGTGTGGGGATGGGCGGCGGCCCAGTCTTCTCGCACACCGAGCACCTTCTCGCCATGGCCGTCCCAGAGGTCGGTGTCGGTGGCGATCACGGTGCCGTGCCCCTCCTGCACGGCGCGGGAGTTCCAGGGCTCGCCCACACAGAAGCCATCGATCGTGCCGGCCTTGAGCGTGGCCACCATCTGGGCGGGCGGGATCACGATCAGCTCCACGTCACTGCTGGGGTCGATGCCGGCGGACACCAACCAGGCCCGCAGCATCAGGTTGTGCATGGAGGCGGGGTGCACCATGGCCAGCACCGGCTTATGGCCGGGATTGGCGGCGATCCAGGCCTTGAACTCCGCCGCGCTGCGCACGCCGGCCTCATGGAAGCGGCGGTGCAGGGTGATGGCATTGCCGTTGCGCGAGAGCGTGAGCGCCGAGGTGATCGGCACCGGGCGGCGCCCCTGGCTGCCGAGGGTCATGGCGAAGGGCAGACCCGCCACCATCTGGGCCGCATCCAGCACCCCCTGGCCCAGGTTGGCCTCCAGGGTTTTCCAGTTGGTTTCACGCCGCAGCGTGACCTGATCCAGCCCGTACCTGGCAAAGAAGCCGCCCTCCAGGGCCACCACCAAAGGAGCGCAATCGGTGAGCGGCACGAAGCCGATCTCCAGATTCACCTTCTCCAGCGTTCCTGAGGCCACCGCTCCCTTGGGTTTGAGGCGCTGCTGGCGGGCATCACGCTGCTGGTTGAGGAAGGTGACCACCTCCGCGCGCAGGCCGTAGTAGGTGGGGTCTTCGACAGCGGTGAGCTGGGAGCGGGGCCGGGCCAGCGGCACATCGAGAATCTGGCCGATGTAGGCCTCCGGGCCGTTGGTGAGCATCACCACGCGATCGGAGAGCAGCAGAGCTTCGTCCACGTCGTGGGTGACCATCACGGCGGTGACCTTGGCCTCCTGGCAGATCTCCATCAGCTGGGTCTGCAGGTTGCCGCGCGTGAGCGCATCGAGGGCACCGAAGGGTTCATCAAGCAGCAGCAGCTTGGGGCGGATCGCCAGGGCCCGGGCGATCGCCACCCGTTGTTTCATGCCGCCGGAGATCTCGGCGGGATACTTATCCGCCGCTGGCGTGAGCTTCACCAGTTTGATGTTGCGGTCCACGATCTCGCGCCGCTCCTCCCGGGAGAGACTGGGCATCACGTTGTCCACGGCGAGGGCGATGTTCTCGCGCACCGTTTTCCAGGGCAGCAAGGAATAGTTCTGGAACACCACCATCCGGTCGGGGCCGGGTTCGGTGACCTCCTGACCGCTCATCAGGATGCCGCCCTCCGTGGCCAGGGTGAGGCCGGCCAGCAGATCCAGCAGGGTGGATTTCCCGCAACCGGAATGGCCGATCAGGGTGACGAACTCACCTTCGGCGATCTGCAGGAAGATGTCCTTGAGGGCCACATAGGTGCCGCCGTTCTTGAGCGGAAACGCCTGGGTGACGTTGTCGACGGTGAGCAGGGCGGGCATGGCTCAGGAGGCTCCGCTGCCCACACGCCGGCCAGCAAACGCCACCAGCCGATCGAGACACAGGCCGACAATGCCCACATACACAATCGCCAGCACAATCTGGCTGGCACTCGACTCACCGCCCGCGTTGTAGGCATCCCAGATGAAGTAGCCGATGCCACCATCAGCCTTGAGCATCTCGGCTGCCACGATCGCCAACCAGGCCAGGCCCACGGCGATGCGCAGACCGGTGAACACATAGGGAACGGTGGCGGGAATCACGATCTCGCGGATATAGGCGCGCTTGCGCAGCCGCAGCACGCGCGACACGTTGGTGTAATCCTGGGGGATCTCCCGGATGCCCACGGCCGTGTTGATGATGATTGGCCAGATGGAGGTGATGAAGATCACGAAGATCGCCGACTTATCGGCGTTCTGAAACACCATCAGGGAGATCGGGAACCAGGCCAGGGGCGGCACCGTGCGCAACACCTGGATCACCGGATCGAAGCCCTTGCCCACGAACCGGTTCAGGCCCAGCAGGCCACCGATGGCGATGCCCACAATGGCCGCCAGGCCATAGCCCAGGGCCACCCGTTGCAGAGAAATCAGAATCTGCCAGCCCAACCCTTTGCTGGTGCCGCCATCATCAAAAAAGGGCTGGCTGATGTAAGGGTCCCAGGTGTCTGTCACCACCTTGATGGGCCCCGGCAGACGATCGGCGCCCAGCAGGCCGGAGAGCACCTGCCAGACGATCAGAAACCCACCGATGCAGAGCAGGTAAGGGAGGATTGTGGTGAGAAGGGTGGAACGGCGTTGGCCTTGGCGCTGGCGAGGGCGCCGCCTGCCGTTCACAGCGGTGAGGGTCATGAAGGGTGGGGGTGATCAATGGCGACGGACAGTCGCTCAGGCCAGGGCTTTGATCTTGAGGGCGTCGAGATAAGCCTTGGGATCTTCAGGATCGAAGACCACGCCATCAAAGAAGGTTTCCTTGCCGCGGGAATCGGAGGCGGGGATGGCTTTCTCCTGGCCGATCGCCTTGGCGGCCTCCTTCCAGAGATCGGCGCGGTTCACCTTGTTCACCAACGCATCGATATCCGTGGAGGCGGGGAGATAACCCCAGCGCATGTCCTCAGTCACGAACCACTTCTCGTGGCTCTTGTAGGGGAAGGAGGCACTGTCGGCCCAGAAGCGCATCTTGTAGGGGCTGTCCTTCACCACCCGGCCATCGCCATAGTCCACATTGCCGGCCAGGCGGGGCTTGATGTCATCGACGGTGGCCTTGATGTATTTATCTTTGGCGAGGATCGTGCACATCTCATCGAGATTGGCGGGATCATCACACCACATCTGAGCCTCCAGCACCCCCTTCAGCAGGGCCAGGGTGGCCTTGGGGTTCTGCTCCACCCAATCGGCTCGCATGGAGAAGGCCTTCTCCGGATGGAGCTTCCACAGTTCACCGGTCTGGGCCACGGTGTAGCCCAGCTTCTTGTTCACCAGCCGCCCATTCCAGGGCTCACCCACACAGAAGGTGTCCATCGTGCCGGTCTGCATGTTCGCCACCATCTGCGGCGGCGGAATCACCACCAGGTCGGCAGCTGTGTTGGGGTCAATGCCATGGGCCGCCAGCCAGTAGCGCATCCAGAGGTCATGGGTGCCGCCGGGGAAGGTCACCGCCGCCTTGAACTTCTTGCCTTTGGCGCCTGCAGCGGCCACGGCCGCCTCCAGACCCGCCTTGTTGTCGATCGTGAGCTTTTCGGGCAGGAACGCCTCGGCCGCGGAGATGCCCTGTCCCTGCAGATTCAGGCGCGCCAGCGTCACCATCGGCAGCGGCTGGTTCGACTTGGTGATCTTGCCGGCCGTGAGCAACAACGGCATCGGCGTGAGGATGTGGGCGCCATCAATGCCGCCGCCCGCGGTGCCGAGTTCCAGGTTGTCGCGGGTGGCAGCCCAGGAGGTCTGCTTGACCACCTTCACCTCGGGCATGCCGTGCTTGGCGAAAAAGCCCTTTTCCTGGGCAATGATCACCGGCGCTGAATCGGTGAGGGCGATGAAGCCGAGCGTGGCGCCCTTCACTTCCACATCCCCACCGCCGCTGGCGGCCGGCGCTGAGGCACTGTCCGGCTGTTGTTTGCCGCCGCAGGCGCTCAACCAGAGGGCGCCGGCCGTGGTGCCGGCGGCGGTCACGAGGAACTTACGGCGCGAAAGGTTCGGCATGGGGCTGGGGTGTCACGAAGGTCTGGATGCGGATCACGCAATCCGGACGGGCCTCATGAACGAAGCGCACCGAGCCGGCAAGGTTGGCGCACAGGCTGACCAACCCGCCTACGTCATCACGGCCAGGGCCCGATTGATGGTGCCGGTTGTTACCGATGGCCGGGCTGTGCAGCGTTCAGCCACACGACAGCCCGAATTCCTGTAGCGCCCGCGGCAGGTTGCGGTGTTCATGGCCCGGATGGCTGAGCTTCACCAGGGCGAAGCGCTGCAGCTCATCGAGGCCCTGCCATTGCTCCAGGCTGAGCGGCGTGCCCAGCTGCCGGCAGGCCGCCGCCAGCACCGCCGGCAGCGCCTCCCCGTCGGCCGCACTGGGCAGGGCTTCCATCTGGGCCGGCGGCAGGGGCCGGGCCGGGCCGGCGGCCATGGCGGCCGTGCGTTGCAGCAGCCATTGCCGCAGGGCCTCGATCGCGAGGGGCTGATCGGGCCAGGCCAGCAGCCCCTCACGCTCCGCAGCGCCCAGGGCCTGCCAGTGGCTGAGCTTGAGCTTCACTCCCGCCAGATCGAGCTTGCGCCGCACTGCCATCGGCAGGCAGCGCAGATCGGCAACGAAATCGGCCTCAAAGCCGAAGCAGCGGTCGTGGCTGGCGCGCGCAGGCAGGCTCATGGGGCAAGATCCTGGCGCAGCTTTTCGCCGCAGCGGGCGGCCAGCAGGGCGCGGGCCTGGTCAAGCCCCGCCGGCAGGCTGTCGCAGCGCTCGGCCAGCCAGAGGTAAACGCCCAGGTTCCACAGCAGCGACTCCGCCAGCGGTCCCTCGCCCTGCAGCGCCGCCAGCGCCTGCTCACGCCAGAGCTCCAGGTTCTGCCAGGGCACCTCGGGGCCGCAGAGGCCATGGTCGCGGGGATGGACCAGCAGGCGGGTGATCACGCCATCGCGGCCCCGGGCGGTGATGCCGGCGCGGCTGGTGGGCAGGTCGGTGGAGCCCTCCAGCCCCTTGACCGTCAGCAGATCGGTTTCGCCGACGTGGGCCAACGCCTCCCAGGCGCGGGCCTCGGTGGGGGGATGAACGAAGCCGCTCACCAGCAGGTGCTCGCCCTGGTGGGGGGTCCAGAGCAGTTCCAGGCTGGCCACCGGCGGCCGCTTGCCGATGTCCTCACGGATCGGCAGCAGCCGTTCGGCGGCCGGGAAATGGCAGGGCTGGTGGGTGAGGGCCAGGCCCTGGATCTCCAGCCGCTGCTGCAGGTCGGCCAGGCTGAGCTGCCGCCAGTCGATGCCGAGGGCAGCGAACAACTCGGCGAGGCTGATGCCGTACTTCACCGGCATCGGAGCACCGCCGTGCAGCACCACCGGCTGGCCCGCGGCCGCCAGCAGCAAGGCAAGCAGCGGCAGCAGCGGCGCGGTGCGGCTGCGGCCGTCGTACGGCACCCCGAAGCAGAGCGGCCGCTTGCCGGGGGTGCGCAGCACCGGGCCATGCTCGCGGTAGCTGTCGAGCATGCCGGCAAGCTCCAGCGGCGACGGCCGGCGAATGCGATGGGCGATCAGGAACGCCCCCAGCTGGGCATCGCTCACCGGCCCCAGCAGCATCAGGTCGGTGGCTTCGCGGGCCTCGGCGCGGGTCAGACCGGTGCTGGTGTGCTCGCCGCTGCCCACCTTGGCCAGCAGTTCACGGAAGCGCAGCACCTCCGGCGCCAGCGCCGGGCGGCGGGCGGCGCCTGGGGCGCTGGCTGCGTCCATGGCAGAAATCGGTGCCACCTGCGACAAGACTTCGGCGCTCCGGCTGAAAGGGTGAGAATTCCGATCATTAGGCATGCGCAGGCCCGCTGCGAACTCTGCCCTCGCTTTGGTCGTCTCTCCAGCAGTCTCTGCGGTGATTCCCGGGTGATCCGGCCGCCGGCCTGATCGGTGTTCTCCCTCTCGTTTCCCTTCCCTCCATGGCGACGCTCAACAAGGTGGAGCAGGCCAAAGCCGGCTTCTGTGGTCTGGATCTGGCGCCGCGGCTGAGTGAACTGAGCGCCGCCGGCTGGGAATCCCTCGATGAGGCCACCCTCACCATCCATCTCAAGTGGCTGGGCATCTTCTTCCGGCCGGTCACTCCCGGGCGCTTCATGCTGCGGCTGCGGCTGCCCAACGGCGTGATCCACGCTGACCAGCTGGACGTGCTGGCAGAGGCCGTGGATCGCTGCGGCAGCCACGGCAGCGCCGACATCACCACCCGCCAGAACATCCAGCTGCGCGGCCTGCTGCTGGAGGACATGCCGCCGCTGATGGCGGCGCTCGAGCGGGTGGGCCTGACCAGCCGCCAGTCGGGCCACGACAATCCCCGCAACGTGACCGGCAACCCCCTGGCCGGCATCGACCCCGAGGAGTTCATCGACACCCGGCCGCTGGTGGACAGCATCCAGGCGGCGGTGCTGGGGCCCGACGGTCCGCGCAACCTGCCGCGCAAGTTCAACGTGGCGGTGGGCGGCGCCCCCGACTCCTTCCTGCTGCACAACGACCTCGCCTTCCTGCCCGCGTTCCACGACGGCACGCTGGGCTTCACCGTGATGGTGGGCGGCTTCTTCTCAGCCCAGCGCAACGAGCTGGCGATCCCGCTGGGGTTGTGGCTGCAGGCCGATCAGCTGCCGGCCTTCACGCTCGCGGTGCTGCGTCACTACGAACGGCAGGGCGACCGCAGCAACCGCAACAAGACCCGCCTGATGTATCTGATCGATGCGCTCGGGCTCGACAGCTACCGGGCAGAGGTGGTGGAGAGCTATGGCGCCGTGGCCGGCGCTGCTGCCGCCGCCGCCCTGGTGCCCCATGACGGCTCCCATCTGGTGTGCCGCGCCCCGCGGGACATCTGTGGGGTGCACGCCCAGAAGCAGGCGGGTCTGCACTGGGTGGGCCTGCATGTGCCGATGGGTCGGCTGCACGCTGATGGGATGGGCGACCTGGCCCGGCTGGCCCGCACCTACGGCAGCGGCGGGCTGCGCCTGAGCGAAAGCCAGAACGCCCTGATCGCCGATGTGCCGGCCGATCGGCTGGAGGCGCTGCTGGCCGAACCGCTGCTGCGGCACTTCCGCGTGGATCCCGGTGCGCTGGCGGCGGAAGCGGTGAGCTGCACCGGTAACCGCTACTGCAGCTTCGCGCTGATCCCCACCAAGAGCACGGCCCAGGCGGTGGTTGAGGAACTGGAGCGGCGCCTGGAGGTGCCCCACGGCGTACGCACCCACTGGACCGGCTGCCCCAATGCCTGCGGCCAGCCCTACATGGGCTCGATCGGGCTGATGGGGGCCAAGGCCCGCAAGGACGGCGAAATGGTGGAAGCGGTGAAGGTGTTCCTGGGCGGCTCGATGGCGGCCGATCCCCGGCTGGCGGAGCTGCACGACAAGGGCATTCCGCTCAGCGAGCTGCCCGAGGCGCTGGAGCAGATCCTGGTGGAGCGGTTCGGCGCCCGGCCGCGGGCGCTGCCGGCCTGACCCGCAGTGGGCCGGTGGCGCAGGCTCCTGATTGCTAGAACAGCCAACCAGCCAGCCACCGCGAACCCGATGCTGCCTCGCGACGGCGATCCGAGCGGCGATCCGGCCCAGCTGTCAACGCCGGGTGATCCGGCCCAGCTGCCGCCGCCGGGTGATCCCGCCCGCTGGCCATGGCTGCAGCAACTCCGGCGCCGCCCACAGCTGGAGCTGGCCCCCTGGCTCACGGCGCTGGAAGCGGGCAGCGTGCCGGCGGAGGCCGACCTGCTCACCGTGCTGGCCGAGCGGGTGGATTCCAGCAGTGCGCCCCGGTTGCTGGCCTGGTGGTTGCGGCAGGACCCGCCCGATCCCGCCCTGGGCGAGCGGATCGGGCGGCGGCGCGAGGCCAGCTGCGCCGCGCTGTTGCGGCAGGCGCTGGTGAGTTCTCCGCAGCAGGCCCCCCTGCTGCTGCCGTTGCTCGGCCACCAGCGGGATCCCGCCGATGCCGCCCTGCTCAGCCAGCTGGCGCTGGCGCCGGGCCCGGCGGCGCAGCGCCGCGCGGCGCTGGAGGGGCTGGCGGTGGGCCTGTCCAGCTGGCCGCTGCCGGCGCTGCGCCGCACGCTCGCGCAGCTGGCGGGCGATCTCGACCCCCAGCTGGCCGCCGACGCCGTCGACCTGCTGGCCCGCCTGCCCCGGGCGCGGGCGCTGCTGCTGGGGCTGGCGGCAGACCGGCTCGATCCGGCCGTGGCGGCACGGCGGCAACGGCGCCTGCACGCCCTGCCGCCCAGCCCCCTGCTGCTGCTGGTGCACGGCCGCAGCGGCGGTCTGATCCCGGACGACCTGCTGGCCCTGCGCGACACGCTGGAGCAACGGCGCGGCGCCAGCGTGCGGCTGCTGGCGCTCACCGCAGCGGAGGGGTCGCCCCATGCACCGCTGCCGCCGCGGCCGGAGGGGCCGGAGGGCGCCACGCTGGTGCCCCTGTTCCTGGTGCCCGGCGGCCATGTGCGGCACGACCTGCCGGCGATCGCCGCCCACTGGCGTCAGGCGGGTCCGCTGCACCGGCTGCCGTTTCTGGGGGCCTGGCGCTGCTGGCAGCAGGCCCTGACGCAGGAAGTGCAGGAGCTGGGGCAGGGGGCGGCCGCAGCGCCGCTGCTGCTGCATCACCCCCTGAACGGGGCGCTGGGCCGGCGCTACCTGCAACACCTGAGCAGGATCACCGGCGCCGCCTGCCGGCCCGCTTCATACAGTGCGCCAGATCCACAGGAGCTCCAACTGGCGATCCGCAGCCCTGTCCTTGCTCTGGCGCTGGCCGCCAACCGCCTCACGGACAGCCTGCCGCTGGAGCTCGGACCCCCCTTGCTGCAACGGCCTCGCCTGCAGAGGGTGCTGCTGGAGCAGCTGGCGGCGCTGCCATGACAGCCACGCCCCTGCCGGACGACGCCTCCCCCTCCAGCGGAACTTCTTCCAGCGGCGCTTCTTCAACCGGCAAGGTTTACCTGGTGGGGGCAGGGCCGGGCGATCCCGAGCTGCTCACGCTCAAGGCCCACCGGCTGCTCAGCCAGTGCGATGCCCTCGTCTACGACTCGCTGGTGCCCAAGGCCCTGCTCGATCTGCCGCCGGCCGGCTGTGAGCGTCATTTCGTGGGTAAGCGGCGCGGCCACCATTCCGTGCCGCAGCCGAGCACCAACGCCGTGCTGGTGGAGCTGGCCCGGCGGCATCGGCTGGTGGTGCGCCTGAAAGGAGGCGATCCGTTCCTGTTCGGCCGGGGCGGTGAGGAAGCGGCGCACCTGGCCCGCCATGGCGTGGCGGTGGAAGTGGTGCCGGGAGTCACCGCCGGCATCGCGGCGCCTGCCTATGCGGGCATTCCGGTCACCCATCGGCGCGCTGGCTCCAGCGTCACCTTCGTGACGGGGCACGAGGAGATCGATAAAGGGCGCCCCGGGGTGGACTGGCGCGGCCTGGCCCGCAGCAGCGACGGCCTGGTGATCTACATGGGCCTGCACAACCTGCCCCGCATCTGCGAGGAGCTGATGGCGGGCGGCCTGGAGGCCACCACCCCCGCCGCTGTGATCCAGCAGGGCACCGTGAGCGGCCAGCGCCAGCTGATCGCCGACCTCGGCAGCCTGGCGGAGCGGGTGACGGCGGAGGGATTCCAGTCGCCGTCGATCGTGGTGGTGGGCCAGGTGGTGGAGGAGCGGGTGGCCGGCTGCGCCCCGGCACCGGCCGCCGTGGACATGCCGATCCCGTTCTGAGCGGGGGAGCTCCACCCAGGCAGCTCCGCGCGGCGGGGCGCCCAGTTGGCCTGCGGCGCCAGGCTTGGCCGACAGCACTCAGTCGAGCTGGAGCACGCCGCGGGTGCGCTCGCGCCGCTGGCGGTCCTGGGCCTCGAAGGCTTCCATGCAGCCATCGGTGGGCGTGAGCAGGCAGCTCACGTAGCTGGAGGCATCGATCAAGGCGGCGCGCAGTGCCTTGGCCGCCGGCGTGCGCTGGGCCGCCGACTGGTTGGAGCCGAAGTTGAGCGTGCCGGCGGCGCCGGTGAGCACCTGGCCGGTGCGCCCCATGTTGGGCGCCAGCAGCAGCGCCAGGCCAGCTGCCGGCAACAGGCTCACGCCCTGGGAGCCGGCTTCGGCGGTGTTGGTGGCACGGCCCTCCACCGTGCGGCGCCCCACCACCTCACCGGTGCTGCTGTCCACGACACGCACGTCGATGGCGACGTAGTCGCGGGTTTCGGCCTGCTGCTGCTGCTTGCCGAACCCCAGCAGGCCGAAATTGCTGCCGGAGGTCTTGCTCTCCACGTTGGAGTCATAGGAGGTGACAGTGCCCAGCACGATGTAGCGGGCGCCGGTCATCTGGCCTTTCTGGGCGGCGTTGGGGCCCTTGCGCACGATGCCGAGTTCGGTGAGCTCCTGCTCGGAGAGCACCTCCTTGAGGTTGGCGCGCTCCACCACCTGCAGGGTGCCGGTGGCCTGCAGTTCATTGGCGAGCGCCGCCGCCAGATCCTCCGCCACGGGCCCCTGCCACCACCAGGTCTGCTGGGTGACCGTGTTCTTGAAGGCCGGCACCGACACGGTGGGGCGGCTGGCGGGCCGGGGGGCCGGGCGCTGGCTCTGGGCCAGTGAGGGGACGGCCAGCAGCGGCGTCAGCAGGCCAGCGGCGGCGAGCGCCAGGGAAACAACGGTCGACGTGAGGGGCGCAGGCAGGGGAAAGCGGCGGCGCATGCAACGGTTGAAGCACTGCGGAGCATTCAACCAACCGGAACGGTTTCCGGCCCCAAAACGTCATTCCGTAGCGGTTGAAACGTTCGACTGAGTGTGATGATCGTTTAGGTAGACCACCGTCTGACGCCGGTTCCGCCCGGTGTGGCCCCAATGACCACAACCGCTCTGCCACAGGGCTCACATCGCTCGCCCCGGCCGGCACCGATGTTCGAGCTGATCCCCTACGAGAAGTTTCGCGATACCCCGGCGGTCCGCTTCTTCGATATCACTGTGCCCACCTCGAATGCGAGAGATCTGGTGGTGCACACCGGGCCGGCCGTGAGCCCCCCCGACGACCCCGCCACCGGGGCGTGGCAGTTCTATCTGCATCCCCATCAGGAAGACAACCTGCTGGCCATGCACGGCGGCCGCACCTTCTTCCTGGTGAACCTGGGCTGGAACTACCCGTTTCACATCGTGCGGCTCGACACCGGCGGCGACATCCTGCGCATCCCGCCCGGCACCTTCCACCGCTCGGTGTCCGACCCGGATGGCTCGCTGGTGCTGAACCAGGCGGTGCGCGAGGAAGGGGCGTCGCTGGTGCGTGAATTCCGCGTCTACAACAGCCACAACATCCCCCAGCTCTACGCCGTCACCAGCCAGACAGCCCCCCTGCCGAAGCTGCACGGCGTCACCTGGTGAGGCGGGGCCTCCAGGGGCTGGTTCAGCTGAGCAGGGCGTTGATGAAGCCAGCGAGCACGGCGGCTCGTTGTGCAGCGAGCCGGTAGGGGCGCGCCCTGGACAGCGAGCAGGAGAGGGGGCTCTGGGCATTGAGCAGCAAGCAACGGGTGGTGCGGTGAGCCGACCCACGACAAGGCACCGGGCTTTGTAACGTTTTATAAAAACGCTGTGGCTTCTCCCCTCTCCCTCGATCGCGAGTTCACCGTGGCGATGCACTCGCGCACGATCGACGACTGCGACGACATCGAGGCCCTGCGCGCCATCGCCAAGACCCTGCTGGAGGCCTGGCAGTTGCAGGCCATGTTCAGCGAGGACTACGGCGCCCAACTGCTCCGCGTCCATGCCCCCTGAGGCGGGCAGCCCGCCCCCGCGGCTGGCCATCGTCGGCGCGGGGCTGGCCGGATGCGCCCTCGCCGCCCAGCTGACGCAACTGGGCTGGCCCGCACCGATCACCCTCTGGGAAGCCGGGCGTGGACCCGGCGGTCGCGCCAGTACCCGCCGCTCCCGCCACGATGCACAGCGGCGGGCCGACCACGGGGCTCCACTGCTCACCATCAGCACCGATCCGCCGCCGGCGCTGCTGGCGCCACTGCTGGCGGGTGGCTGGATCGAACCCTGGTCTGAACCCTGCGCCCGCCTTGATGCCAGCGGCGCCCTGCAGCCGATCGGGGCGGAGCCGTTGCTGCAGGGCAGCCGCTACCGCGGCCGCGGTGGCATGGAGCAGGTGTGTGCCGGGTTGCTGGCCCTGGCCGGCGGCGGCTGCACGCTGCACAGCTCCCGCCTGATCCAGCGGCTGGAGCCACGGGCCGGCGGCGGCTGGCGCCTGCTCGGCCGCGAGGGCGAACACCTGGCAGATACCGATTGGCTCGTGCTGAGCGGCACCCTGCTGGTGCATCCGCGCGGGCGGGCCCTGCTGGGCGCTGCACCCGCACCGCTGGCGGCACTGGCAGCCGGCGACCCGCAACTGGCGGCGGCGCTGCGCGCCATCGCCGCCCTGGGCGCCGAGCCTCGCAGCAATCTGATCTGGCAGCTGGAGGGGGCGGCGGCGGAACCCTGGCTGGCCCTGCCGTTTCGCCTGCTGGAGTTCGAAGCCGGCGCCCAACGCCGTTGGGGGCTGCGGCGCGTATCGATCCAGCCCGGTGCGCAGGGCCGCTGCGCCGTGGTGGCCCACTCCAGCGCCGCGCTCGCCGCCGAGCATCTGCAGACGGTGGGGTCGGGCTCCGCCGCCTTGCAGCTGCCGGGGGTGAGGCTCGACCCGGAGCGCGAGCAGGCTCTGATCACCCAACTCACGGCCGCCGTGCAGGCCGCGCTCGCCGCCTGGCTCCCTGAGGCGACCGGCCAGCCGCCGCAGGGAGAGCGGCAGCTGATGCGCTGGAGCGCCGCGTTTCCCCGCGGCGAGGGGTTGCCCGCCGAGCTGAGTCTCTGCGCCCGCAGCCGCCTGGCGTTCTGCGGTGACTACCTGGCCGGGTCCGGATTCGGCCGCGCCGAAGGGGCCTGGCGCAGCGGCGAATGCCTGGCCGAGAGGCTGATGGAGCTGCTGAGCCCCGCTGGCACGCCAGCAGTGGGCGCGGCTTCGGGGCTGGGGGAGGCTGCGGAAGCGAATGAGGCTTCAGCCTCGGGCACCCGTGAGGTTGCAGAGGTGGAAGAGGCTTCAGCAGCGGCCACGGCTGGTGGTAAGCGCACGTCTTCAGCGAGGACCTTGCGTGCCGACGCGGCGGCCCGTGGAAGGCAAGACAATGGCTGAGCCCCGCCTGCCGCCCATGCCCCCGATGTGCCGGCCGCAGGCCCTGTCGCAGCCACTGCAGCACCAGGCCGGGCCACTGCACCGGCAGGGCTGGCCACTGCTTCGTCAAGCCGGGCGCTCGACCCACCGCTGGTTCGCCACGGCCGGGCGCGCCGCCACGGCGATGGTTGCTGTGCTGGCTCTGGTGCTGCTGCCGCTCCTGCAGGCGCCCGCCACGGCGCTGGCGGCGAGCCCCGAGGCTTACCGCTGCGATGGCGATCCCCTGCTGGCCCTGGCCGACAACGGCGCCGTTGATGCCATCGGCATTCCCAACACGGCGGCGGGCACGGTGCCGGGCGCGTTCGTGGTGCTGCGGTGGCGCGGGGTGACGCTGCAGCTGCCGCGCACCAACAACGCCGGCGCCCCCAGCTACACCGACGGCAAGTGGTGGTGGAGCCTGGAGGATCCGGCGGCGCCACGCTTCCAGCTGCGGCAGGGGGGCGTGATCAGCTACGCCTGCGAGCGCGCCGATTGAGCAGCAGCGCCCTGCCCGCCTGGCGCGCGTTGCTGCGCGGTGCACGGGAGCGGGAGGGGCGCTCGCCCGCGGCGCGCTGGCTGCAGCTGGCCAGCGTGGGCGCCGATGGCACGCCACGGGTGCGCACGCTGGTGTTCCGCGGCTGGGCGGATGCGGTGCGGCTTGACCTGCTCAGCGACGGGCGCAGCGCCAAAGCCGATGAGCTGACGGCCCAGCCGGCGGTGGAACTCTGCTGGCTGCTGCCGAAGGCCCGCAGCCAGTTCCGCCTGCGCGGACGCCTGGAGCTGCCGGCCGGCGCACCCCTGCTGGCGGAGCGCGAGCGGCACTGGCGTCAGCTGAGCCCGGCGGGGCGGGCGTTGTGGGGCTGGCCGCCGCCGGGGGAGCCGCTCGATCCGCAGGCGGCGTTTCCGAGCGAACTGGCCGACGGCACACCCTTGCCGCCCCACTTTCTGCTGCTGCGGATCGCAGTGCAGCAGGTGGAGATGCTGGAGCTCAGCGGCACGCCGCACCGCCGTCAGCGCTGGCGGGAAGCCACCGGCTGGCAGTGCGAGGCGCTCAACCCCTGAGCCGCCTGTGCCGCCAGAACGCGCTCAATCCGTGAGCGCTTCCCCCTGCAGAAAGGGCTCGAGAAACTGGAGCGGCCGGTGCATGGTGGCCGAGAAGCCCAGCAGCCCCGGATCGCGGTGCACGGCGAGCAGACGGTCGTCGGCGTCGATCAGGAAGGTGCCGCCGCGCTGGGTGAGGAAGTCGTCGCGGGGCACGTAGGTGCGCCAGTGGCCCAGCACTTCGATCATGTTGCGCAGCCGGGTAGTGGCCAGCTCGAAGGGCCGCAGCGGCGTGCGGCGATCGCCGGTGTAGCCGCGCAGCACTTCCGCCAGGGTGCCCGGCGAGCTGATCCCGGCGCACATCAGCAGCAGGCCGGGCCAGGGGCCGGCGCTGGCCCCCAGACCCTGCGCCAGGTCAAGGGCGCGGTGCAGCCGGGGCTCGGAATCCACCAGCAGCCGCTCCGGTGGGAAGCCGGTGAACGCGCAGAAGCGCTCACGCCCGGGGCCATGGCTGAGGCCGATGGCCAGCACCTCGATGCCGGCGGCCTGCAGCCGGGGCAGGGCAGGCACAAGTGCCTGGGCGTACTCGAGGCTGTCGAAATCACCGAGCTGGGGCCACAGCAGCACCAGGCGACGGCGGCCCGGCCCCATGGCGGGGAGGCCGGCCAGGCGCTCAAGCAACGCGGCAGGGGCGCGGGAGCCGACAGCCACTCCAGGGGTGGAAGTTTCGGCCGCTCCCGCGGCGGGAGCTGGGGCCGCTTCAGGGGTGGGGGCAGCGGTCATGGCGGGGGAGAAGGAGAAGGGAGCGGACTCAGCCCTGGCGATGGCGCCGGCGGCCGAGCGGTTCGATCCACTCCTGGCGGATCAGGTCGTTGTGCAGTTTGGCGGGGGAAAGGCGGCAGCCCAGCTGGATTTCGCCGTCGTCCAGCAGGCGACCGAGGCGCAGCGCCGTGGCCTCCTCGACCCGCGAAAAGCCCTGCTGACGGGCCACGACCCAATCGAGCTCCGACGGGGTGATCACCCCGGTGGCGAGGGTTTCGATGAAGAGTTCGCCGACGGTCATGAACCGATGTTGCGGAATGTAAACATCCTGTCGCGAGACACGGGCCGGCGCGGGCCCGGCCGAGAGCCGCACATGACCAGACGGCGTCGTGCGCAGGGTCAGCCGCAGGACCAGCCACTGGCTTGCCTCCAGCACTCCTGTGCGGCGCCACTTCCGTCCACCGATTGCTCAGATGCGGCGCGCCTCCTGCGGCCTTACGGCTCAGGTGCAGCACCCCTCCTGCGGCCTGACGGCTCCTGTGCGGTGCCGCTCCTGCGCCCCAACGGCTTCACGACCGCAATGGCGCCATCGCCGCAGCCGCGTCATCGCCGCAACCGCTCAGCGCCGAGCCAGCCCCCGAACTCGCCTCGACCCCGCCCCCGCCCTCCGGGCCCGACCACGGCCCCGACCTCGCCCCCTACCCCGGCCCTGCCCGGCCCCGCCCGTGGCTTGCCTACAAGCCGGTCTCCTCACACTTCTTCACGTCTCGCGCCATCGTGTGTAAAGAAATGAAAAGTCCATGACCACCCTCACCCTGCTGGAAGTGTTCCTCGGTTTCCTCACCGCAGCCGTTGCCCTCTGGGCCGCCGGTCTGGCCGGCCCTTCCCAGGGACAGGTCTGAGCGGACGCCACAAGCTCCGCCTTTCTCAGAATTCCCGCCGCCCGTCCCTCTCTCCAAGCCCGTCTCCCCCTTCTTCCCCTCTCACCACCGCTCCGGCTGCACCCATGACCTCCTTTCTGTCCCGCTACGTGCTGCGGGAAGGCTTCCTCGCCAACACCGGCCTGCTGATCCTGCGCCTGGCCATCGGCGCGATGATGATCCACCACGGCCAGGAGAAGCTGGCCGACCCGCAGACCTTCGCCACCAACTACGTGGTGCCGCTGCACCTGCCCTTCCCGGTGTTCTTCGCCGAAGTGGCGGGCTTCTCGGAAATCCTCGGCTCCTGGTGCGTGATCCTGGGCTTCTTCACACCGATCGGTGCGCTGGCCCTGGCCGGAACGATGGGCGTGGCGGCCTACCACCACATCCTCACCAGCGGCTTCAACATCTACGTGCTGGAACTGGTGGTGCTGTACCTGGGCGGCAGCCTGGCGATCCTGCTGAACGGCCCGGGCCGCTTCTCCTTTGATGCCGGCATCCTCAGCGGCCTGCTTGGTGCCCGCCAGCCCCAGACCGCCGCAGCCGCCAGCGCCCTCGGCGGCGAAGCCTTTGGCAACCCGGCCATGTCCAGCAGCCTGCCGCTCAACCGCAGCACTGCAGTGGCCTCTGCCCGCTCCTCCCTCTGAGAATCGAATCTCCCCGCTGAGCGGACATGTCGATTCCCCCCCTGCCGGCCCTGGTCACCCTCGTGGCCATGGTCGGTTCTCTGGCCACCGTGATGCTGGTCGGCGCAGCTCGCGTCAAACACGGCGTCAAGCCGCCCGCAGTGGTGGGCCCCGAGCCGTTCGAGCGGGCGCTGCGGGTGCAGCAGAACACCCTGGAACAGCTGATGGTCTTCCTGCCCTGCTTCTGGCTGGCGGTGGCGTTCAGCAGTGAGCCCGTGGCCACGGCTATCGGCTTCATCTGGGTGGGCGGCCGGGTGGCCTTCGCCGTCGGTTATCTCCAGGCGGCCGAGAAACGGGCCGCCGGCTTCGCGATCAGCTTCATCAGCGTCATCGTGCTGCTGGTGATGGCCCTGGTGGGTGTGCTCGCCCGGCTGGGTTGAAGCCCTCAGCGGCTGCTTGTTTCGTCTGTTGTTGGTGGATGTGGGCTGGTCAGCCTTTGCTGCTCATCCCACGCATCACCTGCCCCATGATCCGCACCCGCAGCCCGCGCGGCAGGGGTACCAGGGCGTAGGTCAACAGCTTGGAGAGGGCGCCGGGCAGCACGGTGGGCTGCCGGCCGAGAGCTTCGAGGATCGGCTGAGCGATCGCTTCGGGGGCGAGGGCATGGCCCAGGCGCATACCGGCTCGGCTCGCGAAACCGCTGTGGGTGGGTCCCGGCGCAGCCGCCAGCACATCCACTCCGCAGGCGCTCAGCTCCACCTGGAGCGCTTCCGCCAGGGCCTGCACGTAGGCCTTGGTGGCGGCGTAATGGGCGGCGTAGGGCATCCCCTGAAAGCCCACGATCGAGCTGAGCAGCACCAAACCACCCCGGCCCTGCGCGCGAAAGCGGCGCCCGAAATGGGAGGCGGCCTGCATCAGCGCCCGACCGTTCACCATCAGCATCTCGGTTTCGCTGGCGAGGTCGGCATCGAGGAAGGGGCCCGAGCTGCCGAAACCGGCGGCGGCCACCAGCAGACCCACCTCCAGCGGATCCGTGACCACGCGAAGCAGGGCGAGCTGGTCGTCCCGCGCCAGATCCAGCTCCAGCACACGCACCTGCACGCCGTGCCGGGCAATGAGCTGGGCGGCAAGGGCGTCAAGCAGAGGGCGGCTGCGGGCCACCAGCACCAGGTTCAGCCCCGTCTCCGCCAGGCGGCAGGCCAAGGCACGGCCGATGCCGGAGGAGGCCCCGGTCACCACGGCCCAGGGTCCGTAGCGGCTGAGGAAATGCTGCTGGCGCCGGGTAAGGGCGGGTGTCATCGATGCAGAGCAACTGGAACGACGCGGGAACGCATGGGGCGCGGCTGGAGAACAGGTGGGAAGTGGAAGTGAGCAAAAAAGATTGGAGCGTGACTGGGGAATGGATTGGAGCGCGGCGGGGGGTGGGCCGCGGCAAGCAAGCGGTGGTTTTGGGTGCTAGCCATGATGAGCGTCATGCCATTGAGCAAAAAAGAGAGGGGGCGGATCCAGCGGGGGCGTGGCCCGGCTCAGCCGCCAGAGGCTCCGGGGCCAACAGGGCGAGCCACCGCCTCCAGCAGGCGCCTGGACAGGACGGGATCGTCGACCAGGCGCGCCAGCAGCACCGCTCCCACCATGGCCGACACCAGCTGAAGCGCCGCATCACTCGGAGTGGCATCGCCGGGTTCGTCCCCACAGGGCACCGTGGCGAGCGGGCGCGGGTGCAGCTTGCGATCGATCACCCCCAGCAACCCACGGGCCGCTGCGGCAAAGGCGGCGCGCACGGACGCCGGCTGGCGGGCCCCCTCACCCCCAAGCGCCGCGATCACGCAGCCCTGCTCCGGGTGAGCGACATGCTCGGGCGAGAGGTAAATAGCAAGGCTCTGCTCCAGCGAACGCTCCTCAGCCAGTGGCCCCTCAGCGCTGGCGGCGGCAGCGGTGCGGATGGCTTCTGCCACCAAGGCGTCGCGGCTCTGGAAATGGGAATAGAAGGCGCCATGGGTGAGGCCGGCCTGTTGCATCAACGCCGGGATGCCGATGCCCGAGAGCCCCTGACGGCGTAATGCAGCCGCGGCAGCGCGCAGGATGCGCTCACGCACGGCCTGCTTGTGACCCTCGGCATATCGCATGACGGGCATCATGCCATGGATCAGGGGGCGTCAGGGCGGTTCCGTCAACGTGTTGGCAGCAGAGTGGTGGCGTCAGAGTTATGGCAACAGCGTGGTGGCGTCAGGGCGGTTCCGTCAGCAGCGGATTGCTCAGCTTCAGGCCTGAATAACCCGGCGGGGAAAGGCAGCCAGAAGGATGCTGAACAACAGTTCAGCCCTCCCAGCCGCAGCCACGTGAGGTTCAACTAAGAGGCACTTCAAGCCGTCTCTCGGCGAGCGGCAGCCATTCAGTGGGGATCAAGACATCGTCCTGAAGAGATCACCCCGCCTCACCCGGTTTCCGCAGGCATCGGCAGCAGCCTCGCTGGCCTCAACCTCCCAGAGCACCATGCACGCTCTCTTGTGAAGGATCTGCAGGTCGTAGCTGCTGGAGGAGGCGGAAGCCGCATAGCCATAGCAGACATGGAGCGGCAGAAGATGCTCTTCCCTTGGATGGCAGTAGCGGGCAAAAGGGGCATCCTGCCAATGGAGCAGACGCTGGCTGCGCTCCTGTTCAGCAAGCTGGCGATTGGAGCAGGTGTCGAGCAGCCAGTCCTCGAAGGCCCCATTCATCGCCTTGGTTTCAGTTGTATCGGGCGTGAAGAAGGCCTTCATGTTGTGGAAGGAGAAGCCCGAACCGATCAGCAGCAACCCCGGATGCGCCAGGGCCTGCAGGGCACGACCCAGGGCCAGATGCTCGCCGGGATCCAGGCTGCGAAGCAAAGACAGCTGCACGCAGGGGATCTCGGCCGCGGGAAACATGATCTTCATGGGCACGAACAGACCATGATCGAATCCTCTGGTGGTCGTGAGGCGGGCCTCGATGCCAGCCTCAGCCAGAGCCGCAGCGATGGCGCGTGCCAGTGGCGGATCACCCGGGCATGGATACTGAATCTCGTACGACTCGCTGGGAAAGCCGCTGTAGTCGTAGAGAAGCGACGGATGCGCGCCAGCAGTCACAGTCGGTTGCTGCTCTTCCCAATGGGCACTCACCACAAGGATGGCAGAAGGCCGCTGGATCGTGACGGCAATGGTTGTCAGGCAAGCAACCATTTCGGCATGGGCCGCATCACCAAGCAAAGGCAGTGGACCACCACCATGGGAAAGAAACAGGGCCCGGCGTCGCTCCACTGGTCACTCCTGATGCAAGGTGGCTGCACAGCTGTCTATACAGCTGTCTGCATAGCTGCCTGTGCAGATGTCTGCATAGCCTTCTACGCAGCTGTCTGCGTAACTGTCTGCGCAGCTTTCCGGGTGGATGAGTGCCAGTGCCCAAGGCCAAGAAAGGCCCTAAGCCGATCACCCAAACCCCGGAGCTGTCAGAGCAAATGTAGAGCAGACGCACAAGGGAGAACCACTGCCAGCAACAGCGGCGGCGACAGCAGCAGCGGCAATGGCCGGGAAGGCAAAGCCGCTGCATCAGCGAACCCGGGAGTCAGTCTTCCTCGGAGATGTACAGCTCCGTGCCTCGCTGGTAGAAGTTGAAGGTTTTGCCCTGATCTTCGCAATCAGAATGGGTGGCCGCGTAGGCCTTCAGAGGGGTGCGCACGATATTGGTGACACCTGTGGTGTTGTCGTCGTAGCGCACATTGAGCGCAGGCGATTTATTCTCGCCTTCAAACTTGTAGTTCCAGGTCAGTTTCAGCCACTTTCCAGGTGCGACGGTGGCAGATGTCCACTCACCAGAGCTGCCCCAGCGATAAGCGAAGTTCACGGAATAGCCGGTTTCGGTGCCAATGCAGGCCAGAGCGAACTTCGTCGGCTGAGCAGAGGCAATCGGGGCCTGCGCCACTGTGAACGGAATCACCAGCAAGGGGATGGCCCACCAGCGGTGCACCGACTTTTGCAAGGCAGAACTTTGGAAGACGGACCCTTGCAAGGCAGACCTTTGCAAGGAGCGTGGCGCTGAACAAGACGCCAAAAGAGGCCGTGAAGGCTCACCCGGGAGACAAAGCAAACGACGCTCCGGCATAGCAAAGCGAAGCAAGCGCAAGGACTTGCGAAACACAGATTGCAGCCCCATCGCTATGCCAGTCAACCGAAGCGCAAGCATAACGGAATGAGGGCCACCTGCCAGGCAAGTGTCATCATTGGCAAAGGCCTACTCAGCTCTGACCACATCACGAACAAGCGCGGCAGCAGCTCGCCAGCGACTTGGTGGCATGGATCACCGCTTCAGGGCACCCAGGGTGATAAAGGCGGCTGGATTGAAAACATCAAGCTTGGTGAGCCCACCGCTGACAGGCAGGCCCTGTGGCAGACCCTGAGCGAGGGCCTGATGAACCTGCCGATGGGAGGACGTTCCTATCCCCTGGCCCGTGGATGCAACGCCATGGTCATTGCAGATAGGCTGAAGCTGCTGACTGGCTCCAGCTTCACCAGTGAGGTGTGGGGTACTTTGCCTCCCATCCCAACATCACACTAAATGTGGGTGACTAGGAGCGGGTGGCCCAGAAGAACCACCCACTCCTGCCTTTCAGCTCGACACCGGCAGCAATGGATGACCAAGAAACCAACCAATGCCGTCGGCCACCAGCACCAGTCCAAGCACCACCACCACCGCCGCTGTGAGCTTCGGCAGCACCGACAGGCTGAACGAGGCCAACGACTGAAAGATCCTGCCGGCCTGCTGGGGAAAGAGGAAGCGCAGCCCGATCAGGCTGAGCAGAGGCAGCACAAAGATGAGGTTGTAAACAAGCAGATAAGCGACTCCCTCCAGCCCCTGCGGGTCTTGTTGCACGATCCGCTCCACAGCCGCGAGATAGGGCACAGCACCTGGAATGCCCAGCAACACCAAGCTGCCCCCGAGCACCGCCATGGCGGCCAGTGAGTTGCCGGCTGTTGGTGCCTCCTGTGGTTTTGCGGTGGTTGATCGCTGCATGAACCAGGGTGAGGCCAGCAACAACAGTCCCACCAGGATCTGAATCACCAACTCCAGAGCCTGGGGCTGATTCCAGAGGCGCGCAAGCCCTGCACCGAAGCGCGCGGTGAAGGCTTCTGCTCCCAAGAACAACAAAAGGCCAAAGCACACATACACCACATAAACCCCCGCCACAAACGAACCCGCGAGCGCCAGGGGACGCCGACTGCCGAGCGCTACCGTCATCGGCACCAGAGCCAGCGGAATCATCGACAGACTGTCAACCAGGCCGATCGCCACCAGAACCAGAAGCAGACCCACGCTTGCACCGATACAGCCGGGAGCTGGATTGTATGGGAGAAAACAGAGAGCTCAGCAGGCTTGTGCCGGGTGACTGGTGACTGGTGACTGGTGACTGGAGCAGGATGACAGGTGACGGGTAATGGAGAAGGAAGTGATCCTGAGGCATTGAGATCATCATGGCCATGGTATGGAGAGGGAGACAGGCGAAAGAGGATGAACCAGAGAATCGCTGATGGCCAGGGGGCGTCAGGTTGTCCAGCACAAGGCCAAGGCTGCAGACCTCCTCTCGATCAGACCGACCGCCCCAAACCTTCACAAGGACGTGGCTCTGCTCTGTGGCAAAGGCTTAACAACCGAGCGGCGCAGATCCGTGATGCTGCCAGAAAACGATGATCGATTCAGTGACCAACGGCAAAGAGAGCAGCGCCGCCAGATGCTCTGCGGCCAAAGATGGATCACATCGCATGCAGCGAGACTTCATAACGGCTCTGTAATTGGCGCCTGCCTGGCCCCTTGAGGTCGCTTCTCAAAGACGACCACACTGTCGTAGATCGAGATGCAGTCAGTGATGCGGGTGAAAGAGGAGATCGGCACAGCGCCCCGCGTATGCACGGCATTGATCTCATCAATTTTCACCTTCGCGAACTCAATGAAGCTCCCCGGCCTTCCAATCCCACCTTCATACTCATCCCAGTAGCAGGCATGCGTATCCTCCACCATGTAAACGCCTCTGGCATGGATACGCTCATACAGCAACTGAAACGAAGCGACCATGTGACTCATCCGATGGCTGCCATCATCCAAGACAATATCGATTCGCGGATAGCGTCTCAAGACCTGCTCGATCACCACAGGATCATCCTGACTTCCAATGAAGATGTCAACACCTTCACCCTCATGCTGCTTGCATTCTGGATCGATGTCAAGACCAACCACCTGTGCACCTGGGCCGAAATACTCCTTCCACATACCCAGCGAGCCGCCACCAAAAACCCCAATCTCAAGGATCACCGGGGCGGCATTGCGGAATCGTGAAAAATGCCGCTCATAGATATCAAAATAATGAATCCATTTATGCATGCGCTTGGATGAGTTCTCCAGAAAGTAGCGATGCAGGAACCCATGGTCTTCAACTGAGGCCACAAGTGGATCAACAGATATCACTCAATCTTAAGACTCTCTCCAGACGCTTGCCATCACAGCCGAGAAGAATCTGGACGCTCCCTCTGCCTTCTGCCACTCACTCCAGCTGAACGCCACAGTCATTGCTATCTTCATGGCCATCACCGATGAGATAATGCGCGGCGCAGGGGCAGCGGGATGCCGTGCGGCCAGAGGAAGAGCAAGATACCCATCCCCTACCCATTCGACAAACAGATATCCATCCACGCGTGAACAGGCTACGACCCTGCCCATGACTCATGCCCCAAGCCTCAGGCCCTCGAACAGTCAAGCCATCAGACTTCCCGGCTCGTAAAGCCACAAACCCTCAGACTTTCCGATTCTCGAATCCTCCAAGTTGCGACTACTCAGACACTCAGGTGTTCAGGTGTTCAGGTGTTCAGACGCTCAAACGCTCAGACGCTCAGAAACCTAGGCAACAAGATGCTCAAGCGTTCAAATTCAGAACCAACGTCAATCCATCAACACCACACCAATATCCACCCTAATAGCTGTAATTCGCCTCAAACAATGGGGCACCATCGGAGGGTTCTGAGCCGGGCACATAGAGGCCTTGAGACGCCAAGCCATTGGCCCGAGCACGCGCCAACAGCGCCTGCTGGCCGGAGGCCAGATCGTGGCCGGCCCAGTGCTTCAGGCACGACTGCTGCAGCGCGCGGCCATAGGAAAAGCCCAGGTGCCACGGCGCTGGCGTGGTGGCTTGATTGATGCCGTTGAGGTACACACTGGCCTCCTCTTCACTCAGGCCACCGGAGAGAAACAGCACCGCCGGCACACTCACCGGCACCGTGCGCTCCAGCGTGCGCAAGGTGAATTCAGCCACCAGCTCGGGGCTGGGCGGGGTGGAGCAGGCCATCCCCGGCAGGGTGAGCGACGGCTTGAGCAGGCTGCCCTCCAGGAACACGCCGCAGTGGCTGAGGGCGCCGTACACCGTGCGGAGCACCCACTCCTGCACGGCGGCGGTGGTTTCGATGTCGTGGTCCCCATCCATCAGGATTTCTGGCTCCACGATCGGCACCAGCCCCGCCTCCTGCACCGTGCGCGCATAGCGCGCCAGGCCCCAGGCGTTCTCGCGAACGCACAGATCCGAGGGGGATCCCTCGGCGGAAATCTTCAGCACCGCGCGCCACTTGGCGAAACGGGCACCGCGCGCATAGGCGCGTGTCGCCCGCTCCAGCAGTCCTTTCAGGCCGGTGCACCAGCTCTCGCCCTCCAGTCCGCCCGCCAGCGGCTCCAGCCCCTGGTCCACCTTGATGCCGGGAACGATGCCGCTGCTGCTGAACAAGTCGACGAGCGGCGCACCCGGTTCGCCCAGCGCATTCACGCTGTCCTGAAACAAGGTTTCCTCAAACAGGATCACGCCGCTGATGTGCTCGCTGAGCTCAGGTGTGGTGGCCAGCAGGCTGCGGTAAGCGCGGCGATTCACCTCGGTGTTGGCCACGCCGATGGCCTCGAAGCGCTTGCCGATCGTGCCGGTGGATTCATCGGCGGCCAGCAGGCCCTTGCCCCGGGCCGCCAGGGTGCAGGCCGTGCTGGCCAGTTCATCGCGATAGCTCTCGAGGCTCATCGATTCCGGTGCGGAAAACAGCGGAACCGGGCGGCTCCGGCCTCTCCTTAAGCGGCGCAGGCGGTGGTGTCAACGGCGGCAGCCGACTGGGAGACAGTGGGGGGGGGCAGCCTCTGTGGCGTGAACGCGGCCGCGTCAGGCCCATGAACGAAGGGCATTCCACACCTGGTGAAGGGTCAAGCGATCGCCCATCGGCCTGCTCAGATCCAGGGCGCAGAGAAACAGTTCGGCAGAGGCTGGCGAGAAACAGGCAAGAGGCAAACCCCAAGGGGAATGACGCACAGAGATAAGGGTGCGAAGTGGGGGGAGAGGAGAACGGCGTGCGCAGTGCGGAGTACGGAGTACGGAGTACGGAGTGCGGAGTGGATGAAGGGGAATGGCGCAGGAAGCATCAACGCTAACCACTTGACAGCAGAACACAGCAATTGCAATAGTATACAAAAGCAAAAAGGATTGATGGATCGAGATACAGCCCTAGCCAACACCAGTCGCTTGCTACATATCGGCGCAAACAAAGGAGAAGAAGCTTCATTTTACTCCTCTCTTGGCATCGAAGCTTGGCACGTGGAAGCCATTCCAGAGGTCTGCGAGCAGCTGACAGCAAATCTCGCGCCCCTCCCCAATCAATGGCCCCTCAATCGCTGCCTTTCCTCAAAAGAGGGCGAAATCGTTGAATTCAATGTTTCCAGCAACGATGGCCTGTCCTCCTCCTTGCTGGACCTCGGCCGCCATGAATATGCCTATCCATTCGTCTCATACACAAGAAAGGTACAACTCACAACCTCCACGGTCGATGGCATGCTCAGAGACGGGGACATCCCCAGCGATATCGACTTCCTACGCATTGACGCACAAGGCGCTGAGCTGCTGATCCTTGAGGGCGCAAAACACTTTCTCAGCCAGGGCAAGCTCAAGTACGCGCTGATTGAAACTGCGGTCGATCCCCTCTATGCCAACGGCTCAACCTACCTGGAAGTTGCCGGCTTCCTGCGTGAGTACGGCCTGCACCTGCGGGACACCGCCTTCAACGACCACGGCTGGGCCGACGCCTTCTTTCAGACCGCCTACTGGAGCCAGGAGCCACGCCAAACAATCCAGCTTGCCACCCAGGGCATCAATATTGGCCCAGAAGCAGTATGCACGCAAAGCTCCTCATGGGACAACAGATACAGCGTGGAGCGCATGGCAGGGATCAAGACAGGGCGATTCAGCTTTCACACGATGCTGGAACACCAGCCTTGGCTGAAGATGGCATTCGATGATCTACGAGAGATCAATGAAATCATTGTGTACAACAGAGAAGACAGCTGCCAGCACAGGGCCCGCAACATCAACATCTACGCTTCAACCGATGGCGATACATGGGATCTGATTCACGAAAACTCCACGCCATTTGGCGGGGTTTTCTCCGATCCTCTGCGGGTAACCTGCGCGCTCCAAGCAAAATATCTGCTCTTCAAGCTCCGTGACAACACCTATCTCCATCTCGATCAGATTGAGATCTACAGTTGAAGCAGAGCTACTTGTCTCACTCCATGCTGCCACCAAGGAGCAGATCAAACACTGAATGCCAAGCCATGGCCATCGGCACAAGTGTGAGGATACAGCTTGCGGGAGTCAAGCAATGGGGGTCCCGGGGATCGAACCCGGCTTAGGCGGATTATGAGTCCGCTGCATTCACCAGATTGCTAGACCCCCGGCGTGCCGCTACCGCTCACCAGAGGCCGCGGATCGGACGCGACCACATGGGCGGGACTTCGCCGCCGTTATCGAACTGCCTGGGGGCTATCGGTTCACCGGAACCTTGCAGGCTGCCTGTGAACTGGCTGGGTAGATCCGCGGTACGGAAGGGAATCGGCGAGCTGAGTTCTTCCATCGCCGCATTCACCGTGTTGCCGATGGCGCTGCCATCCCAGATGATGCCCTGCTCCGGGAAGCCCAGGCCCATCACGCGGTTGCCCTGCGGACCACCCATGGCGATGCCGAGGATGTCGGTGGCTTGATGAAGGATGTTCACCCCCGCCGCGTAGGGGGCCCGCCAGCCGAAAGCGCGCTGCATGATCAGAGTGTCGGTGGTTTCCACCACGCCGCAGCGGGTCACCTCCACCGGCGCCGCGCGACCGGGCCCAGCACCCGCCGGAGCGGCCTCCACCGTGGTAGTGCAGATCACCGGGTCGGCCAGCGCTGGGGCGGCGACCATGGCTGCCAGGCCGCCAGCCGCCACCAGCAGTGCAGCCAGGCCCCGCCGCGCTGCGGAAGGCCCGGCCAGGGACGCAACGGAACGGATGGAAACCACAAGGGAAGGAGCGGGGCGGATCATCGGAAGCACCAGAGACGCCCGTGCCCGTTGCAGGCAGGAGCTGACTATCTGCGCGCAAACTAAGTCAGCAAGCCGGAAAGTTGCCAGTGTCCGCCGTTCCCGACTCCCTGGCCGTCGCTCCGGCCGCCCCGCTGCCTCCCAAAGACCCGACGGAACGCCGCCGCGCCCTGTTGCCGCTGCTGGCCGAGCGCGCCTATCGCCATGGCCGCTTCACCCTGGCCTCCGGGCGCAGCAGCGACCACTACGTGAACTGCAAGCCGGTGAGCCTCAGCGGCTACGGGCTGGCCCTGCTGGCGGAGCTGATGCTGGAGCAGGTGGAAGAGGGTGCGTTGGCCGTCGCCGGGCTCACCCTCGGCGCTGATCCGTTGGTGAGCGGCGTCGCGCTGGCGGCGGCGCTGGTGGGACGACCGCTGGATGCCTTGATCGTGCGCAAGGAGGCGAAAGGCCACGGCACCGGTGCCTGGCTGGAAGGCCCCCTGCCCGCCGCCGGCAGCACGATCACCGTTCTGGAAGACGTGGTCACCACCGGCGGGTCGTCGCTCAAGGCGGTGCGGCAACTGCGGGAAGCCGGCTATGTGGTGCAGCGGGTGGTCACGATCGTGGATCGGCAGGAAGGCGGCCTCGAGGCGATGACCGCTGCCGGACTGGAATTGCGCAGCCTGTTCCTGCTGGAGGAGATCGCCGCGGCCGCCAGCAACACCGAAGCAGTCGCCAGTAACAACGAAGCAGCGGCCAGCACGCCTGCCGGCGCAGCTGGGCTGTCCGGCACCACCAGCTGATCCCGCCCCGATCCCGGCGCTGATTTGCAAGGGTAAGGGCGCCGGATGCTCCCCCACCGTGACGCCCCATCCCCAGCCCGACCCGTGGGCCTGGCAGCCGCCCCGCCCCAGCCGCCTGCAGCAGCCGGCGGTGCTGATCCGCCTGGAAGGGGCTGACACCCTGCGCTTCCTGCACGGCCAGACCAGCCAGGACCTGGAGCGGGCCCGGAGCGGCCAGTGCCTGGCCACCTGCTGCATCAGCCCCACCGGCCGGCTGCGCGCGCTGGCCGAGGTGCTGGTGGACGGCGCAGGAGCCTGGCTGCTGGTGAGCACCGGTGATGGCGCCGCCGTGCATCAGGCACTCGATCGGGTGCTGTTTCCGGCCGATCAGGTGGTGCTGGGGGCGCCCCAACCGGTCAGGTTGTTCACGCTGCTCGAGGCGCCCGAGCCGTTGCTGGCGCCGCCCGGGCAGTGGCAACCCCTCGGCACTGCCGGTGGCACCGGGGGCTTCCTGCTGCCGGGCGGCCGGTTGGTGCTGCCAGACGAGGCGCCGGAGCCGGAGGTGCTGCAAGCGCTGCCGGCTCTCTCTGCCGCCGAGGCCGAGCGCTGGCGGCTGCAGGGCGGCCAGCCCGCTGCGCCCGCCGAGATCAACGAGGAGGTGAACCCGTTCGAGCTGGGCCTGGCGGCGCGGGTGAGCCTCTCGAAGGGCTGCTACGTGGGCCAGGAGACCCTGGCCAAGCTGGCCACCTACGACGGCGTCAAGCAGCAGCTGCGCCGCTGGGTGTGCACGCCTCCCGCCGGCGGCCCGGTGCCGCTGCCGGGCGGCAGCCTGCACACCCCAGCGGGCGACCGGGCCGGGCGCATCACCTCCTGCCTGGAGCTGCCCACCACTGCTCAGGCGCCGGCCTGCTGGTTGGGGCTGGCCCTGGTGCGGCGGCAGGCGCTGGCGGAGGCGTGCCTGCAGGCCGAAGGCGGGCTGGAACTGGCGCTCTCCATCCCGGAGGCGTTCGTGGCCCCGCCGGTGGGTGCCGGTGGCGGGGCGGGCAAGCTCTAAGAGAGCAGCGGGGCCGGCGGGTCCTGGTCTGGGGGTGGTTGGTCCTGCTCCAGCAACCAGCGGGCCACCGCCCAGGTTGCCCGGACGTCGTCGTGGTTGTAGCGGAGGATCCAGCGCAGGTTGTGGTGGCTGCCGCGGCCCGCGGCGGTGCCATCGCCGCGCCACTGGCGCCACCACAGCAGGCAGCGGGCCCCATCCACCCCCTTCTGGCTCCAGCGGAAGCCGAGCCAGCCAGCCACCCCCTTGAGCCCGTAGCTGCTCACCGGCAGCAGCCAGTGACGCCGCAGGCGCACGTGCAGATCCACCAGCCGCGCGCGCAGCGCCGCCACCTCCCGTTCGCTGGCGCCCTGGCGCTGGGCAAGCCGCACCAGCGCCACCGCCTCGGTTTCGCCGTAATGGAGCAGGGGCCAGCCCGGACGTCGCGCCAGCGCCCGCCGCAGGCGCTTCCACAGCAAGGCTTCGCCGTGCTCATGCAGCGCCAGCAGCGGCTGATAACGGCTACCGGCGGCTGCGGCCGTAGGCCAGCGGCCATCGGCCTGCCGCTCGATCCGCAGGAAGCCGTGCAGAAAGTCGTCGCGAGCGTCCGGGTCGGATTCGATGTCGTAAACGAGCACGCCGGGAGCCGTGGCCAGCTCCGGCAGCGCCAGCAGGGGCTGGCCGGGGAGAGGCGTGATCCGCTGCGGTGCACCGTCGCGTTGGACCCGCGCCTGGGCCACCAGCCGCTCGGCCACCTCGCGGTGCTGCTCACCATGCACCTCCAGCGCATCGGCCAGGGCACCGGGGTCGGCCGCCGCCAGGTCCGCCACCCCGCCCACATGGAGATCCAGCAGCAGCTCGCGGCGTTTGCCGCCGATTCCGCTCACTTCGCTGAGGTGGCCCTGCTGAGCCGCCTCCTGGTCGCACAGGCCCCGCCAGGAGCAGAGCACGCATTTCTTGCGGTCGTTGACCAGCGGTGGCGGCTGACGTCGTTGCAGATCATCCGCCAGTTTCGGCAGGCTGTCATCGAGCTGGCGCTGCAGCCCGGGGCCCAGCGCCAGGTGTTCCTGCTCCAGCCCGCGGGCGCCGTGGGCCAGCACCAGGCCCTGGCCCACGCTGGCGTCCTGGTGCTCCCCCAGCAGCCGGCCCCAGAGGGTCAGCAGCAGGCGGTGTTCCCGCGTGAGCCGCCGGCCGTGGCGCGCCATCACCGGCAGGTAGGCATGGGCGCCCCAGCGGCTGCTGCCGGTGGTGCGCAGCAGCAGGGGCGGGTGAGCCTGCAGGGCCAGCCCACCTGGGCCCTCGCCGGCCAGCCGCAGCCCCACCACTGCAGGCGCCGCGGCGGCGCAACCCGCCTCACCCCGCTGTGGCTTGCGGCCCAGCAGCTGCACGAAGCAGCGCTGCTGGTCGTCCAGCTGCAGGGTGCGGTGGGCCGTCCAGAGGCGTCGTTCCTGCGGGCCATGGCGGTCGAGCCAGGCGCGGCGGCGGCAGCGGACCCAGCTGCGCAGCAACCGGTCGGTGAGCACCCGATCGGGGTGGGCGGAAGGCATGCGGCCAGGCTAGAGGGGACAGTGGCCTGCCCAGAGGCCGGCACGCGCTCTGCCCCGCGGGATGCGTCACGCTGCTACGACCCTGGCACTTCCCCTCCCCCCCATGGCGTCCGCCCCCCTGCCCCTGGAGCCCAGCCCGATCCGGTTCGGCACCGATGGCTGGCGCGGCATCCTCGGCGTCGACATCACGGTGGAGCGGCTGTTACCGGTGGCGGCAGCCGCCGCCCGCGAGCTGGAGCATTCCGCCCCACCGGGCCTGAACAGCCGCGAGGTGGTGATCGGCTACGACCGCCGCTTCCTCGCGCCCGAACTGGCGGAGGCGATCGCCGCCGCCGTGCGGGGTGCCGACCTGGAGCCCCTGCTCACCGACACGCCCGTGCCAACCCCCGCCTGCAGCTGGGCGGTGGTGGAACGCGGCGCCCTGGGCGCCCTGGTGATCACCGCCAGCCACAACCCACCGGAATGGCTCGGGCTCAAGATCAAGGGTCACTTCGGCGGCTCGGTGGAAGGCGACTTCACCGCCCGGGTGGAGAAGCGCCTGGAGGCCGGCGGCATCACCGTGCCGATCGGCGGCGACACCCCCCGCTTCGATGGCTGGGCCGGCTACCTGGCGGGGCTGCGCCGGCTGGTCGACACCGACGCCCTGCGCCAGGGCCTGGCACGGCTGGGCATGGCGGTGATCGTGGATCCGATGCACGGCTCGGCCGCCGGTGGCCTGCCGGCGCTGCTGGGCCAGCCGCCTGCCGCTGCACCCCACCCGGCTGAAACCGGCGGCATCCAGGAGATCCGCTCGAACCGCGATCCGCTGTTCGGCGGCCATCCCCCCGAACCGCTGGAGCCTTATCTGAGCGAACTGATCGCAGCGGTGCGCGCCAGCACCGCTGCTGGCCGGCCGGCGCTGGGCATCGTGTTCGATGGCGATGGCGACCGCATCGCCGCCATCGACGAGCAGGGCCGCTACTGCAGCACCCAGCTGCTGATGCCACTGCTGATCGATCACCTGGCCCGCGCCCGCGGCCTGCCCGGCGCCGTGGTCAAAACCGTGAGCGGCTCCGACCTGATGCAGCAGGTGGCCGAAGGCCTCGGCCGGCGCGTGATCGAGAAGCCGGTGGGCTTCAAGTACATCGCTGCCGAGATGCTGAGCGGCGATGTGTTGATCGGCGGCGAGGAATCCGGTGGGGTGGGACTGGGCATGCACCTGCCGGAGCGGGATGCCCTGTTCGTGGCCCTGCTGGTGGTGGAAGCGGTGGTGGAAGGGGGGCTGCCACTGGGCGAGCGGCTCGATAGGCTGCGCGAGGCCCACGGCGGCGCCGGCACCTACGACCGCCTCGACCTGCGGCTGCGGGACATGGCCACCCGCCAGCGACTGGAACGCCAGCTGGCCGATGCCGCCCCCACGGAGGTGGCCGGCATGCCGGTGCTGGAGGTGATCCGCACCGATGGTGTGAAGCTGCGGCTCGGCGCCAGCCACTGGCTGATGCTGCGCTTCTCCGGCACCGAACCGCTGCTGCGGCTCTACTGCGAAGGCCCCAGCCCCGAGCGGGTGGCCGCGGTGCTCGCCTGGGCGCGGCAGTACGCGGAGGCGGCATGACCCCCACCACGCCACCCGGCTCCGCCGCCACCGTGCTGGTGCTGGCCAGCGGCAATGCCGGCAAGCTGCGGGAATTCAACGCCGCGCTCAACGGCGAGGCGGCCCGCGCCGCCGGCCTGCCGCCGCTCGATGTACGCCCCCAGCCCAGTGGCTTCGAGGTGGAGGAAACGGGCGACAGCTTTGCCGCCAATGCCCGGCTCAAGGCCGAAGCCGTGGCCTTGGCCACCGGCTGCTGGGCACTCGCCGACGACTCGGGCCTGAGTGTGGAGGCACTCGGCGGCGCCCCCGGCATCCATTCGGCCCGCTATGCCGCCAGCGACAGCGAGCGCATCGCCCGGCTGCTGCGGGAACTGGGCGACCAAGCCGCAGCCCAGGAGCCCACCGCCAACCGCCGCGCCTGCTTCACCGCCGCCCTGGCTCTGGCTGATCCCAGCGGCCGCACCGTGCTCACGGTGGAAGGGATCTGCCCGGGGGAGATCCTCACGGCGCCGCGCGGCAGCGGCGGCTTCGGCTACGACCCGGTGTTCCTGGTACCGGAGGCCGGCCTCACCTTCGCGGAGATGGACCTCGATCTGAAGCGCCGCCTCGGCCACCGCGGCCGGGCCCTGGCGGCACTGCTGCCGCAGCTCGGGCCGCTGCTGCAGCCCTGATGGCGGTCAATCTTACCAACGAGCTGGCCAAGGAACGCAACCGGGCGGCGGCAGAACGCACCTTGATGGCCTGGATCCGCACCTGCCTGGCGTTGATCAGCTTCGGCTTCGGCCTCGACAAGATCATCGGCGCCATCAACACCGGTCGCCTTGAGCGGCCCGTCCATGCCGGCCTCGGCGTGCGGCTGGTGGCGATCGGCTTCGTGCTCACCGGCATCCTGGCCATGGCTGCCGCCGCGCGGGAACACCTGCGCACGCTCAAGCGGCTCCAGCGTGACGACTTCGTCTATGTCGATCAGACCTCGATCGGCATCGCCACCGCCGTGGCCCTCACCCTGATCGGCAGCGTCGCCCTGATCCTGTTGATCACCGGTGCGAGGCCGATGTGAATCCAGCCGTGGCGCTGGCGCTGCCCGTCACCCTGTTCGCGTTGATGTTCGCGCTGGGGTTGGGGCTCTCCGCCACCGAGCTGGCCCTGGTGCGCCACCGGCCCTTCCTGCTGCTGCGCGCGCTGCTGGGCACCTGCCTGCTGGTGCCGCTGCTGGCCCTGCTGCTGCTGAAGCTGCCGCTGGCCGCCGCTCTCTCACCGCCGGCCCGCTACGCGATCGCGCTGATGGCGCTCTGCCCCAGTGCGCCGCTCACGCTGCGCAAGGCCCACCTGGCGCGCGGCAACCGGGAGCTGGCGGCCAGCCTGCAGGTCGCCGCCGCCCTGCTGGCGGTGGTGTCGGTGCCGCTGCTGGCGTGGCTGTTCAGCAGTGCCTTCGGCCTGGAGCGCTGGGCGATCCGCCCGGGCGTGGTGTTGGAGCAGGTGGCCACCGCTCAGCTGCTGCCGCTGGCCGGCGGCATCGGGCTGAGGCTGTGGCGGCCGGTCTGGGCGGAGCGCTGGGAAGGCCGCTTCGACCGCCTCGCCGATGGGCTGGTGCTGCTGCTGACCGTGGTGCTGCTGGCGGCCACCCTGCCCGAGGTGGTGAGCTTCTTCTCCCGCGATGGGCTCGCCCTCGGGCTGATGGCGGTGATGGCACTGGGCTCGCTGGTGATCGGCTACCTGCTGGCTGGCGGCGACCCGATCGCCCGCACCACCGCCCCGCTGGTCACCTGCCTGCGCAATCCTGGCCTGGCGCTGCTGATCGCCAGCCACCACGGCGGGGAGGTGAAGCAACTGAAGCTGGCGATCCTTGCCCATCTGCTGATCACGGCGCTGGTGGCACTGCCCTTCGTGCGCTGGCGAAAACGGCAGCGGCGGCTGGCGTGAGCGGGCAAAGGCAGAGGGCTCGGTGCTGTGAAGGGGGCACGCGCCGGAATGTTGCGGACGCTTTCACTGCATGGCGGCGATGTTGCCGGCGCGGTCACAGTGAGACATCCCCTCACCCCGCCGACGCTCCCTGCGCTCCTCCCCTGCGGACGGCGCCATGGAGGTCGCCGCAGAGATCACCGCGCAGGTCGCTGCCCCGATGTTCCTGAAAACGCCCATCCTGATCAGCGGAGCCCTGGCGAGCTGCGCGCTCGGCCTGCTCGCCGCGCCGGCGCCCGCCCGCGCCGAGGTGCTCTACACCCTCACCACCACCTGCAGCCTGATGGGGGCCGACCCCAAAGCCTGCACCGTGGAAGCGGAGGATTTCGGCCGCGTCACCCTGTACCGGCACCGCATCGGCGCGATCACGAAAACGATCCGCGTAAGGGACACGCCGCTGAAGATGGAGCTCTACGACGCGGACACCAAGCAGTGGAAGCAGCTGCAGAGTGCGTCGGCGCGCTTCTCCGCCAACACGGTCTGCTTCAACGGTCGTGATCTCTGCGTCGTCAATCCCAATTACCTCAACAGCGTGAAGGAAAGCCGGCCCGAATTGATGGCAGGGCGGGATCTGGTGCGGGTGCACTTCGACAGCACCGGCCGCACCAACGCCAGTTGCTACGACGACGGTTGTGATCTGGTGCAGAAATGAAGACTCTCGCAGGATTGGCCCTGGTGCTGGCCGGCGTGATCACGCTGCCCGCCGGCGCCGGCTTCGCTTTTGAGCCTTCAGCGCCCTCCGGCTCCACGCAACTGATCGCCCGGGGTGGCGGCGGTGGTGGTTCAAGGGGCGGCGGGGGCTCCCGCGGTGGCGGTGGCGGGGGCAGCTTCCGCAGCGGTGGTGGTGGTGGTGTCCGCAGCGGTGGTGGTGGTGCTGGCAGGGCCAACACCGGCTTCAGCGGCGCCGGCAGCGGACTCAGCCGCGGATCCTCCAGGCCCAGCGGCGGCTGGAGCAACCAGGTGCGTCAACCGGGCGTGAACCCCTCGCTCAATCGGCCCAGCGGCAACGCCGGCGCCGGCAACCGCAACCTGAACCGCGACACCAACCGGGCTGCCAATCGCAACCTCGACAACAACCGGACGATCAACCGCGACCTGAACCGCGACGTGAACAGAAACGTCAACCGCGATCTCAATCGCAATGTGAACGTCAACCGCGACTTCAACCGCGATGTGAACGTCAATCGGAACGTCAACGCCAACTGGAACCGGCGCGTCAACATCAACAACGTGAACGTCAATGCCGGCTGGGCGCGGCCAGGCTGGGGCGTGGCGCGGCCGTGGAATTACGGCTGGTATGGCGGTTGGAGCACGCCGGCTTGGGGCTGGTGGGGCGCCAGGGCCGCCACCTGGGGCATCGCCACCCTCGCCACCGCCTCGATCATCAACAGCGCCGTTGATGCGGCCATCAGCGCCAACCAGACCTACATCCTGGTGCCGCAGAGCAACTACCAGCTGATCTTCGCGTCGGTGGTGCCCACCAGCAGTTCGGTGGTGAGCTTCGCCGTCAGCGCCGACGGCGGCACCTACGAGCTCACGGCCGACTGCAACGCCGGCCTGCTGGATGGCCGCCAGCCCCAGTCCGCCGCGGAGGCGGAACTGCTCAATGCCGCCTGCCAGGTGGCCTTCGGCAACGTCTGAAGCCGGGGGCGCCTGTCGCCCCCGAGTAGGACGGAGTCAGGCCTCTGCCGTCAACGACCATGTCCAAAGCCCAACTGAACGCGTTCCTGCTGCAGGTGGAGGGCGATCCCGCGCTCAAGGCCAGGGTGGACGGGGCCGCCGATCCTGCTGCGGTGGTGCTGATTGCCGCCGAGCTGGGTCATGTGTTCTCCGCCGCCACCCTTAGCCGGCAGCAGCGGGGCTGATCCCGGCATCGAGGGCCTGCTTCAGGCTCTCCAGCCGCGCTCGGTTCACCCCCAGGTCTGAATCCCCCAGGCGTGAGGCTGAGCGCACCTGCAGCACGCCAGTGCGGGCATCGACCGCCAGTTCGAGGTCGTCGATGAAGCCGAACAGGCGGCTTTCTGCGGTGGCGTGGAGATAGGCAGCCTCCGGCTCCTCCTCGAAGCGCTCCACCGTCATCCCCGGCATGGCTTCCAGCACCGGCACCAGCTGGCGCAGACTGCCCAGCGGATCGGCGAGGGGCCAGTCCTGACGGACGCAATGGCTGGGCGCCGTGCAGGCGGAAAGGCGCCCGTCGTGCAGGCCGAGCTCCACCGGCACCGGCCCCACCAGATGGAACAGCGCAGCAGCAGCGGCCGCCGGCTGAAGGGCGAGCGGAGCTGCGACAGCCAGCAGCCAAAGGCCGGCCGTCACCAGCAGCCGGCCCAGACGCAAAAAGTGCTGTGGCGCCAGACCTGAAGCGGCACCGGAGGCGGGGCCAGTGGCGTGCGGGTGCGCGTTCATGCCGCACTCCAGCTGCCGTGCAGCCCGTGGGGGATGGCCAGGGGCAGGGGAATCACCGCCTGCTCAGTGAGATCGTCAGCCCGCAGGATCACAAGGTCACTGGCCGAGCGGGCACCGTTCCAGACCACGCAGAGGATCCAGCCGTCGTCTTCCGCCGGAGCGGGCCCGCCGCCAACGGCCTGCCTGGGCACCATCAGCGGCTCGCTGACAAAGCCCCGCGGCGCCGCGCTCCACACCCAGCGTTCGCCCGAGTGCAGGTCGAGCTTCTCGATCGCCTGCAGCGGGTCGTTGCCCCGCTCCCGGTGGGTGACCGCCATCCAGGCGTAGCGGGCATCCAGCCCCACGCGGGCGGGGTTCACCATCGCGAATTCGCAGCAGCGCTCCTCCAGCCGCTCGCTGCTCACCGTGCCGGTGGCCAGATCGATGCGGCAGCGGTGCAGCTGGCCCACCGGCAGGGTGCTGAAGTCGACAGCACGGAAGTCGGTGTCCGGGCCGATCGTGGGGAAGTCGTCGTAGTAGATCGAATCCACCACCACCTGGCCGGCCGCACCGGCGCCGGGATCTTCGAAGGCATTGAGGTGGTGGAACACGAAGCCGGCCGGCGCCTGCACCTGCAGGGGCTCGCCTTCACCGGAGCGGGGAATCAGCCAGAACTGACCCTGCTCGCCGGGCTTGGAGGCCAGGCACTGGGCGGCCCCCTTCAGGCCGAACACCAAGCCCAGCGGGTTGAAGGCCATGGCGTTCTGCAGGAACACGGCCCAGTTGGGGGTGATCGCGAAATCGTGCAGGAAGGCGAACCCTTTGAAGCTGCGGGTCTGATCGGCCAGCAGGCGGCCACTGCCGCCCCTACCGCTGCCCTGGTGACCGCTGCTGTGATCACCGCTGGTGGCCTGACCGCTGCTGCTCTCGCCGTTGCTGGCCTGGCTGCTGGAGGCGTCGAACTCCATCAGCCGGATCGTGCTGCGGGGCCCCGCCTTCACCCCGAAGGTGACCATGCGCGGACCGCCCCGGTGACCGGGATCGAAGCGGGGGTGGGCGCTGAAGGCCTCCCCGGCGGCAAGCACGCCATCCAACTGCTCGAGGCCGGTGGTCTCCAGTGTGTCGGGATCGAGGCCGTGGGGCAGGCTCGCCTCCCAGAGCGCCAGCAGGCGGTCGCCCAGCCGCACCACGTGGGTGTTGGCGATGTTCTTGAGCCGCAGGTCGAAGGCATTGGCGAGGGGACCGCCGGGCTTCTGGGTACCGAACACGCCGCGGTACACGAAGCTGCCCTTCTCCTCCTCCGCCAGCCAGCCCTCGGTACGCACGAAACGGTTGGTGAGGGTGGCGGCGCCACCGTCGAAGCGCACGGCGGTGATCATGCCGTCGCCATCAAAGGGGTGGTGCACCCACTGGCCGCCGCGCTCCAGCCGGCCCGGCCCGTTGCGGTAGAGGGTGCCGCTGAGCTCGCTGGGGATGGAGCCCTTGCTGGCGGTGAGCGGTGCCGCCGTGAGTTCGCTGCCCACGTTGCGGAACGCACTGGCCCAATCGGCGCGGGCGTAGGTGGTGGGGCTCGCGGCGGACTCCGGTGCGTCCGGATGGTCGGGGCGGCTGGCGGCCAGGGTCATGAACGGGCGAGCGGACGGCGGTCCTCCCATCATCACGTAAAGGAGTGTTAAGCGGCGCCCGCCTGCTCCAGCACCCCCTTGCTGCTGGGTACGGCACCGGCCCGGCGCGGGTCGATCTCCACCGCCAGCCGCAGCGCCCGGGCGAAGGCCTTGAAGCAGGCCTCCACGATGTGGTGCGAGTTCAGGCCATCGAGCTGACGGATGTGCAGGGTGAGGCCGGAGTTGTTCACCACCGCCACGAAGAACTCCCGCACCAGTTCGGTGTCGTAGGTGCCGATCCGCTGGGCCGGAATCGTGAGCCCGTAGCTGAGGTGGGGGCGGCCGGAGCAATCGAGCGCCACCTGCACCAGCGCTTCATCGAGCGGCGCCACGAAATGGCCGAAGCGATGGATGCCGCGGCGGGAGCCCAGGGCCTGCGCCAGGGCCTGGCCGACGGCGATGCCCACATCCTCGTTGGTGTGGTGGTCGTCGATGTGGGTGTCGCCCTTGGCGCTGATCTCCAGGTCGAGCAGGCCATGGCTGGCCAGCTGATGCAGCATGTGATCCAGAAACGGCACGCCGGTGCTCACCTGGCAGGCACCGCTGCCATCGAGATCCAGGCGCACCCGCACATCTGTTTCCCCGGTGACCCGATGCACCACTCCGCTGCGGGCAAGGGAACCGGGAGGGGATACGGACACGCTCAACACGGGCTGGACCTGGGCGAATCATGGCCGATACCGGCCACCGCACGGCTGGATCAGAGCGCCAGGGCCTGGGGGTAGAGCTCGGGGGGCGAGATGGAGAGAATCAGATCCCCCCGAGGATCCAGCCTCGTGAGACTGGGATACGTGCCGAGCGAGCGGCTCCATGGCGCCAGGAAATGCCAGGGGTTTGGCCTTGCCAGGGTTTGGCCTTGCCGGGTCCTTCAACCCGCCTGGTGTTTGAACGTGCCAGGTGCTTGGCCTTGCCAGGCGCTTGGAAGAACCAGCTGCCTGGCCTTACCGGCGGCCTCATGAGCGCTGATGCTGCAGGCGGGCCCACGAGCCATTGTCCTGCCGGCGGCCTCACGCACGGGTGATCCCTCCGGGCAGCTCACATGCCGTTGATGCAGTAGCCGGCATCCACGTAGATCACCTGACCGGTGATGCCGCTGGCCAGCGGGCTGGCCAGGAAGGCGGCGGTGCTGCCCACCTCGTCCTGGGTGACGGTGCGCCGCAGCGGGGCCTTCTCCTCCACGTTGTGGATCATCTCGTGAATGCCGCCGATGGCGGAGCTGGCCAGGGTGCGGATCGGGCCGGCGCTGATGGCGTTCACCCGCACCTGTTTGTCGGGGCCCAGTTCGGCGGCCAGGTAGCGCACCGAGGCCTCGAGGGCTGCTTTGGCCACCCCCATCACGTTGTAGTTGGGGATCGCCCGCTCGGCGCCCAGGTAGCTGAGCGTGATCACGCTGGCACCGGGGTTGAACAGGGGCTTGGCGTAGCGGCAGAGCGGCGCGAGCGAATAGGCGCTCACCTCCAGCGCCCGGCCGAAGCCTTCGGGGGTGATGGCGCTGTAGTCGCCCACCAGCTCCTCCTTGCCGGCGAAGGCCAGGCAGTGGATCAGCACATCGAGGCTGCCCCACTGCTGCTGGATCGCGGCGAAGGCGGCTTCGATCTGCTCGGGGATCTGCACGTTGAGCGGCAGAACCAGGCTGGGGGCCAGCGGGGCCGTGAGCTCACGCACCTTGCCCTCGAAGCGGCCCTTGTCGTCGGGCAGGTAGGTGACCGCCAGCTCGCAGCCCGCCGCGGCCAGCTGCTGAGCGATGCCCCAGGCGATCGAGCGGTTGTTGGCGATGCCGGTGACCAGGGCCTTCTTGCCGCGCAGATCGAGAAGCATGTCCGGGGAGCGAGCTGGCAGGGATTCTCCCGCAGCGCTGGCGCCCTGCCCGCGCCACGATCGGTGCCATGGAGCCCGCTGTCCCCCTCGCCTGGCCGCCTGCCGCCGGCGATCTGCCCCGCACCTTCGCCGCTCGGCACGACCTGGCCGGCGAGCTGCAGGCCCGCTTCGGCATGCAACCGGCCGCCCCGGACACCGCAGACGCCCCACCGCTGAGCCCGCTGCGCGGTGGCCGGGCAGCGGCGCTGGCCGAGCTGGCAGCGATCGACCCGGTGGCCTACGCCGCCAGCCGCAACCATCTCGATGGCGCCGTGACCCGCCTCTCCCCCTACATCCGCCACGGGGTGCTCACCCTGGCGGAGGTGCGGCAGGCGGTGTTCGCTGCCCTGACCGCCCGGGGGCTGGGGCGCAGCGCCGGCGAAAAGCTGATCAACGAGCTCGGCTGGCGGGACTACTGGCAGCGCGTCTGGCAGCAGCTGGGCGAGGGCATCTGGGACGACCGCGAGCGGGGCGCCAGCGGCCTGCCGCCCACGGCCTACCGCCAAGACCTGCCCGAGGACATCGCCGGCGGCAGCACCGGCCTGGCCTGCATCGATGCCTTTCGCCACCAGCTGGTGCATGAGGGCTGGCTGCACAACCATGCCCGGATGTGGCTGGCGGCCTACCTGGTGCACTGGCGGCGGGTGCGCTGGCAGACCGGCGCCCGCTGGTTCCTGCGCCACCTGCTCGACGGCGATCCGGCCAGCAACAACCTCAGCTGGCAATGGGTGGCCGGCACCTTCAGCGCCAAGCCCTACCTGTTCAACCGCGCCAACCTGGAGCGCTTCAGCAGCGGCCGCTTCTGCCGCGCCTGCCCGAAGGCGCAGGCCGGTGGCGCCGGCCGGCCGGGTGGCTGCCCGTTCGAGGCCAGCTACGAACGGCTGGGCGAGCAGCTGTTCCGCAACGAGGCGCCGCTCAGCCCGCCGGAGCCGCCGCTGCAGGACCAGACCCAGAGCCAGACCCATACCCAGCCCCCGGTCCAGTCCCCACCGGTCAGCCGCGCGCCAGACAGCGCGCCAGACAGCCAGCCCTGGCGAGCCGCCGCCGCTCCAACCGGCCGCCTGCAACGGCCGGTGCTCTGGATCCACGGCGAGGCGCTGGGGCCGGCCAACCCCGCGTTGCGCGCCCATCCCGACCGACCGGCCCTGTTCGTGTTCGACCGGCCCCTGATCGAGGGAAGCGCCGGCCAGGGCCCGGCGATCAGCCTCAAGCGGCTCGGCTTCCTCTACGAATGCCTGCTGGATCTTCCGGTGGCGCTCCGGGACGGAGCTGTGGCGGAGGAGTTGCTCGCTTTCGCCGCCCGCCATGGCGCCGACGGGGTGGTCACCAGCCGGGCGGTGGATCCCCGCTTTGCGGCACTTTCAGCCACGATCGGCGCCGCCCTGCCGCTGCAGGTGCTGGAGCCCGAGCCTTTCGTGCAGCTGGAGGGCCCCGTGGACCTGCGGCGCTTCAGCCGCTACTGGAAGCAGGCCGAGCGGGCGGTCTGGGCCGGTTTCGAGGGGCCACGCCCCAGCGCCGCTTGAGCGCGCCTGCACCACTGCCGCTGCGGGCCTGGCCCCCCGCCGATCACCTGGAGCCCGGCTGGCTCGACCCGAGCCCGTCGGCACCACCGGCCCTCTGGTGCATCGACCGGCGCTCGCCGGCTGTGGCCGCCGCCCTGCCCGCCCTGCCGCCGCTGCTCACCGTGCCGGAGCGGGAGCGGTGGCAGCGGCTGCGCCGCTCCGGCGATCAGGAACGCTTCCTTCTGGGCCGGGGCGCCCTGCGGCAGTTGCTGGCCGCCTGCCTGGATCACCCCGCCGGCGAGATCGAGCTGGTCACCAACCGCCACGGCAAGCCACAGCTGCCGCCCGCACCAGCGCGGCCCGGCCCGGCGCTGGGCCCGGGCGTGGCGCAGTTCAACGTCGCCCACTCCGGAGAGCTGGTGCTGCTGGCCTTCCATGGCTGCCAGCCGGTGGGCATCGATGTGGAACAGCAGCGGCCACTGCCGGCCTGGCCGGCGATCGCGCGCCGCTGCTTTCCCAGCGCCCTGGTGGCTGAACTTGAAGCCCTGCCCGCTGAAGCGGGCCGCCGCGAATTCTTTCGCCACTGGTGCCGCCTGGAGGCGCGTCTGAAGGCCGGTGGCACCGGCCTGGCGGCCACGGGGCCGAGCCTGGCCGATGGCGCCGCCGATGGCGCGGCCACGGACTCGCTGGCCTGCAGGGATCTGCTGCTGCCGGCGGGCTACAGCGGGGCTGTGGCCCTGGCCCGCTTCGAGGTCCACGGGGCCAGGGGATAGGGGGCTACGGCTCAGCCTCCGGGGCTGCAGAGGGTGCCGGGGCGCCGGCGCCGGCCCCCTCCTCCAGCGCTTCCTCACGGGCCCGCACCTCGCTCGGATCGGGCAGCAGATCCTCCTCCTGCAGCATCGGGAAGCTCTCCTGCTTCACCTGGTCCGCGCGGCGGGGCGGCTCGGTCCACTCCCAGCGGCTGCGCGGGGCGCGCGCCTGGCAGAGCGCCTCCAGTTCGCGCTGCAGCGCCCGGCGCACATCGCCGCGCGCCACCACCTCAAAGAACTCCTGGCGGGTCGCCAGGCCGGAGCTGAACGGCGCGCTGCCGTTGCCGTTGAACAGACGGGGCGGGTCCGGCAACCAGCGCGGCCGGCAGACCCCCCGCTGGCGGGTGTCGGTCTCGAGCCACAGGTGCACACCGAAGCCATCGGGCTGATTCACCACCGCCAGGCCGTCGTGGGGCTGACGGCGCTGCAGGGGGAAGATCCGCCAGCTGGCCCTGTTGGTGGCGGGAACACAACTCGCCAGCAGGGAAGACGTCACCAACAACGTCACCACCACTAGCGCCAACGGCCGCAGCAAGGGGCGCCTTGGCGACCAGCGCGCCGCTTTCAGCCACGCCGGCAGCGCCACGAGACGGCGCCATGAGGACAAGCGCCATGAAGACATCGGGAGGCTCACGCAGGCGAACCGGGGGGCGCCGATCCTGCCCCAGTGGCGGCGCCGGCGCGGACGCCACAATCACAGCGGAAGTCCCGCCGCGGAGCCTGGCGCCATGGCCCTCACCCCCTCCACGATGCTGCCGCTGGGCACGGCCCTGCCCCCGTTCCAGCTCGCCGATCTCGATGGCCGCGTCCACGACAGCGCCGCCCTGCCGCCCCAGCCGCTGCTGGTGCTGTTCCTCTGCGCCCACTGTCCGTTCGTGAAGCACATCGAGCCGGAGCTCACGCGGCTCGAGCGCGACTACAGCAACCGGGTGGTGATCCTGGCGATCGCCAGCAACAGCGTCCGCACCCACCCCGAGAACGGCCCGGAGGGGCTGAACGACCAACGCCGGCGGCACGGCTGGCGCTTCCCCTACCTGCTGGACAGCGACCAGAACGTGGCTCGGGCCTTCCACGCCGCCTGTACCCCCGACCTCTATCTGTTCGGCGCAGGCCACCGGCTCGTTTATCGCGGCCAGCTCGATGCCAGCCGCCCGGGAACGGGCCAGGCCGCGGACGGCAGCAGCCTGCGAGAGGCGCTCAATGCGGTGCTTGCCGGCCAGACTCCTGACCCCGATCAGCGGCCCGCCATCGGCTGCAACATCAAGTGGCACCCTGGCCAGGCGCCCCCTGGAACCGACGGCTGAGGGGATTAAGGTTGCCCGCATGCAGGTGCCCCCCTTCGATCTCACCGAGCAACTTCATCAGCTTGGTGAAGGCCTCGAAGACGCCGTTCTGCAGGTGTTGCGCAGCGGCCAGTACATCGGGGGGGCCAGGATTGCCGCCTTCGAGCAACAGTTCGCCGCTGTCTGCGCCAGCCCCCACGCCATCGGCTGCAACAGCGGCACCGACGCTCTGGTGCTGGCCCTCCGAGGCCTGGGGATCGGTCCTGGCGATGAGGTCATCACCAGTTCGTTCAGCTTCTTCGCCACCGCCGAAGCGATCAGCAGCGTGGGCGCCACGCCGGTGTTCGTGGATGTGGAGGAAAGCTCCTATCTGATCGATCTCGACCGGATCGAGGCGGCGATCACGCCCGCCACCCGTGCCCTGATGCCGGTGCACCTGTTTGGCCGTCCGGTCGACATGGAGCGGATCACCGCGATCGCCGCAGTGCATGGCCTGAAGGTGATCGAAGACTGCGCCCAGGCCACCGGCGCCAGCTGGGCGGGGCAACCGGTGGGCAGCTGGGGCGACGCGGGCTGCTTCAGCTTCTTCCCCACCAAGAACCTCGGTGGTGCCGGTGATGGCGGCGCTGTGCTCTGCAGCGACCCCGAGCTGGCCCAGCGCATCCGCGAGCTGGCCGTGCACGGCATGCCGGAGCGCTACCTGCACACCTCACTGGGCTACAACAGCCGCCTCGACGCTCTCCAGGCCACGGTGCTGGCCGTGAAGCTGCCCCATCTGGAGCGCTGGATCGAGCGCCGCCGCCAGCTGGCCGCCACCTACCAGCAAGAGCTGGCGGGACTGGCCGGAATCACCCTGCCCGAGCCCGGGCCCGAGGGGCACAGCTGGAACCAGTTCGTGGTGCGCGTCCCGTTCTGCCCGGCGGGTGCAAGCAGCTGCGGCGGCAGCTGCGCCCCCTCCAGCAACAGCGCCACCTACGGCCTGCCTGAAAGCTGCTGCCGCGACTGGCTGAAGCAGGAGCTGGCCGTCGCCGGCGTCAACACGATCATTTACTACCCGATTCCGATTCACCGCCAGCCGGCCTACGCCCAGCTGGGCTACGGCCCCGGCAGCCTGCCGGCCACCGAACGGCTCACCTCCCAGGTGCTCAGCCTGCCGATCTTCCCCGAACTCACCGCCGAGCAGCAGCAAGCGGTGATCACAGCCCTGCGCCAGCTGGCAGGCACGTCAGCGGCCCCAGTGGCCGCCACTGCCTCTGCCGAGTCGCGCGCTCAGGTGCGGGTCTGAGCAAGGCACCGCCCTGCTCCCCCACCCAGTGCCCCAGCACCAGCAAGCGCAGCCAACGATTCAGCCCAGCCCGGCATAGAGCGCCTTGAAGCGCGCCTGCTGCTGCTTGTGGTCCACGATCGGTGCGGGGTAACCCCTCCGCTCCAGTGGCGCGATCGCCCCGCTGATCAGATCGGCAGTGGCCACATGCGCCAGTTCCGGCAGCCAACGGCGGATGTACTGAGCCTCGGGATCAAAGCGGGCCGCCTGGGTGAAGGGATTGAAGATGCGCAGGGGTTTGGGATCCATGCCGCTGCTGGCGCTCCACTGCCAGCCCCCATTGTTGGCAGCCAGATCCCCGTCCACCAGCAGGCGCATGAACTGGCGTTCGCCCCAGCGCCAGTCGCAGATCAGATCCTTCACCAGAAAGGAGGCCACGATCATGCGGCAGCGGTTGTGCATCCAGCCGCTCGTGTTCAGCTGCCGCATCGCCGCATCCACGATCGGCACGCCGGTGAGGCCCGCGCACCAGGCCTCGAAACGGCCGGTGTCGTTCTCCCAGGGAAACCGGCGCCACTGGGGGCGATAGGGCCCTTCAGCCAGCTCGGGAAAGTGAAACAGGGCCTGTTGGTAGAACTCGCGCCAGGCCAGTTCCTGCTCCCACACCGTGATCGCCTGCAGGTCCTCGTCGCTGCGGGCGCGGGGCCGCTGCTGCTGGGCCGCCGCCCAGGCCTGCCGCGGGCTGAGCGTGCCGAACTTGAGGGCCGCGCTCAGGCCGGAGGTGCCCGCCTCGCCGGGCAGATTGCGGCCGGGTTCGTACCGCAGCAGGGCACCATCAGCAAAGCGGGCCAGCTGATCAGCGGCAGCGGCTTCTCCCGGACGGCAAGGGCAAAGCTCGGCGCCGGCGAAGCCGGCGGTGCTGGCAAGGCCGGCAGTGACGGCAAGGCCAAGAGCAGCGGCGCTGTCGCCGGGCGCAGGCACGGCGTCCAGAAGCGGCAGGCACGCCCAGAGGGCCTGGCCGCGGGCGGGCAGGGCGGCGGGATCGAGGGCCAGCAAGCCGCTGGGAGCGGCCACCGGCGCCAGCTGCGGCGCGGGGCCCGCCGTCTCCCCCGGGCCAGCGGGCTCCAGCCGGCGCCGCCAGGCACGGAAGAACGGCCCGTACACCCGGTAGGGAGCACCACCGCCGGTGAAGAGGCTGTCGGGGGCAACCAGCAGCTGATCCCAGCCCGCCAGCACCTTCAGCCCGTCCCGTTGCAGCGCGCTGGCGACACGGCGGTCGCGCTCGCGGCCGAAGGGTTCCACATCACGGTTCCAGGCAACCACCTCCGCGCCGATCGCCAGCGCCAGCTGGGGCAGCAGCTCGGCTGGATCCCCCCGCAGCAGCAGCAGCCGGCTGCCGGCCTCACGCCAGCGCTGCTCCAGCTCCCGCAGGCTTTCCAGCAGAAACCACAGCCGCGCCGGGGCCAGGTCGCTGGCCTCCAGCAGGGCCGGATCGAGCACGAACACGCCGGTCACGGCGGGCGTGGCGCGGGCGGCGGCCGCCAGGCCGAGATTGTCGGCCAGCCGCAGGTCGCGGCGGTGCCAGAACAGCCAGCGGGGCGGGGTCATCGCAACAGCTCCTGCACCGCTTCAGCAACCCAGCAGCTGACGGGCGCGGAACCAGGCGGTCACGCTCTTGCCATCCAGGGCCTCATCGCCGCTGGCCAGGGCCGCATCAAGGGCCTGCGGCTCCATCAGCAGCACCTCCATGTCCTCGTCGTCATCGCCGGCGGGTGGCTGCTGCAGGGGCGTGAGGGCGCGGGCCAGAAACAGGTGGATCACCTCATCGGAATAGCCGGGGCAGGGCAACATCAGGCCCAGCGAATCCCAGCGGCTGGCGCTGTAGCCCGCTTCCTCCGCCAGTTCCCGCTGCATCGAAGCCAACGGGTCCTCGCCGTCTTCCAGGGTGCCGGCAGGGAACTCAAGGATGCGCCGTTCCACCGCGAAGCGGTACTGGCGCAGGATCACCACGCGGCCGTCATCGAGCACGGGCACCGCCAGCGACGCGCCGGGGTGGCGGATGATCCCGTAGGTGCCTTCCACGCCTTTGGGCAGCACCACCCGGTTGAGCTCAAAGCGGATCTTGCGGGCATCGAGAGCCCCCACCGTGGCCAGATGGGTGGAGGGCTCAGGGGGCGGCAAGGGGGCCATGCACGGCGCGCTGCGGGCTTCCAGTGTGACCGTCTGCCGCCACTGGCGCGGTGTCGGGCCAGCCCGGCACCCCCGCCAGCGCCCGCGGCGGGGGCTCGGCGCCGCGACGCAGGGCAGCGGCCAGCAGCTCCGCCGCCGTGGCCGCCCCGCCAGGCGGGATCAGCAGCGGATCGAGGGCCGCGAGCGGGGCCAGCACGAAGGCCCGCTCGCGCAGGCGCGGGTGGGGCAAGGTGAGCGTGGCCGTGCCGCAGACCTGGCGGCCGCACCAGAGCAGGTCGAGGTCGAGGGTGCGCGGCCCCCAGTGCACCGAGCGCTCACGGCCGAAGGCGGCTTCCAGACGCTGCAACCGCCGCAACAGCTCCTCGGCAGCGGGCCAGGGCGCGTGAGCGGCGGGCGCTGCGGCTGGCAGAGCGGATGCACAGGCAGACGCACTGGCAGAAGACGCTGCGGCTGGCAGAGCGGAGGTCGTCACGGCAGACCCGGTGGCGGGCAGAGGGCTGTGGTGAACCAGCAGCACAGCATTGAGATAAGGCGGCTGACCAGGCGGTCCCCCCACCGGCGCGGTGCGAAAGAGCGGTGACCAGTGCAGTTGCAGCCGGGCCTGCGGCACCCCCAGCGGCGGCGTGCCGGCCCAGGCCACCAGTTCAGCGGCCAGCAGAGGGCGCACCGCCGCCAGGGTGGCACCGGGGTCGTCGAGATTGGCCCCGAGCGCAATCGCGAGCGTGCGCTCGCAGGGGCCGTGCGGCACGCGGGGGATCAGTAGAGGTCGGAGCGGCGGCGCTCCTCCGGCCGCTCCAGCGGGGTGTCGCCATCGCGGCCGAGCAGCAGGTCCCGGGCGCCGTTCACCAGCTGCATGGTGTCGTGGGCGCCGCCGCGATCGGGGTGGTGCTCGGCTGCAGCCAGCTTCCAGGCCCGGTTCACCTGCTCCACGCTGAGGCGTCCGGACAGGGGCAGATGCAGACGCTGGCGGGCCACGATCGCCTCCACATCCGGGTGCTTGCCGAGCGGGCCCCAGTCGGCGCGGCTGAGCCCCTTGCGCCGCTTGTTGCCGCCGCGGGAGGCCTTGTTGGCACTGGCACCAGCGCCGCCGCCACCCCCGAAGCCGCGCGCCGCAGCGGCGCCCGCCTCGGCGGCGTTCCGGCGCGACGCCTTGGATTCATTGGTGCGGCCAGGACGATCGACCCGGGACAACATCACCATGGAGGGGCCGCAGCGGTAGCAGAAAGAAATGCCAGGCGTGCGGATATCCCGCCCTGCCTCGTTGCAAAAGTGTAGGTTCTGCTGGCCACACGGCTGTTCGCCGCAGCACCCACAGCTGCAGCCGCGGCCAAAGGCACAGGCACAGGCACAGGCACCAGTGGCGCAGCACCGTCAGCGAGACTGAGCCTCCTTCCTCCAGCCTCTGCCCCATGGTCGTCAGCGGGTCCGCTGCCACTCCGGCCGCCGCCGGCGCCGCCGCACGCGCCTTTCCGCTCGCCGCGATCACCGGGCACGGCACCTTGAAGCTGGCCCTGCTGCTGGCGGCGGTGGATCCAGGGCTCGGTGGGGTGGTGATCGCCGGGGGCCGCGGCACCGGCAAGTCGGTGCTGGCCCGCGGGCTGCATGCACTCCTGCCGCCGATCGATGTGCTCGATCTGGGCGAGGGAGTGAGCAGCCGCAACGTGGATCCGCAGCGGCCCGACGACTGGGATGCCGCCATCCATGAGCGCATCACGGCACGCGGAGGCGATCCCAGCGGCGCCGATCCCACCGCTCTGCTCCCCACCCGGGTGATTCCCGCCCCCTTCGTGCAGGTGCCCCTCGGCGTCACCGAAGACCGGCTGCTGGGGGCGGTGGATGTGGCCGCCTCGCTGAGCAGCGGCACGCCGGTGTTCCAGCCCGGGCTGCTGGCGGAGGCCCACCGCGGCGTCCTGTACGTCGACGAACTCAACCTGCTCGATGACGGCATCACCAACCTGCTGCTGGCGGCGGTGGGCTCCGGCATCAACCGGATCGAGCGCGAGGGGCTGAGCCTGGTGCACCCCTGCCGCACCCTGCTGATCGCCACCTACAACCCCGAGGAGGGGGCGGTGCGCGATCACCTGCTCGACCGCTTCGCCATCGCCCTGTCGGCCAACCAGCTGGTGAGCACGGAAGAACGGGTGACGATCACCCGCTCGGCCCTCGACCATGGCGAATCCAGCGAAGCCTTCCGCTCCCGCTGGCAGGAGGAGACCGACGCCCTGGCCACCCAGCTGCTGCTGGCCCGCCAGTGGTTGAAGGATGTGGTGATCGAGCGCGAGCAGATCCGCTACCTCGTCACCGAGGCGATCCGTGGCGGTGTGGAGGGGCACCGGGCCGAGTTGTATGCGGTGCGGGTCGCCCGGGCCCATGCGGCGCTGAGCGGCCGCGACCGGGTGGAGGCCGACGACCTGCAGGTGGCCGTGCGCCTGGTGATCGCCCCGCGGGCCCTGCAGCTGCCGCCGCCCGATCCCGACCAGCCGCTGGAGCCGCCGCCGCCGCCCCAGGCGGAGCAGCAGCCCCAGGAGCCGGAACCGCCCGAACCCCCCGAGGCCAGCGACGACGACGCCCCGGAGGAGGACCCGCCCGAAGACGACGACGACAGCCCCGACGACCAGGCGCCGCCGTCGATTCCGGAGGAATTCCTGCTCGATCCGGAGGCCACCGCCATCGACCCCGACCTGCTGCTGTTCGCCGCTGCCCGTTCCCGTGGGGGCGGCAGCGGCAAGCGCTCCCTGGTGCAGAGCGAATCGCGCGGCCGCTACGTGAAGCCGATGCTGCCGCGCGGGCCCGTGCGCCGCATCGCCGTCGATGCCACCCTGCGGGCGGCGGCGCCGCACCAGAAGAGCCGCCGTGAGCGGGAACCGCACCGCCGCGTGATCGTCGAAGACGGCGACCTGCGGGCCAAGCAACTGCAGCGCAAGGCAGGCGCCCTGGTGATTTTCCTGGTGGACGCCAGCGGCTCGATGGCGCTCAACCGCATGCAGAGCGCCAAGGGCGCCGTGATCCGGTTGCTCACCGAGGCCTACGAAAACCGCGACGAAGTGGCCTTGATCCCTTTCCGCGGCGAGCAGGCGGAGGTGCTGCTGCCCCCCACCCGCTCGATCACCGCGGCACGCCGCCGGCTGGAGCAGATGCCCTGTGGCGGCGGCTCACCGCTCGCTCATGGCCTGTCCCAGGCGGCGCGGGTGGGCGCCAATGCACTGTCCAAGGGCGATCTGGGCCAGGTGGTGGTGGTGGCGATCACCGACGGCCGCGGCAACGTGCCGCTGAGCCGCTCCCTGGGCCAGCCCCAGCTGGAGGGGGAGGAGCCGGTCGACCTGCGCGAGGAGGTGAAGGGGGTGGCGGCCCGCTACCGCGCCCTCGGCATCAAGCTGCTGGTGATCGACACCGAGCGCAAGTTCATCGGCAGCGGCATGGGCAAGGAGCTGGCGGAAGCGGCCGGCGGTCGCTACGTGCAACTGCCCAAGGCCAGCGACCAGGCGATCGCCGCCATCGCCCTTGAGGCGCTCAACGCCTCCTGAGCTAATCGCTCAAACTCAACGGCTCTGGATTTGCGGCGCTTCGTCAACGCCTCAGGGATCAAGCCGGCGGGGGGGTTCCGCCGGTGGGCGGGTGCCAGCAGCGGCGCCCTGCCTGTCACCGCCGGTGGTGGCGCTGCCGGGCTTCACCGTGCTGTCCTTGTCGGCCTTGTCCTTGGCCGCTTTGTCTTTGGCCAGGCCCGTCTGGGCGGGGTAAAGCTCATCGAACAACTGGCCGAGGCCGATGGCCAGGCTGCGCACCCCATCCATGAAGCGGGGGTCACCGGTGAGCTTGCTCACATCGCCACCCACCGCATCGATCCGTGCCGTGAGCCTCTCGGCGTTGCTCACCGTGGCCTTGAGCTCGGCCACGGTGCGGGGGTTGTCGAGGGCGGCCGTGAGGTTGCGCACGTGGCGGCTGGCGGCCGCGGCATCGGCGCTGGCCGTGGTGAGCGACGCGAGCATGGGGTCGGCCTTGCCGGCCACCACGTTGAGTTGGCGGATCAGCACGTCCAGTTGAATCGCGATCTTCTGGGCGTCTTTGAGGAAACGGGTCGCCTCTCGGGAGGTGGCGTCAAAGCTCTTGGTGGTGCTGGCGATCTCGGGCACCAGGTTCTGCTTTTCAGCCTCGAGCAGCAGGCTCTGCATCAGCTCGGTGACACTGCTCAAGCTGGCGGAACTGACCCCTTCGAGTGAGGAGCCGTTGCAGACCATGCGGGTGTTGTTGCAGGCCTTGTCACCCGGCCGCGGCGCCGAGGCGGGCAGCGGCTGCCCGGAGCTGATCAGCGCCACCTGGGCATCACCACCAAGCAGCGAGGCCGACTGCACCTGGGCCACCACCGGCCGCGCCAACTGCAGGCTGGGATCGGTGATCTCCAGTTCGGCCACCACGGCCGATGAGGTGGGCGAGATCCGCCGCACATTGCCCACCTGCACGCCGCGGAACATCACCGCCGAGCGATCGGCCAGGCCGGCGGCATCGGCGAAACGCACCTTCAGCGTCCAATTGCTGCGGCCGAGTGAAACACCCCGCAGCCAGAACCAGAGGCTGAGCCCGCCGATCACAGCTCCCAGCAGGGTGAAACCCACCAAAGCCTCGCGGACGCTACGACGCATGTGGTGTCAAAGCTCCGCCGGCTGCATCGGGCCGTTCAGGCTACCGGTACGGAACTGCACGACATAAGGATTGTCGGTGCGACCGAAGTCTTCGGTGGATCCGCACCATTGGACCCGGCCGTCGTAAAGCATGGCCACCCGCTGGGCCGTGCGCACGATCGTGCTCATCACATGGCTCACCACCACCGAACAACCGGCCGCCACCTGATTCGCCTTCACGATCAGATCCTCGATGCGGGTGCAGGCCACTGGATCCAGTCCGGCGGTGGGCTCATCAAACAGCAGCAAAGGGTGCTGGCCGGAGGCATTGCTGGGGTCATCGATCAGGGCGCGCGCGAAGCTCACCCGTTTCTGCATGCCGCCGCTGAGTTCACCGGGCAGCTGATTTTCAATGCCGTACAGGCCGACCGCCTCCAGCGCCCGCTGCACCCGCTGACGAATTTCCGGCTCCGGCAACTTGCTGTGGCGGTAGAGCAGAAAGCCCACGTTCTCCCCCACCGTGAGCGAGGCCAGCAAGGCAGGGTTCTGGAACACCAGGCGCACATCGGCGGGGCGGCGCTGATCCAGGCGCAGGTATTGCTGTGGCACGCCGTGCAGGCGGTAGTTGCCGGAGGTGGGCAACAACAGGCCCGCCAGGATGCGCAGCACGGTGGATTTGCCGGTGCCGGAAGGCCCCACCACCGCCAGCCGCTCCCCCTCCAGCAGGGTGAGGTTGATGCGCTCCAGCACGGTGCGCGACCCCCAGCGCATCGATATGTCGTGAAGTTCCACCACCGGCACAGCCGATGGCAGGGGGCCAGTGGCGGAGGACGAAAGCGTTGACGGAACGGTTGACGACACGGACGACGGTGGTGAGGGCCTGGCAGGCGTGAAGGGGAGCCTCGCTGGGATCTGGTTCGCCGACACCGTTCATCCTTACAGTTCCTTCAGCACCGTGCTGTGGCGTAACGCCCCTTCGGCTTGACTTCCCAGCGCCCTCTCCCGCCACGACGCCTCAGCACACGGTCAGCCCGGCGCCCTGGCTGGATGGGCCGCGGGGATCTGCGCCAGAAAGACCTGATGAGCCGCTCACGCCGGGCGGTGCGCTGGCTCCAGCCAGGCCTGGTGGTGAAGCGCTGGATGCTCACCTCCGGCCTGGGCCTGCTGCTGGCCCTGCTGGGGGCCGCGATCCTGGCCGATCTCAAACCGATCTACTGGTCGCTGGAGTCGCTCAACTGGGTGCTCTCGAACATGACGCGGGTGCTGCCGCGCGGCGTGACCGGCCCGCTCGTGCTGCTGGGTGGCGCAGCGTTGGTGGTGTGGGGCCAGAGCCGCAGCTTCGGCTCGATCCAGCAGGCACTCGCCCCTGAAAAAGACACCTTGTTGGTGGAGGCCCTGCTGGCCCAGCGCCGGCTCAACCGCGGCCCCAACGTGGTGGCGATCGGCGGAGGCACGGGCCTGGCCACGCTGCTGAGCGGCCTGAAGCGCTACAGCAGCAACATCACCGCGATCGTCACGGTTGCCGATGACGGCGGCAGCAGCGGGGTGCTGCGGCGGGAGTTCGGCGTGCAGCCCCCCGGCGACATCCGCAACTGCCTGGCGGCCCTGGCCCGCGAGGAACCGCTGCTCACCCGGCTGTTCCAGTACCGCTTCCGATCGGGCAGTGGGCTGGAGGGGCACAGCTTCGGCAACCTCTTCCTCACGGCGCTCACGGCCATCACCGGCAGCCTCGAATCGGCGATCACCGCCAGCAGCCGCGTGCTGGCGGTGCAGGGCCAGGTGGTGCCGGCCACCAACGCCGATGTGCGCCTCTGGGCCGAGCTCGAGAACGGCGACCGCATTGAGGGGGAATCCCGCATCGGCCATTCCCCCAGCCCGATCGTGCGTCTGGGCTGCACCCCCGAGCGCCCGCCTGCGCTGCCGCGCGCCCTGGAGGCGATAGCCAACGCCGAGCTGATCGTGCTCGGGCCCGGCAGCCTCTACACCTCGCTGCTGCCGAATCTTCTGGTGCCGGAGCTGGTGCAGGCGATCAGCCGCAGCAAGGCCCCCCGCCTCTACATCTGCAACCTGATGACCCAGCCCGGCGAAACCGACCGGCTGGATGTGGAAGGGCATGTGCGGGCGATTGAGGCCCAGCTGGCCAGCCTGGGGGTGACCCGGCGCCTGTTCACCGCAGTGCTGGCCCAGGAACCGATCCGCGATGTCGCCCTGTTGGATCATTACCGCGCCCGCGGCGCCGAGCCCGTGCAGTGTGATGTGCGCAGCCTGCGCGCCAAGGGTTACGAGGTGATGGTCGCGGCCCTGCAGGGGGCCCGTCCCACCGGCACCCTGCGCCATGACCCGCGCAGCCTCGCCCTGGCGGTGATGCGCTTCTACCGCCGGCACAAAGGTGGCCGGCCGGTGCTGGAAACGGTCTGACGGTCGGGCGTCATCACCACGACAAACCGCCTGATCAGAAAAGCCGCCAGACTGACGAACAGGCCAGATGGAACATCCGGCGGAAGAAACCACCTGGCCGCCGATCCGAAAACCGAACGGAACCAGACAGAGAGGCGGGGAGCAGAGCGGGCGCGCCGAATCCCCAGGGGATCCACCAGTGCGCCGGGCTCCGTAGACCTCAGTAAGCGTCCTGCATCTCGTAGAAGTCCGGCTGCACGTAGTCCTTGCGCAGCGGGAAGCCCTTCCAGTCTTCGGGCATCAGCAGCCGCTTGGGATGGGGATGGCCTTCGAACACGATGCCGTACATGTCGTACGTTTCGCGCTCCTGCCAGTCGGCACCGCGGAACAGGCGGTAGAGGCTGGGAATGGTGAGGTCGCCGTCGCGAGCGAGGAACACCTTGACCCGCACTTCCTGCGGCTTGCTGTCAGGGGCGGGGCAGGGATCGGCGCCAGCGCCCAGTTTCACCAGGTGATAGAAGCTCACCAGCCGGGCGCCCGGGCCTTCGTCGTAGCCGCCCTGGCACTGGAGGTAATCGAAGCCATAGGCCTTCAGCGCCGCGGCCACCGCCGGCAGGAACAGGGGCTCCACGGCCAGCATTTCAATGCCGCAGTGATCGGACTCCAGCGGCTGGTGGTCGAAGCCCTGCTGGCTGAGCCACTGGCTCACCGGGCCGATCACCGGTGCGGCGAGGGTGGCGGCGGAGTCGGTGGCGCCGGATGGGGCGCCCTCGGGGGCGGGGGTGGGATCAGGCATCGCTGGAGGCGCTGGCTGTGGGAATCGGTTCGGCCGCAACAACCCCGGCTGGAGTGGAGGTGTCGAGGGGGAGAGCGGTGGGATCGGCGAGAGCGGCCACCTGGGTTTCGGCCTTGAGGTAGGCCCCGGTGACGATCGGCGCCACCGCCTTCATGGCGTGGCTGATGGTGAGGTAGCGGTGGGTGGGCAGGCTGTTGCCCCGCTCGGCCAGCGCTTCGTTGCCCACCTTCTTGCGCAGCTTGATCACGGCATCGAAGATCGCCTCGGGCCGGGGCGGGCAGCCGGGGATGTAGAGGTCCACCGGGATCAGCTTGTCGACCCCGCGCACCGCCGTGGTGGAGTCGGCGCTGAACATGCCGCCGGTGATCGTGCAGGCGCCCATGGCGATCACATACTTGGGCTCGGGCATCTGCTCATAGAGCCGCACCAGGGCCGGGGCCATCTTCATGGTCACGGTGCCGGCCGTGATCAGCAGGTCGGCCTGGCGGGGGCTGGAGCGGGGCACCAGGCCGAAACGGTCGAAGTCGAAGCGGGAGCCGAGCAGCGCCGCGAACTCGATGAAGCAGCAGGCCGTGCCGTAGAGCAGGGGCCAGAGGCTGCTGAGCCGTGCCCAGTTGTGCAGGTCGTCGAGGCTGGTGAGGATCACGTTCTCGGAAAGATCCGAGGTGATCTGCGGAGCGCCGACCGGGTTGCAACTGGACGCCCGCAGATCGCGCAGGGCGTCGATCGAAGGGGTGCTGGAGGCGGAGGTGGGAGTGAGGGTCATGGTGGAAAGGGCGTCAGCTCCACTCGAGGGCGCCCTTGCGCCAGGCGTAGGCGAGGGCAACCACCAGGATGGTGATGAAGATCAGGGCCTCGATGAAGGCGAGCAGGCCGAGCCGGCTGAACGCCACAGCCCAGGGATACAGAAACACCGTTTCCACGTCGAAGATCACGAAGACCAACGCGAACATGTAATAACGGATGTTGAACTGAATCCAGGCACCGCCGATCGGCTCCATGCCGGATTCATAGGTGAGCCGGCGTTCGCCGTCGCGCGATTTCGGCGACACCAGTTTGTTGGTGACCAGGGCCAGCACCGGAACCGCTGCTGAGATCAGCAGAAAGCCCAGGAAGGCGTCGTAGCCAGGTAAGACGAACATCGCGAGGCTGAACACGGCGCAGAGTCTGGCATCCGCGCCCGTCAAACGGTCGCTGCCGCCAAAGGTGCTGCCGCGACAAGGACCTGGATAGAGTTTCGTTTCAAGGCAGCGGGGCCCAACGCCATGGTCAATGGCCAGGACACTGATCAGGAGGCTGGGCTGGATGCCGGGCAGGAGGCTGTGCTGGATGCCGGACAGGGACCTGGGCTGGACGCCGGGCTGGCACCAGATCAGGACGTTGGGCAAGCCGCTGCGCTGGACGTTGCAGAGCTAGCCGCTGCGCAGGACGCGCCGCCAGCCGGCGATCAGTCGGTGGGCGAGGCGGCTCCCGAGAGCGCCGGCACCGATCCCGACACCCACCGGTTCGAGTGCCGCAGCTGCGGCTTCGTCTACGACCCGGGCGAGGGGGTGCGCAAGCTGGCGATCCCCGCCGGCACGCCCTTCAGCAGCCTTGATCCGGTGGGTTTCCGCTGTCCGGTCTGCCGCAGCCGGGTGGGGGCCTTCAAGGACATCGGCCCCCGCAACAAGCCGAGCGGCTTTGAGGAGAACCTCAGCTACGGCTTCGGGGTGAACACCCTCACGCCCGGCCAGAAAAACGTGCTCATCTTCGGCGGCTTCGCCCTGGCCATCGCCTTCTTCCTGTCCCTCTACTCCCTGCGTTGACCCCGTGAAGCGCCTGTTCTCTCCCCTGCTGGCCGTGCTGATCACGCTCGGCCTCAGCTTCGGCCTCGGCGGCTGCGTCACCACCGGCCTGCCCGTGGCCGCCACCAGCCCGTGGCAACCCGTGGCGCTGTCCACCAGCGCCAACCCTCTCGATGTGGCCTTCACCGATGCCAAGCACGGCTTCCTGGTGGGCAGCAACCGGCTGATCCTCGAAACCGACGACGGCGGGGCCAGCTGGGAAGAGCGCTCCCTGGACCTGCCCGATGGGGAGAATTTCCGTCTGATCAGCATCGACTTCAACGGAGCCGAGGGCTGGATCGTGGGCCAGCCGGGCCTGCTGCTGCACACCGCTGATGCCGGCAGGAGCTGGGAGCGCCTGCTGCTCGACACCAAGCTGCCTGGTGATCCTTATACGGTCACCGCCACCGGGCGCGGCAGCGCTGAGCTGGCCACCACCGTGGGGGCCATCTACAGCACCGGTGATGCGGGGGTCACCTGGCAGGCGGAAGTGAGCGATGCGGCCGGCGCCGTACGCGACCTGCGCCGCTCCGCCGATGGCCGCTACGTGAGCGTGTCGAGCCTCGGCAACTTCTTCGCCACCTGGGAGCCCGGCCAGGCGGTCTGGCAGCCCCACCAGCGGGTGAGCAGCCAGCGCCTTCAAAGCATGGGCTTCCAGCCCGACGGCAACCTCTGGATGGTCACCCGGGGGGCCCAGCTGCGCTTCAACGACGACGCCAGCGATCCTGAGGCCTGGAGCAAGCCGGTGATCCCGATCACCAATGGCTTCGGCTACCTCGACATGGCCTGGGGGCCCGATGGTGACGTGTGGACCGGCGGCGGCAGCGGCACCCTGCTGGTGAGCCACGACGGCGGCAGCCACTGGGAGCGCGATCCGGTGGGCGCCGTCCAGCCCACGAACTTCACCCGGATCAGCTTCACCAGCGATGGCAAGGGCTTCGTGCTGGGCGAACGGGGCAACCTGCTGCGCTGGGTGGGCTAGGGCCGGCCGGGCGAGGAAAGCCGCCGGCGGGCCCAACTGCATCCCTGTGTAACCAACCGCCGCTCCAGCTCTCGGCGGTCACAGCCCGACCCTTAAGATTCCGTAGCTGATTTGCCCGCTGCTATGGCTGCCGGCTCCACCGGGGAACGCCCGTTCTTCGAGATCATTACGAGCATCCGCTACTGGGTCATCCACGCCGTCACCTTGCCGGCGATCTTCCTGGCCGGATTCCTCTTCGTCTCCACTGGCTTGGCGTACGACGCCTTCGGAACGCCTCGCCCCGATGCCTACTTCCAACCCCAGGAAGCCAAGGCACCGGTGGTGAGCCAGCGTTACGAGGGCAAGAGCCAGCTTGACCTGCGCCTCAAGTAACGCCATGACCCAGTCTTCTGTCTCCACCACGCCACGCAACTACCCCATCTTCACGGTGCGGTGGTTGTCGGTTCATGCGCTGGGCATCCCCACGGTTTTCTTCCTGGGAGCCCTGGCGGCCATGCAATTCGTCCGCCGCTGATTTCCGCCATGCAGCGCAATCCCAACCCGAACAATCTGCCGGTCGAACTGAACCGCACCAGCCTTTATCTGGGCCTGCTGTTCGTGTTCGTCATTGGCGTTCTGTTCACCAGCTACTTCTTCAACTGATCGGGAGATTCAGCCATGAGCGGCAAGAAATCCGCACTACCTGACGGTCGCATTCCCGATCGCCTGCCTGACGGCCGACCAGCCGTGGCCTGGAAGAGCCGCTGGACCGAAGGGGTGCTTCCCCTCTGGTTGGTGGCCACCGCCGGCGGCATCGCCGTGATCTTCGTGGTCGGCCTGTTCTTCTACGGCTCCTATGTGGGAGTGGGTTCCGCCTGATTCCCCCTGCTGTATTTCACGCTTCGCGGGCCCGAGGGCCCGCTTTTTTTTGGCTGTTCCCTTGTTTGGCTGCTTCCTTGTTTGGCCGCGCCGTTAGCTGGGGTGCCGTCTTGTGGGCTGCCGTCTTGCGGGGTGTGGTGTTGATCGGCGGCGCCAGCGAAAGCGCTCAGGCCTGGTAGTAGCTGCGATACCAGTGGGCGAAGCGAGCCACACCCTCGGTGATCGGGGTGTGGGGCGCGAAGCCCACCCAAGCCTCGAGGGCGGTGGTGTCAGCAGCGGTGGCCTCCACATCGCCGGGTTGCATCGGCTCCAGGCTCTGGATCGCCGGGGTGCCGAGTGCCGCCTCCAGCACCCCGATGAACTCAAGCAAGGGTGTGGGCTGGCTGTTGCCGATGTTGAACACCCGGTGAGGCACCGCCGCGGTGGCGGGATTGGGGGCCAGCGGGTCGAAGAGCGGATCGGCGGTGGCCGGTTTGTCGAGGCAGCGCACCACCCCCTCCACGATGTCGTCGATGTAGGTGAAATCGCGCTGCATGCGGCCGTGGTTGAACACCCGGATCGGCTCGCCGGCCAGGATGGCGCGGGCGAACAGCATCGGGGCCATGTCCGGCCGGCCCCAGGGGCCATAGACGGTGAAAAAGCGCAGACCGGTGGCGGGCAGCCCGTAGAGGTGGCTGTAGGTGTGCGCCATCAGCTCGTTGGCCTTCTTGGTGGCCGCGTACAGGCTCACCGGATGGTTGACCGCGTCCTGTTCGCCGAAGGGCATGCGGCGGTTGCCGCCATACACGGAGCTGCTGGAGGCATACACAAGGTGGCCGACGCCGTGATGGCGGCACCCCTCCAGGATGTGGCCGAACCCCACCAGGTTGCTCTGGATGTAGGCGGCGGGGTTCTCCAGCGAGTAGCGCACCCCCGCCTGGGCGGCCAGATGCACCACCCGTGCGGGGCGCTCGGCCGCGAACAGGACCGCCATGGCCTCCCCATCCTCAAGATCCAGGCGGTGAAAATGGAAGCCATCGCTGCGCTCGAACCGGGCCAGCCGCGCCTGCTTCAGGGCCGGGTCGTAGTAGCTGTTGAGGTTGTCGAGGCCGATCACGCGCTCGCCTCGGGCCAGCAGGCGCTCACACAACGCCGCCCCGATGAAGCCGGCGGCGCCGGTCACGAGGGTGGGTCCAGCTGGCGCCGGAGAAGTGGGCGACGCCATGCTCAGGGAGTGGGTTCGGTGCGCTGATGCCACGCCCAGGCGTGGGCGATGATCTCGCGCAGATCCGGGTAGCGGGGCTCCCAGCCCAGCACCTGCCGGGCCTTCTGGGCGCTGGCCACCAGCGTGGGTGGATCGCCGGGCCGGCGTGGCGCCACCACAGCAGTGAGCGGGAGCTGCGTGACCTCCTGAGCTGCGGTGAGCACCTCCTGAACCGAATAAGCCGTGCCTGTGCCGAGGTTGAAGATCAACGGCTCGACCGGCTGGTCCGCCGCGCCGGCCAGCAGGTGCTCGAGGCCCAGCACATGGGCGTCGGCCAGATCACTGACGTGGATGTAATCCCGCAGGCAGGTGCCATCGGGGGTGGGGTAATCGGTGCCAAAGATCTTGATGCTCTCGCGCCGGCCGGCAATCGCATCGAGCACCAGCGGGATCAGATGGGTTTCGGGGTCATGGTCTTCGCCGAGGTCGCCGGCCGGATCAGCGCCGGCCGCATTGAAATAGCGGAAGATCACGATGGGCAGCCCATAGGCGGCCGCAAAATCGGCCAGCATCTGCTCCACCATCCACTTGCTGCGCCCATAGGAATTGATCGGCCGCTGGGGGGTGTCCTCCGTGATCGGCACCGTCTCCGGGCTGCCGTAGGTGGCGCAGGTAGAGGAGAACACGATCGGGATGGCCGGCCCCTGGCCGCTGCGCACCGGCTCCACGAGTGCTTCAAGCAGGCTGAGGGTGTCGCCGAGATTGTTGCGGTAGTACTTGGCAGGATCCAGCACCGATTCGCCCACATAGGCATAGGCGGCGAAATGCAGCACGGCCGTCACCGGCTCGCCGCCGCAGGCAGGGTGGCGGCCGCTGAGCAAGGCCTCGATCAAGGCGCGATCACCCACCTGGCCCTGCACCAGCGGCACCTTCAGCACCTCTTCCACGATGGAACGGTGCCCATACACGAGGTTGTCGAGCACCACAGGTTTGTGGCCCGCCTGCTGCAGGGCACGCACGGTGTGGCTGCCGATGTAGCCAGCCCCTCCGGTAACCAGAAGCGTCATGAATCGAGTCCCAGAATGTGGCGGAAGTAGGCGATCGTGGGGCCCAGCCCCTCTTCCAGCGACACCTTGGGCTCCCAGCCCAGTTCGCTGCGGGCCAGGTCGATCACCGGCTGACGCTGGAGTGGATCATCCTGCGGCAGCGGCAGATAGACAAGGGGCAGGGAAGGGTTGATGCGGGCACGCACCAGCTCAGCGAGCTGGCGGATGGTGAATTCACCGGGATTGCCGATGTTGATCGGGCCGCTGTGGCTGCCGTTCATCAAGCGGATCAATCCATCCACCAAGTCGTCGACGTAGCAGAAGCTGCGGGTCTGGCTGCCATCGCCATAGAGGGTGAGGGGCTCACCGCGCAGGGCCTGAACCACGAAGTTGCTCACCACACGGCCGTCATCGGGAAACATGCGCGGGCCGTAGGTGTTGAAGATGCGCACCACGCGAATTTCCGTGCCGTGCATGCGGTTGTAATCGAAGCAGAGCGCTTCGGCGATGCGCTTGCCTTCGTCGTAGCAGGAGCGGATGCCGGTGGTGTTCACGCAACCGCGATAACTCTCCGGCTGAGGGTGCACTTCCGGATCGCCGTACACCTCGCTGGTGCTGGCCATCAGCAGGCGGGCTCCCACGCGTCGGGCCAGGCCCAGCATGTTGTAAGTGCCGAGGAAACTCGTCTTGGCGGTCTTGATCGGGTTGGCCTGGTAGTAACGCGGCGAGGCGGGGCAAGCCAGGTGCCAGATGCGGTCGACCTCCAGCAGGATCGGCTCGGTCACATCGTGGCGGATCAGCTCGAAGCTCGGGTGGCCGATCCAGCGGGCGACATTGGCCTTGGTGCCGGTGAAGTAGTTGTCGAGGCAAATCACCTCCTCACCGGCCTCCATCAAACGGTCCACAAGGGTGGAGCCGAGAAAGCCGGCACCGCCGGTGACCAGATTGCGCCTTGCAGCCATAGGTGTTGTCACTCAGCCCTTCCCCACGGTCCACACCTGCAGGCCAGCCTGTCGTGCCGCCGCTTTGTCAGTGATGTCGCGCACGTCAAATAGCCAGGCAGGCCGGCGCATCGCAGCGGCGATCGCCGGCCAGTCGAGCGTGCGGTAATCGCCCCATTCGGTGAGCACGATCACCGCATCCGCGCCCATCACCGCCTCCAGCGGGGTGGCCACCTGCTGCCAGCTGCCGTCTTCGGCGAAGCCACGGTCATTGGCATAAGGCGGGCGGGCCAGATCGGCGCTGATCTGGGTGGTGGCCACCTTGGGGTCGTGAATCACCAGATGGGCGCCTTCCTCCAGCAGGTCCCGGCAGATCGCGATCGCCGGCGATTCACGGGTGTCGTTGGTGTCGGCCTTGAAGGCGAAACCCAGCACCGCCAGCCGTTTGCCGCTCACGGTGCCGAACAGCCGGCTCACCACCAGACGGGCGATGCGCTGCTGCTGCCAGCTGTTGAACGCCACCACCTGCTCCCAGTAGGTGGCGGCGTCGTCGAGGCCGTAGTGGCGGCAGAGGTAGACGAGGTTGAGGATGTCCTTCTGGAAACAGCTGCCGCCGAAGCCGGGGCCCGCCGCGAGAAACTTCGGGCCAATGCGTGAGTCGCTGCCGATCGCCCGTGCCACCTCGGTGATGTCTGCGCCGGTGGCCTCACACAGCGCCCCCACGGCATTGATCGAGGAGATGCGCTGGGCCAGGAAGGCGTTGGCGGTGAGTTTGGAGAGCTCGCTGCTCCACAAATTGGTGTGCAGGATGCGCTCCGGGTCCACCCAGTGGCCGTAGATGGCCGAGAGCGCCGCGATCGCCGCGGGGTCTTCGCCACCGATCAGCACCCGGTCGGGCTGCTCGAGATCGCGGATGGCGGTGCCCTCCGCCAGAAATTCCGGATTGGAGAGCACGGAAAAGCTTTTCGGTGCCTGGCCGGGGCCGTCTGCCTGGCTGCCGTCGCCAGTGGCAGCCAGGCTCTGGGATCCCATCAGGATCTGCTTGATCGTTTCGGCCGTACGCACCGGCAGGGTGCTTTTCTCCACCACGATCGTGTGGCCCGTGGCCTGCGCCGCCACCTGGCGGGCCGAGGCTTCGATCCAACGCAGGTCAGAGGCCTGGCCCGCGCCCAGGCCACGGGTCTTGGTGGGGGTGTTCACTGAGAGGAACACCATGTCGGCGCTGGCGATGGCGCCATCCACCTCGGTGGTGAAGTGCAGGTTGCGGCCGCGGCAGCGGCCAACCACCTCGGCCAGACCCGGCTCGTAGACGGGCAGATTGGCGAGGTCAGAATCGTTCCAGGCGGCGATCCTGGCGGCGTTGAGATCCACCAGGGTGACCTGGATGTGCGGGCAGTGATCGGCGATCACCGCCATCGTTGGTCCACCGACGTAGCCGGCGCCGATGCAGCAGATGGAGCGAACCTCGGGCAGATGCTCTACGGCCAACGGCTCACCCTGAATGCCTTCATTCTGAACCCGGAAATTATCCACTCCTGCCCGCCCCACGCCGAGAACTTCGTGATCGGGGCCACGGGCGGCTCCGCGGAACCGGCCGATCCCGTCAACCGGCGGACCCCATCAGCCGGCGGAGGCGGCGAGCTGGGTGAGAACGGCCGACGGGCTGAGCCGCTGCTCGGAGCCGCCGCCCAGCAGGTCCTTGAGCAGCACCACGCCCTGCTGCGCTTCGCTCTCGCCGATCACCACCGCCCAGGGGGCGCCGGAGCGGTCGGCGCGCTTGAGCTGGCGCGCGAAGGCGGCGCCGGAGAGATCCAGCTCCGCCGCCTGGCCCCGGCGCCGCAGCTGCATGGCCAGATCGAGCGCCATCGCTTCCGCCAGTGGCCCACGGCTCACCACGTACACCGCCGGCACGGGCGCTGCGGCGCCGGCCGCGCCGGCACGCTCCAGCAGCACGACCAGCCGCTCCATGCCGATCGCCCAGCCGATCGCTGCTGTGGGCGGCCCGCCCAGCTGCTCCACCAGCCCGTCGTAGCGGCCACCCCCGCAGACGGTGGCCTGGGCACCCAGCTGATCGCTGGTGATCTCGAACGCCGTGTGGGCGTAGTAGTCGAGCCCGCGCACCAGGCGGGGATTGAGCTGATAGGGAATCGCGAGGCGATCGAGCAGCTCACGCACCTGCTCGAAGCGCTGGCGGCTCGCCTCGCTGAGGTGGTCGATCAGCAGCGGCGCGTCCGCCAGCACGGCCTGTGTGGCGGGGTTCTTGCTGTCGAGGATGCGCAGCGGGTTGGTGGTGATGCGCTCGCACGCCTCCGGATCCAGCCGATCGCGCCGCTGCTCCAGCCAAGCCACCAGCGCCTGCCGGTACGCCGCCCGGTCGCTGGCATCGCCCAGGGAGTTGAGCTCCAGCGCCAGTCCGCTGACGCCCAGAGCAGTGAGCAGATCCCAGGCGATCGCCATCGCTTCGGCATCGCTGCGGGGATCGGCGGCACCGAGAAACTCCAGGCCGATCTGGTGGAACTGGCGCTGACGCCCCGCCTGGGGCCGTTCGTAGCGGAACATCGGGCCGCCGTACCAGAGCCGCTGCGGGCCCTGGCTGAGCAGGCCGTGCTCCAGCACCGCCCGCACCACCGAGGCTGTGCCTTCCGGCCGCAGCGTGCAGCGGCGCTGGCCCCGGTCTTCGAAGCTGTACATCTCCTTGCCCACCACATCGGTGGCCTCACCGATGCCCCGGGCGAACAGCTCGGTGACCTCCAGCAGCGGCGTGCGGATCTCGCTCAGCCCGGCGCGGCGGAAGTGATCGCGGGCCACCGCCTCCACGTGCTGCCAGACCGGCAGCTGCGCCGGCAGCAGATCCACCATGCCGCGCAGGCTCTGCAGTTTCTCCACGCCCATGTCCAGGTCTGGGGACAGTTTGCGGGATCGCCGCTCAGCGCACCCCCAGCCACTTGTGGCTCTGCAGGCTGAGCCGCCAGTCGGGGCTGGCGCGCACGAACTCCAAGGCCAGCGCCCGCCCCTGGCTGCTCTGCCAACCGGGTTGCAGCAGCAGCTGGGGCGGAGCCGTGTGCCGCTCCTGCCGGGCCGCCGCGGCCATGGCGGTGGCGAAGGCGATGTCGTCGGGCTCGTGCACCACCACCTTGAGCTCGTGGCAGCAGCTGAGCAGCTCCTGCAGCGGCGGCCTGTGGCGTTTGGGCGAGAGGGTGATCCAGTCGAAACGGCCGCTGAGGCGATCGACCCCGCTGGTTTCCAGGTGCAGGGGCAGCGGCGGATCCACGGCGCCGCGCAGCTGCGCGCACAGGGCCGTGAGGTCGTGGTGCAGCGGTTCTCCGCCGGTGATCACCACGAAGGCCGCCCCGGCTGCCGCCGCCGCCGTCAACTCCGCCGCCAGTGCCTCCAGGGGGCGCACTGGATAGGCCTGCTGGGGCCAGGAGACCTTGGTGTCACACCAGGGGCAACCCACCGTGCAGCCCGCCAGGCGCAGGAAGAACGCGCTGCGGCCGGCGTGGCTTCCTTCCCCCTGGATCGAGTGGAAGGTTTCCACCACCGGCAGGGCAGCGGCCGCCGGCAGAGACGTGGCCACGGGCAGGGCAAAGCTCAACGGAAAAGGCTCAGAAGAAGAAACTCAGAAGAAAAGGCTCAAGGGGAAACGGGCAGACCGGCGACTGGGGCCGGGCTAGGGCCGCTCCACGCCGGCAAGGGCCGCCTCGCTGGCCGTCGGCCCGCTGACAGCCGCCTCGTTGACTGCGGCCTCGTTGACCGCCGCCTCGTTTGCGCTGCCGGCGGCATGGCGCAGCTGAGCGGCTTCCACCAGACCGCGGAAGAGCGGGTGGGGGCGGCCGGGCCGGGAGAGGAACTCGGGGTGGAACTGGCAGGCGGTGAAGAACGGGTGGCCTTCCAGCTCGATCAGCTCCACGAGGCGGCCATCGGGCGAGGTGCCGCTGATGCGGAAATTGGAGTCGAGGAACAGGTTGCGGTAGGCGTTGTTGAACTCGTAGCGGTGGCGGTGCCGCTCGTACACCACCGCTTCGCCGTAGAGCCGCTCGGCCATGGTGCCGGGCTGCAGGCGGCAGGGATAGACGCCAAGGCGCATGGTGCCGCCCAGGTCGACCACGTCCTGCTGTTCGGGCAGCAGGTGGATGACGGGATGGGCTGCATCCGCATCGATCTCGGCGCTGGTGGCCCCTTCCAGGCCCGCCAGGTGGCGCGCCCACTCGATCACGGCGCACTGCATGCCCAGGCACAGGCCCAGGAAGGGCACGCGCTGCTCCCGTGCCCAGCGGATCGCCGCCACCTTGCCATCGACGCCGCGGTTGCCGAAGCCGCCGGGCACCACCACCGCATCCATGCCCTTCAGCAGCGCATCGGCCCCTTCGGTTTCGATCTGCTCGGCGCTCACCCAGTGCAGATCAAGAGAGGCGTCCTGCTCCAGGCAGGCGTGCCGCAGCGCCTCCACCACGGAGAGATAGGCGTCGTTGAGCTGCACGTACTTGCCCACCAGGGCCACCTTCACCGGCGGGCCGGGGTTGCGCAGCTTGCGCACCAGTTCTTCCCAGCGGGCCATGTCGCTGCTGTGGTCGTCGAGGCCGAGCACATCGAGCACTTCGCGGCAGAGCCCCTCGCGCTCCATCGCCAGCGGCACCGCGTAGATGCTGTCGGCATCCAGGGCTTCGATCACCGCGTGGGTGGACACGCCGCAGAAGCCGCCGATCTTGGCCTTGAGCTCCTCGGTGATCGGACGGTCGCTGCGGCACACCAGCAGATCGGGCTGGATGCCGATCGAGCGCAGCTCCTTGACCGAGTGCTGGGTGGGCTTGGTCTTGATCTCGCCGGAGGTGCCGATGTAGGGCAGCAGGGTGACATGCACGTAGGCTAGGTCGTGGCGGCCCACATCGCCGCGGAACTCGCGGATGGCCTCCAGGAAGGGCAGCGATTCGATGTCGCCCACGGTGCCACCGATCTCTGTGATCACCACATCCACGCCGCTGTCGGCGGCCAGCCGGTGGATGCGTTCGCGGATCTCCCGGGTGATGTGCGGAATCACCTGAACGGTGCCGCCTTCGTAGTCGCCGCGGCGCTCCTTGTTGATCACCGCCTGGTAAATGGAGCCGGTGGTCACGCTGTTGAGGCGCGACATGGCGGTGTCGGTGAAGCGCTCGTAGTGGCCCAGGTCGAGGTCGGTCTCAGCGCCGTCCTGGGTGACGAACACTTCACCGTGCTGGTACGGGCTCATCGTGCCCGGATCCACGTTCAGGTAGGGGTCGAGCTTGAGGATCGAAACGCTGTAGCCACGGGATTTGAGCAGCCGCCCGAGGCTGGCCGCCACGATGCCCTTGCCGATGCTCGACACCACCCCGCCGGTCACGAACACGAACTTCGCCATGGGGGTGGAGCAGGCACTGGCGGACACATCAATCTATCCAGCACCCACCGCACGCACTGAAGCCCCTGCCACCAGCCCCGCTGAGCCGCCACCAACTCCGCCACTGTCGCCGCTGAGCCGCGAGGCCCACTGAGCCGCCAGGCGCCCTTAAGCCGCCACCGCCACGTTCACCGCCGCCGCTGTCACCACCACCTGCGCCTGCGCCTCCAAAGCCCCCCCTGAAGGAGAGGTTGCCCCCACTCCCGCCTGAATGTCGCGGTGGTGACGAAGGCCGTGTTGCCCGCGCAGCGGGCGCAACGGCCGAAGTCACCACCGCGACACTCAGGCCTCCAACAAACTGCGCAGCATCCACGCGGTTTTCTCGTGGATCTGCAGGCGCTGGGTGAGCAGGTCGGCGGTGGGCTGGTCGTTGGCCTCATCGGCCACGGTGAACACCGAGCGGATCGTGCGAGCCACCGCTTCATGGCCCTCCACCAGCTCGCGCACCATGGCGAGGGCAGCCGGCACACCCTCGGTTTCGGGGATCGAGGAGAGGCCCGCATAGGTGGCACCGCCGTAGGGGGCCGGGAAACCGAGAGCACGGATCCTCTCGGCGATCAGGTCGAGGGCCGTCCACAGCTCGGTGTACTGATCCATGAACATCAGATGGAGCGTGTTGAACATCGGACCGGTGACGTTCCAGTGGAAGCCGTGGGTCTTGGCGTAGAGCACGTAGGAATCGGCCAGCACGCTGCCGAGGCCGGTTGCGATCTGCTGCCGCTGGCTCTCGGGGATGCCGATGTCGATCGGAGGGGCGGTGACGGCCATGGCGTATCCGTTCTGACTTTCAGGCTGACCCTTCACTTCTAGGTCAGGTCAACGCGTTAGGGAATCAGTGGGAGGCCCCGGTTTCCACCCCCTTCCACACCGATCGGCGGCGGCAGCACCACTCCCTGCACAGGTGGCCCGCCAATGCGCGTCGGCCCGATTGCCACAAGGGCCTCACCATTCAGGCCCGGGTCAGGGGCTCCTCCCGCCATCAGGCGTGGCTGGATCCAGGCTCTGCTGCTGCATCTGATCGGTACCAGCAGGGCGGAAGCACGAGGGTGGGGCCCGGTGTGTTGTCGTGATCCAGCGGGTGGGGGAAGTCGGCGCGCCACTGGGGAACAGGGGACAGTCGGTCGCGGCGCAGGAAGGTGAATTCCATGGTGGGCGGCAGATCAATCCGGCGGTAGCGCAGCACGCCATCGTGATTGTTGGGATGGATGTGCACGCAGGCGTGGCTGTGCAGCAGTTTGTGGATGGCTGCCGCTGCCAGTCGGAAGAACGGAGCGCTCCAGAGGAGGTCAAGCTGATGGAACTCAACGATGATGACCCGGCAGCGTGCCAACAGCTCCGGCGGGGTTGCCAGGAGAACGTCATACTCAGCACCCTCGATATCCAGCTTGAGCAACTGATCCTGAGGGGAATCAGGCCGAGCAGAAGCCATCCAGGAGGCCAATGTGCTGCAGGCCTCCGTTTCAGACGAACCAAGGAACGCACGTGTGAAATGAAAGCGGGGGTGTGGCTGGGCTGGCCCTTCCACGGATCCATCCGTGAGAAACACCTCCATGCCGCGATCCGCGCAGTCGGCTTCAAAGCTGGAATCTGTGCCCACGCCTGCTGACCAGCAGGAGGCGATGCCGTCGATGTCATCCGGCACAAGGTATCCACCATCGCCGTCACAGCCAAGCCGCAGGAATCCGGCGGCACTGTTCACGGGGTGCAGCCGCCGCATCAACGCCCTCAGATCGGGATCAAGCGTGCGACGGGTGGGGAAGGCTCCGATAGGCCCGAGCAGGCGAATGAACGCAGCAATCGAGCGCTTGTACATTGTTGTGCCTGTAAGGTTGCCATGAAAAGATTCTGAAGCAGGCCAGAGTTGACCTCCTGGGTTCCATGGTGACCAACCCAAGAGGCAGCGTCCTGCTGAAGGGCAATGCCGGCCTGGGAAACCGTCTTCTTGCCCTGCTGACGGCCCTTCTCTATTCCAGGCTGGCCAATCGTCAGCTCCTGGTCGACTGGCGGGATGGCTTTTACGCAGACTCTGGCATCAATTCGTTCCCGCTGCTGTTCAGCTGTAGGTCGGCAAGTGCTCTGGCTGATGATCTTTCGTCAGATTCCGTCCATCCCTGGATGTGGACCCAAGGACTGGGCCTTAGTGCCAGAGAGATGGGGCGCCTGATGGGAGTTGAGGGCGGATGGGGCTGTCCTTTCAGGGGCGAGCCTTACTCCTTTGATCCCCGTTGGCTGCATTACCAGGACGATGTGCTGGTGATGTGGTCGTTGATTGCCCGGATCGCTCCGATGCGACGGCATTTTCACGGCCCCTGGCGGCCCTGGCGAGCCCTTGCCGACGATGAACTGCTTGCCCGCCTGCTCAAGGAGGAACTGGAGGTGCATCCGGAGATTCAGGCCCGTTGCGCCGACGTGCAGCGCGGCTGGCCCGATCGGCCGAGGATCGGCGTTCACGTTCGCCACTCTGACCGCACCACGAACCTCCGTCACCTCAGGCGGCATGTTGCTGACTTGCGCCAGCGTCATCCCGATGCGGTGCTGTTTCTGGCGACCGATTCCCAGGCGGTTCTGGATGATTTCCAGAGCCGCTACAGAGAGGTGCTGACCGTCCCGAAGTGGCTGCCGGAATCCGGGCCTCTGCATCAACCAGATCGAGCCTGCCCTGATCGTCTGGCCATGGCACGCGCCGCACTGGTGGACATGCGCCTGCTGGCCAGCTGTGATCAGCTCATCGTCAATGAGAACTCGTCGTTCTCACTGATCACACGGTTGTGGTGGCAGGTGGTCTGGGGGGCGGATCGGGCCGATGTGCGCCGCCATGTGCGCAATGTGGCCACGCTGGGGTGGCTTCCCTTTCCGCTGCGCGAGCGTGTCTGGAGGAGCCGCGATGGCATCTGGTGGGCCCCATGGCTCTGGCAGACCCGCCGGCAGCTTCGTCGTCTTCAGCGGCAGGCCGCTGGTTGAGGCTTCGGCTACGGCAGGCGGCCTGGGGCAGCTGCACCATCAGGCAGCACCCCAGGCCCGGGTTGGCAAGGACTGGGCACGGTGGCCGGTGATGGGAGATCCAGTGGTTGGTTCCCATCTCCGGCCCAGCCATCAGCCCTCCTCGGCCACCCAGGTGCTGGCCACATGCAGCTCGTCCAGCTGCTTCAGAGACACATCGGCCGGGGCCTGGGTGAGCAGACAGCGGGCCTGCTGTGTCTTGGGGAAGGCGATCGTGTCGCGGATCGACTCTTCACCCGCCAGCAGCATCACCATGCGATCGAGGCCGAAGGCGATGCCGCCGTGGGGCGGGGCACCCATGTCGAGCGCTTCGATCAGGAAGCCGAACTGCCGCTCGGCCTCTTCCAGCGGCAGGCCGATCGTCTGCAGCACCTGCTTCTGCAGGGCCGCATCGTGGATGCGCAGCGAACCACCCCCCAGTTCCAGGCCGTTGAGCACCAGGTCGTAGGCCTGGGCGCGGGCGGTGGGCAGGGCCGTGGGCCAGCCGGCCGGATCGGCGCCGAGATCGGCGGCGTTCGGCGCACAGAACGGATGGTGCAGGGCCTCCAGGCGGTTCTCCTCGGCGTTGAACTCGAACATCGGGAAATCCACCACCCAGAGGAAATTCCAGGCGCCGCCTGCGCCGCTGGCGGGCACCAGACCCAGTTCACGGGCCAGGAACTGGCGCACCCGATCGAGCGCCTTGTTCACCGTGGCGGTGTCGCCGGCACCGAACAGCAGCAGGGTGCCGGGCTCCGCGCCGGTGCGACGCAGCAGCTCGGCCTTGCCCTCGGCGCTCAGGTTGTCCTTGATGGCGCCGATGCTGTCGATCTCGCCCCCCTCCCGCACGCGGATGAAGGCCAGGCCCCCGGCGCCGGCGGTGGTGGCTTCAGAGAACACGTCGCCGCCGGGCTTGATGCGCACGTTGCTGATCGCCTCGTTGCCGCCGGGGATCGCGATGCACTTCACAGCTCCACCCGCGGCCACAGCGCCGGAGAACACCTTGAAGCCGCTGGTGGCCACGATGTCGCTCACGTCGGTGAGCTCCAGGCCATAGCGGGTGTCGGGGCGATCGGTGCCGTAGCGGTCCATCGCCTCCTGCCAGGTGAGCCGGGGGAAGGGGCTGGGCAGCTCGATGCCCTTGACGGCTTTCCAGATCGTGGCGATCAGCCGTTCGTTCAGCTGCAGGATCTGCTCCTGCTCCATGAAGCTCATCTCCATGTCCAGCTGGGTGAACTCCGGCTGGCGGTCGGCGCGCAGATCTTCGTCGCGGAAGCAGCGGGCCACCTGGTAGTAGCGCTCGATGCCGCCCACCATCAGCAGCTGCTTGAACAGCTGGGGCGACTGGGGCAGGGCGAACCACTCGCCGCCGCACACCCGGCTCGGCACCAGGTAGTCGCGGGCCCCCTCGGGGGTGGAGCGGGTGAGCACGGGCGTTTCCACCTCGATGAAGCCCTCGGCCTCGAGGAAGCGGCGGGCCGCCTGGATGGTCTGGGCGCGCAGGCGCAGGTTGCCGTTCATGCGCTCGCGGCGCAGATCCAGATAGCGGTGGCGCAGGCGCAGTTCCTCCCGCACCGGCGTGTCGTCGTGCACCGACACCGGGAAGGGCAGATTGCCCCGCACCTCGTTGAGCACCTCGATCGCGGTGGCCAGCACTTCGACAGCACCGGTGGCGAGCCGCTCGTTGCGGGATTCAGCGGGGCGATCGCGCACCGTGCCCGACACCTTCAGCACGGTTTCGTTGCGCAGGCGTTCGGCCACGGCGAACGCGGCGGGGGAAAGATCGGGGTCCACCGTGATCTGCACGGTGCCGCTGCGGTCGCGCAGATCGATGAAGATCACACCGCCGTGATCGCGCCGCCGGTCCACCCAGCCGCACAGCGACACGGTCTGGCCCGTGGCATCGCTGCGCAGGTCGCCGCATCCGTGGCTGCGCATGGGGGAAATCGAGGGGAAGGGCGAGTTTCCCACAGGGCCTCAGGCGCCAGGCCCGCAGCGGCTCGCGCGCCAGGGCCCGGACGGCTCAGGGACGCCGGTAGAACGGACGCCGCACCACCACCGCCGGCTCCTGGCGGCCGCGGATCTCCACCGTCAGCTCCGTGCCGGGCCGGGCCGCGTCGGCTGGCACATAGGCCAGGGCGATCGCCTCGGCGAGCGTGGGCGACCAGGTGCCGCTGGTGACCTCGCCCACCACCTGGCCGTCGCGCAGCACCGGGTAGCCATGGCGGGCGATCGCCCGGCCCTGCAGCTTCAGGCCCACCAGGCGGCGGCTCACCCCTGCGGCGGTCTGGCGTTCGAGCACGTCGCGGCCGATGAACGCCGCCGGCATCTCCAGGTGCACCAGCCAGCCCAGCGAGGCCTCCAGGGGGGAAGTGGTGGCGTCCATGTCGTTGCCGTAGAGGTGCATGGCCGCCTCCAGGCGCAGGGTGTCGCGGGCACCGAGCCCGCAGGGAGTCACCCCTTCGGCCAGCAGCTGCTGCCACAGGGCCTGGCCGGGGCCGGCCGCCAGCAGCAGCTCGAATCCGTCTTCGCCGGTGTAGCCGGTGCGGCCCACGAACGCCATGGCGCCGCGTGCTGCCCCCGCCGCACTGCCCACCAACGGCAACGTGCGGTGACCGAAACGGGGCAGGCCGGTCAGATCGGCGCCGCTGAGGGCGGCCAGCCGGGCCTCGGCCTCCGGGCCCTGCAGGGCCAGCAGCACCCCCTCCCCCTTGCGGTCGGCCACGACGATCCCATGCGGTTCCAGCTGGGCGCGCAGCCAGGCGGTGTCTGCCTCGGCGCAGGCGGCGTTGATCACCAGCACCAGCTCATCGGCATCGCCCTCCGGCCCCGGCTGGCGCCCACAGTCGTAGACGATCAGGTCGTCGCGGATGCCGCCGGCCGCGTTGAGCAGCACCGTGTAGCAGGCCTCGCCCGGGCCGATGCGGTGCAGATCGCTGGGCACCAGGGCCTGCAGTGTGTCCTTCACCCCTTCGCCGCGCAGGGTGAGCACCCCCATGTGGGAGATGTCGAAGACACCACAGTGCTGGCGCACCGCCTGGTGTTCCGCCACCAGCCCGCTGAACTGCACCGCCATCTCCCAGCCGGCGAAGGGCACCATGCGCCCACCGGCGGCGCGGCAGGCGTCGGCCAGGGGCGTGTGCCTGAGGGGAGAGGTGGGCATGGAGGGATCGGCCATGGGCTGTCGCCTCGCCAGGGGAAGAAGTGGCGCGATCCTATGGAGACGCGTCTGCAAATCCGAAGACTTCCCGCTGGTTCGGTTCTTTCTCTGTTAAGGAGCGGCAGCAGTCATTACCTTGAGGAACCAAAAATCGGCCAGCAATGGGCCAGCGTTCCTCCTGCCGCAGCTGTCGGCACTGCAGCCCCCCCAGCGGTGAGGCCATGGGCTGGTGCCATCTGCGCCGCCTGGAGATCCATCAGGAGCTGGCCTCCGACCTCTGGTGCCACCACTGGACGGCCCGCAGCCCGCGGCTGCCCGTGTCCGAAATTCTTCCCTACAGCCATCCCCACCCCGGCGGGGCTCCGACCATCCGTCAACTGGCCCTCACCGACCTGCTACACGCATCGGTGTAACCGAGCACATTCCTGCGGCTTCACGCTTGATTACGCGTGGGTTGACGTTACGATCTTGGGCTGTCACTGCTGCCAGCAGCGGCTTGCGCCGCAGCTGAAAACGGTGGCTTCTTACCTTGATTTCAGGGGGTAGATGATTGCTCACTCTTGCCAGCACGACCCCGGTTGACCTGATGGCCCGACAGGTGGACGGAGACATCCTCACGCTCCCCACCGGATCTTCGATTTTCAAACGCGGTGACACCGCCAGCGCCATCTACGCCGTCCGCAAAGGGATCGTTGAGTTGATCGATCCCAGCGGCGAGCGGCTCTGTTACCGCCCCGGCGAACTGTTCAGTTATCAGGACATCGTCTGGCGGGGTGGCTTCTTCCGCAACGAGGCCTTGGCACGCACCCCGGTGGAGCTTGTTCGGCTCGGTCGCCTGCACTTTCTCAACCTGCTCCACAACCACCCCACGCTGGCGGTGGTGTTGATCGGTCAGCAGCACGAGCGATTGCGCGAGCAACGCACCAGCGGCTCGTATTGCTACTGACCCCCTAAACAGCCACCCCCTGCGCCTGTTCCGGTGCAGGGGTTTTTCTGGTGCGAGCGGCCGAGCCCGAGCCGAAGCCTCTCAGCGCCCCAGCAGCAGCAGCAGGCTGCGGGTCACCTTGGCAGCCAGCACGGCGCTGCAGCCGCTGGGGTCGAGCATCGGCGCCAGTTCCACCACATCGGCGGCCACCAGGTCGTGGTGGCGCAGCTCCTCCACCAGGGCGGCGAAGTGGCCCCAGAGGAAGCCGCCCGGTTCCGGCGTGCCGGTGCCCGCCATCACGGCCGGATCGAACCAGTCAAGGTCGACGGTGAGATAGAGCGGCCGGCCGCGCAGCGGCTGCAGCGCCGCGGCCAGATCCGCCTGCAGCAGCTCCGGTGCCAGGCCGCAACCGCCGGCGCGGCCCACCAGGCGACCGGTGCGGCGCAGCTCGCTGAACTCCTCGCGTGTGCCGCTGCGGATGGCGATCTGGCGCAGCACGCCACTGGGAAGCACCTCCAGACAGCGGCGCATGGCGCAGGCATGGCTGTGACGCGTGCCCAGCCAGCTGTCACGCAGATCGGCGTGGGCATCGAGCTGCACCATCACCAGGTCTGGATGGCGGCTGGCCACCGCCGCCACCGCGCCGCTGCTGATCGAATGCTCACCGCCCAGCATCAGCGGCCGCAGCCCGCTCGCCAGCACCGCCTCGGTGGCCTGGCGCACGGCCGCCACCACCGGCTCGGGCGCTCCGAAGGGAATGTCCACGGCGCCGAGATCGGCGAAGGCCAGATCCTCCAGATCCAGATCCAGCTGCGGGTCATAGGTTTCCAGCCCGCTGCTCACCTCCCGGATCGCCGCCGGCCCGAAGCGGGTGCCGGGGCGGAAGGAGGTGGTGCCGTCGTAGGGCACGCCGAACAGGCCGACGCGGCAGCCAACCGGATCCCGTCGCGCCGCCATGAAGATCGCCCCCTCGGTGGCGAAGAGCTCGGGGTCGGACAGCTTGATGGGGGAAGCGTTGCTCATGCCTGCAGCTCCCGCTCGATCGCGGCGGGCACCGCCTCGAAGGCACCGGCCTGCCAGCGGGGGCTCCAGATCGCGCAGCCGTCGGCCACGGACGCGGCGCGCTCCGGCAGGGCCCGGCGGTAGCGGGGCCCGTCGGTGGCAGCGAAGGTCCAGCTCCACCAGCCGCTGGGGTACATGGGCACCCAGCCATAGAGAGGATCGGCGTGGCCGAACACCTCCCGCAGCAGCCGCACCGTGGCCACGTGCACGGCGCGGAAGGCCTCGGGTGATTCGCTCTGGGTGGCGAACACGCCACCGGGCCGCAGCAGGCGGCGGCAGTGCTCGAAGAAGGCGCGGTTGAACAGTCCTTCGGCGGGGCCGGCCGGGTCGGAGCCATCCACGATCACCACGTCGTAGCTGGCCGCGGCGGCGGCAGCCACCCAGGCGATGCCGTCGCCGATGGTGAGCCGGAAGCGCGGGTCGCTCCAGGCGGTGCCCCCCAGCGAGGGCAGATGCTGCCGGCAGAGCTCCACCACCTCCCCGTCGATCTCGACCATGTCGAGCTGCATCACGCCGGGATGGCGCAGGCATTCGCGGGCCGTGCCGCCATCGCCGCCACCGATCACCAGCACCCGCTCGATCCGCTCGGCGGCGCAGAGAGCGGGGTGGACGAGCGGCTCGTGGTAGTGCCGTTCCTGCCGCTCGGCCGTCATCCAGCAGCCGTCGAGCAGCAGGGCCTTGCCGTAGGTGCGGCTGTCGATCACGGTGATGCGCTGAAAGGCGCTGGAGCGCTCCACCAGCACCTCAGCCTCCAGGCCGTAGCGGACACCCTGATGGATCTCATCCACCCAGCCGGGGCCGGCGGCCGCGGCGGAGCCGGGCGCGGGATCGAAGACGACGGGATCGGGCATCGCACTGCGGAGCATTGCTTCCCAGCTAAGCGTTCCGTGGCGGTGTCGCGGCGCACCTGCCCACCGGGCGCCCCCCGCCGGGTTCTGGCAGCCTGGGCCCATGGCTACTGATCTGACCGTGACACCCTCGGTGCGGATTCCGGCCGCCGAACTGAGCTGGCGCTTCTCGCGCTCGGGCGGCCCGGGGGGGCAGAGCGTCAACACCACCGATTCCCGGGTGGAGCTGGTGTTCGCCCTGGCCGCGTCGAGCGCGCTGTCGCCCGTGCTGCGCCAGCGGGCCCTGCGCCGGCTGGAGGGCCGCCTGGTGGATGGGGTGCTGGTGATCGCCGCCTCCGAGCACCGCTCGCAGTGGCTGAATCGCCAGGCCGCAGAACGCCGGCTCGTGAAGCTGCTGGCGGAGGCGATCGCCCCACCGCCACCGCCCCGTCGTCCCACCCGGCCGGGCCGCGGGGCCGTGGAGCGGCGGCTCACGGCCAAGCGGCTGCGCAGCGCCATCAAGGGCCAGCGCCGTTCCCGCCAGGGGCTCAGCGACGACTGAGGCGCCAGCGGCGGCTTGGGACTGCAGGCGGCGGTGGGGCCAGCGGCCGCTTCAGCTGTCCTGGGCGGCGCGGATCTGCGCCTTGGCCTGCTGCCACAGCCCCTCCAGCCGTTCGATGCTCTGGCCGCTGAGGTCACCGCCCAGGGCCGCTTCCACGCGGGAGAAGCGATCGAGGAAGCGGCGGTTGGTGCCCGCCAGGGCCTCATCGGGATCGAGCCCGCACCAGCGGGCCACATTCACCAGCGTGAAGATCACATCGCCCAGCTCCGACTCGGCATGGGCGCGATCGCCGCTGGCCACCGCCTCGCGCAGCTCGGCCAGTTCCTCCTCCACCTTCGCCCACACGCCCGCCATGCTTTCCCACTCGAAGCCGGCGGCGGCGGCCTTGCGCGAGAGGGTCATGGCGCCGGCCAGCGCCGGCTGACCGCGCAGCTTGCGGGCCAGGCGGGCGCTGAGTGGCGCCGAGCCTGGCTGGCCGGTGAGCGGCTCGCCAGTGATGGGCTCACTGCTGGCGGCAGCGACCTGCTCCTGTTGTCGGTGGTGCTCCAGCTCCAGCTCCTGCTCCTCGGCCTTGATCGCCTCCCAGCTGCGGCGTACGGCGGCACTGTCGCCGGCCAGGCCCCGGTTGGCCTCAGCCGCGGCGGCGAACACATGGGGGTGGCGGCGCACCAGCTTGTGGCGCAGGCCGCGGGCTATCGCGGCCAGATCGAAGCGCCCGGCCTCGCTGGCGATCTGCGCATGCAGCAGCACCTGCAGCAGCAGGTCGCCCAGTTCCTCCTGCAGGTGGGCGTCGTCGCCGTGGCGGATGGCGTCGGCCACCTCGTGGGCCTCCTCCAGCACGTAGGGGATCAAGGAGCTGTGGGTCTGCTCCAGGTCCCAGGGGCAGCCGTGCACGGGATCGCGCAGGCGCTCCACCACGGCGATCAGAGCCGCGACTTCACGCGATGCGCTGGGATCGGATTCAGCTGGCATGGCGAGGCATGAGGGGGGCGCAGCGCCCTTGCCCCTCACCGTCTCACGGACCGGGCGCTGATGCCGCTGGAGCGCCGACGCCGGCGACACCAACGGCGCGGCAGCCGCGCATCGGGGTCGCCGTCCTGGAGCAGATGCAGCCAGCTGCTGGCTTCCAGCCCGGCCAGCGCCACCAGCAGCAGCGGGCCGTGGGCGCTCCACAACGCCTGCAGTCCTGCGGCGAGTGCGCGCGGGGAGGGGGCGCCGAAGGGATGCAGCAGCAGGCTGAGCGCCAGCACCCACACCGACAGGTAGGCCAGGCGCAGGCCGGTGCCCAGCAGCGGACCGTGGGAAGCGATCGAGCGGTGCCGCAGGCAGCGGCGGTAGGGATGCCAGAGCACCGCCAGCGGCCCCCAGCGACGCAGCGGCCGCGAGATGGTGTCGAGATCGGGCGACAGCCACAAGCCCCCCACCAGGAAGCCGCCGCAGCCACTCACCACCCCGGCCAGACCCAGCCACGGCCACCACAGCAGCCCAAAGGGCACGCACAGCCAGCAGATGGCGCGGTCGTGGCTGCGGCCACTGGCCATTGAGGTGCGGGCGCCGGATGGTTGCCAGCATGGGGGGTGAGACGGCCAGAATGGGTGCGTGGGGCGATTAGCTCAGCGGTAGAGCGCCTGCCTTACAAGCAGGATGTCGCTGGTTCGAAACCGGCATCGCCCATTGCCACAACCCTGGCCGCCGGCACGGGGGTGAAGCGATCAACGGGTGTGGAGCGATCAGCAGGGGAGGCCTCCGGTTCCGCCCGGAGGCAGGCCGACGCTTCAGCCCGGCGGCAGAGAGCCTGTTCAGCCCGAGGCAGGCCGCCTGTTTGGCCCGGAGGCAGGCAGCCGCGTTCCGCATGTCAGGCCACATCAGAGCCTGGCAGGTGCCTCTCTTTCCGGGTGCGTGAGTTCGCGCTTGGGGCCAGGAAAGGAATCAAAGAGTTGCCGGTGTTGGGCATACCCATACGCATCGGTTCGGTGCGGGTAAGTCCGCACCCAGTCGAGCAGGTTGTGCAGATGGGCGTCCTGCTGCTGCTGGGAGCTGAACTTCTCCGGTTCCCAGGGCCGCGCACGGCAATGGGCCAGGCAGGTTTCCACGCCGGGATTGAGGAAGATCAGTTCCTCGCACAGGGGCAGGATGGGCCCAATGATGTCGGCGTAGCAGCCTTCGATGATCCAGCTGGAGTGACTCGAGACGAACCTCTGGACATCTTCCAGACTCATCTCCAGGGGCCGCCGCTGGGCGGTGCCGTCAAATGCCACCGCATCCAACGAGAGCAGGGCAGCAGGGTGCTGCGCGGTGAGACGTTTAGCGAAGGTGGTTTTACCCGCACCTGAATTTCCCAGCAGGATCACCTTCATCGGGGTGCAATGGCTTGAGGGGAATCGACTGCATTCATTCCGTGGGGCGTCCGCACTCATCCAGCCGATCAGGCGTGTCCTTCACATTCGGCCCGTGCGCGGGCGGAATGGAAAGCTCCACCACCCCTTACCAGCCGCCCTAAGCCACCGATGGCACAGGCCCAAGGCTCAGACTGCTGGTTCAAATTGATGGCACCGGCTAACAGGCCTGAGCGATACCGACTTGCAGCATTGACTACCAATCTTGCCCAACCAATCATCACAGGCAGATAGCAGGCGGCGAACACAACACGTCAGCAGCACTGGCAGTTGGCATACGCCTTGATGCGACGGCTGACGGGCCACAACCAGCAATCAGGCGCCACCAGCGACACACTGGTTCACACGCACTCCCTACCAGGTGCCGGCGCTGAACAACAGTTGCAACATCGCAAATCCCGCCAGACAGGTGGCGGCCAGGAGCGGAATGGTATGCAGCACGGCCTGAACATCCTGGTGCTTCGGTTCCGTCATGCTGACGCCACCTTCTGTGCGGAGGGAAGGCCAGGTGCGGAGACGCACAGACACACTCATCCATGAAGTTGTGTTGCCCGATGCCTCAACCTGCAGCGGCCAGCACAGGGAAACAGCCCTTCAGGCCCACCACCAGCATCTGCACGCCGATGGCACTGAGCAGCAGGCCCATCAGTCGGCTGATCACCTTTTCCTGCAGCTCGCCCAGGGCGCGGCGCAGGGGCATCGACACGCGCAGGATCAGGTAGATCGCCACCGCCAGCAGGGTGATCACACCACTGAGCGCCAGGCGGCCCTGCCAGCTGGCCGGAGCATCGGCCACCACCAGCGAGATCGCCGCCGGTCCGGCCAGCAAGGGCAGCCCGATCGGCACCACGCCGAGGCTGCCGGCATCGGTCTCGACGTCGGGATGGCTCACCTCCAACCCCTCGATCAGGCGCAGGCCGATCGGCAGCAGGATCAGGCCACCGGCCACCCGGAAGGTGTCGAGGGTGATGGCGAACAGATCCAGCAGCCCCTGCCCCCACCAGCAGGCCGCCAGCAGGGTGAACAGAAAGGTGAGCACCGCCAGGCGGCTGATCTGGCGCACCCGACAGGGATCGCCGCCGGCGGCCCGGGCCACCACCGGCAACACGCCGATCGGCGAGCTGATCGCCAGCAGACCGACGGCGGTGTTGATCAGGGTCATGGCGCAGCTCGATCCGGTTTCAGGATGAAGCAGCTCGGCGGCAGCGGCAGCAGAGTGGATGCACACCCCTGCGTGCGGAGCGGCCATGAACGCCACCCTGGAGAAACCCACCACCGCCGTGTACGCCTGCCCCGGTTGCCACTGCACCGTGAACGCAGATACCCCGTTCCGCAACGGCGCCCTGCTGTTCTGCAGCGAGGCCTGCGCCAGCGGCCACCTCAACGGCGAGCCCTGCCACGCCGGCTGCGGCTGCGACTGTCACGGCTGAGGATCTGCGGAGGGCCCGAGCCCTTCGTGATCCGTTGCGGCATTGGTGAGCACCGGCAGACCGGCGGGCGGCACCACCAGCAGCCGCTGCCGGTCCTGCTCCACCTGCTGCCTGAACGCCCGCCACTGGGGAGAGGCGATCACCTGCCGGCTGATCGCCCGGGCCAGGCGCTGGCTCGCCAGCACATCACTGGGGTAGTGCACGCCGCAGTAGGCACGCACATGCCCCCCCTGACTGCCCACCAGCAGCAGCCGTTCCCGCCTCTCCGGCACCACATCGGCCAGCAGCAGGGCCGCCGTGGCGAACCAGGTGGCATGGCCACTGGGGAACGACCAGCCCGATTCCAGCGGCAGGCAGGGCTTGAGATCCCGGTGGCTCAGGAAGGGGCGCGGCCGGGCGATGGCGTTCTTGAGCTGATTCTTGAGGACGTCGGCACGGCTGAGGAAAGCGGGAAGGCCCGTGTAGAGCGTCGGTGAGGCGTCCTGCAGGCTGGTGCCGATGGCGGCATCAAAGACGCTGAGATTGCGATTGAGAAAGTGCCAGCTGAGCGACACGCCCTCAACCGTGCGGGTGCGCTGGTTCCAGCGCAGGATCCCCAGATCGTCGCGTTCGGCCTGGCTGGCGGGAGCGGGCGGCAGACCGATCACGGCGCGAAAGGCGGCCGGATCCAGCTGCAGGCCCGCCGCCGGGTCGATGGGCTGGGCCCGGGCCTCCCCGGCCAGCAGCAGCAGGCAGGCGGGCAGCAACGCACGGGCAAGACAAGGTCCGAGACGCATGACCTTCAGGCGGCAGCGACATCTGACAGTAGGAAGGGGAACCAAGGGCCAACCCCAGCTGGGCGGCTCACAGGCGCGGATAGGCGCGCCCACACGCCTCGGGGAAGGGCCATCAGAGAGGCATCGCCGCATCAGGATGCGGGCAACTGCTGAAGGCTGATGGCTGCTGCTGCCGAGGAGCTGGGGGCGGAGGTGCTGGCCTTCTGGTTTGAAACCGCCTCGCCCAGCCAGTGGTTCCTCAAGGATCCGGCCTTCGACCACCAGGTGCGGGAACGGTTCATCGGCCTCACCCGCCAGGCGGTGGCCGGGGAACTGGCGGCCTGGGGCCAGCAGCCGCAGACCGGCCTGGCGCTGGTGCTGCTGCTCGATCAGTTCCCCCGCCAGATCTGGCGGGGCTCCGCGATGGCGTTCAGCGGTGATGGCGCGGCCCTGGCGCTCAGCCAGAGCGCGGTGGCCAACGGCTGGGTGGCGGCCGAAACCGATCAGGCGCGGCGGCAGTTCTGGCTGATGCCCCTCATGCACGCAGAAGACCTCGCCGTGCAACAGGCGGCCGGCCCGCTGTTCGAGCAGTTCACCGATGCGCGCACCGCCGCCTTCGCCCGCCGCCACCTTGAGGTGATCGCCCGCTTCGGCCGCTTCCCGCACCGCAACGACGCGCTTGCGCGGGTGTCGAGCAGCGAAGAACTCGCTTTCCTGAAGACCCCCGGCTCAAGCTTCTGAGGCGGCCGGAGCGACGCAGCCGCACCGATGGCTCAGCAGGGGGCTCAGCAGTGTCAGCAGTGTCAGCAGTGTCAGCAGTGATCGTTGCGTGTCAGCAGTGATCGTTGCCGCCGAGCTCTGGATTGGATGGCGAAAAGAGCGGATCAGCCTTCTTTCGCTCGGCTTGCAATTCGAGTTTGCAGCGATACACGAGCGCTTCGTAGCCCGGGTCGCGATGGGCCGGAATGTAGGAGTCTTTCGCAGAAGGTAGAGAATCCGCCGCACCATCAACGCCCGCAGCTTCAGCACACGCAGCTTCAACGCCCGCGCCATCTGCGTGAGGGTTGTCCTGGGCTGGGTCGAGCCGGTCGGGGCTGCCAGCGGGGTCGTCGGACCCAAAGCCCTGGCCCATGGCTGATGGGGGTTGCTGGTCCACCGGAATCAGACAGAACAACTGGGGAACGGCGGCGCAAGGCTCAGGCGGGGCCGCAAGGAAACGCTGCCGGAGGAGGCCCAGCGCTTGGAGCGGCAGCCGCGAAATGGCCAGGCGATGCTGCAAAGTGAAGCAACGTGATATGGGCGTTAGTTTTACTCATTTTCTGGATAACGGTCAAGCACGAAGATAAACACCAGCCTCTCACTCCTCTCTATTTTTCCGCTCATCTCTGCCTTTCAATCTTTCCGTCCCTGATCATTTTTCTTCGCTGTGTCGATCATTCCCATAGCCAATCCCGGAGCCGCACCCGTAGCCCCTCTGAGCAGCGCCATGGAGATGAAAGGCCGATGAGCAAGCAGGTAAAAAGACCTATGAAGCCGGGCGCATAGCCAACTGGCCAAGTGCCACAGCACCTGTCGTGCCGATGCCGCCTCTCGCACCTCTCGCACACCACTCCGGCGCGCAGCTTCAGCTCACGAAGCGGCGGTACATCCAGCGCACGAAGGGGCCGATCACGGGCACCGGGGCGAAGGTGGGGCCCACGAAGTCGAAGTAGTCGCGGTGATCGACGATCTTGCCCGCCTCATCCAGCAGCAGGCGGGTGGTGCCGGGATAGACGAACTCCACGCCCTTGATGCGCAGGCCCATCACCCACTCGACGAAGGCGGTCCGTTCGCTGACAACCACCGCTTCGGAGCGCAGCATCACGTCATCGCAGCGCTTCATCAGCCCGTCCTGGGCGGCGAGGTAGGCCTCGATGCCATCGGCCTCCTGGGTGGGATCACTGAAATGGACGTTCTCGGCATAAACGGCACGCCATTGCGCCGGCGTGGGGGCCGGCTGTCCATAGGGCTTGGTGAACAGGGCCTGCAGCGAGGCGGCGGTGAGGGGCGGTGCGGCGGGCTCAGTCATGGGGCAACGGGAGGGAAGAACGGGATGAGGCAGAGCATCGCAGCGCTGAGCGGGCGGCCCGGCGCGGAGATCAGCGAGCGGCCCGGCGCGCACAGAGGGTGTCCAGGTCGGGGCGGCCGGTGAGGCGCAGCCGCCAGGCGGCCCAGAGCCGGTAGAAGGCATCGGCGGCCGGGCCCAGCAGCGGCCAGGTGGTGGGGGCATAGATCCAGCCCAGACCCACCTGCCGGTAGGCCTCGCGGAACACCGCCACATCGCGCAGCACCGTGCCATCGGCGCTGAGGCCGTGGATGCGGCCCATCGCGTCGCGGTAACTGACACCGGCGTAGGCAGCGGGGTCGTAGCCGGGGGCATCGATATCGACGAACGCCAGCCGGCCCCGGCCGGCATCGCGGCGGCGCAGCAACGCCACCTCGCGCAGGCAGAGCGGACAGGCTCCGTCGTACAGAAGCGTGAGAGCAGTGGCCGTCATCGACCGAGGCTAAGAAAAGCGGTGCAGGGGCCGGGGGGGTCGCAAGCTGGCGCATGGGGGGCGAAAGCTGGTGCGTGGGGGGCGAAACCTGAGGCGCCGGGGCCGGACGGGGCCAGAGGCCGGCAGCACCCGGCCGGGGACAGGAGCCTGAGGCGCCAGAGCCGGTGGCAGGAGCCCGAGGCGCTTGCGCCAGAGCTCTTCGGGCCGCGTCTGCCGGCCGTGTGGGGCGTCCGCCCTAACCTCAAAGCCGGCGCCAGCGGCCGCCACCGTTCGCCACCGCCCACGCCGCCACCGCCGCCTCGAAAGCCCATCTCGAAATCCCATGGCCCGCCGATGATCGACACGCCCGGGCCGGCCGCCAAAGAGTTCGAGGATCTCGCGCCCGCCCTGCTGGATCTGCCGCCGCGGCGCTGGATCCGCAGCCCTGCCCTGCTCTCGATCGTGGTGGGGGTGATCGTGACGATGGCCCTGGTGTTCATCGCCACCCCCTACCGCAGCAGCGCGGTGGGCGCCTTCCTGCTGGAGCGGGGCGTGACCCAGCCGATCACGCTGGCGATCGCGGTCACGGTGGTGGATTACTGCCTGCGGCGCCTGATCGTGTGCCGCCGGGAGCGGCGCCAGGTGGGCCGCGACTGGGTGCCGCGCGGGCTGGTGGATCTGCGCCCGAGCGATTCCGATGTGCGCACGATGCTGATCCTGCTGGGCCAGCGCCGCAGCCTGATCGCCAATCGCCTCTGCCGGCTGCTGCGCTGCTTCCAGGATTCCCGCTCGCGTGGGGCCACCCGCGAGTTGCATCAGGACGACATCGCCCTCACCCAGGCCGACATCGAAGACGGCTACGGCGTGACCCGCACAATGATCTGGGTGCTGCCGATGCTCGGATTCCTCGGCACGGTGCTGGGCATCTCCGTGTCGATCGGTGGATTTTCCGGTCTGCTGGCGAATGTGGAGGATCTCGACAAGGTGAAGTCGAGCCTCACGGCGGTGACCGGCGGGCTCTCCACCGCCTTCGACACCACCTTGCTGGGGATCGTCACAGCAGTGCTGTGCATGGTGCTGATGAGCATCAGCGAACGGAGCGAATACCAGCTGGCCGGTGAAATCGAAACAGCCCTCAACGACGGATTCTTCCCCCGCCTGAGCCGCGATGAGACCAGCCCGGCGCCGTAGGCGTGCGTCGATCGATCTGATCGGCTTCCTCGACATCCTCAGCGCCGTGATGGTGATCGTGCTGCTGGTGATCTCCGTGCTGGCGCTCTCGCTCGGGGTAGACCGCGGCCGCACGGCCCGGGTCGACCCGCGCAGCAAGCCGGCCGCCAAAGCGGCGGTGCCGGCAGCAGAGAAACCGATCGCGGATCCGTGGATGCAGGTGCCCAGCTCCGCCTCCTCCCCGCTGGTGGCGCTCAACAGCGCCGATGGGGTGCCGATCACCGGCTCCACCACCTTCCTGCTCTGCCGCGACGGCCAGGTGGAACGGCACGATCCGAACAACGGCAGCATCACCGCCCGCTGGGATCTGGGCCTGGTGCCGCCGGAGCTGATCGCCGAGGCGGTGCGCACCGATTACATCTATCTCGCCGTCACCGGCAGCTGCTTCGCGGCAGTGCAACCGCTGGTGAGCGCCTTGCGCAGCACCGGGGCACAGCTGGGCTACGAGCCGATCGGCGAGTGGGCTCGTACGCCATGGCGGTGAGACGCAGCGGCGGTCGGGGGCACACCGAGCTGTCGTTCGACAGCCTGATCGACGTGTTCATGAACGTGCTGGGGGTGCTGATGCTCACGGCCGTGGTGATGGCGTTGTCGGTGCGGGGCGGGCCCTCGCCGGCGCCAAAGCAACGGGAGCCGGCGGCGGCCGCGCCAGCCCCGCCGGTGCGACCGCCACTGCCGCAGACGACCCGACCGACGCGCCGCCCGCCGGTGCAGTTGCGGCTGCCACAGGTGCGGGACGTGGGCACCGAGCCGCTGTTCGTGTTCGTGAGCGCCGATGGACTGCGGCCCCTGGGGCTGGGTGATGAGGGCCTGCTGCAGCGCTATTTCTTCGTGACGGCGCAGGAGGGCCAGCTGGTGCTGGATCCCCGGCCCGCGTCGGTGATGAGTGCCGGAGCCTTCCGCGACTGGATCCGCACCTACAGCACCGGCCGCCATCACATCGTGGCGGTGGTGAGCCCGGATGGCGCCGAGCGCTACCGGGAAGTGCGGGAGGCGGCGCAAGCAGCGGGGTTCCGCTCCGGCTGGCTGGAGCACCTGGGCGGCCCACTGCGGGTGGGCAACGGCGGCCGGAAGGGCGAAAGCGTGCAGTGAGGCGAGAGGGCTGAAGCGTGCCACGAAGCCGTCGACCCAAGGACTGCCATGGGCTCAGAGCCAAGGCGTGCAGCAGCCAGAAGGGCTGACTTGCACAGCAAGGCCTCAATGCAGCCACGCTTAACAGAACGTCACACTACAGTGGGAAAAAGCAAGTAACCCATGGACGCACTCTTCGCCTTCTTCTATTTCGCCTGTTTCGCGGCCATCGCCGGCGGTGCCTTTGCGTTGATGCGCCAGAACCTCCGCCAGACCGACTGGCGCGCCGCTCCCCCTGCCACCCGCCCCCATCCCGAAGCCCCGCAACCGGGCGATTCGGTGATGTACGTCGACCTCAGCCGCGAACGGCTCGAGAGCCTCTACAACCAGGCCAGCTGAGCAGGCAAGCCCAGCGGGCCAGATGAGCGGGGCCGAAGCCGCGCCATCACGAGCCTCAAAGCTCAAACCATCAACCGGCTCCGGCCGGTTTTTTCATGGCGAATCACCACGCGTTGAGCTCAACGCCCACGCAGTGAGCACAACACTGAAGCGTCCGGATCAGCCCGTCAGGCCAAAGCCTGCCGGCGCATGATTCTGCCGACGGTCAGCCCTTCTGAAAGGTGGTGATCGTGGAGGTCACCTGCAGAGGGTGTTCGGCCTGGCTGTCCACCTGAAAGGCCATCCAGGTGGTGTCCACGGAGCGCTGGCGTTCGATCAGCGGGAAATCCACGCGGCGTCGCTCGTAGGTGAGGCCAACGCAGCGCAGGCTTTCCTCATCGGCCATCAACGACCACAGCACCTTGATGCCGGCGCGGTCGTAAGCGAAGGGGGTGTCGCTGAAACGCAGCTCGGGGGTGAACCCGGGCAGGCAGCGCACCTGTTCATTGGTGGCGCAGGAAAGGTAACGGCCGTCGTCGGTGGGGAAGAACCAGCAGGTTTCGTTGGCCGCAGCAGCAAGCGGAAAACTGTCGAGCAGCCGCAACTGGCGGGGTTCCGCCTGCGGCGAGGCGTCTTCACTCTCGAGGTCGTAGACGCTCAGCCAGAGACGCTCCGCTGCGAAGCGAGGAATGGTGGCGCTGCAGAGCAACCGCCGGGCCGGCGAGCTCTCGGCGGGAGCGGCCGGCGTCGAGCCGGCGGCTTCGGCGGGAGTGGCGGGTGTCGAGCCAGCGGCCTCGGCGGGAGCATCTGGCAGCGCTTCGAATGGGTCGTCGCCGGCGGCGTTGGCTCGGCCGGCGCTCACCAGCTCATCAAGGGAGCCATCCCAGCCGGGGGGGCAACGAAAAAGCCTGAGCGACTGGGCTTCCGTGATCGCCGCGTGCTGCTGGGCCAGCAGCTCTGACCACTGAGGCGGCCCGCTGGAGGCGCCGGTGGCGCTGCCGTGAAGAACGAAGCAGAGGGCGTGGGCCATGGCAGGGAGAAGGGGGCGTGGGCGACCGGATCAGGCAAGGCTCAGCTCCCAATAGCAAAGCCCACGGCAGGTGGACCGCCCGAGGCGATCGACCTGCCGTGGGCAGTGGGTGGGCCTGGGTTCAGCCGAGGCCGATCTGGGAGAGGATGCCTTGGCCGGTGAGCAGCTCGGTGCCGAGGCCGATCACGAAGCCGAGCATCGCCAGACGGCCATTCCAGGTTTCGGCGAAGGCAACGAAACCGAAGCGGGAAGGGGTGGTGCTGTTGGTCATGGTGTGGGTAGCGAGGTGCTTCGCAAAGCGTAACAGAAATCTTTGAACTTCTTTACGAAGCCTGGCGAGGTGGCTGGGCGGATGTCCCGAGGCCGGCGAAGCCAGGGCCGCCGGCGCTGCGGCCCCATCAATACGTGGCCCGCTGGGTGTCGTAGGTGGTGAAGCCGCAGGCCTTGGCGGCCAGGCGGTAGTGGGCCATGAACTGGTCCCAGCGGAAGCTGCGCGGGTCGTAGCGGGAGTGGCTGCGATCGACGGCGGCGTGGGTGGTGAGGCGGCTGAGCGGGATGCCGAAGCGCGCCTGCCACAGCAGCACCTGGGCGGCGGCGGAGCGGTACTGGGCGTCGGTGTAGCCGGAGTGGCCGGGGGTGTCGCCACGGCCATCGGCGGGCGACACCAGGCCGAGGTGCAGCGCCACGTTGTTGACCGAGCCCACCGAGGTGGGCCGGATCCGCACCGTGAAATCGCCGAAAGCCGACATGCCGGCGCCGTAGGCGCGGTTGGCATCGGGAACGATGCGCAGCCGATCGCCGGCGGGGTTGATCACCAGGTGGTAGCTGACCTGGTCGTTGTCGTTGGGGTGCGGGGTGCGGAACAGGGCCAGGGTCTGCGCTTCATCGATCACGGTTTCGTGCAGCACGATCAGGGCCGGCCCGGCCGGCACCGCACGACCGAAGGCATCAGCGGGCTGGCGTTCGCCGAAGTTGGTGGGATCGGCGGGCTGGTTGCGTTCCGGCGCCAGGCCGATGGCGGTGGCGCAGCGGGCCAGCTCGGGCTCGGAGCGCCGCGGCAGGCCCGGATCAGCGAGGGTCTGCACCTCCCAGCTGGGGCGGGGGCCATCGGATCGGGGCGCCTCGGGCCCTTGCCCCTGGCAAGCGCTGAGCAGGCCCGCTGCGGCCAGTGCCGCCAGCCAGGGTGCGCGGTTGAACCAGAAACGAACGCGTGGATGTTCCATGGCGGCCATCCTCAGAGCTCGCGGACCAGAGATCACATCAACATGTGGATGCTGCAGCACCAAAAGCTGAACTCAGACCCGAACAAAGGAAATGCCGCCCGAGACATTTCTGGCATGGGCACCAGAAATGGTTCAAGCGGCAGGGGTAGAAGCAAACCAGCGCAGGGGTAGCTGCAAACCAGCGCAGATCTAGACGCAGGAAAAACGCACGGCTAGAAGCAACGCGTGGGCCAGCGCTAGAGCCAGATCCGGAAGGAGCGGCAGGGGTGGCGACGGAATCAGGGGCGTTGTGCCACCCCCTGGAGCTCAATCGTCGGCTTCTTCGCCACCGACGGGGACGAGGCGGATCTGCTTCTTGCCGAGCTTGATTTCGAACTCATCGCCGGGCTGCAGACCGAGGATGGCGGTGTAGGCCTTGCCGATCAGCAGGTTGCCATTGAACTGGACCTTGGTGACGTAGCTGAGCTTGCGACCGCCCTGACCGACGCCATTGCTGCTGGCAGAACCGAGGCTGACGCCCTTGGCTTCCAGCAGGGCCTCGTAGAAGGCCGTGAAGTTGAGACGCTCGCTGCCGTCCTTTTTGGTGCTGACGTACCCAGCGGCACGCACAAGCTCGGATTTACCGACATCACCAAGCTCCTTGACTTTCGCCAGGAGATCAGATCCGGTGAGCATGGGGTTGTTGTGAAAGACAAGATCAATATAGCCATACGAGGCAATCGCTCGCCAGAGGGTTCCTTTCAGCTAGCCCAATCCGACCGCTCTCCCCTGCTCCCTAAGATCGGGCCCATTGGAAGTTGCCCAGTGAGCGCCGATCCCCACACTCCGGCGTTGCAGTTGGTGTATGACGGTGGCTGCCCTTTCTGCCGCCATTTCGCCAGCACAAGTGAGCTGCGTGGAGGAGTGCCCCGGCTCACGATCATTGATGGCCGCGCCGATGCGGAGCTGCGGCATGCACTCCAGCAACAGGGATTCAACCTGGCGACCGGTGCCGTGTTGATAGAGGGCGAACGGATCTGGCACGGCGCTGACGCGGTGGCCAAACTGTGCAGTGAGCTGGAGCCCAGTGATGGCTTGTTAAGACTGTTGCAGGTGATCTTCGGCAACCCGGATCGCACCCGTCTGCTCTATCCCGCGCTGCTGCTCGCTCGCCGCCTGGCGCTAGCCGCCAAGGGGCTGCCGGTGGATCCAGGCTGACGGACCAAAAGCGGCAGATGGCTTACGCTGCAGGGCATGTGGCCGGAACGCTCTTGAGCTATCTGCGCGAGATCATGGAGCGGCTCAAGGAACGGGCCGAGGCCGATCGGCGCAGCCAGGCGGTTCCGGCTGAGCCCCTGGCGGCTGGTTCCACAGGCGAGAAGGTGCTGGCGCTGAGTGGGGCCGTCGAGCAACACATCACCAGCTACCGCCAGCATCTGAATGCTTGCAGCGACGCCATGCTGCTGTATGAATGGGCCTGGATCGACGACCATCTCTCCAGCCTGCGGCTGTCGCTCGGGCATGATTCGATGCGCCAGGCGTTGGGCGGCAGCACAGCGGTGGATCAGCTGCTGCAGGAAACCGATGCGTTCCGCCAGGCGCTGCGCGAGGTGATGCAGGCGCGTGATCTGGAGCCCAGCAACCGCACGGCGCCGATCGAACCGATGGAGCACGCCTGGGAAGTGAGTCATCCTGTGATACGGGAGGCCTGGGGGATCGAACCTCAGAGCTGAGGCCTGAAAGTTGCCCACTGGCGGGCTACAGCTGGCGCCCTCCCGCCGCACGCCATCGCACCGCACCATGGCCCGCTCCCGCCCACGCTCACGCCCCAGCGCCAGGCCCCGGCGGCTGAAGCCGATCCACCTGCAGCGGGAAGAGGGGGTGTACCGCACCGACGAGATCGATCAGATCTTCTCGTTATGGCGCGAGCCCTACCGGCTGATGCTGTCGTGCCCATGGTGGGGCTTCCTGCTGCTGATCGCGGCCGGGTATCTGGCGATCAATCTGCTGTTCGCCGGCCTGTATCTGCTGGATCCGGCCGGCATCGGCGGCGTGCCGGAAGGCTCGGTGGCCGGCTTCAGCGAGGCCTTTTTCTTCAGCGTGCAGACGCTCGGAACGATCGGCTATGGGGTGCTGCACCCCCGCTCGCTCACGGTGCATCTGCTGGTGACGTTGCAGGGACTGGTGAGCCTGATCTTCACGGCGGTGACCACCGGGCTGGTGTTCGCCCGCTTTTCACGCAGCAAAGCGGAGATCCTGTTCAGCGAGATCGCCACGGTGCAGCCATGGAACGGGGTGCCGTGCCTCACCTTCCGCATGGCGAACGTGCACCACAACAGCCTGGTGGAGGGGCACCTGAACGTGTTTCTGGGCATGGACGAGTACAGCACGGAGGGGCAGCGCATGCGCCGCGTGCATACGCTCAAGTTGGTGCGCAACCATGCCTTTCACTTCCGGCTGATGTGGACGGTGATGCACCTGATCGATGAGCACAGCCCGCTGGCGGGGCTGGAGGTCGAGGAGCTGAAGGCCCGCCACGGCGAAATCCTGGTGTCGTTCCACGGCATCGACGAAACGGTGCGCAGCCCGGTGTTCGCGCGGATGTCTTATCCCGCGTCGCAGCTACGGCCCGACGAGACCTTCGAAGACATCGTGCTCGACCAGGGCGACGGCGACCGCTTTCTCGACTTCAGCCGCTTCAACCTCACCCGCATGCGTCCGCCCGCCGCGCCAACCGCCGCGGCACCGATCGATCCCGCTCCAGCTCCATGAGCGCCGCCGGCCCCACCCATCTGGTGTTCGTGTACGGCACGCTCAAGCGCGGCCAGGCCAACCACCACTGGCTGGTGGGCGCCGAAGCCCTGGGCCGCACCCGCCTGCAGGGCATGGCGATGCACAACGTGGGCCCCTACCCGATGGCCGTGCCGGTGCCCGCGCCTGCAACCGACTCACCCACCACACCCCCGCCGCTGCTGCACGGCGAGCTCTACCGCGTGGACGCCGCCGGCCTGGCGCGGCTCGATCTACTGGAAGACGTGCCAAACGAATACCAACGGCTGCGCCGCCCGCTGGTGAACGGCCAGGAGGTGTGGGTGTACGCCGGCGAACCCGAGCAGGCCGCCCACTTACCGCCGGTGCCCTTCGGCGATTGGGGCACCACGCCAGTGTTCTTTCCGCGTGAGGGTGATCGTGCCAACCCCGAGGTGGTGGCCGCTCAGCGCGGTGACGGGCAGTGGGGGGTGGTGGTGCACCTAGGGCCGGAAGAGTTGGAGGGGGTTGGGGAAGCGTTGGTGGTGGTGACGGGGGTGTTTGGGGAGAGGTTTTGGGTGTTGGGTGGGGGGTGACGGAGCCGCGCGTGCAGAAATGGGTCAACAGCCTGGGCGTGCGGATTCGCGTGGCCTCGCCTCCTCCACCTTGATGATCTGCTTGCAGAGGTGACACCAGCCAACATCCATTCCTGCGTGGTTACCGGGGTGGCTATGGGGCTGGAGGCGGTTTGATGCGGGCCGTCTGCGCCTATGTGCCAGGCCGTGGTGATCTGGTGTGGCTGAAGGTCACGCCTCAACCAGACAGTGAGCAGGCGGGCAGCCTTGGTGGCTTCTCCCAAGAGTTACAACCAAAAGGTTGGCCTGGCCCTTTGCTGCCCCATCACGTCGCGGATCAAGGGATACCCCTCTGAAGTGCTCTTGCCAGAAGGAACGGGGGTGAGCGGCGTGGTGCTTTGCGATCAGCTCAAAAGCCTGGATTGGAGAACGGGGAAGGCAACGCTGATTGGACGTGCGTCGGATGAGGTGGTGGCGATGGTGACGGGAAGATTGTTGGCTCTTGTGGATCTTGATGCTGGCTGAGATCGCCAATCACACAGGCCGCTGACCGGGGGCGGAATGCGGCGTGGAAAGGTTGGTAGGGTGGATGCGGACCTCCTTCAGGCCGCATAGAGGCAGCTCGCTTGATGGGATATCTGTCGCGGCCAGGCCAACAAGCAATGGATGGTGGGCATGGCGATGCACAACGTGGGTCCGTCCCCGATGGCCGTGCCGGTGGCTGCGCCTGCAGCCGACATCGCCATGACGCCCCCGCGGCTGGTGAACGGCCAAGAGGTGTGGGTGTACGCCGGCGATCCCAAGCAGGCCGCACACTTACCTCCGGTGCCCTTTGGCGATTGGGGCACCACACCGATGTTCATTCCACGTGAGGGCATAGCCGCCAGCCCCGATGCGGTGGCCGCTCAGGACGATGCCGGGAAGTGGGGAGTTGTGGAGTACTTGCGGCCGGAGGAGCTGGAGGGGGTTGGGCAAGAGTTGGTGGTGGTGACGGTGTGTTTTGGGAGATGTCTTGGGTAGTGGGTTGGGTGGGGGATTGAGGTTGCTGTATCAAACGTTGTGCACGACGGTCGTGTGCAGGCATGGGCGGAGTTGCGATTCGCGGAGGTGACCTATATGGGGCCAGGAAGTGAGTCTGAATGCGCCTATCGCCATTGCGTACAAAACGCGGGAAAAGATTGGGTGATGGCCATTCAGCAGCGAAATCAACACTTGGTTAGCGGACCCACATAAGATGGAACGCGCCGAGCGGGCACTCTCCAATGCTCTTGCTATGACAGGGTTTTGGCAGAACAGGAGCAGATGATTGGGGTGCTTATGCGGCCAAGACCATTGCCATCGGGGTGGCCACCGGAACCGTCCAATTACTATTAGACATCTCGAGTTAAAGCGTCAACAGCTTGATCATGAATGAACAACGCAGCTGAGCCCGGCCTTCCTCAAGTGCCTCCTTCGCGCGGGGCCGAACTTCTACAAAGCCACCTCAAAGCCGGAGAAGTCATTCTTTCGAATCGCCCCATTGACAAGGACGAATACAAAACGTGGGAAATGGTTGCACGCAACTACCTCGAAAAAGCGTTTGGGAATAGCTCGCCGAACATCGCGTCAGTGATGAATGCTGGCAAGTACGGATCTTTTCCAATAAATTCAGGTGACGATTGGCGCGATAACCATCGCGCTAAATCATTGCAGACTCAACTCAGCAATCTCAGGGGCCTAATAGAGCTGCTAAAAACTGAGGCAAGTCTTCGAGAAGATCATATCATTGCTAGCTCCAATCCAACACAGGGGCATCGAATATTTCTAGTTCATGGCCACGACGAACGTGCACTTCACGAAACTGCGCGTTTCCTTGAGAAGCTCAAGCAAGAGGTGGTCATACTTCGTGAGCAACCCAATGCTGGATTAACGATAGTTGAAAAGTTTGAAAGCTACGCTGATGTTGTTTTTGCAGTTATCCTGCTTACTGCAGACGACAAAGGAGGGCCAAGGGAATCAGATTTTGGAAGCCTTCGGGATAGGGCCCGACAGAACGTCATTTTTGAGCTTGGTTACTTTATTGGACGCCTAGGCAGGAACAGGGTTTGTGCATTGTATCAAAAAGACGTGGAAATACCGTCGGACTATTCAGGCGTTCTCTACCTTCCTTTTGATCAACATGGGGCTTGGCAACTTCAGCTTGCTAAGGAGCTAAGGGCCGCAGGACTTCCCGTCGACATGAACAATGCACTGTGACATGAATGCCTAACCATGCCATGCAACAGAGCCGCCACCCTAGAGCTGCCGTGCAAAGCCATTCTCCACGCGGCCTGGCGATGGCGAGCGTTGGGAAGACAGAGGGCGAGGAGTTTACATTTCCGAAAATAGTATGGTTGAGACGCCAATCCCGCCTAGGGAATAGCTTTGCCAAGCCCGACTTAATGATGTAGCATTCAAAAAATTAATATCACACTCAGCAGGGCTTGAATTCCAATGGACTGGAAAGATTATGAAATCTACATCACCAGGCACTTTAGAAGACTATTCCCAAGCGCAAGCATAAGACACAACGTTAATCGAATGGGCCTAATATCAGGCGCATCGCGGCAGATAGACATACTTATTGAGCAGAGGATCGCAGGCTTTGATCTTACAATAGTCGTTGACTGCAAATACTTCAATAAGAATGTAGACATTACAACTGTTGAGTCGTTCTTGAGCTTTCTACGAGATCTAAAAGCCAGCAAGGGAATACTAATAACAAATAGGGGGTATTCAGAGGCGGCCGAGAGACGTGCCAGCCAAGATAGTCAAGATATTGATTTGAGAGTGATTAACTTCAATGACCTGGAGGAGTTTCAGAACTTTATTGCAATCCCATATCAGCAGGCAGATGGAGCGATTATATCAGCACCTCCGGGCTGGATCATTGATGCTACAACTGTTCCAGGCCGCTTCCTAGCGTCTCTCTATCCTGCAGGCCTCTCGCGTGAAGAAGCGTTTCATACAGAGGGATTCATGTATGTCAACATCTGGAACAGACACCTTCTTGAGCCAACCATAGAAAACCTGCTGGGCATCCAAAGAGAGAAGTTTGAGCAGACCGATGAAAACGTAAGGATTGAAATGATCACTACGATTGAGCGGGAAGATTGCAGGTGTGCACTAAGAATGACTCAGACCGAAAAACTTGACAAGGCCAAGACGATAGAGTTAACCTTGTTTTTCGAATGGCCAGATGCAATTATCTTAGTGGTGCTACTCACGCCTGACGACAAGCTCTCTATGTACAGAGAAAAACTAGAGTGGGTTGGACAAAAGCTTGTCAAGGTCAAGATGGTACTTAACAGCGCTGGCTTGCCGATTGACTCCAACCTTATCTATTGACAAGCTAGATTGCTTTCTGCCCAAAAGAATCGATTTCGGCTAGCGGGAGTGAAAAGAGTTCTATGATTTTAAGATATCCAGTCGATGCTCTTGCCCGCAGCCGAATGGAAGCGTTGGACCTCTGACGCAATCGACCGACAAACCGCAGTACTCGGCAGCAATCGCTAGCAGGCAGAGTGGCTCCGCTGTCACTGAGGTACCCGAACGCCTAAACGAATGTCTGCTCTTGCATCTTGCTTTTGCTCCTATCGTCAAGAAGCTCAGCACGCAGCTTGCGATGACTGTGAGCCTCGGAAATACTGGAGGCCCAACAAGCCGCAATAGGCGCAACGCCAGATGGCCGCGCCAACATTGCCAAATGGGAAGCAAGACCTCGCTGGCATCTTCCTCCTCCAGTCCTGACCAGGAAGGACCGGCCTCAATCCTGCGCCTGCAAGCATCCAGTTTGGTTGAGCTTCGGGATGCTGTCCGCAACGGTCTGCCGTTCTCCGCGTATGCAGCGCTAACAAAGCAACTCGACATTTCCCCGCAGCACTTCACTGCGGTTTTCGGGATTCCCCCTCGATCAATCGCCCGCAGGAAGGAGGCGCGGCAGCTCAACCCCCAGGAATCCGATCGGCTCTATCGGGTGGCAAGGGCGGCTTCGCAGGCCGTCGAGGCGCTGGGTTCCATCGACAAGGCCCGCGTGTGGCTGAAGACTCCCAACCGTGCACTGGGCTGCGAGAGGCCTCTCGATCTTCTGGACACTGAGATCGGCGCGCGCCAGGTGGAAGAGGTGTTGCTGCGCCTCAACTACGGGATCTTTAGCTAATGCGCGTTTGGCGGATCTGCCGCAAGCCCTACGTGGACACAGCGCTTGATGGCACCGGCGGAATGCACACCTCCGGATGCTGGCACCCTAAAGGACATCCCATCGTCTACACCGCCACCTCTGCGGCGCTGGCGGCGCTTGAGGTGCTCGTGCCTGTCGATCCGCTCACGGCTCCGGCCGATTTACGACTGTTCGCCATCGAACTTCCTGATGACCTGTCCACAGAAGTCCTAGAAACGGACACGCTGCCGGAGGGCTGGCATTCGGTGCCAGCTCCAGCATCACTGCAAACACTCGGGTCGTCGTGGCTCACGAGCGGGCGCACTGCGGCATTGAACGTGCCGTCCGCAGTCATCACGGTCGAACGCAACATCTTGCTCAATCCTCGGCATCCAGAAACGCAGCCAATATGCGTCAGCAGTGATGAAGCGTTCATGCTCAATACGCGGCTGTTGTGCCAGGAACACAATTCCCCTGAGCCGGCACCGCAAGCCCATCTGCACGGCGCCGCACACACTGCCACCCGTTGATGGCGAGCGCTCGAAAGATACCTGCGTGCCAGCAATGCGTACACAAGCATGCGTGCTCGGGCCTGAGAGCTGGAGCAGGCGCTGGCCATCCTGATCGCCTGTCTGCACCCAGTGCTCTATAGCGACAGCCAAGAGTTTTTCAATCTATCCGGAAAATACATTTATACAGGTAGGCCATGGGAGCAGATAGCTCCAGCGCGGCTGCTTTTCACTTCAGAGGCAGTGATTCACACTAAAATGTGAACACCAACCCTCCGCTCCGATGGGATCGCCTACGTTTTCCGCCTCGCAGGTTCGCCGCCCAGCCCGTCGCCGCCAGCCCGTTCTCCTGTGGTGTTTGGTGTTGTTGGCCAGCGGCGGGCTGGGTGATGCTGAAGCCGCCCGAGCGGAAGCGCCAGGCGCGATGAGGGCAGCGGCAGGCTTGTTGGCACAGAAGGTGCAGAGCCCATCGACGCAGCCGATTCCTGCTGAGGTGCAGGGTTGGTTTGATGCCGCAAAGGACGCTGCCAGCAAGGGGAATGCAGCGGAGGCGCTGCGCTTGCAGCGGCAGGTGGTTGCGTGGCTGCAGGCCAACCGCACGGCCCCGGATGTGTTCCGGGCACGGGCACTGATTAACCTTGGGCTGTTTCTCAGCGACGCTGGCCAGAGGCAAGAGGCGCTGGCGCCGACTGAGGAAGCGGTGAGAATCTTGCGGCAGCTTCCGAGCGCCAGCCCAGACAGGCTGCGTTTTCTGGCATTGGCGCTGTCCAATCTGGGCTCGCTCTACAGCGAGGTGAGCCGCCGGCAAGAGGCGGTGGCCCCCACGGAAGAAGCGGTGAAGATCTATCGCGAGCTTGCTAACACAAATACTGACAACTTAGCTGATCTGTCCCGCTCCCTGTACAACCTAGGCATCAGCTACAGAGAGCTGGGCCGCCCCCATGAGGCGCTGGCCCCCACGGAAGAAGCGGTGAAGATCCGCCGCGAGCTGGCGAAGACCAACCCAGCCTTCCTGGGCGGTCTGGCCAGCTCCCTGTACAACTTGGGCAATACGTACAGCGAGCTGGGCCGGCCACAGGAGGCGCTGGCGCCTTCAGAAGAAGCGGCGAAGATCTACCGGGAGCTGGCGAAGACCAACCCCGCCTTCCTGGGTGATCTGGCCCGCTCCCTGAACAGCCTGGGCGGGGCCTTAAACGAACTGGGCCGCCACCAAGAGGCGCTGGCGGCGGCGGAAGAAGCGGTGAAGATCTGCCGCGAGCTGGCGAAGACCAACCCAGCCTTCCAGGGCGATCTGGCCCTTTCCCTGAACAACCTGGGTACGGCCTTAAGCGAACTGGGCCGCCCCCAGGAGGCGCTGGCCCCCACGGAAGAAGCAGTGCAGATCCGCCGCGAGCTGGCGAAGACCAACCCGGCCTTCCAGGGCAATCTGGCCTTTTCCCTGCACAACTTGGGCATCCGCTACAGCGAACTGGGCCGCCCCCAGGAGGCGCTGGCCCCCACGGAAGAAGCGGTGCAGATCCGCCGCGAGCTGGCCAAGACCAACCCGGCCTTCCAGGGCAATCTGGCCAGTTCCCTGAGCAACCTTGGCAATGCCTTAAGCCAACTGGGCCGCCCCCAGGAGGCGCTGGCCCCCACGGAAGAAGCGGTGAAGATCCGCCGCGAGCTGGCGAAGACCAACCCAGCCTTCCAGGGCGGTCTGGCCCGTTCCCTGAACAACTTGGGCAGCAGGTTCAGCGAACTGGGCCGCCGCCAGGAGGCGCTGGCGTCCACGGAGGAAGCGGTGAAGATCTGCCGCGAGCTGGCGAAGACCAACCCAGCCTTCCTGGGCGATCTGGCCCGTTCCCTAAGCAACCTGGGCATGTTCTACAGCGAGCTGGGCC
>CALRJS020000010.1:0-97616 GCA_943367595.1 Sphingobacterium thalpophilum
AAACCATCCGGCCAGCGCGCCTGCTCCAGGGCGGCCTCGCAATTCTCCTCGGTGCCGTAGAGCTGGATGAACTCGGGCAGCGACAGGCCTGCCTGAAACTGGATTCGATTCATGGCCATGGCGGGCACTGCTAGTACATGTGTACCAGCTTAGGCGGGAAAGGCCTGCGGACGGAGCTTGCTACCTAATCAAGACCGGCGATGAGGTGCGCGTTTCCACCCCCGTCATCACGGCCTCTGGGGCCGCGAAGCCGGGAATGGAACGCTCGAACGCTGGCAGGGCCTCCATCAGCGCCTCCACGGCAAACGGGGGCAGGCAGCTGCACAGATCGACGTAGCGCACCCCCGGCGCGTAGGAGGGCTGCGGGGTCGCCGCCGAGAGGCCAGACGCCGGGGCAGACGGGTCAGACGCCAGGGCAGAAGGAGCAGCGTCCAGAGCGCGCGCTCCCGTTCCGCTGGCCAGGAAATCGCCCAGGCGCTGGGCGGGGGCCTGGTAGGTGGAGCCCGCCGCGCGGAAGGCGGCGGCCTCCCAGTGGCGCTGAAACGCAACCCCCGCCAAGGGGTCGCCGGGCGCCTTGCCATAGGGCGCCAGGTCTTCGAGGCCCACCGTCACCACGATGGCGCTGTTGGCATTCCGTTCGTTGCGGGAGTGCTGGCTCATGCCGTTGGTCACCACATGGCCCGGCTCCGAGGCGGCGGCCACCACCAGCCCGCCGGGGCACATGCAGAAGCTGTAGACGCTGCGGCCGGCGCTGCCGTGGTGCACCAACTTGTATTCGGCTGGCCCAAGACGCGGGTGACCGGCGAAGGGCCCCCAGCGGGCCCGATCGATCAGCTCCTGGGGGTGCTCGATCCGCACGCCGATCGAAAAAGGCTTGGCTTCGATCGCCACCCCCACGGCCTCCAACATCGCGAAGGTGTCCCGGGCGCTGTGCCCCACCGCCAGCACCACGTGGCGGGCCGGCAGCACGGAGCCATCGGCCAGCACCACGCCGCAGATGCGCTGCTGCCTGTCACCCTCACCGTCACAGGGATCCAGCGCGAGGCGATCGACGCGGGTCTGGAAGCGGATCTCACCCCCGAGCGCCTCGATGCGGGCCCGCAGCCCCCGCACGACTGTGGCCAGCTTGAAGGTGCCGATATGGGGGCGCTGCAGTGTGAGAATCTCCGCATTCGCCCCGCAGGCCACCAGCTCCTCCAGCACCTTGCGGCCATGGTGCTGGGGATCACGCACCTGGCTGTAAAGCTTGCCGTCGGAGAAGGTGCCGGCGCCGCCCTCACCGAACTGCACATTGGATTCCGGGTCGAACGGACGCTGGTGGCGCCAGAAGCCGAAGGCATCGGCGGTGCGTTCCTTCACCGGTTTGCCGCGCTCCAGCAGCAGCGGCCGAAAGCCCATCTGGGCCAGCAGCAGGGCTGCGAAATAGCCGCAGGGGCCGGCGCCGATCACAATCGGGCGATCCTGGGGGTCGGCGGCGTCAGCGGCGGGCGCCTTGCCCACGAAGCGGTAGGTGGTGTCCGGGGTGGGCCGTAGGTGCGGATCGTTGCGGAAGCGGCGCAGCAGCGGTTTCTCGTCGGCCAGCTCCAGATCCACGCTGTAGCTGAAGCGGATCTCTGCCTTGCTGCGGGCATCCACGCTGCGCTTCACCACCCGATGGCCGAGCAGAGCGGCCGCGGGAAGGCTCAGCCGCCGCAGGATCGCCTGACGCAGATCCTCCTCCCCGTGATCGAGAGGGAGCTTGACTTCGCTGAGCCGCAACACAGGATCTGCCACCGCGCCTGGCGCGGCCTGACGCACCCCCTCATTCCAACAGTCCGTGCCCCGCTCGCGCCGGCCGAGTCGCGGAAGCCGGTTGCCGCCGGGATGGTGGCGAGGGAACGGTTGCAAAGCTGTGCGCCCCAACCCATTCACCCCCAAGCGGGGCCATGCGGTGCCAGGGTGGGGATACATCCCGGTTTCGCATGGGAATCACCCACTGCCCCCTCTGCGTCGCTCTGGCGGTGTTCAGCGCGGTGCGCTTCAGCGCCCACGTCGTGCTGCTCTGGCAACTGGTCCGCCCCGCCCCCACGGCAGCCGGCACCCCACGCCTGCGCTGGCAAGGCGTCTAGCGTCCGGGGCCAGCCGCTCGCCCGCCTCCATGGCCCTGCATGCCACCTATCTCGGCGCCAATGGCTGGTTGCTGGAGTTCGGTGCCCTGCGCGTGCTGGTGGATCCCTGGCTCACCGGCCCCCTGGAGTTTCCCCCCGGCGCCTGGTTTTTCCGTGGCGCGTTGCCGGCGGAGCGTCCCGCTCCGTTGCCGGTGGATCTGCTGGTGCTCACCCAGGGGCTGCCCGACCATTGCCATCCCGCCAGCCTGGCGCTGCTCCCGCCGACCACTCCGGTGGTGGGGTCTCCCGCAGCAGTGGCCCGGGCGCGCACGCTTGGCTTCACCCAGCTCACCGCCCTGGCGCACGGCGAAAGCCACTGCCACGAGCAGCTGCGCCTCACGGCTTCGCTGGGGGCTCCGGTGCCGCAGCCGGAAAACGGCTACCTGTTCGACCATCCAGCCGGCCGCCTCTACCTGGAACCGCACGGGTTCCTTGACCCCGGCCTGCCGGAGCAGCCGCTGGACGCGGTGATCACACCCGTGGTGGACCTGGGTCTGCCGCTGGTGGGGGCGTTCGTCAAGGGCCAGCAGGTGCTGCCCCAGTTGGTGGAGCGCTTCAAGCCCCTGACCGTGCTGGTGAGCACCACCGGCGGGGATGTGCGCTTTGAGGGTGCTCTGAACCGGTTGCTCTGGCTGAAGGGATCCCTGCAGGCCGCGGAGGCGAAGCTGCCCGAGGGGTGCCGGCTGATCGATTCAAGGGCCGGCGAGCGCTACAACCTGGAGCAACGTCAGCCGGCCGTTGCTGCGGCCAGTGGGGCTGGCACTCTTTCCGGCAGCGCCGCCGGCTGACACGGCCAATGGCCTCAGCCGGCGGTGCTGAGCAGCATTTCCGCCAGCAGTGCAGTGCAGGCCCCCAGCAGAAGGCAGCGAAACCCCTTGCCGAGCAGGCTGTTGAGCAGGATGGCTTGCATCGGGATCATGGTGGGGCCTCGGGGGAAGGGGGGCGAGCGCGGCAGATCAGGCGGCAGTGGCGCGCAGGCTGATCACCGCGGCGAGCGGCACTGCGAACGGGGGTGAGCCGCTGCGGGTGAGCGGCCAGCGGCGCACCCAGCAGCGGTCGTCGATGTCATCGACGCTCACCACCTGGAAGCTGGTGCCGGCCTGGCTGGCCAGCAGCACGAATTCACCGGGTTGAACAGACATCAGCAGAAAAGGGGAACGGGAACGCAGGCATCGCAGGGGAGCGACGGCGTGAGCCAACAAACCGAACAGAACGTTGACCCCCCGAAATGTATCGGAGGATTGCGAACAATTGACAGCCAGTCACATCGCAGTCGCATCAGTCGGCAAATGCGGACCATGACCGCCGACCGACCGCGGCGCTGACACGCAGACGCTTGCCTCGGAGCCTCGGAGCCTCGGAGCCTCAGAACCTCAGTGCCTCAGTACCGGCTTCACGCCAAGCAAAGCCAGCACCTGGAACCTGCCAGCCGTGCCGGCAGCCGGGCGCCGTCAGCGCTGGGGTCAGCTGTCTGGCTCGTCTTCCAGCAGCAACGAATGGAATTCGCGATACAGCTGCTCGTGCTCCTTGATGGCGGCGGCAGCGGGGGCACCCGCCAGGGGGGTCCGGGTCGTCCGGGCGGGGCCAAGGCCCCCAGGAACCGCCGGTGTTGCTGCTCCACCCGGCGCACCCGCTGGTGGCTGCTGGCGCTGACGCTCCCGCCTGGCGGTCTCGAGCGTGGTGAGGCGCTCCATCAGATGGGGCGGCACCCTGCCATCGGGGCTCGCTTTGATCAGCTCATGAAACAGCTTGTCTGGATCCTGCTCGGTTTCGACCGCATGCAGCCGCTGCTGAGGCGCGGCAGCGGGGCGGGCCTGCGGGGCGGGTAAAGGCTGGGGAAGCTGGCGGCCCAGCTGGCGAAGCCGCTCAAGGCTGCGGGGATCAAAGCTCATGGCACGGAAGGAGGACCATCAGGCGCAGCCGAGGCTGGCGCGGGTGGAGCGGCCGGTGACGGGGTTGGTGCCGGTGGCATCGAGGCACAGCTTCTTCAGCACATCGGCCCGGAAGGGAACGTTGGTGAAATCAGCGCCATCGATCTTCACCGCGTTGAACTTGGTGTTGAACGCGAAGGCATCCTCCAGCAAGGCGTCGCGCAGGTCGGTGCCATCCAGCACCGCAGAGTCAAGGGTGGCCTCACGCAGGTCGGCGCCGTGCAGATCGGCATCCTGCAACTTGGCACCGAACAGGGTGGCCCCCCGCAGATCAGCACCGGAAAGATCGGCCTCGCGCAGGTTGGTGAGGCTGAAGGTGACGCCGCGCAGATCGCTGCCATGGAAATCGGCGCCGATCAGCACCTGTTTGGCGTAGTCCATTGCCGCCTGGGCCGGGGCCACCGGCAGCAGCGCCACGCCGAGTGCCAGTACCAGCAGCAGCGAAGCGAGCCAGGAGCGGCAGGGAAGTCCGGCGCGGCAGCGCAGCGGGAAGGCCATGGCAGCAAGGGACAGAGAGGGAACCTTAGGAACAGACGCCTTGGCCGTTCGTGGAAGGAGCCCGTCCGCAACAGAGCGCCGACCGGGCGCGCAGCCGTTGCGCCGTGCCCGGCCGCTGGGCGGAGCAGCGGGCACTGCGGCTGCTGCAGACGCGCGGCTGGCGGCTGGTCTCACAGCGGTGGCAGTGTCGGTGGGGCGAACTTGACCTCGTCCTGCAGAAGCCGGGTCGGTTGCTGTTGGTGGAGGTGAAGGGGCGGCGCCGGAGCGGTGCCGATGGCTGGGGCAGGGCCAGCATGGATCGACGCAAACGGCAGCGGCTGGCGGCGGCCTGGTCGTGCTGGCTGTGCGAACACCCCAGCTGGAGGCACCTGCCGGTGGAAGCGGTGTGCGCCCTAGTGCCGCTGCCACCGGCCCGGGCGCCGGTGTGCTGGCTGCGGCTCGAATGGTGAACGCAGGGGGGCCGCTCAGGGGCATGCCTCGCACGGCGCTCTCAGGGGCTGGCAGCAGACGTGGCCCTCAGGGAGTGGACGTGCACTACACGCTCATGGACTGGACGGGCTACCGGGTGAAGGTGTGCTCGTAGCGGGACCGGCCGGATCGGGAACGGTGAACTCCACCGTGCAGCGGTAGCGGGTGTTGTCCATCCCCACGGAAAAGTCTTCACAGCGCGTGCTGGTGACCGTGGCGCCCGCCGGCACCTGCTGCATGGCCCGCTGCCTGGCGTTGTCACGGTCCCAGACGGAATCGGCGGTGGCGCTGCCTGCCAGCGCCGGACCGCTAAGCAGGGGCACGGCCAGAGTGCCGATCCAGCCGGCCCAGAGCCGTGAGCGACGGCCAGGGAGCGCTGTCCGCCGCGCTCGGTTTCGGATGGGTGATGCGGGGCTACCGGCTACCGGCGCAACACCAGCCGGCCTCGAGGTCAACGAAACGACAACGGTCCCAGGGAAGCCGGCCGTGGCCGATGCCGTCGATGCCACTGGCTCCACCCGTTCTGCCGGTTCAGCGTGCTCGACCGGTGCCATGGATTCCATCGCTTCTACCGATCCCACGGGTTCCACTGTTGCCATGGGTTCTACGGGTGCCATGGGTTCTACGCGTACCAATGCAGCCATCGCCCGGTCCCCGTCACTGCACCTTCTTTAACCGCACCGGAAGGCAATGTGGGAGATCTCACGCCCAGGCTCATGACCTTCAGCGGCCACCGGGCCCGCAAGCGCTTCGGCCAGCACTGGCTCACCGATGCCGGCGTGCTCGATCGCATCGTGCAAGCGGCCGAACTCGACGTCCACGACCGGGTGCTGGAGGTGGGGCCGGGCCGGGGGGCGCTGACCGAACGGCTGCTGCAGACCCCCCTGGCCAGCCTCACGGCGGTGGAACTCGACCGCGACCTGGTGGTCGGCTTGCGCCAGCAGTTTGGCGGCGATCCCCGCTTCTGCCTGCTGGAGGGGGATGTGCTGGAGCTGGAGCTGCCGCTGGCCACCAAGGTGGTGGCCAACATCCCGTACAACATCACCGGTCCGCTGCTGGAGCGGCTGGTGGGCCGGCTCGACCGCCCTGCCGACGCCTCCTACGCGCGGCTGGTGCTGCTGGTGCAGCAGGAGGTGGGGGAACGCATCCGCTGCCGTGCGGGCAGCAGCGCCTACAGCGCCCTGAGCGTGCGCATGCAGTTGATGGCCCGCTGCAGGGGCGTGTGCGCCGTGCCCCCGCGCTGCTTTCAGCCGCCGCCCCGGGTGCACTCGGAGGTGATCGTGATCGAGCCCTTGCCCGCAGCGGAGCGGCTGCCCGTTTCCGTGGCCGCCGCGGTGGAGCGGCTGCTGCGGCGCTGCTTCGCAGCGCGGCGCAAGATGCTGCGCAACACCCTGGCGGGCCTGCTGCCGGCGGAGGCGCTCAGTGCCCTGGCCGCTGCCGCCGGCATCGATCTGCAGCAGCGCCCCCAGGACCTGGAGCCCCGGCGCTGGGTGGCGTTGGCGGAGGGCTTGAATCAGGCCGAAGCCTCGGCGCCAGCCGCCCCACCCACCGCAGACACGACGTGCGCCCATCCCGATCCGTAGCCCAACCCAACCCATGGCAGCACTGAGCCGCAGCCTCACCGTTCTCGCCCCCGCCAAGATCAACCTGCACCTCGAAGTGCTCGGGTTGCGGCCGGATGGCTTCCACGAGCTGGCGATGCTGATGCAGAGCATCGATCTGGAAGACCGGCTGATCCTGCACGAACGCGACGACGGCCGCGTCCAGCTGAGCTGTGACCGCCCGGGACTGCCCGTGGACGGCACGAATCTGATCAGCCGCGCCGCCCTGCTGCTGCAGCAACGGCTGGAGGGGCCGCTGCGGGGCGCCACGATCCAGCTGGAAAAGCGCATCCCGATCGGAGCCGGACTGGCGGGCGGGTCGAGCGATGCGGCTGCCGCCCTGGTGGGCCTGGACCAGCTCTGGGGCATGAATCTCCCACCGGCGACCCTGCTGGAACTGGCGGCGGAGCTGGGCTCTGATGTGCCGTTCTGCCTCGCCGGGGGGAGCCAGCTGTGTTTCGGGCGAGGAGAGCAGCTGGAGCCGGTGCCGGCGGCAGACGATCCCCTGGCCGTGCTGCTGATCAAGGACCCAGCGGTGAGTGTGTCGACGCCGTGGGCCTATGGGCGCTGCCGGGAACTGCGTGGCGACTTCTACCTCGACTGTGAGGCCGACTTCGAGCAACGCCGGGAGCACCTGCGCGGCGGCCCGCTGCTGGCCGCCCTGCGGGGGGAGCGCGTGCTGCCGCCCCTGCGCAACGATCTGCAGGCCGTGGTGGAGCCGGAGCAGGCCAGCGTGCGCGAGGGGCTGGCTCTGCTGCGCAGCGTGGCCGGCAGTCTGGGAGTGGCGATGAGTGGCTCCGGGCCCAGCCTGTTCGCTCTGTTCAGCAGCGCCGCTGAAGCCGCTGCGGCCCAGCAGCAGCTCGCTCCGGCCCTGCAGGCCGCAGGGTTCGACGCCTGGTGCTGCCGCTTCGCGCCGGCAGGTGCCAGGGTCATCAGCGATCAGGCCATGCCCCCGGCCGGCTCCGTTCCCGATCCCGACGCCCCACGATGAGCGACCCCCAGCAGACCGATCCCGGCAGCACTTCCGGCAACGGCTCCGGCAGCAGCTCCAGCAGCAGCCTCCCAGTGGCCGCCGCCACACCCACGGCTCCGCCCCGCAAGGGGCCGCTCAGTTTCCTCTCCGGCGCTCTCACCAGCGGCGCCCTGGCCTGGGTGAGCCTGCTGCTCAGCCAACGGGTGGTGACCTACTTCGCCCTCCATCCGCCGCACTACAGCAAACCGTTCGCCCAGAGCATCGGCACCGCCATGAAGACCCTGATCGTGGGCATGAGCTTCCTGGCCACCTTCAGCTTCGCCTTCGTGGGCCTGGGCCTGTTCCTCGTGTTCATTCGCAGCCTCTTGCCCGCCAGCTCCACCGAGCCTTCCTAGGGTTGCTGCCACCACCGGTTCCCACACCGCTGCGATGACCCCTCACGATCTCGGCCTGCTGGCCCTGCTGCTCTCACCGGGGATGATCCTGTCGGTGCTCCTGCTCGCCACCTTCGCGGCCGGCGGCTGAGCGGCACCCGCTCTCCCCTGGCAGCGCTCAGACCGGCGAGCCAGCGCCAGAAGCTCTCAGACCAGCAACCATCAGACCGGCAGCCCACAGGCCATCGGGCCTGCGACCGGCAGGCCTGAGATAAGTTGGCCCCACTTCCGGCACCTGCGCCGGGTCCGCACCTCCCCTGTGGCAGAAACCCTTCTGTTCAACGCCCTGCGCGACGCCATCGACGAGGAGATGGCGAAAGACCCCACCGTCTGCGTGTTCGGCGAAGACGTGGGTCAGTACGGCGGCTCCTACAAAGTCACCAAGGACCTCTACGAGAAATACGGCGAGCTGCGCGTGCTCGACACCCCGATCGCCGAAAACAGTTTCACGGGCATGGCCGTGGGTGCCGCCATGACCGGCCTGCGGCCGATCGTGGAGGGCATGAACATGGGCTTCCTCCTGCTCGCCTTCAACCAGATCTCCAACAACATGGGGATGCTGCGTTACACCAGCGGCGGCAACTACACGATTCCCACGGTGGTGCGCGGCCCCGGCGGAGTGGGGCGCCAGCTCGGGGCTGAACACAGCCAGCGGCTGGAAGCCTATTTCCACGCTGTGCCCGGCATCAAGATCGTGGCCGTCAGCACCCCCACCAACGCCAAGGGCCTGATGAAGGCCGCCATCCGGGATAACAACCCCGTGCTCTTCTTTGAGCACGTTCTGCTGTACAACCTCAGCGAAGAGATTCCTGAGGGCGATTACATCTGCGCCCTGGATCAGGCCGATGTGGTGCGTGAAGGCAAGGACGTCACGATCCTCACCTATTCCCGCATGCGCCACCACTGCCTCAAGGCGGTGCAGCAACTCGAGGCCGAGGGTGTCGATGTGGAGCTGATCGACCTGATCAGCCTCAAACCCTTCGACATGGACACGATCAGCCGCTCGATCCGTAAGACCCATCGGGTGATCGTGGTGGAGGAGTGCATGAAAACCGGTGGCATCGGCGCCGAGCTGATCGCCCTGATCACCGAACACTGCTTCGACGATCTCGACGCCCGTCCCCTGCGCCTCTCCAGCCAGGACATCCCCACCCCTTACAACGGTGGTCTGGAGAACCTCACGATCATTCAGCCCAGCCAGATCGTGGAGGCCGCCCGGCGCCTCAAAGCAGGCACCCTCTGAGATGGCACGCCAACAAGGATGGGTGGCCCTGATCCTGGCCCTGGCGATTGCCGCCGGGGCGGTTCTGGTCACATTTCCGCTTCAGCTCGGCCTGGATCTGCGCGGCGGCAGCCAGCTCACGCTCCAGGTGATGCCAGCTGGGGCGATTAAGCAGGTGCAGGCTGAGCAGCTCGAAGCGGTGCAGGAGGTGCTGGATCGCCGCATCAACAGCCTCGGTGTGGCCGAATCCACCTTGCAGCGGGTCGGCGACGATCAACTGCTTCTGCAGCTGCCCGGCGAACAGGATCCCAGCCGCGCCGCCAGGGTGCTGGGCACCACGGCCCTGCTGGAGTTCCGGGTCCAGAAACCAGGCACCGAGCAGGAAATGCAGGGGTTGCTCCGGCTGAAAACCCAGGCCTCCGCCGTGCTCGCCCGGCTGAAGAACAGGCGCCCGGCAGAGCCCACCCCTGGCCTCCCTCCCGGCGCCACGCCCCCACCAGCCCCCAGCTTCCCCGCTGAGGAAATGGCCAAGGCCTTCAGCGCCCTGGGTCTGGAAGTGCCGGCGGGAGCCAGCGAGGCCGACCAACTCGAACTGCTGCTGGCCGAGGTGAACAAGCGGGTCGTGGCTCTCTATGAACCGGCCGCCTTCACGGGCCGCGACCTCACCGGCGCCGGTCGCCAACAGCAGGCCAACGGTCCCGGCTGGGATGTGACCCTCAACTTCAACCGCGCCGGAGGGGAAGCCTTCGCACGTCTCACCCAATCGATCGCGGGCACCAACCGACTGCTCGGCATCGTGCTTGACGGACGCTCGATCAGCGAAGCCAGCGTGGGCGAACAGTTCAAGGCGGCTGGGATCACCGGTGGCGCCGCGAGCATTTCCGGCAACTTCACCGCTGAAGAAGCGCGGGATCTCGAGGTGCAGCTGCGCGGTGGCTCGCTGCCCCTGCCGATCAAGATCATCGAAGTGCGCACCGTGGGGCCCACGCTCGGAGCCGAGAACATCCGCTCCAGCCTGGTGGCGGCTCTGGGCGGCCTGGCGCTGGTGGCGGTGTTCATGGTGGTGGTCTATCGCCTGCCCGGCTTCGTCTCGGTGCTGGCCCTGCTCCTCTACGCCCTGTTCAACCTCGCGGCCTATGCCCTGATTCCGGTCACGCTTTCGCTGCCGGGCATCGCCGGATTCATCCTCAGCGTGGGCATGGCGGTGGATGCCAACGTGCTGATCTTCGAGCGGGTGAAGGAGGAGCTGCGCGGCGGCAACACCCTCATCCGCTCCATCGACACGGGTTTCTCGCTGGCTTTCTCCTCCATCATCGACGGCCACGCCACCGGCCTGATCAGTTGCGTCGCCCTGTTCGCTCTGGGCACCGGCCTGGTGAAAGGCTTCGCCGTCACCCTGGCGATCGGCCTGGTGCTGAGCCTGTTCACCGCACTCACCTGCACCCGCACCCTGCTGCGCCTGCTGATGAGCTACCCCTCGCTGCGACGCCCCACCTATTTCCTACCGGGGCGTGAGCTTCCGTCCCCTGCCGCCTGAATTCCCATGAGCCCCACAGCCGCGGATTCAGTTCCGGCGATCCGTTACTTCCGCATCAATCGCCATCGCCGCCTCGCCTGGGCCGCCTCAGGCGCGGCCTGCCTGCTGAGCCTGATGGGCTTGCTGCTCAGCTGGCTGAATCCGTCGATCGGCCTGCCGCTCAGGCCAGGCCTCGACTTCACTGGTGGCACCCGCATCCAGCTGGAGCGGGCCTGTGGCGCCAGCTGCCCTCCGCTCACGGCGCCACAGGTGGAGGAGCAGCTTGCCCAGGTGAAGCTGCCCGAGGAGCCGGGGGTGGCCACACCCCAGCTCGAGCGCGCCCCCCTGCAGGTGCTGGATGGCGGCCGCTCGATCGACCTGCGCATGCCCACCCTCAGTGCCGATCAGAGCACGGCCCTGATCGACCAGCTCAGCAGCCGGATTGGGCCCTTCCTCCCGGGCGACACCTCGGTGGAAACGATCGGCCCCACCCTGGGTGTTCAGCTGCTGAGGAGCAGCCTGGTGTCCCTGCTGGTGAGCTTCGCCGCCATCGCTGTCTACATCAGCTTCCGCTACGACCGCCTGTTCGCCTCCCTGGCCATCCTCTGCCTCGGCCACGATGTGCTCATCACCGCAGGCCTGTTCGCCTGGCTGGGCCTGGTGCTTGGCGTGGAGGTGGATTCGCTGTTCGCGGTTTCGCTGATCACCGTGGCGGGCTATTCCGTCAACGACACCGTGGTGGTGTTCGACCGCATCAGGGAGCAGAAATCCCTGCTTGGCCACCTTCCCATCAATGACCAGGTGGATGTAGCCGTGGATGCCACGCTCACCCGTTCGCTCTACACCTCGCTCACCACCCTGTTGCCGCTGTTGGGCATGATCTTCTTCGGCGGCAGCAGCCTGTTCTGGTTTGCCGTGGCGCTCGCCACTGGCATCGCCGTCGGCAGTTGGTCAAGCATTGGCGTGGCGCCCACCCTGCTCAGCCTTCTCACAGCATCGAACCGGGCGCGCAGCCCGCTGGCATGAGCCGCATTCCCTTGGTGCCGCTGGTGCTCGTGCTGCTGGCGCTGCTCGAACTCAGGACCGAATTCCTGCTGCTCAGTGATCACTTCACCCTGGCCGCCGTGATCGCCGCGGTGAGCCGCCATCCCCTGCCGATCGGTGTGCTGGTGCTGGCGCCCGAGCTGTTCAACCGCTTCCGCTGAACCCAGCTGACGTGTGGGAGGCGGCGATCCGAGGGTCGGTCCGCGATCGTGACCAGGAGGGTCGGACAGCGGATAAAGGCCGCAAGGATCGGGTAGGGATCCTGGCCACGAGGGTCAGGCAGCAATCGCTGTCACACTTCGGCCCCTGCTGAGGAAAGCCAGCTAAGGCGCCTCCAGTGTCCAGCGGTCCATCACCTGCTCCACCAGCACCTTCTGACAGATCACCTGCAGCACCACCACCAGCGGCAGGGCCAGCAGCACCCCAGGCAGACCCAGCAGGGCGCCCATGCAGAGCTGAGCCATCAGTGCCACCGTGGGCAACAGGTTCACCGTGCGGCTGAGCAGCACGGGCGTGAGCACGAAAGCTTCGAGGTTCTGAAGCAGCAGGCGCAGCACCAGCACCTGCAGCACCTTGGCCGGGGAAATCAGCAGGGCCACCGCCAGGGGCAGCAAGGTGGCGGCCGTGGGCCCGATTGTGGGCACAAAGGTGAGCAGACCACACACAAGGGCGCTCAGCAGGGCTAGCGGCACCCGCAGCAAAGCCAGACCGGCCCAGGTGAGCAGAAACACGGTGATGGCAGAGATGGTCATGCCAGCCAGCCAGCCGCCCATGGCCTGACGGCAATCGTGCAGCAGGCTCTCCATGCCGGGGCGGGCAAAGCGCGGCGAAACGGCAAGCAGCAGGCGCTGGTGGCTGCGGGGATCGAGCGCGAGTAGCAAGGCCAGCAGCACCATCAGCAGCACCTGGATGGTGGTATTGGCCGTGCTGCCTGCCACCCCCAGCAACTGAGTGCCCAGCGGTTGCAGCCGGTCGAGCGTGGTGAAGCTGGCGAACTGCTGCTCCAGGCTCTGGAACCCCTTGATCCCACCGGCCAGTTCCCCCAGGCGCTGAACCAGCTCCGGCACCAGACGCGTGAATTCACCGGCCTGCTCCACAAGCTCGGGCAACAGCAGTTCTGACACCTTCCAGCCCAGCAGAACCAGCACCACGAGCACCGCCACCAGGGCGGTGGGCCGGTTGATCGGCAGCCGCCGGCGCAGCTGGGTGACGGGCACATCGAGCGCCACAGCCAGCACCACGGCTCCGAACAGCACGAGCAGCACCCAGCGGAGCTCCCAGAGGAGCAGCCCCAGCACCACCAGGCCGAGGAGTCCGAGGACGGCGCGAGGCTTCATGAAAGCCGGCGCTGAAGCTTCCAGGGATTGAGCACGTCGTGGATCAGCACTTCACGAATGATCACCTGCAGGCAGACCGCCAGCGGCAGCGCCAGCAACAGTCCGATCGGTCCGAACATCACCGTGAACAGGAACTGGGCGCACAGAGTGAGGCCGGGCAGCAATTTGAGCTGGTGATGCATCACTGAAGGAGTGATCACATAGCTCTCCAGGTGCTGAATCACCAGGTAGAGGCCAAGCACCGCCAGCGCCTTCCAGGGAGCATCCAGGAGCGCCACCGACATCGGAAAGATGGTGCTCAAAGTGGGCCCCACATTGGGAATCACGTTCAGCAGGCCGGCCAGCAAGGCATTGGCCACCACCAGGTTCACCCCCAGCAGCCAGAGGCCGATGCCTGAGAGCAGTGCCACGAAGCAGGAGCTGATCAACACCCCCACCATCCAGTCACTCAGGGCAGTGCCGCAGAGTTCGAGCACACGGCGGAAGCGGCGCCTGTAGAACGAGGGCACCAGCAACACCGCCACTTCCCGGTAAGCGGTGGGCTGCACCGCCACCATCAGGCTCACGGCCACCACGAACAGCAGCTGCACGGCGCCGCTGCCGAGATTTCCGGCCAGACCCAGCAACCGCATCGCCCCCTGCCCGATTCCACCGGCCAGGGCGGCGGTGCTGTCCCCGCTGGCTGGCAACAGGGACGTCAGCCACTCGAAATCGAGGCGGGTGTCCTGCTGGCCGTAGATCATCGCCCCCCCCCAGGAGAGGGTTTCGCGGCCCATCTTCAACAGCAGGGCAGCGGCGGCGGGCACCTTGGTGAGCAGCAGGCCGAACTGCTCGGCGAAGGGGGGGATGAGCACCGCGATGGCCACGGACAGCACCACCACCAGGCCGAGCACGCTCACCAGCAGGGCCAGCGAACGGTTGCAGCGCAACCGTTGCTGCACGAATCCCACCAGGGTGCAGATCGCCATGGCCAGCACCACGGCGGCAAAGACCTGAATCACCACGCCGCGCAGGCTCCAGAGCAGCGCGGCAGCGGCGACGGTGGCGGCGAGCCCGAGCCAGTTCCCGAAGTTCAAGCCGGATCCGACTCCGCGTCAGGAGCTCCAGCGGCAGCCTCGTCGTCCTGGCCGGCGAAGCCAAGACCATGGCCCGCCGCGTAGCGCTCGGCGAAACGCATGAAGCGCTCGAAATCCTCTTCGTTCTTCCAGGTGTAGGTGGCTTCGATGGCGCTGGCACGGCCGTTCACGAAGCGGGCCTTCACCTCGCGGGTCACGAGCTCCCCCTCTTCGTCGAGCAGGAACATGCCGGTGATGTCACCGATGCTCTCGGGGGCCAGTGCTTCCGGCTCCTCGAACACGAACATCGCCTGACCGGTGCGGCCGTCGCGGGAACGGGTCAGCCGGATGTCGGGAATCACGGGTTCATCCACCCCGCGGAAGAACTGAATAGCCGTCATCGCAGAGGGGTGGAAAACTCGATCCTAGGCAGAGCGCGTTCGGCGCTTCATGGGGCGTCGTCTCCGACCGGTAGGGCTCGGCTGACATAGTGGGCAACACGCTGGCCCTGCTCTGGCTGGCTGAACGCCATGCTTTCCGGACCACCCGCCTCTGCCACGGTCACTGCCGATCAGCTGCTGGAGCGGTTCCTCAGCGCTTCGCCGCGGCAGCAGCGCAGCCTGCTGTCCCAGCTGGAGGCACGCCGCAGCGAGCTGCGCCCCTTGCTGATCGATCGCCTGGCGGGCCTTGATGCCAGCGGCGACGATTGGGTGCCGGGCGCCCTGATCCACTGGCTGTTGAGCGAAGCCGACCCCCTGGCTGACGATTTCCGCGGCCGCTACCCCCAGGGGTGGCTCGAAACCCCCACCGGCAGCGGCATCGACTACCAGCCCCTGCAGACAGCCCTGAGCGAGCAGGACTTCGAACAGGCCGATCGCTGCACGAGCTCGATCCTGCGCCAGCTGGCCGGGCCCGCCGCCGAAGCGCGCGGCTACGTCTACTTCAGCGAGGTGCCACCGATGAGCGGCATCGATCTGCAGACCCTCGACCGCCTCTGGCTCTTCTACTCGCGCGGACGTTTCGGCTTCTCCGTGCAGGGGCGCCTGCTCCAGGCCTGCGGCGGCCGCTGGGAGCGGCTGTGGCCCAAGCTCGGCTGGAAGGAGGAGGGCATCTGGACCCGCTACCCCAAGGCCTTCACCTGGTCGCTTGAGGCACCGGATGGGCACATGCCCCTGATCAACCAGCTCCGCGGCGTGCGGCTGATGGATGCGTTGCTCAGCCATCCGGCGCTGCAACAGCGCGTGAAGGGCGCCACAGAGGGCAACGGCGCACGGCGTTAGGGTCAACTCAGAGCGAAAAGCGGAGTCGATGCCCCGGCCATTGGTCCCATCCCTGCGCTGGACCGATTTCATCACTCCTTCCACCCTTCAACTGGCGCCGCTCCTGGAGCTTCTGCTGGAGCCGATGCGTAGGGCCCACAACCTGGCCCAGCTCCAGCTCGGCCTGCAGGAAGCACTGGTGAATGCCGTCCGCCATGGCAACGGCGGCGATCCGGCCAAGTGCCTGCGCATCCGCCGCATCCAGACCCCGCGCTGGATGATCTGGCAGATCCAGGACGAAGGCACGGGTGTGCCGACAGCGCGGCGTACCAGTGCCCTGCCGGAGGAACCCGGCTCCTGCTGCGGCCGTGGCTTTTTCCTCATCCACCACTGCTTCGACGACGTGCGCTGGAGCGTCCGGGGCAACCGCCTGCAGCTGGCGGTGCAGTTGCGGCCCGAACGGGGCTGAGTGCTCGGCGGTTTCCTTGGTTGGTGGCCACTACCTGAGGAACACCACCTGGAGATCACTGCCTTGAGCAATCTGCCTAGGGACACTCCGTAGGGAAAGTGCTTAGGAGAACCAGCCAGGCGATCACTGCATGCGGATCACTGCCAGCGCATCACAGCCGGACGATCACGACCGGATGATCACTGCCGGGAGCCGTGCCCATGGCTCGGGCAACCGGGATCGCTCCGCTCCCCTTTCAGCCAGCCCAGGCTGTGCTCCAGCAAGGCGATCGCCTCCGCATGGGCGACAGGGTCGCGGCGGTGGGCCGGGCTGGCCTCGCTGAGCAGATGCACCAGGGCCGAGGCGATCTGCTCGGCCGCGCGCCTGGGCTTCTGGCTTTTGAGCGCATGCCAGTCGCGGCCGTCAATCACCAGCAGACGCTGCAGTTGTTCGGCCAGTTCGCGGCTGCCCGGCGGCCATCCGGCTGCCGGGCCAGTGCTGGAGGAGGGCTCTGCGCCGGCGGCAAGGTTGGTGGCGGGGTTGGTGCGGGTGCCGGTGGCGGGGTTGGTGCCGGTGGAGGGGCCGGTGGAGAGGGCAGGGCTGCCGGAAGGCATCGGCACTGGACGAAACCAAGGGGAGGGATCCATCCTGGCGGCATGACCAGCGGTTTGACCCCTCGCAGCCGTCCCTCCAGTCGCCAGTCGGGGGGATGGCTGCACAGCCTTTCGCGCATGCTGGCGGTGGCCGCCCGGGCGGAGCGGCTCAAGCCGGACGACAACAGCAGCGGCGCCAGGCGGCTGCGGCAGCGGCTCGAACTGGGTCAGCGCCTGCTCGACCCGCTGCCCAAGGCCCTGCGCACCTCGAACTGGCAGGAGGAGGTGGTGTGGAAAGCCCTGCGCTGGGGTGGAGCCGGAATGCTGCTGGCCCTGTGGCTGAAACGCTGAGCCACGGGCTCAGGCCGGAACCGCTGCCTCGCGAGAGCGTGTGGCACACCAGACCCGGGTCATGAAGTGCGTCTGGGCCGTGATCGCCTCGAAACCGGCCTGTTGCAGACGGGCCTCGATGTCGTCGCCGACGTAGTCGCGGTAATAGGGCTCGTGGAACACGCGGCGGAAGTTCTCCATCGCTGCAGCGAACTGGGGCGAGTCGGCCAGCTGGATCGAGTCGGCCAGCAGCAGCACCCCACCCGGCTCAAGCACCTTGAAGCAGGCGTTGATCACGTTCTGCCGCGCCTCAGCGGGAAGCTCATGGAGCAGGAACACGCAGGTGACGGCCTGGAAGGAGCCATCGGCGAACGGAAGGGCCTCGGCATTGCCCTGCACCAGCTGGGGCAGCTCGCCCGGCAGCTGGCTCAGGCAGCGGTTGGCTTCGCGGAGATAGGCGGCCGAGAGGTCGAGGCCCACCAGCTGCACCCCGGGCAGGGCCCCGCGCAGCTGGCGCAGGGTGCGGCCCGTGCCGGCAGCCACATCAAGCACCCGCAGCTGACCCGGGCGACGGTCGGCGAAGGCGCGCAGACCCCGCTGCAATGGCGCCAGCAGGCGGCGCCGCATGGGATCGGCGGTGCCGTTGAACAGGATTTCCACCTGCAGGTCGTAGAGCGCGGCGGAGTGGTCGCTCAGGTAGCCGTCGGTCTGGTGGTGGAAGTTCTGCAGGTAATAGCCGGGGTAGTTCTCCGGCTCCACATCGCGCGGCAGGTCGCGGACGTTCCGTTGGCTGCGCCGGCTCCAGATGTTCGGCAGGTCGAGCCAGACCAAGGGGTAGCGGGTGGCCCAGTCAAGCCAGGGGGCATCGAACAGCAACGAGGCGGGATACACCCCCTGCTCCGCTTCCTGCCAGTCGAGTTCCAGCAAGCGGTCCATGGAGGCACGCAGCTGGTTGAGCATCTCCGGCGGCACCGGTACGGTCTTCGGGCCACCGTCTGCGGCCAGCAGCTGCCCCAGACGGGTGCTCAGCTCCTTGTGCGCCAATCCCACCAGGCTCTTGCCCTGCTGGAGGGTCTGGTACGCGAGCTTGCTCACGGCATCGGGCATGGCGGCGCGGGAACATCCCTTCACATCGGCTTCATTCCAGCGGATCGCCGCGGAGGTCGCGAGCCCCTGGCCCCTTCTTCCGGCGAAACCGATCCGATCGCGGGCTCAGAACGGCCGGAACGGCTCCCCTTGGGATGGGGCCAGCGGCAGTCGCCGCCGCTGCCGCTCGATCCAGCCGGCAATCCAGGCACTGCTGAACACGTCACCTTCCAGCAGGAAGGCGTGGTCCGCCGCCAGCGCCTCGAGGGCGGCCAGCGGGTGTGTGGGCAGCGGCGGGAACGGATCGGGATGAGCCTCCGGCGGATGGGGGGGCTCGATCGCCTGAATCCCACCGGGATCGATCTGGCGGCGGATGCCGTCGAGGCCCGCCAGCAGCAGAGCGCTCCAGGAGACATAGGGATTGGCAGCGGCTTCAACAGCCACGAACGCCAGTCGCTGGCTGGCCGGCGTGGGCCGGGCCACCGGTAGCCCCACCACGGTGCTGCCGACCCCCGGCGCGTAGGCCCGGCGCAGTGGCGCAGCGCTGCCAGCGCCCCCCCAACCGCCATCGATCGACGCACCAGTGCCGGTAAGGGCAAGCAGCGCCGGGGCATGCAGCAACAGCCCACCGATGTACCAGCGGGCCGTCTGGGAGAGATCGGCGCGGGTGCCTTCGCCGTAGAACAACGGCAGGCGGGCCTTGCGCAGGCTCTGGCTCACCGGCAGACAGCCAGCTGCCTCCGCCGGCCGCTCCGCCGCCACCAGGGCCGCTGACAGTCCGCAGCAGGCGGCCAGCTGGTGGGCGGTGTAGCCCAGCCGCAACAGGCCGTCGGCGGCGGGAAGCAGCTCCGCGGCCTGCAGCGGGGCCGGCGTGCCGAGCAGTGAGAGCAGTTCGCTGCGGAAGGCCAGCGACCGCTCCGGCAAGACCGCAGCCTGTCCGTGCTCCCCCAGAGGGATGCGGCCGGCCGAGCGATCACCGGCGCCACGCAGCAGCAGGTGCGGAGCCACCTGGAACAGGGCCGCATCGGCCAGGCCGGAGCTGGCCAGCGCCTCGGTGGCCCGGCTGGCCAGCGAGCGGGCGCAGCCGGGATGGCCGGTGGAGCGGCAGCGCATCCAGCCGAACAGGCTGAGCGGAGCGGTGGGCAGGAACGGATCACGCCAGGCACTGGTTGCGTCCAGCACCACCGCCGCTTCCTGCAGATCCCCTGCCGCGAGCGACTCCCCGCCGAGCACGACCGGATCCGCGCCCTCGCCGAAACCAGCGGCGGGCAGGGCTGCAACGGACACACCTTCGCTGAAACTGGACGGCTGGATCAACTCGGCGGCCACGGTGAGGTGATGCCAGCGGCCGGACAGGTCGCAGAGGCCGAGATCGACCCGTTCGATCGCCTGATCGCGCAGCCGGCGCAGGACGTCATCGACGGTCAGAGCCATGGGCGAGGGGGAAGGCAGAGGAGCACACGCGGGAAACCGCTGACCAGCATGACCCCGGGCCCCGTGGCGCCGGCGAGGCGGAAACAGGCCGAACGGCCTGCGTAACCGTTTCTGTCAGATTCGGCAGATCCCTCAGCAGGACAGGGTTCTGGGCATTTCACAGTGCTAGCTTCCAGCCCATGTGCGTCGATTTCAACGTCATGCGCGATGCCATCACCGGTCTGATCGGCCGGTATGACCAGCTGGGGCGCTATTTCGATCGGAACGCGATCGATCGCATCTCCGCCTACCTGGCGGAAGGCGAACAACGGCTCATGGCGGTGGAAATCATCAACCAGGGAGCCACCGACATCGTGCGGGAAGCCAGCCGGCGCCTGTTCGAGCAGGATCCCGAGCTGCTGCTGCCCGGCGGCAATGCCTACACCACCCGGCGCCTGGCGGCCTGTCTGCGGGACATGGACTATTTCCTGCGCTACGCCAGCTACGCCCTGATCGCCGACGACGCCACGATCCTCAACGAGCGGGTGTTGAACGGTCTTGACGACACCTACAAGAGCCTGGGAGTGCCCACGGGCCCAACGGTGCGCAGCATCACCCTGCTGGCCGATGTGGTGATGGAGCGACTGGCTGAGGCCGGTTTCGATCCGGCTCCGCTCGTGCGGGTCCCCTTCGATCACATGGCCCGTGGCCTGGCCGCGCTCGACGTGCGCTGCCGCTGAATCCGCTTCAAGCCGTGTCTGCCCAGGGCCAGCTCTGGCCTCTGGGTAGGCTTCAACACACTTCTTCGACGCCCTGCTGGCCTTGGTCACACAGTCTTCCGATCTCCCGGTGAACGATCGTCATCGGCTCCCCCTTGAACCGATCGCCACCCCCGATCGCCTGCTGCTGGGCCCGGGGCCGTCGAATGCCCATCCCACGGTGCTGGCTGCGCTGGCACGCACGCCGATCGGTCACCTCGACCCGATCTACATCGAGCTGATGGGCGAGGTGCAGGAACTGCTGCGTTACGCCTGGCAGACCGACAACCGCCTCACCATTCCGATGAGCGGCACCGGCAGTGCCGCCATGGAAGCCACCCTGGCCAACACCATCGAACCGGGTGACAAGGTTCTCGTGGCCGTGAAGGGCTATTTCGGCCTGCGGCTCGTCGACATGGCCCAGCGCTACCGCGCTGAGGTGGTCACGATTGAGCGCCCCTGGGGGGAAGCCTTCAGCCTGGAAGAGCTTGAAGCGGCGATGGCGCTCCACAAGCCCAAGATCCTCGCGCTCGTGCATGCCGAAACCTCCACCGGCGTGTGCCAGCCGATGGAAGGCATCGGCGATCTCTGCCGCCAACACGACTGCCTGCTGCTGCTCGATACGGTCACATCGCTCGGCGCCGTGCCGGTGCATCTCGACGCCTGGGGCGTGGATCTCGCCTACAGCTGCAGCCAGAAGGGGTTGAGCTGCCCTCCCGGCCTCGGTCCGTTCACCATGGGCCCTCGGGCTGAAGCCAAGCTGGCCGCCCGCAGCGGCAAGGTGCCCAACTGGTACCTGGACGTGTCACTGCTGAACCAGTACTGGGGCAGCAACCGGGTGTACCACCACACGGCCCCGGTGAACATGAACTTCGGCATGCGCGAAGCGCTGCGGCTGCTGGCAGAGGAAGGCCTGGAGCAAGCCTGGGCCCGCCATCGCAGCAACGCCGAGCGCCTGTGGAGCGGCCTGGAGCGCCTTGGCCTTGCGCTGCATGTGCCCGAGCCCCTGCGGCTGCCCACCCTCACCACGGTGCGCATTCCCGAGGGTGTGGATGGCAAGGCCTTCAGCCTCCATCTGCTCAACCGCCACGGCATCGAAGTGGGCGGCGGGCTCGGCGCGCTGGCCGGCTCGGTGTGGCGCATCGGCCTGATGGGCTACAACAGCCGCGCCGAAAACGTCGATCTGCTGCTCAATCTGCTGGAGACGGAGCTGCCGGCGTTCCAGTCGGGCCGCACGGCCGTCGCTGTCGCCGCTGCCTGAACCAATCCGCCAGCAGGTGGGTGGCCTGCTCCTCCAGCAAGCCGCCCTGCACCTCCATGCGGTGGTGAGCGCTCGGGTGACGGGCCAGGTCCACGGTGCCCCCCAGTCCCCCGCGCTTGGCGTCTCCGGCGGCGAACAGCACCCGTCCCATGCGGGCTTGCACCAGGGCGCCGGCGCACATCGGGCAGGGCTCAAGCGTCACGATCAAGCTGCAATCGTTGAAACGCCAGCTGCCACGCACGGCTGCGGCCTGGCTCAACGCCACCAGTTCGGCGTGGCCGAGCGGATCCTGATCCAGCTGGCGGCGGTTGCTGCCCCAGCCGAGGCAGCGCCCCTCCCCATCCAGCACCACCGCCGCCACCGGGATCTCCCCCCTGTCACCGGCGCGGCGGGCCTGCCGCAGCAACCGCTCCATCCATAGGCGCTGCTGGGCGGCAGAAACGGGCGAAGGGCTCAGCACGGCGCGGCGGTGGCCGGGTCGGGCGCCCAGCGTTTCAGTGCCTCCATGCTGAGGGACGGCAAGGGAGAATGAAGCCCCTTCCTGCACCGCCGTTGGCCGTCACGCCACACCTGCACCAGGCGCTTGAGCCGCTGCCGTTCGCAGCGCCAGGGCAGGCCGATCCGCTGCTGGAAGCGTTTCTCAACGGGGCGGTGCAACAGCTCTGCCAGTGGCTGGGCTCCGCCACCAGCCGCCCGCCGCTGCCCGGGCTGAGCCTGCTGCCGGAACTGGAGCCCCGCCGCCACGGCCTGGATGGCAGCGCGCTGCTGGCCGACCTGCAGGTGTTGATGGACGGGGCCTACAACCCCAACCACCCCGGCGCCCTGGCCCACCTCGATCCGCCGCCGCTCACCGCTTCGCTGGTGGGGGATCTGGTCTGCGCCGGCTTGAACAACAACCTGCTCTCCGAAGAGCTGTCCCCGTCGCTCAGCCGTCTGGAGCGGGGCCTGTGCGGCTGGCTGGCCCGTCGCCTGGGGCTCGGAGACGCCGCCGGGGGCATCCCAGCCAGCGGCGGCAGCCTCAGCAACCTGATGGCGCTGGTCACGGCGCGCCAGAGCCGCGGCCTGCAGCACCGCACGGACGCGGTGGTGCTGACCAGCACCGACGCCCATGTGTCGCTGGATAAGGCGGTGCTTGTGATGGGGCTGCCACCCGAGGCGCTGCTGCGGCTGCCCACCGATACGGAGGGGCGGCTCGATCCGCAAAGGCTGAATGAGGCACTCGCTGAGCTGCAGCGGGCCAGCCGGCCCGTGCTGGCCGTGGTGGCCACCGCCGGCACCACGGTGCGCGGCGCCGTGGATCCGCTCGAGCCCCTGGCCGATCTGTGCCAGCGTCATGGCCTCTGGCTGCACGTGGACGGCGCCATCGGCGGCGTGCTCGGGCTCAGCGCCGGGCATCGTGACGCCGTGGCAGGGCTGGGCCGGGCCGATTCGGTCACGTTGAACCCCCAGAAGCTGCTGGGCATCACCAAAACCTCCTCGCTGCTGCTGCTGGCCCAGCCGGACGCCCTGCACCAGACCTTCGGCACCGGGCTTCCCTACATGGAACCCAGCTGGGGCGGCGCCCACGGAGGCGAATGTGGGCTGCAGGGCAGCCGCAGCGCGGAAATCCTCAAGCTCTGGCTCGGCCTGCGTCAGCTCGGACTCGAGGGGATCGACCAGCTGGTGGGCGAGGCGATCGCCCGCCGCCAGCGACTGGAGAAGCTGCTGCGCGCCGCGACCCCGGCCGGCGCCCTCACCCTGCTGGGTGGCCCGTTGCACCTGCTGGCCTTCCGGCCCAGCGGCGCCGATGCCCAGGCCTGCGCCCAGTGGTCGCAGCAGTGCCGCGCGGCGCTGCTGGCAGAGGAGCTGATGCTGTCGCGGCCGCTGCATCAGGGCCACCATCACCTCAAAGCGGTGCTGGGCAACCCCCACACCCAGAGCGAACACCTGGAGCGGCTGGCCTCCGTGGTGGCCCGCTCACTGCCCGTGCCGTCCTCCCAGCTGGTGCCCTCCCATGGCTGATCCAGACCAGCGCGGCCGCTGGGTGGCCATCCTCACCGGGGCGATTTCGATCCTGATCGGGGTGCTCTACCTCGGCCTGATCACGGTGCTCGACGCCCGCGGCCCCCTGCTTCCCCCTCCCCCCGAGGCCCTGGGCGTGGCGGCAGCTGCAGGTCCTTCCGCCGCTGCAACGGCTCCACCACCCGGTTGAAGGCCGCCTGCAGGAAGTCCTTGAGGGCCCCCTCACGGCGATTGAGGTCGTAGAGGCGGCGCACCACCTCTTGCATGCCGCCATCGCCCCAGTCCTGCCCCTGCTCGAAGTAGGTGAGAAAGCTCTGGCCGGCGATGCGGGTGAACCAAGCGGCACTCACCCCCTGCACCACCTTGCTCACGATCAGCGCCGGCAGGTTGAGGGTGAGGGCGGAGCCGATCAGGGCCAGCCCGCCCTTGATCACACCAAGACCGGCCAGCGTGCGCCCCACCGACAGGGCCAGATCCTGGCCGGCCTCCCGCGTGAGGGTGACGCCGTAGACCTTGCCCAGCTCCACCACCATCTGGGCGTTCACCGCCGCGGTGCCAAGCAGATCCACCACGGGCAGGGGGGTGACCACCAGCACGCCGGCACCGATCCACATATAGCGATCCACGATGCGCTCGCCGTCGCTGCGGCGCTGGGCGCTGAGCAGGGCCCGGCTGGCCTCGCTCAGCCGGCGGCTCTGCAACAGGATGTTGTCCGCCAGCAGCTCCTCACCGTCTTGATGCAGCACGGTGGCGATCCGGCGCAGCAGGGCATCGATCTCGGGCAGCGGCTGGTGCGGGCGCCCCCCGGGCAGCGGCACCGACTGGGGGGCGGCGCTGGCGGGCAGCACGTCCTCGTCGGCGAGGCGGCCGGAGCAGCGGCGGCGCAGCAACTCAAGCAGGCGGCGCTCCTCCTCCTGGCCGCGCAGATCGCACTTGTTGAGCACCAGCAACAGGCGCTTGCCGAGGCTGGCAAGCGCCTCGAACACTTCCAGTTCAGCGGCGCGCAGGTCGCCGTCGACCACGAACAGCAGCAGATCGGCGCGGGCGGCCCGTTCCCGCGCCGTGATCTCCCGTTGGCGGCCATCACTGCCCGCTTCCAGAATGCCGGGGGTGTCCACCAGCCGCAGACCGCGGCGCAGGCCCTTGAGCCGCAGGCGGTAGACGCGGCAGTCGCCGGTGGATCCCATCGCAGCGCCCACCTCCCCCACCACTTCATCCAGCAGGGCACGGATCAGGGAGGTCTTGCCGGTGGAGCCGGTGCCGAACACCACCAGCTCGAGATCGCCACGGGCCAGCTCTGCCTCCACCCGTTCCCGCTCCTGCCGCAACGCCACGCGCGCCACGTCGTCCCGCACCCGCTCGAGCACCTGATCGATCGCCTGCAGCTGCCGTTCGGCCGCCTCCTGCCTGTTGCCGGGGGCCACGGCCGGCGGCGGTGGCGCTGCCGGCGGAGGGCGACGGCGCCAGGCCAGCAGCCAGGGGCCAGCGAAGCGGGCCACCAGCAGCACGCCGCCACCGATCAGCAGCAGGGTGACCGGGCCCACCAGCCAGGCCGGCAGCAGATAGCTGAGTTGCCACAGCAGGTTGTTGACCGCCTGGATCAGCACGGAGGCCGCCACGACAGCGGCCAGCGCCACCGCCAGCCAGATCCAGAGGCGGAAACGGGGCATCAGCGCCGGGCGACGGCGGCTGGGCTGCCGCTGGGCGCCGCGCGCATGATGTCTCCCCAGAGGGCCGCGGCCTGGGCGCTGGAGCCGCCGGTGGGGCGGTTGTCGTCGTTGCCGAGCCAGATGCCCATCACCCAGTGACGGCGTGGCTCGAAGCCCACGAACACCAGATCACGCGCGTCGTTGGTGGTGCCGGTCTTGCCGCCCTCGTTGCCACCCAGGTAGGCGGCTGTGCCGGTGCCGGAGCGCACCACCGCCCGCAGCATCCCCTGCATGGCCTTGGCCGTCTGCGGTTTCACCACCTGCCGGCCCGGGCTGACGCTGCGGGCGCTGCGGGCCCGCTGCTCGCGGCAGCGCGCGCTGTCGAGGCCGGCGCAGGTTTCGGCATCGGTGAGGCGGCGGATGGTGCTGGGCGCATGCCAGACCCCGTCGTTGACCACAGCCGCATAGGCGGCGGTGAGCTCGGTCAGCACCACCTCACTCTGGCCAAGGGCCAGCCCCGGCACGGCGTGCAGCGGCGAGGTGATGCCGAGATCGCGGGCCGTCTGCTCGACGGCCTCCAGCCCGACGCGGCGGGCCAGCCGCAGCGCGGCGGTGTTGCTGCTGATGGCGAAGGCCTGCCGCTGGCTGATCGCGCCGCGGCAGGGGCTGGCGAACGACTGACCCGCCCAGGTGAGCGGGCCGCAGTCGATGCCATCGCCGGGCTTGGCACCACGCTCCAGCGCCGCCACGTAGGTGAACAGCTTGAAGGTGCTGCCGGGCTGCCTGAGGGCCATGCTGGCCCGGTTGAACTGGCTGCGGCGATAGTCGCGGCCGCCGGCGATCGCCAACATCCCGCCGGTGCGGCTGTCGAGCACCACCACCGCCCCTTCCGAGGGGCCGCCGCGGGCCAGGGCCCGCCGCAGCTGGCGCTCCACCACCTGCTGCAGCGCCGGATCGAAGTGGGTCTGCACCAGGAAGTTGCCCTCCACCGCCACCTCCGCACCCACCAGGGTTTCCAGATCCGCGCGCACCTGATCGGTGTAGAAGGGCGCCGGGCGTCCCGAGCCAGAACGGCAGGCCTGGGGGCCCAGCTGAATCGGCCGGCGCCGGGCCTGACGGGCCTGATCGGCGCTGATCTTGCCCGTGTCGGCCATCTTGGCAAGCACGGCATTGCGCGCGTCCAGCGCCGCCTGGGGGTTGGAGCAGGGATCGTGGCCGTTCGGCGAAGGGAGCAGGCCCACCAGCAGGGCCGCTTCATCCAGATCAAGGCGGGCGGTGGGTTTGCCGAAGTAGCTGCGGGCGGCATCCTCGAAGCCCCAGCCCACGCCCAGGTACACCCGGTTGAGATAGCTGAGCAGCAGCTCGCTCTTGCTGAATCTGGCCTCCAGCTGCAGCGCCACCAGCAGCTCGCGCCACTTGCGGGCCAGGGTCTCGCCCTGGCCCACCTGGTCGGGGTAGAGGCTGCGGGCCAGCTGCTGGGTGAGCGTGCTGCCCCCCTCCAGCACCCGCCCGCCCAGCAGGTTGGTGACCAGGGCGCGGCCGGTACCGATCGGATCCACCCCCGGATGCCACCAGAAGCGGCTGTCCTCACTGGCCAGCAACGCATCCCGCAGCACCGGCGGGAAGTCGGAGAGGTTCTTGTTCTCGCGGTGTTCGCGCGAATCGGCGGATTGCAGGGGCCGGTTGGCGCGGTCGTAGAGGGCCAGCGGGCCCCGCACCGGCGCCAGGCTGCCGCGCAGCGGCAACTGCAGCACCGACAGGCCCAGCAGCAGCAGGCCGGCCCCGGCAGCGCCCGCCAACGCCACGGTGCCGGCCCGGGCCAGACGCAGCAGCCGGGGCATGGGTCGCCGCTGGAACACCAGCTCCGGCAACCCCGGCTCCGAGGGCGGCCCCAGCCGCACCACGTCGCCGTCCCGCAGCAGCAGGGAGGTCACACGCCGGTTGCGCCAGTAGAGGCCGTTGGTGGAGTTGTCGTCGCGAATCAGCCAGTGCCCACCCACCTGCTCCAGCAACGCGTGCTGCTTGCTCACCGCCGGATGGTCGATGCCGACTTCCAGGCGGTTATCGCGGCCGATGCGATAGAGGCCGCCGTAGAGCGCCAACCGGCGTGAGGGGTGGCCGGGGAGGAACACCTCCAGCACCGCGCCACCTGCCTCGGGCGGCTGCGCCAGGCGCAGCTTCAGGCGCTCAAGCCCCGCGACCACGGCTCTCCTCCAGCAGGTCGAGCGCCAGGCAGATCACAGCCACGTTGATCGCCACATCCGCCAGGTTGAAGACCGGAAAGCGCACCGGCACCAGCTCGAGAAAATCCACCACCCAGCCGAGCCGCCAGCGGTCGAGGCCATTGCCGAGCGCACCACCCAGCAGCGCCCCCACCCCCAGCCACTGCCAGCGGCGCAGGCTGCTCTGGCGCTGGATCCACACCCCCAGGCCGATCGCGACGAGCAGGCTCACCAGCGCCAGCGCCTTGGTGGAGCCGGTGAACAGGCTGAAAGCGGCGCCGGTGTTGAACACCAGGCGCAGGCGCAGCAGGCCGGGCAGCAACGGGCTGCTCGAGGTGCCGGAGAGGGCCGACAGGGCCCAGGCCTTGCTGGCCTGATCGAGCACCAGCACCACCAGGGCGGTGATCCAGGCGGCGCGGCGGCGATGGCCGGCGAGGCTCATGAGGGCGCTCCGCTCACGAGCTGACCAGCAGCAGCCGGCGCAGCGGCACCGCCAGCACCGCCACGGCGCAGCAGAGCATCAGCTGGGGCAGCAGCGGACCGAGGCTGTAGGCGAGCAGCAGATCGCCCAGGCCCCCTCCCCAGCGGCCCACGAGGCCACCGAGCAGCAGGTAGGCGAGGCCGCACAGCTGGATCACCCCCAGGCCGAACAGCGCCGCCCCCATCAGACGCAGAAGTTCGCCCATGCCGGGCTGGCTGGCCAGGCGGCCGCTCAGCCAGGCGGCCGGGATGAAACCGGCCAGAAAACCGAAGCCCGGATCGAGCAGGTAGGCCATGCCGCCACCGGTGTGGAACACCGGCAACACCAGCAGGCCAAGGCTCAGGTAGGCCACCGCCGCCAGCAGGGCCGGGCGTGGGCCGCACACCAGGGCGGTGAGCAACAGGGCCGGCACCTGCGCGGTGACCGGCAGTTCGCGCAGGGCATACCCCCCATCCACGAAGGGCATGGCCACGGCGACACGGATCAGGCCGCCGCTGATGATCAGCAGAAGTCCGACGATGGCGCCGCTGCAGTTGGCTAAGGCCCGCAAGCAAGGGAGATCTGGTTGGCTCCATCCTGCTGTAGTGGGGGGCAGCTGCACAGCCTTGCCAATGGACGAGCCGCAATCTCCCGCCTATGCCGTCGGTGCCCTGGTGCAGCTGGGCGAACGGCCGGCCTACCTCAAGACCGCCGACCCCATGCCGATGCTGCGACCGCCTGACCTGGTGGACAGCGGAGAGGTGGGTCAGGTGGTGAGCCTCAAGGCACTGGGACAGCTGGCCGTGCGCTTTCGGCGTGGCACCTTCCTGCTGAACCCCGATCAGCTCTGTGCCGCCGCCGAGACGGACCCCCCTGCCGAACGCCCCAACGGGTGAGCGGCCCAGGCCCGTTCCGCCTCAGCGAGGGCGGCGGCGGGGCCGCACAGGCTGAGGCTGGGGGCCGCGAGCAGGCTGCGCGCCACCTGGTGCAGCGCCTCGGGGCTGAGCGCTTCGGCGCGGACCACCGCCTCATCGGCGTAGGTCCAGGGCAGGCCATGGCCGAGCACCAGCGCCTGGCGATCGGCCACCTGGCCGCCCGTCTGGCGGCCAACCGCTGCGGAACCGCGGAACTTCGCCAGGGCGAGCTGCCACTCCTGGGGGGTGATCGGTTCATCCAGCAGCCGCTGCCATTCGTTCAGCAGCTCGGTGGTGGCCATCGCCGCCCGTTCGGCGGAACTGGACAGATGGCAGACGAACGGGGCGGCCCCGCGGCGGGCCGGCAGGTGCACGCCCACGTCGTAGGCAAGGCCGTGCTCTTCGCGCAGGGCCACAAACAGCCGGCTGGACATGCCCACACCGAGATGGCACTGCAGCAGGCGCAGCGCCAGGGAGCGGGGATCGGCCAGAGGCACCGTGGCGGCCCCCAGCATCAGCACCAGCTGCTCCGTGTCCTGCTCCACCGTCACCAGCTCAGGGCCGCCGCAACCTGCGGGGCCAGCGCCGGGCTGTGGCGCAAAGGTGGTCCAGGGAGAGGGTTCCTGCCCTGCATCCGCCGCCTCCAGCAGATCCCGCACCGCTTCAGGCGGTTGGCCCGCCATCACCAGCACCGCCCCCTGCGAGCCGAGCCCGGCGGCGGCCTCAACCAACCGGGGCCGCTCCACCGCGGCGAGCTCATCGTCCACACCGAGGGGGTCGTGGCCGTAGCCCCCCTGGCCATAGAGCTGGCGGCGCAGCAGATCGTGGGCCTGCTGGAACGGATCTTCCCGCTGCCGGGCGAGGGTCTGCAGGTTGAGCTGCCGCTCCAGGCTGAGCTGATCCGGCGCCAGCCACGGGCTGCGCACCATGGTGTGGAGCAGTGGCAGCACGGCGGCGGCATCAGCCGTGGCGCATTTGAGGCTGATCACCAGGGCGTCTTCGCTGGCTTCGCAGCGCAGTTCATCGCCGAGGCCCTCCACCAGATCAGCAATCGCCTCGCCACTGAGCTGGCCGCAGCCGCGCGTGAGCAGGCCGGCCAGCAGCTGGGCGCGACCCCGTTCGCCGGGCGGGTCGGCGGCGCTGCCGCCCCTGATCCACAGGCGCGCCGACAGGATCGCCGGGCCAGGGCGCCGGCTCACCCAGACCGGACAGCCACTGCTGAGGGTGAAGGTGTCAGGCGCCGGCAGGGGGGGGAGGGGAGGAATGCTCATGCGGGCAGGGCCAGCACACGGCAGGCGCGCTCGGGGGCGAACAGAGGCAGGATCTCAGCGTGCAGCCGTTGCGGCGTCCAGAGCCGCAGCCGTTCAAGCGGCTCCTGCAGCGGCTCCAGCCGCCCCCAGAGGCTCTGGTTGCCGATGAGCCCCGCCACCGGCGAAGCGGCCTCCAGTCCGAAGCGATAGCCGTTCGCCACCAGCCGCTGGGCCCGCTCCCACTCGCTGGTGCTGGGGGGCGTGGCGCTGAGCTCCTGCCAGACCTTGCCGATCTCCGCCTCCACAGCCTCCGCCTGATCGGGCTCGCAGACGGCTTCGAGCAGGGCCAGGCTGCCGGCCTCCAGCACGTTGAGATCGAGGTCGACGCTTTCCACCAGGCGCAGATCCTCCCGCAACCGCTGCACCAGACGGCTGCGGCGTCCCTCCGCCAGCAGGGTGGTGAGCAGGTCGGCGCCGGCCGTGGCCTCCAGATCGGCAGCGGCGGGCAGCTGCCACACCATCAGCAGGCGGGCCGCCTCCAGACGGGGGAGCCGCAGGGTGTGGTGGCCGGGCTGCAGCGCGAGTGCTTGGGCAGGAGCGTCCGAGGGCGCAGCAGCGGGATCAGCCAGGTCGGCCAGGGCACTGCCCGCCACCATGGCCTCGACATCCAGGCCATCGAGGGCACCGGCCACCGCCAGGCTGCAGGCGCTGGGCCGGTAGCCGCGCCGGTGGAAGGCAGCCATGCGCTCGGGGTTGTGGCGGGTGAGGGCCTCGCGCTCACCGAGAATCGCCCGGCCGTAGGCGTGGCCTGGGCAGGCCAGCGCCAGCAGCCGCTGGAAGGCCACGTCCTCCGGCTGGTCTTCGCTCTGGGCGAGTTCTTCGAGCACCACCTGGCGCTCCATGTCGAAATCGGAGGCCTCCAGGCGCGGGTGCAGCACCAGATCCAGCAGCAGATCGAGGGCTTCCGCCGCCGCCGCCGGAGGAATCAGCACGTGGTAGTGGACGTCATCGAAGCCGGTGGCGGCATTGCTGCTGCCGCCGAGCGCCTCGATGCGCTGATCGAACGCTCCAGGGGCAAGGGTTTCGCTGCCCTTGAACACCATGTGCTCGAGGAAGTGGGCCAGGCCGGATTCAGCCGCCTGCTCGGTGGCGCTGCCGGCGCGGCACCAGAAATCCAGGCAGACCACCGGCGCCTGCTCCTGCCGCACACTCACCACCGGAACGCCGTTCTGGAGATGGAAGGCATGGGGCGTCGGCAGGGCCTCATGCAGGGCAGGCAGGGAGCTCAACGGATCAGATCCTGGCCGTGGGAAGATCAGCATTCTGCTGGCTGAGGCTGCATTGGCGAGCGCCACGATCCCAGCCACCGGCGGGGTGCACCCCTTGGTGGACACGCTGGCGGCAGCGATCCGCAGCAGCTGGCAGGCGCTGCCGGAGCTGGAGCCGCTGGCCATCGCCGACGACCTGGAGGCGATCAGCGGCAGCCTCGATGGCGAGCGGCTGTTCATCCACAACGAGCTGCGCCGCTGCCGCGGCCTGCGCAAGCTGCACCTGGAAACCGCCCGGCTCGGGGCCGGTCTGCAGATCCTGCACTGCGTCTACTTTCCGGATCCCCGCGCCGATCTGCCGGTGTTCGGCGCCGACATCGTGGCCGGGCCGGCGGGAGTGTCCGCCGCGATCGCCGATCTCTCCCCCACCCGCGGTGTGCTGCCGGAGGGGATCGCCGGGGCCCTGGCGGCCCTGCCGGTGCATCCCTTCAGCCAGCCGCGGGAGCTGCCGCCCTGGGGCACGATCTTCTCGCCCTACGTTCGGTTCGTGCGCCCGACAACCGCCCAGGAGGAGGGCTGGTTCATCGAGGAAGTGCAGGGCTTTCTGGCGGTGCTCTCGGCCGCAGCCCAGGCCGCCGACTTTCAATCCTGGGACGATCCAGCTACGGTTGCCCGGTATCACGGTCAGCTGTCGTATTGCCAGCAACAGAAACGAAACGACAAGACGCGCCGGGTGCTGGAGAAGGCCTTCAGTCCAGCGTGGGCCGACCGGTACATCGAGGAACTTCTGTTCGACGATCCGCCGGAGCTCCCCTGACATCCGGCCGTCCCCGCGCCCTGCGCCTCGCGATCGCGACGCTCGTTGTGGCGGGTGTGGCAGCGGTGGCCTGGCAGTTCCGCCCGAAGCCGGCCGCCACGCCCGCACCCGCCGCCAGCAGCCGGCCGGCCGTGGTGGATACCATTTCGGCGCTCGGCCGGCTCGAACCGGCCGGTGACATCCGCAACCTGGCGGCGCCGATGTCGGAGATGGGCGGCAGTCCCCGCATCTCCGAGCTGCTGGTGCAGGAGGGCGACAGCGTCGCGGCAGGGCAGCTGCTGGCGCGCTTCGACAATCGCCCTTCGCTGCTGGCCCGGCGCAGCCTCGAGCGCAGCCGCATCGCCAACTTGAACCGCAGGGTCGCCGTGCTGGAGCGGGAAGTGAACCGCTACCGCCAGCTCGCCCGCAACGGCGCCGTGGCCGCCTCCGAACTGGAAACCCGTGAACTCACGCTGCTGGAGCTGCAGGGCAACCTGCGTGAAGCCCGTGATCAGATCGCACGCACCGAAACCGATCTGGTCAACAGCGAGCTGCGTGCTCCGATCAGCGGCACCGTGCTGAACGTGGAATCTCGGGCGGGAGAGCGGCCCGGCGACAAAGGCATCCTCCAGATCGGCGCCAGCGACCGGATGGAAGTGGTGGCCGAGGTCTACGAGAGCGACATCCGCCGGGTGAAGCTCGGCCAGACCGCCAGCATCAGCAGCGAGAACGGCGGCTTCGATGGCACCCTGCGCGCCCGGGTGATCCGGATCAGTCCGCAGGTGCAGCAGCGGGAGGTGCTCGCCACCGACCCCACCGGCGATGCCGATGCGCGGGTGGTGGAGGTGCGGCTCGCACTGGATCCGGCCGATACCGCGAAGGTGCGCAACCTCACCGGCACCAAGACGATCACCCGCTTCGACCCATGAGCCGGAGCCTGCCGTGATGCGCGTCCCCCTGCTCGGGGATCTCTGGGCCGCCCGGCGCATCCCCCTGGCCTGGCTGCTGCTCACCCGTCAGCCCATGCGGCTGCTGGTGGCGCTCGCGGGGATCAGCTTCGCGGGCATCCTGATGTTCATGCAGCTGGGCTTCCGCGACGGTCTGTTCGACGCCAGCATCACGATCCACCGGCTGTTCGACGCCGACCTGGTGCTGATGAGCCCGCGCACGATGAGCTCGATCAGCATGTCGAGCTTTCCCCGCCGCCGGCTCGTGCAGGCCCTCGGTGACCCTGCGGTGCAGGGGATCACTCCGGTGCACTGGAGCTTCCTGCTGTGGCGCAACCCTGAAACGCTCGCCACCCGTCAGATCCTGGCGCTTGGCTTCGAACCGAACGATCCCCTGTTCACCGACCCGGGCCTGGCAGCCAAGGCGAAGCTGCTCACCCAGCGCAACCGGGTGCTGTTCGATGAGGCCTCCCGGCCGGAGTTCGGGCCGGTGGGTCCGTGGTTCCGCGAGGGCAAGACGGTGGAAACCGAGGTGGATGGCAAACGGGTGCGGGTGGCGGGCCTGGTGGCCCTGGGCCCCTCCTTCGGCGCCGACGGCAACCTGATCACCAGCACCGAAACGCTGCTGCGGCTCAAACCCAACACCCCGCCGGGGGCGATCGAGCTGGGCCTGATCCGCCTGCGGCCGGGCGCCTCGCCAGAGGTGGTGCAACAGCGGTTGCGGGAGCGGCTGCCCGCCGACGTGACGGTGTTCACCAAGCAGGAGTTCGAGGAAGCCGAGAAGGACTACTGGCGCACCAGCACCGCGATCGGCTTCATCTTCACGCTCGGTGCCGCCATGGGCTTTGTGGTGGGCTGCGTGATCGTTTACCAGATCCTCTACAGCGACGTCAGCGACCACCTGCCCGAGTACGCCACCTTGATGGCGATGGGCTACCCGCTCGTGACCCTGCTGGGGGTGGTGGCCCGGGAGGGCATCCTGCTGGCCGTGCTCGGCTATGTGCCGGCCTACGCCGCAGGCACCGGCCTGTATCACCTGCTGCGCTCCGCCACCCGCTTGCCGGTGGGGATGGAAGCCAGCCGCTCCCTGTTGATCTTCGGCCTGATCCTGGTGATGTGCATGGGCTCCGCTGCTCTGGCCATGCGCAAGCTCGGCGATGCCGATCCGGCCGAAATCTTCTGAGCCCTGTGCCGATGTCCCCCGCCACGAACCCAGCCATCCATGGTGTTGCCGCTGCCAGCCTCACGTCTGGCGGCATGGAGCGCAGCGCCACCGCCGGCTCAGCCTCGGCCTCAGCCATGGTGGAGATCAGCGGCCTCTGCCATTCCTACGGCAAGGGAACGATGCGCCGGCAGGTGATCCAGAACGTGGATCTGCGCATCGACCCGGGCGAGGTGGTGCTGCTCACCGGCCCGTCGGGCTGCGGGAAAACCACGCTGCTCACGCTGGTTGGGGCGCTGCGCCAGGTGCAGGAGGGCCAGGTGCGCGTGCTGGGCCAGGCCCTGGAGAACAGCGGCCGCGGCGAGCGGCAGCGGTTACGGCGACGCATCGGCATGATTTTTCAGGGGCACAACCTGTTGCTCTGCCTGACGGCGGAGCAGAACGTGCAGATGGGGGCGGATCTGCTGCCGGGGCTGGGCTACCGCGCCCGCCGCGACCAGGCCCGCGAATGGCTGCGGGCCGTGGGGCTCGGCGATCACCTGGGCAAGTTGCCCCACGACCTCTCGGGCGGTCAGAAGCAGCGGGTGGCGATCGCCCGGGCCCTGGCCACCCATCCACGCCTGCTGCTGGCAGATGAACCCACCGCCGCCCTCGACAGCCAGAGCGGCCGCGAGGTGGTGGAACTGCTGAAGCGCCTGGCGCGCGAGCAACAGTGTGCCGTTTTGATGGTCACCCACGATCCGCGCATCCTTGATGTGGCCGACCGGCTCGTGAAGATGGAAGACGGCCGCCTGTCGTCCGCGCCACTGGCAATCGCTGCAACAGCGCACTGAGAGGCGGCCAGGACGCTGCGCTCCAGCGCAGCAGCTGGCTAGAGCTGTGAGCTGCGGCAGCGAGCTGTGGAGGTGAACTGCTTCAGTGAGCTTCAGCTGGGCTGCCCGAGTGAAACTGGGCCGTGCGAGAGGAACGCCCCGGCGGCTCGCGCTGAAGCCGCACGGAACCCATTGGCTAGAGTGAACGATCTCCCGTACCCAGGTCGTCCATGGCGAAGCGCCGGAACCTCAAAAAGGAAAAGCAGGAACGTAACCGCTCCTACGCCCGCAAATTCAAGAAGCGCAAGCTCCGCAACGACGGTCGCGGTGAAGGCGCCGGCAACGGTGTCACCGGCACCGCCAACAACGGTGGCGCCGCCGACTGAGCCGTCGCGCCACGCCCCTTGATCATTGGAAAGGGATCCTGCGGGGTCCCTTTTTTTGCCTCTCGATACGCCCTCCCCTCCGGCTTCCCCCGTCCTCCCTTCGTTTCAGGCGCATGTTTCTCAGCGTCGTCATTCCCACCTACAACCGCCGGCCCATCCTCGAGAAGGCACTCACCGCGCTGGAGCAGCAGCGGCTCGGAGCACCGATCGAGGCCTACGAAGTGGTGGTGGTCGACGACGGCTCCACCGATGACACCCCCGCCTGGCTGCGCCGGGAGGCCGGCCGCTTCCCCCACGTGCGCCTGGTGGAACAGGACCATGGCGGTCCGGCGGAAGGGCGCAATCGGGGCGTCGCCCATGCCCGCGGCGATGTGATCGTGTTCATCGACAGCGATCTGGTGGTGAATGACGGCTTCCTGCTGGCCCATGCCGAGGCCCTGGTCGCCTACTGGGAGCGGCACGGCCACCGCCGCTGCTTCACCTACGGCGCGGTGATCAACACCTCCAACTTCGACGACCCGCGCAGCGAACCGCACAAGCTCAGCGATCTCTCCTGGGCCTACTTCGCCACTGGCAATGTGGCGATCGACCGGGCACTGCTGGAGCAGGCCGGCCTGTTCGATACCGGCTTCCGGCTCTACGGCTGGGAAGACCTCGAACTGGGCGAGCGGCTAAGGCAGCTCGGGGTGGAGCTGGTGCGCTGCCCTGCCGCGGCGGGGTATCACTGGCATCCGGCCCTGCGCCTGGAACAACTGCCCGATCTGGTGCGCATCGAGCAGGAGCGGGCCCGCATGGGCCTGGTGTTCTACCGGAAGCACCCCACCCGCAGGGTGCGCTTCATCATCCAGTTCACCTGGTTGCACCGGCTGCTGTGGGAGGTGCTCACCCTCGGCGGCCTGGTCAACGAACGCACTCTGCGGCCCCTGCTGGCCTGGTTGATCCGCCGCGGCCAGCCGGGGCTGGCGATGGAGCTGCTGCGGCTGCCACTCAATCGGCTCGGCGTGCGGGCCCTTTACCGGGAAGCAAGGGCCGCAGGGCTGCGCTGAAGGGCCATTTGGTAATTTGAGTGGTCCCCACAAACCGCACACCTGTCCGTTTCGGGTGTTCACACGATCAAGGGCGGCTCTTCCTCGAGTCGCTTCGTGCTGAACCCAGGCAGGTGGAGGCGAACCCGAAACCCTCCCCACCCATGGCTGTCGTAACCCTCTCCGAAATGATGGAGGCGGGTGCCCACTTCGGGCACCAAACCCGCCGCTGGAATCCCAAGATGTCGCGCTACATCTATTGCGCGCGCAACGGAGTCCACATCATCGATCTCGTGCAGACCGCCGTCTGCATGAACAACGCTTACAAATGGACCCGCAGCGCCTCGCGCGCCGGCAAGCGGTTCCTGTTCGTGGGCACCAAGAAACAAGCCTCCGAAGTGATTGCCCAGGAGGCTGCCCGCTGCGGCGCCGCCTACGTGAACCAGCGCTGGCTGGGCGGCATGCTCACCAACTGGAGCACGATGCGCGCCCGCATCGATCGCCTCAAGGATCTGGAGCGGATGGAGTCTTCCGGCGCCATCGCCATGCGGCCGAAGAAAGAAGCGGCTGTGCTGCGGCGCGAACTGGAGCGGCTGCAGAAGTATCTGGGCGGTCTGAAGAACATGCGCCGCCTGCCGGATGTGGTCGTGCTGGTCGACCAGCGCCGCGAAACCAACGCCGTTCTGGAGTGCCGCAAGCTCGACATTCCCCTGGTGTCGATGCTTGACACCAACTGCGACCCCGATCTGGCCGACGTGCCGATCCCCTGCAACGACGACGCCGTGCGTTCCGTGCAGCTGGTGCTGGGCCGCCTGGCCGATGCGATCAACGAAGGTCGCCATGGTGCCCAGGAACCCCGCGACGATGACGAGGGCTGAGGCCCTCCTCCGCCTCCCTCAGCCTCTCCACTCCCTCTCCCTCCTCCCCCTCCGTTTCTGTCATGGCTGAGATTTCAGCAAAGCTCGTCAAGGAACTGCGCGAAAAAACCGGCGCAGGGATGATGAACTGCAAGAAGGCGCTGGCCGAAAACGCCGGTGACATGACCAAGGCCGCCGAATGGCTGCGCCAGAAGGGCATTGCCACCGCGGAGAAGAAAGCCGGCCGTACGGCAGCGGAAGGGGCGATCGGCAGCTACATCCACACCGGCGCTCGCGTCGGTGTGCTGCTCGAACTCAACTGCGAAACCGACTTCGTCGCCCGCGGTGATGTGTTCCAGGAGCTGCTGCGCAACGTGGCGATGCAGATCGCCGCCTGCCCCAACGCCGAATACGTGAGCACCGAGGAGATCCCCCCGGAAATCGTCGAGCGTGAGAAAAGCATCGAAATGGGCCGCGATGATCTTGCCGGCAAGCCCGACAAGATGAAGGAGAAGATCGTCGAGGGACGCATCGGCAAGCGGCTGAAAGAGCTCGCGCTGCTGGAGCAACCCTTCATCAAGGACAGCGCGATCACCCTGGCCGAACTGGTGAAGCAGGTGGCCGGTCAGGTCGGCGAAAACATCCAGGTGCGGCGCTTCACCCGTTACACCCTGGGTGAGGGCATCCAGGTGGAAGCCAGCGATTTCGCCGCCGAAGTGGCGGCCATGAGCGGCCCGACCGCTTGAGCGGCTCCACCGGAGTCCTCCTCTGCGTGGAGGGTCAGCCTTGGAATCCAGCGCCACGGCACTGACGGAAGCCCAGGCCCACCTGCACCAGCTGCGCCAGCGCCTGGAGCAGAGCAATCCGGCCCTGTATCGGGATCTGGCCCTCTACCTTCAGGTGCTGAGGGCCTGCTTGCCGCAGGCGGTTCTGCAGGCCACCTTTCACCTGGCCACCCAGGTGGTGCCGGCGCGCTTCACGGCGCTCGACACCGCCGAGCGCCTCGGGCTGCAGCGGCGCCTGCAGCAACTGGTCCAGCGCTGCAATGCTCTGCTCACGGTGGAGCAGCTGATCGTGCTGGCACGCCAGGTGCGCGCTGAACAGCAGCGCCTGCGGCGGCGGGAGCAGAGGCGTCTGCTGGCCGCCATGGCTGCTGCCGCTGGGGAAGACACAGAGGAGTCCCATGGCGATGACACGCCTGGGCCATCCGGAGACGGCTCTCGCCAGGACTCCGGCCAGGCGATGGGCCTGCCGCGCGGTTCCGTGCAGCTGGGCATGGATCTGCCACTCAGTGCCGATCTGTTCGCCGCCGGCGTTCCGGGCCTGAGCGGGCTGTCCGGCCTGGCCGCACTCACCAGCGGCAGCGAGGAGGAAGGCGGCCGCGCCGCTGGTTACGGCGGCGGCGACACGGCGGAGGAAGACGACGCGGACGATGACACTGCGCACAGAGACCACCACGGTCCGGACGGCGCCAATGCAGACGGCGGGCAGAGCTACGACGCCCGGGGCTACGACGTGCAGGGCTACAACGCCCAGGGCGGCGACGACGCAGATGAAGACGACACCGACGCAGACGCTCTCATCGACGCAGACGCCGAAGCTGACGACGCGAGCGACGACGACGCTGACACAGGTGGCCTAGGCCGAGACGCTGCTGGCCGCAACCACAGCCAGCACAGGAACCGCTCAGGCGGCCATCAAGGAGGCGGCAGCCAGGGAGATCGTGCCGCCAGCCAGGCTGCCAGTGGCTTTGACGCCGGCGGTGAACCCGCCCATGTGTTCCAGGCGCTGTTCGCGATGGCCAGCGAGGCGATGGGGCGCCTGCCTGCATCGGCCAGGGACGCCGACGACGGCGACGATCAGGATCTCAATGACGACAGTGAGGGGAGCGCCGTATCGGCGTCCGCCTCGCCGACCGACCCAGACGACGACAGCGAGCCGCCTTATCTCATGCCGCGCCAGCCGCTGGAGCTGCTGCACTGGTGGGGCGCCTTCGACCTCGCCCTGCAGCGGCGCCTGCGCAATCTTTCGCACGCGATCAACCTCGAACTCCTGCGCCTGGGCCTCACGCGCAGCCTGCTGCCGGCGAGCCTGCTGGATGCGGTGCTGCGCGGTCAGATCGAAGCACTGCCGGCTCCCGCCAACCTGCTGCGTCTGTCTCTGCCCTTCAGCACCGATGGCATGTCCGCGCCGATGGAAGCGCTCGGCCTGCTGCTGCGCGGGCCCGATCTGGAGGCGGAGCAGCCACGGCTGCGCGCCTGCCGGCGCCGGCTGGAGGAGCGGCGCAGCGAACTGCGCACTGTCGCCCGGAACTACCGACACTGGCAGCGGCGCACCCTCGCCCTGGAGGCGGAGCAACAGTGGTTGCAGGACAGTCGGATGGCAGGTCCGGTTCAACCCTGACCCCGGGCTCGCCAGCGTGCGATTGGCTGGCCACCCTGCAACAGGCCCTGAGGGTGGAGGCGGAACGCGGTTTCACCGACCTGCAGGGCCGCCACGAGTGCTTCAGCGCATTTCTGGCCCGCAGCTGCCGCCAACCACCGGACGGCCTGACCCGGCGCCCGGAGGATCAACGCGCCCTGGCCGAGCTGGCTGCAGGCTTTGAGGGCTACAGCGGCCTGAGCCCCGCCCGCCGGCAGACCCTGGTGCGCCAGTGCCGCGAGCGGCTGCATGCCCTGCGCCGCTCCTTCGACCCACCGGCCACCGTGGCGCCGCCGCGGCTGCCGCGGCGCGAAGCGCCCGCGCCTGCGGCGGGCAGCAGAGGTGCAAGCGGCGGCGATGCACGCACCAGCGGCGTGAGCAAGGGCCAGGCGGCCATCGAGCCCGACACGCCGCTGGGGGCAATCCGTGGCATCGGCGCCAGGACCGCCACCCAGCTCGCCGCCATGGGGCTGCTGCTGGCCCGCGATCTGGTGCGCCACTACCCCCGCGACTACGTCGATTACGCGAACCTGGCGCGGATCGGAGCCCTGCGCGCAGGCGAGACGGCCACCGTGGTCGCCACGGTGAAGCGCTGCCATGCCTTTGCCAGCCCGCGCAATCCCAACCTCTCGATCCTGGAGCTGCAACTGCAGGACATCACGGGCCGGCTGCGGGTGAGCCGGTTTCTGATCGGCAAGCGCTTCAGCACGCCGGGTTGGCTGAAAGCCCAGCAACGCCAGTTCCCGCCGGGCTGCACGGTGGTGGCCAGCGGCCTGGTCAAGGACTCGCCCTACGGCCCCTGCTTCCAGGATCCGCTGATGGAGGTGCTGGAACGCCCGGATGCGCCACTGCGCTCCGATCGCATCGGCCGGCTGCTGCCGGTCTACGCACTCACCGAAGGCCTGAACGCCGAGCGCTTGCGGCAGGCCCTGCGCGTCGTGCTGGAGGCGGCGGTGCGTTGGCCCGATCCCCTGCCGGCCGGCCTGCGCCAGCGGGAAGCACTGATGGGCCGTGGGGAGGCGCTGCAGGGGTTGCACGATCCCCGCGACCGGGATCATCTACAGGCCAGCCGTCACCGGCTGGTTTTCGATGAGTTTCTGCTGCTGCAGGTGCGGCTGCTGCAGCGCCGCCTGCAGCAGAGCCGCCGGCCCTCCACGCCGCTCACGGTGAACACGGGCGCCGGCAGCCTGGTGGGCGGCTTCCTGGCGCTGCTGCCCTTCCCACTCACCGGCGCCCAGCAGCGGGTGCTTGCGGAGATCCGCGCCGACATGGCCCGGGGTCAGCCGATGGCACGCCTGGTGCAGGGGGATGTGGGCAGCGGCAAGACCGTGGTGGCCATTGCCGCCCTGCTCACTGCGATCGAAGCCGGTTGCCAGGGAGCCTTGATGGCTCCCACCGAGGTGCTGGCCGAGCAGCATGCCCGCAAACTCGGCGACTGGCTGCCCCAGCTGCATGTGCGCGCGGCGCTGCTGACCGGCTCCACCCCCCAGCGGCGGCGCCGTGAGCTGCTGCAGGACCTGGCCAACGGCCAGCTGCAGCTGCTGGTGGGCACCCACGCCCTGCTGGAGGATCCGGTGCAGTTCGCCCGGCTCGGTCTGGTGGTGGTCGATGAGCAGCACCGCTTCGGGGTGCGGCAGCGCGACCGGCTGCTGGGGAAGGACGTGCAGCCTCACCTGCTCACCATGACCGCCACCCCGATCCCCCGCACTCTGGCGCTCTCGGTGCACGGGGATCTGGAGGTGAGCCAGATCGATGCGTTGCCCCCCGGCCGCACCCCCATCCGCACGCAGCTGCTGCGCAGTGGGGAACGCCAGGAGGCCTACCGGCTGATCGCCGAGCAGGTGGCACTGGGGCAGCGGGCCTATGTGGTGCTGCCGCTGGTGGAGGAGTCCGAGAAGCTCGATCTGCGCTCGGCGGTGGAGGTGCACCGCCAGCTGAGCGAAGAGGTGTTCCCGCAGCTGCGGGTGGGGCTGCTGCACGGCCGCATGGCCAGCAGTGAGAAGCAGGAGGCGATCACCGCCTTCGCCAGCGGCGCCTGCGATGTGCTGGTGGCCACCACGGTGGTGGAGGTGGGTGTCGACGTGCCGGAGGCCAGCGTGATGGTGATCGAGCACGCCGAGCGCTTCGGCCTGGCCCAGCTGCATCAGCTGCGGGGGCGGGTGGGCCGCGGCGCCGCCGCCTCCCACTGCCTGCTGATCAACGACAGCCGCAATGCCGAAGCCCGTCAGCGGCTGGAGGTGCTGGTGCGCAGCAGCGATGGCTTCGAGATCGCCGAAATGGACCTGCAGCTGCGGGGCCCCGGGCAGGTGCTCGGTACACGTCAATCGGGGCTGCCCGATCTGGCCCTGGCCAGCCTCACGGAAGATGGCGCCGTGCTGGAGCAGGCACGGGCCGTGGCGCAGGGGCTGCTGGCGGCGGATCCGGAGCTGCAGCGGCACCCGGGCCTGACCCTGGCCCTGGCCGAACAGCGCCAGCGGCAGGCGGAAGCGGCTCGCTTGAATTGAGCCCGTCCCCTGCTCTGCCGCCGTGCCGCGTCCCTGGAGCTCGGTCCCGATCGAAGACAACGGCGAACCGCTGATCCCACTCCCCCCCGAGCTGCTACGGCTCAAGCCGCACCCCTATGCAGCTCTCGGGGCCCCCTATGGCCAGGCGGGCTGCCCCTTCCGCCTGCGGCAGGGGGTGGTGGAGCGTCTGCTGCAGGCCCAGGCCGCCCTGCAGCAGCGGCAGAACGGCTGGCGGCTGGCGGTGTTTGATGCCTGGCGGCCGCTGGCGGTGCAGGCCTTCATGGTGGAGCACGCGCTGCGGGAGGAATGCCGGGCCCGTGGGCTGGATCCCGAGCAGCCGGGCCCGGAGCGCGAGGCCGTGGCCGCAGAGGTGGGCCGCTTCTGGGCCCCGCCCAGTGCCGATCCAGCCACACCGCCGCCGCACAGCACAGGGGCAGCCGTGGATCTCACCCTGGCCGGGCCGGCAGGCGCGCTGCTGGGAATGGGCGGGGACATCGATGCGATCGGCGCCGTATCAGAGCCTGGTCACTACGCCGGCGCTGCCGCAGAGGATCCCACCGGCCCAGCGGCGAGCTGGCACCAGCGGCGTCAGCTGCTGCAGGCGGTGATGGCAGCGGCTGGGTTCAGTCAGCACCCCAACGAGTGGTGGCACTTCAGCCATGGTGATCAGCTGTGGGCCTGGCGCAGCGGCGCTGCGCAGGCCTGCTACGGGCGCTGGACGGGCGCCGGGGCTGGGGAGGGCACGGTGGCAGTGGGCAATGGCATCAGCTGAAACTCGCGCCAGATCTGCTCCGCCTCCGGCCGGCTGAGGTGGCCGAGAGCGGCACAGCGTTTCAAGGTGGCTTCGCCCATCTCCAGCTGCACCTCCCGCAGGCGGGCGAGCACCTTCGGCGGTTGGCTGGCGAACTGGTTGAGCTGGCGCCGGTAGGCGGCCAGCAGGTTGTCGCTCTTGCAGGTGAGGGGATCCGGCTCGAATGTCTGCACCGGGGCGGCAGGTGTGCGGCGGTCCTGGCTGAAGGCGGCAGGCCCGGCCAAGGCGAGGGCAGCGAGCACCAGCGCGAGCCGCCGCGGCCGGATCAACATCCGACCAGGGCCTCACGCACGGCCGCATCGCCCAGCTGGGCCACGTGCTCGCCGAAGCTGCGCCGCCCGCCTGCCGCCTTCCAGCCTCGCAGCAGGGGCTCAAGGGTGCTCTCCAGCTCCGCCAGGGGCATCCGCTCCAGGAAGGGGGTGGCCAGACGGGTGAGGTTGGGGGTGCCCCCCAGCCAGAGCTGGTATTGCTCCACGCCGCTGCCCACCAGGCCGATCTCCGCCATGTAAGGGCGGGCGCAGCCATTGGGACAGCCGGTCATGCGCACGAGCACGGGTTTCTCGATCTCCAGGCGTCGCAGCAGGGCATCGAGGCGATCGAGCACATCAGGAAGGATGCGTTCCGATTCGGTGATGGCCAGACCGCAGGTGGGCAGGGCCGGGCAGGCGATCGCATGGCGGGCCAGCAGATCGGGGGCATCGGGGGCCTGGAAGCCGAGCTCCGCCAGGGCGGCGCGCACCGAACTGCGCTGGGGGGTGCCGATGTTGCAGAGCAGCAGGTCCTGGTTGGGGGTGAGCCGCACCTCCAGCTGGTAAGTCTTCACCAGCTTTCGCAGCCCCTGCTTGCGCTCGCCTTCAAGGCGGCCGCAGAGCAGGGGCAGGCCCACGAACCAGAGGTTGGCGCTCTGGCGATGCCAGCCCAGGTAGTCGGCGAGGCGCGGGGTGGGCTCGTTCTGCAGACCCCGGATCGGATGGGGGAAGTAGCGCTTGAGCTCCTGCTTGAACCAGGCGATGCCCCGGTCGTGGATCAGGTATTTCATGCGGGCGTGGCGCCGCACCTGGCGGTCGCCGTGGTCGCGCTGCAGGGCAGCGATCGCCTGGACGAGATCGAGCACATGCTCGGCAGCCACGTAGCCGAGCGGATCGGCAGTGCGCGCGAAGGTTTCGTCCTTGTTATGGGTGCGGCCCATGCCCCCACCCACGTAGGCGTTGCAGCCCCTGAGACGCCCGCTCGGGTCGGTGAACACCACCAGACCGATGTCCTGGGTGAGCAGATCCACGGAGTTGTCGCCCGGCACCGTGACGGCCACCTTGAACTTGCGTGGCAGGTAGGTGCCGCCGTAGAGGGGCTCAGTGGCATCGCCGCTGAACAGAGCGCCTTCGCGCTGGCGCTCACGTGCCTCGCGCACCGGCTTGTCGGGCTTGAAGCGGTAGCTGTGATCCCCTTCCACCCAAAGGTCGAGATAGGAGCCCTCAGCGGCGTCCGGAGCGAGCAGATCGGCGATCTGATCCGCCAACCGACGCGCGGCGGGGTACCCCCCCTTCTCGAAGGGGGCGGCGGGGGCCATCACGTTGCGGTTGATGTCGCCGCAGGCCGCCAGGGTGGAGCCCAGCGCGCGCACGATCGTGCCGATCACCTCGCGCAGATCGGCCTTGGCGATGCCGTGCATCTGGAAGGCCTGGCGGGTGGTCACCCGCAACGTGCCGTTGCCGAGGTTGTTGGACAGGTCGTCCATGGCCAGGTACAGCGGCACCGGGATGCGCCCGGCGGGGCTGCGCAGCCGCAGCATCATCTGCCAGTCCTTTTCACGACCCTTCTGGCGGTTGTCGCGGTTGTCCTGCTGATAGCTGCCGTGAAACTTGAGGATCTGGACGGCGCCGTCGGTGAAGAACGGCTTGTCGTTCTCCAGTTCGGTGGCCAGCGGCTCCTTGAGGTGGCCACTGGCCGCCTTGAGCAGCTCGAACTTGGTGGGTGGCAGGTCGGCGGCCGCCGTTGGTTGCCCGGCCGTTGGTTGCCCAGCAGCAGCCTTCGATTGCCCAGCCGCCGCCTTCTTTTGCCCAGCCGCCGCCTTGGTGGACCCACCGGCTGCAGGGCCGCCCTGAGCCTCCCGTTCCCCCACGGACTTGCGAACACGTTTGGGGGTCACGGTCACGTTGGTGCTACCAGGTTGTTTGAAGGTAGCGAAGCAGCCGCTTCGTCACTGGCGTTCAATACAGTCGGTGGCTGTTGAGACACTTGCGTGGCCACGTTCCTGCTGGAGATCGGCACCGAGGAACTGCCGGCGGATTTCGCCCGGATGGCCCTCCCTCAGTTGGAGCAGCAGCTGCGCCAGGCACTGAGCGCGCACAAGCTGCCGCTGGAGGCCGTGTGGTGCAGCAGCACGCCCCGCCGCCTCGCCGTGTGCGTGAGTGGCCTGCCGGAGCGCCAGGCCGATCAGGAAGAGGAGCGCAAGGGCCCACCGGCGGAGCAGGCCTTCGTGAACGGGGAGCCGGCTGCCGCCGCCATCGGCTTCGCCCGGCGCTGTGGCGTGGCCGCCAGCGATCTTGAAGTCCGCCAGACGCCGAAAGGGCCATTCGTCTTCGCCCGCCTCCGACAGCAGGGGCAGCCCACCTTCGAGCTGCTGAGCGGCCTCATCCCCGGCTGGATCGATGCCCTGCAGGGGCGGCGCTTCATGCGTTGGGGCCAGGGAGACAGCCGCTTCAGCCGGCCAATCCGCTGGCTGGTGGCCCTGCTTGATGAGCGAGTGATTCCCGTGCAGTTGCCGGCCACCGATCCCTGCATCCAGAGCGGCCGCCTCAGCCGCGGCCACCGGCTCATGCAGACGGAAGTGGCGATCACGGCGGCGGACACCTACAGGCAGGAGCTGGCGGCCGCCGGGGTGCAGGTCGACCGCCAGCTGCGCGCCCAGTGGATCCGCCAACAGCTGGAAGCCGCAGCCACCGCCGCCGGCGCCCGGCTCGATCTGCCGGAGGCGCTCTTCGATGAGCTGGTCGATCTGGTGGAGAGCCCCTCGCTGATTGAAGGCAGCATCGATGCCCATTTCCTGGCACTGCCACCCGAGGTGCTGAGCACGGTCATGCGTTCCCACCAGCGCTACGTGCCGCTGGAGCCTGTGGGCGCCCAGGCGGATGTGCTGGCGCTCTCGGCCCGGTCCACACTGCTGCCCAGCTTTCTCTGTATCGGCAACGGCCTGGAGGCCGCGGCCCCCACGGTGCGCCGGGGCAACGAGCGGGTGCTGCGGGCGCGGCTGGCCGATGCCGCCTTCTTCCTCGACGCGGACCGCCGGGTGAGCAGCGATGACCGCCTCAGTGAGCTGGAGCGGGTCACGTTCGCCGAAGGGCTGGGCAGCCTGAAACAGCGCGCCGAGCGGATCTGCTGGCTCACCGGCACCCTGCTGGAGTGGCTGGCGTTGGCGGACGACGACGACGAAACCGCCCGCCGCGCCGCCGAACTCTGCAAACACGATCTGGTCAGCCAGATGGTGGGCGAATTCCCGGAACTGCAGGGGGTGATGGGGGCGAAGTACGTGCTGGAGGAAGGTGAATCGCGCGGCGTGGCGCTGGCTGTGCTGGAGCACTACCTGCCGCGTGGTGCCGGCGATCGCCTGCCCAGCTCCGCTGCCGGAGCCGTGGTGGCGATGGCGGAGCGCCTGGAGCTGCTGCTCAGCATCTACGCCAAAGGGGAGCGGCCGAGCGGATCTTCCGATCCTTATGGGCTGCGGCGAGCGGCCAACGGTTTGCTGCAGGTGCTCCACGCGCAGGGTTGGCGCCTTGATCTGCACGCTCTGCTGCAGCGCGCCACGGCGCACTGGCAGGCGCTGCTGCCAGGCCTTGGGGTGGATGGCGCCGCCCTGGCACTGGAGCTGCAGGAGTTCCTGCGCCAGCGGCTGGTGGCCCAGCTGGAGGACAAAGGCTTCGATGCCGACCTGGTGCGGGCGGTGGCGGGTGCCTCGGCCCAAGGGGAACGCCTGCTGAGCCATCCTCTCGACGCCTGGGAGCGCACCCAGGTGTTGGCCGACCTACGGGCGAACGGCGCGCTCAAGGAGGTGCAGGCCGTGGTGCAGCGGGCAGCGCGGCTGGCACAGCACAGCGAACTCACCGGCCAGGTGCTGCGGGCAGACGACGTGGTGGAGCCAGCCCGCTTCACGTCCAGCAGCGAAGCACAGCTGCTGGCGGTGGTGCAGGACATCGAGCCGCTGGCCTGCGGAGAGGCGGGCAGTATCGATTACAACGGACTTGCCGCAGCCCTCGGCCAGGGTGCGGGAGCGCTGGCGGCCTTCTTCGATGGCGAAACGAGCGTGATGGTGATGTCCGACGACCTGGCCGTGCGCACCAACCGGCTGAATCTGCTGGCGGTTCTCACCAATCAGTCGGAGGTGCTCGCCGATTTCAGCGCCCTGGATGGGTGATCGGCGCTGCCCACTGGGTGGCGGATTCAGGAGTGACTGCTGCGCTGCTCCTCAGGAGTGGCCTCTGAGCGGCCGATCGTCAGCGCCCATTGGGCAGCTGGGCGACTCATCGGCAATGACGTCCCTGCTCAAACCGAATCAACCGCAGCCCATTCAGGAAGCGCGGGCAGCGTTCCAGTGAAAACCTCCGGCGGATGCCAAGGGCGAAAGGGAACTGAGAGCCACGGGCGGATGCCAAGGGCGAGCAGAAAACCCCCCTGGATTTGGCCAGAGCTCCACTGAGGCCCTGATGCGTCAGTTCAGTGACCCATCAGGGCAGGAGCCGGTGAGTGATCCACCAGATCGGGGTGGCTTCAGTGGCCCATCAGTGCAGGTTCCCGTTCCTCGGCTTCGGTCGCAACAGCGCCCGCAGCGGCTGAGGTAGGGGCGATGTCGGCGGCCAGCGCCTCGGTCTGGCGGGGATGCAGGGAGCCGGTGGTGGCATAGAGCTCCATCTCCGCCTGGGTGCGGACGGCGCTCTTGACCGGCTGGTAGCCAGCGGGGGCCAGCGCCTGGCCACGCAGCACGGAGCCGAGGGTCAGCAGGGTGAGCTTGATCTGCTGCCAGGGGTTCATCATCACCACCCGCTTGTAGAGGTAGCTGTCGAAAGTGAGACGCTGCACATCTTTGTCGTCGCACATTTCAACGAAGGCTTCGCGGGCAGCATCGTTGCGGTAGAAAATGTTCTGCAGAAGCTCAAGCACTTTGTAGGTGGCACCGTATTGGCGGTCCCACTTCTTGATGTAGACCTTGAGATCTTTTTCGGTGGGAATCGTTGCTCCAGAACCGCTGGCCGCCACGATCTGCTCGGCACACATGCGGCCACTCTTGGCGGCGAAATAGATCCCTTCACCGGAGCTCTTGGTGACGTAGCCGGCGGCATCGCCCACCAGGGCCATGCGACCCACCACCCGGCGCGGACGGGGATGCTCGGGGATCGGGTGGGCTTCCACCTTGATCACCTCACCGTTGAGCAGGCGGGCGGAAGCCCGTTCCCGGATGCCCTTCTGGAGCCCCTTGATCAACGCCTGGTTGACCTGCATGGTGCCGGTGCCGACGGCCACGTGGTCAAATTTGGGGAAGACCCAGGCATAGAAATCAGGGGACACATCGGTGCCCACATACATTTCAGCAAGGTCTTCGTAGTAGCCCATCTCCTCCTTGGGAAGACGGATGCGCTCCTGGAACGCAATGGCGACGTTGTAGTCGCCGGCATCCATCGCCTTGGCCACGCGGCTGTTGGCCCCATCGGCGCCGACGATCAGATCCACTTCGAGAGTTTTGATTTCACCGGTAGGGCCGCCGGAGGAATAGTCGGCGTACTTCAGGGTGTAGGGACCCTGGCGGTTCTTGCCGGTGTCGATGCTCTGGACAAGCCCGTTGACCAGGTGGGTACCCAGCTCAGCGGCCCGGTTGCGCAGGAAGCCATCAAGCACTTCGCGGCGGCACATGCCGATGTATTCATCGGCGTTGTCCAGATGGATATCCACCTCACGATTGGAGGGGGAGATCATCTTCATGTTCCGAACCTTGCGGTCGATGATCGACTCCGGCAGGTCGAATTCCGAAACCATGCAGAGCGGAATCGCGCCACCGCAGGGCTTGGCGTTATCAAGCTTTCGCTCAAACAGCCAGGTTTCGATGCCCGCCTTGGCGAGGACCTCCGCAGCACAGGAACCGCTTGGGCCGCCACCCACCACTGCGACTCGCAACATCTTGAAACCTGCTCCGCTGGAACGATCCTGGGCTGGAAGCTAACACTCCTGTTCCGGCTTTTGAGGCGCTGCAGGGCCTGGCCCCTACGATTGTTTCAAGCTTGTAGCCACGTCCTTTGCCACCGCGAATGTCCGCGCGTCATCAGGGCGACGACATCCCAGTGGCCCAGCGCTCGGTGCGCCCCGGACCACCCCGGGGCCGATCGCTGCGTGCGGTGCTCGGCACAGTGATGGTGCTGGTGGTGGGCGGCGGTGCGCTGGGATTCCGCTTCCGCGAGCCGCTGGTCCAGTTGCTCACCCCTCCCCCCGTGCCTGGGATCGATGCGCGGCTGGGCAGCGATGGCCGGCTGCTGGGCCACTTCCCCTATGCGGAAGCGCCGGCGGACCAGCTCACCAACGTGGCACCAGGCTTGATGCTGCATACAGAGGCGGCGGTCGAGCTGCTCGCCATGCAGCGGGAGGCGGCCGCCGATGGGGTGGATCTGCGCCTGCTGAGCGGTTTCCGCTCAGTGGATCTGCAACAGGAGATTTTCTTTGGTGTCAAGTCGGAGCGCAACCAGAGCGCCGAGGAGCGCGCCCAGGTGAGCGCCCCTCCGGGTTTTTCGGAGCACAGCACCGGCTATGCCGTCGATCTCGGCGATGGCAGCCGGCCCGCCGCCAACCTGAGCGTCGACTTCGAGCGCACTCCCGCCTTCCGCTGGCTGCAGGAAAACGCCAACCGCTACCACTTCAAACTCTCATTTCCACGCGGGAATGCCCAGGGCGTGACCTACGAGCCATGGCACTGGCGCTTCGAGGGTTCAGCGGAGGCGCTGCGGATGTTTGAACCGGCCCGACGGCTGCAGGGATCTGAGCGGAGCGGGCTGGGATAGGGTGAAGGTTCATTGCAACCGGTAGTGGTTGCGTCAGAAAGGATTGAAGGAGAGATCACGCATGAGCGCCGCTTCCCAGAGCGCACCGATTCGCAATATCGCGATCATCGCCCACGTTGACCATGGCAAGACCACGCTCGTGGATGCCCTACTGCAGCAGTCGGGGATCTTCCGTGACGGCGAGGCTGTGCCCACCTGCGTGATGGACTCCAACGACCTGGAGCGCGAGCGCGGCATCACGATCCTCTCCAAGAACACCGCCGTTGATTACGCCGGCGTGCGCATCAACATCGTGGATACCCCCGGGCACGCCGATTTCGGCGGCGAGGTGGAGCGGGTGCTTGGCATGGTGGATGGCGCCCTGCTGATCGTGGACGCCAACGAGGGGCCGATGCCCCAGACCCGCTTCGTGCTCAAGAAGGCGCTTGAGCAGGGCCTGCGGCCAATCGTGTTCGTCAACAAGATCGACCGCGCCCGCGTCGACCCGGAACAGGCGGTCGACAAGGTGCTGGATCTGTTCCTCGAGCTCGGCGCCGACGACGACCAGTGCGACTTCACCTATCTGTTCGGCAGCGGCATGGGGGGCTACGCCAAGCCCGACATGGCCACCGAGAGCGACACGATGAAGCCGCTCTTCGACGCGATCCTGCGCCATGTGCCGCCGCCGGTCGGAGACCCTGAAAAGCCCCTGCAGATGCAGGTCACCACGCTCGACTACTCCGACTTCCTCGGTCGGATCATGATCGGCCGCATCCACAACGGCACCATCAAGGCCGGCCAGAGCGCCGCCCTGATCCGCGACGACGGCAGCATCAAGCGCGGCCGGATCAGCAAGCTGCTCGGCTTCCAGGGCCTGCAGCGGGTGGAGATCGAGCAGGCCAGCGCCGGCGACCTGGTGGCCGTGGCGGGTTTCGACGAGGTGAACATCGGCGAAACGATCGCCTGCCCCGATCACCCCGAAGCGCTGCCCCTGATCCGGGTGGATGAACCCACCCTCCAGATGACCTTCGTGGTCAACGATTCTCCCTTCGCCGGCAAGGAGGGCAAGTTCGTCACCAGCCGCCAGCTGCGTGACCGCCTCCAGAAGGAGCTGCTCACCAACGTGGCGCTGCGGGTGGAAGACACCGACTCCCCCGATCGCTTCTCCGTGAGCGGCCGTGGTGAGCTGCACCTGGGCATCCTGATCGAAACCATGCGCCGCGAAGGCTATGAGTTCCAGGTGTCCCAGCCGCAGGTGATCTTCCGCACGATCGACGGCACACCGTGCGAGCCGGTGGAAACCCTGGTGATGGACGTTCCCGAAGATGCGGTGGGCTCCTGCATCGAGAAGCTCGGCACCCGCAAAGGCGAGATGCAGAACATGGAAACCGGCAGCGACGGCCGCACCCAGCTGGAATTCGTGGTGCCGGCCCGCGGTCTGATCGGCTTCCGTGGTGAGTTCGTGCGCGCCACCCGCGGCGAAGGAATCATGAGCCACTCCTTCTTCGAATACCGCCCGATGCAGGGGGATTTCGATGCCCGCCGCAACGGCGTGCTGGTGGCTTTCGAAGAAGGCACCGCCACCTTCTATGCGCTCAAGGGAGCGGAGGATCGGGGCCAGTTCTTCATCACGCCTGGCACCAAGGTCTACAAGGGCATGATCGTGGGCGAACACAACCGGCCGCCCGATCTTGAGCTGAACGTCTGCAAGGCCAAGCAGGTCACCAACATCCGCTCGGCTGGCGCTGAGGTGCTCGACACCCTTCAATCCCCGATCCAGATGACGCTCGAGCGCGCGCTTGAGTACATCGGGCCAGACGAAATGCTGGAAGTGACCCCGGAATCGATCCGGCTGCGAAAGCTGCCGGTCAAGAAGGCCGCCAAGCGATGAGCCAGGGGATGGCGTCCCGCCACCCCGGCCCGGTCCCCCCCGCCGACGACCTGACCGCCGACCCCCGTCTGCAGGTGGCCGTCGGCCTGTTCAACGCGGGTGAGTGGTATGCCTGCCACGACGTGTTCGAGGAGATCTGGCACGAAACCCAGGGCCCCGACCGGGCCGCGCTTCAGGGATTTCTGCAGATCGCCGTTGCCCACCTGCATCTGCAGCGCGGCAACCAGCGTGGAGCCACGTTGCTGCTGGGTGAAGGGCTGGGCCGGCTGGCACCGTTTCCGGCCGACGCTCTCGGCTTCAACCTGACCCTGCTGCGCGCCCGGGTGGCCGACCGGCTGCACTGCCTGCAACAAGGGAATGACCCAGGGGCCCTCCCCCTGCCAGTGTTGACGCCAGCTGCCTGACCCGCTGCCCCGCCTGCCGCAAAGCTCGCTGCCTGAGCCGCATCCGGACTCCCACGCCCTCCCCCTTCCTGCCCCTGCCGGAACCATGCCTGAGCTGCACCGACGCCGTCGCTCTCCCCTCGCTCCCGCAGGGGCGGCAGTGATGCTCGCGCTCTTGAGCCTGGCCCCCTCCCTGGCACGGGCACTGCCCCTGGGGTCGCAGGTGCCAGAGGCCCCCCAGTTGCCGCAGCCGGCGGGCACCGCTCCGGGCGCCCCGCTGCCCACCACCATGTCGGCCCCTGAAGGAACGGTGCTCACCCCGCAGGCACCGATCACGCCCACTGGCCTGGTCACGATCGAATCGGACACGCAGCGCGCTGACAACAGCACCGGCATCGTGACCGCCACCGGCAACGTGAGGATTCTTTATCCCGATCGGCGCCTGGCCGCCACCGCCCGCCAGGCCCAGTACTTCACCCGGGAGGGCCGCATCGTGCTCACCGGCGATGTGGACGTGGTGCAGGAAGGCGGCAACCTGCTGCGCGCCGAACGGGTGGTCTACCTGGTGGACACCGAACGGGTGCTGGCCCAACCCACCGATGGCAAGCAGGTGTTCAGCCAGCTCAGGATCCAGCAGAACCCCCAGCCGGCTGGGCCGGCAGTGCCATGAGCCTTGTGTTGGAAGGGGTGGCCCTGAGCCTCGGTGGCCGTCCCCTGGTCAAAGGGGTGACCCTGGCCCTGGAGCCGGGGGAAGTGGTTGGCCTGCTGGGCCCCAACGGCGCTGGAAAAACCACCACCTTCAACCTTGTCACCGGCCTGCTCAAACCGGACCGGGGCCGGGTGGTGCTGGATGGGAAGCGGGTGGAGCGGCTGGCCATGCCGGAGCGCGCCCGCCTGGGCATCGGCTACCTGCCCCAGGAACCGAGCGTGTTCCGGCAGCTGAGCGTGCGCCAGAACCTGCAGCTCGCCTTGCAACAGAGCGGCGCTCCTGTGGCGGGGCGGCGGGAGCGTGTCGAGCAGCTGGTGGAGGAGTTCCACCTCACCAACTTTCAGCATCGGCGTGGCTTCCAGCTGTCCGGAGGCGAGCGGCGCCGCTGTGAAGTGGCCCGCGCCCTGGCGGTGGGCGAAGCGGGCCCGCGCTACCTGCTGCTGGATGAACCCTTCGCTGGCGTCGATCCGCTCGCCGTTGCCGACCTCCAGACCCTGATCGGCACCCTGCGGGACCGCAACATGGGTCTGCTGATCACTGATCACAACGTCCGGGAGACCCTTTCGATCACCGATCGCGCCTACATCCTCACGGAAGGCAGCCTGCTGGCCTCCGGTGCTTCGGCTGATGTGGCCAGCAACCCGCTCGTGCGTCAGCACTACCTGGGGGAGGGCTTCCAGCTGTGACCCTCGCTCACGACCCCGTAATGGCGCCGAAGCGGCTGCTGCGGCCCGTGCTGCTGCTCTGGGAGCGCCTGCCACTGATGGACCGCTGGCTGAGCGGTGAACTGCTCGGTCCGCTGCTGTTCGGCGTGGCGGCCTTCACCACGGTGTCGCTGTCGGTGGGGGTGGTGTTCGAGCTGGTGCGCCGGGTGGCGGAATCAGGCTTGCCGGTGATGGCGGCGATGCAGGTGCTGGGCCTGCGTCTGCCGGGATTCCTGGTGCTGTCGTTTCCGATGGCCACCTTGATGGCCACGCTGCTGGCCTACAGCAGGCTGTCGGGCAACAGCGAGCTCACAGCTCTGCGCAGCATCGGCGTGAGCACCACCCGGATGGTGATTCCGGCCCTGGGCGTGGCGTTGCTGATGAGCCTGCTCACCTTCACCTTCAACGACCTGATCGTTCCCGCCGCCAACCTCCAGGCGGCCGACACGCTCAACGAGGCCCTGGGCAGGTCGGTGGCCACGGAGAAGGGCAGCAACATCATTTATTCGCGCTTCAGCTTGCGGCCCGCCAAGGATGATTCCGGCGCCGACCGCTACCTCTCGCAGCTCTTCTATGCGCGCAGGTTCGAGAAAGGGGAGATGCAGGATGTGACGGTGCTCGATTTCACCCGCGAGAGCGGCACCCAGATCCTGCAGGCCAAGCAGGGCATCTGGAACGCGGAGCAGGGGATGTGGGAATTCAGGGACGGCCAGGTGGTGCTGGTGGGTGGGGCGGAGGGCTCCACCACCTCCGCCAGGTTCGACCGCTACCTCTATCCGCTGGATCAGGGGCCACTGAAACTGGCCTCCCTGCCCAAGGACGCCGCCAGCATGTCGGTGGCCGAAGCCCTGCGCGCCGAGCAGCTGCTCAGGGAGGCCGGCGACCAGAAAGAGGCCCGCCGGATGCGGGTGCGGATTCAGGAGAAATTCGCCTTTCCCACGATCTGTCTGGTGTTCGGGCTGATCGGCAGCAGCCTGGGCGTGCGACCGGATGCCCGCACCAGCCGCAGCCAAGGGTTCGGCATCAGCGTTCTGCTGATTTTCTCTTACTACCTGATGTCCTTCATCTTCAGTTCGCTGGGGGTGAAGGGCACCCTGGCCCCCTTCCTGGCAGCCTGGATGCCGGTGCTCATCGGTCTGGCAGGTGGCCTTGTGCTGCTCCGCCAGGCCAGCCGCTGATCTCCCTGCCCGCGAGGCAGACTGACCCCACCGCTTCTGGGAATCGTGCTTTCTGTGACCGATCCGGTTCTGACCCTCGCCCTGATCGCCTTCGGCCTGCTGCTGGTCGCTCTGCCGCTGGCCTTCTGGAGTTTGAGCGGCGGCCGTTCGAGCACGGTGGTGCGCCTGCTGGTAGCCGGTGCCAACTTGAGCCTCACCGCCCAGCTCACCCTGCGCTGGTGGGAATCGGGGCACTTCCCGATCAGCAATCTCTACGAATCGCTCTGCTTCCTGGCCTGGGCCTGCACGCTCACCCAGCTGCTGGTGGAGCGCTCCTGGGCCTCCCCGCTGGTGGCGGCGGCAGCCACGCCGATGGGCCTGGGCTGTGTGGCCTTCGCCAGCTTCGCCCTCCCCGACCGTCTGCAGGCGGCCTCCCCACTGGTTCCGGCCCTGCGCTCCAGCTGGCTGGTGATGCATGTGAGCGTGATCATGGTGAGCTACGCCGCCTTGCTGGTGGGGTCACTGCTGTCGGTGGCCGTGCTGTTCACCGAGCGGGGCCGCCAGCTGGAGCTGCGCAGCAGTTCGATCGGCAGCGGCGGCTTCCGCCGCGCCCAGCTGGCCGCGGTGCCGTCGGGCGGCGAGGCCAGCAGCACCAGCGGCCAGGGTCTGGAGCTGAGCAGCGTGGCCATCGGCGTGAGCGAACAGCTCGACAGCCTCAGCTACCGCACGATCACAGTGGGCTTCCTGCTCCTGTCGGTGGGTCTGGTGAGCGGCGCCGTCTGGGCCAATGAGGCCTGGGGCAGCTGGTGGAGCTGGGATCCGAAGGAAACCTGGGCCCTTATCTGCTGGCTGGTCTATGCCGCCTACCTGCACACCCGGCTGAGCCGCGGCTGGCAGGGCAGGCGCCCTGCCCTGGTGGCCTCTGCCGGTCTGGTGGTGATTGTCGTCTGTTACATCGGCGTGAATCTGCTGGGCATCGGTCTGCACAGCTACGGCTGGTTCCTGGGCGCCTGAGCCCACCTCCCTGGGAGCCTGAGCCCTCTTCCTGGGCAGCCAAGCCAACATCTCTGACCCTGAATACCCCGCCACGACAACGCCGGCAACTGTTGTTCGTGTTCATTGCTCTGCTGAGTGGCCAGTTCCATGCGCACCCAGCGCGTGGTTCAGTGCTAACTCAGCTCGGAGTCGGTGGGCAGTCGGTGCGCCCTCAGCGCTCAGTTCAATGCGGGGCTCAGTGCGAACTCAGCCCGCACTCAGCGGGTCGGTTCATTGTTCAGTCAGTTTCGAACTCAGCGCGGAGTCAGTGAGCGCTCGGATAGCAGAGCACGCGCAACGCTTCTTCGGTGCGATTGCCCGCCGGGTTGGTCATGCCGCCAGCTCAGTGGGCCGCAGCTACGGGGGTGAGGCTCAGCCATGAAAAAGGCGCCGGATTCTCTTCCGGCGCCCTGGCAATCAACCGGCTGGGGAATCAGCCGCCTTGGGGATCAAGTGCGACTGGCCCAGCCATCGCGGCGCAAACCATCAGAACTTGGACCGGGTACAACGGCCGGTCAGTCGCCCAGACAGACCAGCAGTCAGTCCAGGCACTCGAACCTGGCACTCCCAGCTTGCACTTCAGACCAGGATCGCTTCGGGGCGACGGCTGTTGCGGATGCCGGCGATCGCTTCGCGGTAATCGGGTGCGTTGAACACGGCCGAACCAGCCACGATCGCGTTGGCACCGGCTTCCACCACCTGCCAGGTGTTGTTGGCCTTGAGACCACCGTCCACTTCGATCCAGGGATCGAGGCCCCGCTCATCGCACAGGCGACGCAGGCGGCGCACTTTCTCCACCGCCGAGGGGATGAAGCTCTGGCCACCGAAGCCGGGGTTGACGCTCATGATGAGCACCAGATCGCAGAGCTCGAGGCAGTACTCGAGGGTTTCCAGCGGTGTGCCGGGGTTGAGCACCGCACCGGCCTTCTTGCCGAGATCCTTGATCTGGCCGAGGTTGCGGTGGAGGTGAGGGCAGGCTTCCACCTGGACATAGATGTGATCGGCGCCCGCCTTGGCGAAATCGCCCACATAACGCTCGGGCTCCACGATCATCAGGTGCACATCGAGCGGCTTCTGCGTGACGGGACGCAGCGCTTCGACGATCAGTGGGCCGATGGTGATGTTGGGGACGAAGCGTCCGTCCATCACATCCACGTGGATCCAATCGGCCCCCGCCTCGTCAACGGCCCGCACCTCGTCGCCGAGACGGGCAAAATCTGCAGACAGGATCGACGGGGCGATCACCAGAGGCTTGGTGCTCATGGCTGGGGCCACCGGGGCAAGAGATCCCGACCATTGTAGGAAGAGGCCGGTACCGGTCCCGCCAGCCGCCAGCAGCCCCATGGGCTGCTGATGCCGTTCGCCCCATGGGGCGCTGATACAGTCGCCACGGCCAGAAACCGAAACAAACCTGCTGCAGCTGGTCTGCCGGTTCTTGCTTCGGCACCGCCGCTCCCTCCCCCTGCCGGACTTTTGTGGATCGCACCCTCATTCAGGAACTGCTTGAAGTCGTTGAGCAGGCCGCCATCGCCTCTGCGCACCTGACCGGCCTCGGCAAGAAAGATGAAGCCGACGCTGCTGCCGTGGAGGCCATGCGCCTGCGGATGGGCAGCATTGCCATGCAGGGCCGGATCGTGATCGGCGAAGGGGAGCGCGACGAAGCCCCGATGCTCTACATCGGCGAGGAAGTGGGCAGCGGCACCGGTCCCGGCGTGGATTTCGCCGTCGATCCCTGCGAAGGCACCAACCTCTGCGCCAACGCCCAGGACGGCTCGATGGCCGTGCTGGCCGCCTCCGACCGTGGCGGCCTCTTCAATGCGCCCGACTTCTACATGAAGAAGCTGGCGGCACCGCCGGCCGCCAAGGGCAAGGTGGACATCCGCAAGAGCGCCACCGAAAACATCGCCATCCTCAGCGAGTGCCTCGGCCTGCCCGCCAATGAGCTGGTGATCGTGGTGATGGACCGCGCCCGCCACAAGGATCTGATCGCCGAGATCCGCGCCACCGGTGCCCGGGTGAAGCCGATCAGCGACGGTGACGTGCAGGCGGCCATCGCCTGTGGCTTCTCCGGCACCGGCACCCATTGCCTGATGGGCATCGGCGCCGCTCCGGAAGGGGTGATCTCCGCTGCAGCCCTGCGCTGCCTGGGTGGCCACTTCCAGGGTCAGCTCGTGTACGACCCGGCGGTCGCCCAGACCTCCGAGTGGGCCGACTACACCAAGGAAGGCAACATCGCCCGCCTCAATGAGATGGGCATCACCGACATAGACAAGGTGTACGAAGCCGAGGAGCTGGCCTCCGGCGAGAACGTGGTCTTCGCGGGCAGCGGCATCACCGATGGCCTGCTGTTCAAGGGCGTCAAGTTCGAGCGCGACTGCACCCGCACCAGCAGCCTGATCATTTCCTCGCTCGATTCCAGCGCCCGCTTCACGGACACCATCCACATCAAGCCCGGCGCTCAAAGCGTCGCGCTGCGCTGAGTCCCACCCCATGCACATCGCCGTCGTCGGGCTCAGCCATCGCACGGCTCCAGTCGAAATCCGGGAGCGCCTCAGCATCCCGGAGCAGACGATGGAGGAATCCCTCCAGATCCTGCGCGGCGATGCCCAGGTGCTCGAGGCTTCCATCCTCAGCACCTGCAACCGGCTTGAGATCTATACCCTGCTGCGCCATCCGGAGCAGGGCATCACGGCCGTTGGCTCGTTCCTGAGCCAGCACTCGGGCCTTGATTTCGGCGAACTCACTCCCCACCTCTTCACCTATCACCACGAAGAGGCGGTGGCTCACCTGCTGCGGGTGGCGGCAGGTCTCGACAGCCTGGTTCTGGGGGAAGGGCAGATCCTCTCCCAGGTGAAAAAGATGGTGCGGCTGGGCCAGGAGCATGGCTCGATCGGCCCGATCCTCAACCGGCTGCTCACCCAGGCGGTGAGCACCGGCAAGCGAGTGCGCACCGAAACCAATCTCGGCACCGGCGCCGTGTCGATCAGTTCGGCGGCGGTGGAGCTGGCCCAGCTCAAGGTGGGCCAGAGCCGCGGTGTCGACGACCTGGTGTCGCTCGAGGGCGAGCAGGTGGCGGTGGTGGGAGCGGGGCGCATGTCCCGGCTGCTGCTGCAGCATCTGCAGGCCAAAGGGTGCCGTGCTCTGGTGCTGCTCAATCGCACCGTGTCACGGGCGGAGGCACTGGCGGCTGATTTTCCCGAGCTGCCGGTGCAGTGCCGGCCGCTGGAAGACCTGGACCATTGCCTCAGCACCTGCTCGCTGGTGTTCACCAGCACGGCCGCCGATGAGCCGATCATCGACGCCGCCCGGCTGGAGGGGCTCAACCGCCGCTCCTCGCTGAAGCTGATTGACATCGGTGTCCCCCGCAACATCAGCTCCGACGTGGCTGACCTGGGCGGGGTGGAGGCCTTCGATGTGGACGATCTGCAGGAGGTGGTGGCCCGCAACCAGGAGGCCCGCCGTGAGATCGCCGCCGAAGCCGAAGGGCTATTGCAGGAGGAAGCGCGCCAGTTCCTCGACTGGTGGGACGGCCTGGAAGCCGTGCCCACCCTCAACCGGCTCCGCCAGCAGTTGGAACTGATCCGCGAGCAGGAGCTGCAGAAAGCGCTCAGCCGCATGGGCCCCGACCTTTCAGCGCGGGAGCGCAAGGTGGTGGAAGCCCTCACCAAAGGCATCGTCAACAAGATCCTGCACAGCCCGGTCACCCACCTGCGGGCGCCCCAGCCACGCCAGCAACGCCATCAATCCATGAAGGTGCTCCATGAACTTTTCGCGCTCGATGAGTCCAGCGGTGAGGGCTGAATTCCAGACCACCGACCGGGGGTCACGTGCTCCGGTACGGTGCTCGAATGCTGACAACAGCAGTCCTTGGGGGCAGTGATGAAGCGGGTTCTGACGATCATCCTCGGCGGCGGAGCGGGCACCCGGCTCTACCCGCTCACAAAGATGCGGGCCAAGCCGGCGGTGCCGCTGGCCGGTAAATACCGGCTCATCGACATCCCGGTGAGCAACTGCATCAACTCCGGGGTCAACAAGATCTACGTGCTGACGCAGTTCAACAGCGCGTCGCTCAACCGCCACCTCACCCAGACCTACAACCTCTCCGCCGGCTTCGGGCAGGGGTTCGTGGAAGTGCTCGCGGCTCAGCAGACCCCTGACAGCCCCAGCTGGTTCGAAGGCACCGCAGACGCTGTGCGCAAATACCAGTGGCTGTTCCACGAATGGGACGTGGACCACTACCTGATCCTTTCCGGCGACCAGCTCTACCGGATGGATTACAGCAGCTTCGTGCGCCACCACATCGACACCGGCTCCGACCTGAGCGTGGCTGCACTGCCGGTGGATGCAGCCCAGGCCGAGGGCTTCGGCCTGATGCGCACCGATCCCCAGGGCTGGATCCGCGAATTCAGCGAGAAGCCGAAGGGCGCTGCCCTGGAAGCGATGGCGGTCGACACCTCCCGCCACGGCCTCTCGTCCGACGAGGCCGTCAAGCGCCCCTACCTGGCGTCGATGGGCATCTACGTGTTCAGCCGCGACACCCTGTTCGACCTGCTGGTCAGCAATCCCGAAGCCACCGACTTCGGCAAGGAGATCATCCCCACCTCCCTGGCGCGGGGCGACAAGCTCAGCAGCTTCGTCTTCAACGACTACTGGGAAGACATCGGCACGATCGGGGCGTTCTACGAGGCCAACCTGGCCCTCACCGACCAACCCAGCCCGGCCTTCTCCTTCTACGACGAGAAATTCCCCATCTACACGCGGCCGCGTTACCTGCCCCCCAGCAAGTTGCTCGACACCCAGGTCACGCAGTCGATCATCGGTGAAGGCTCCCTGCTGCAGGCCTGCAGCATTCACCACTGCGTGCTCGGCGTGCGCTCGCGCATCGAGGCCGAAGTGGTGCTTCAGGACACCCTGGTGATGGGCGCCGACTACTTCGAATCGGCGGAAGAGCGGGCCGTGCTGCGCGAGCGGGGCGGCATCCCGCTGGGCGTGGGCAATGGCACCACCGTGCGGCGCTCGATCCTCGACAAGAACGTCCGCATCGGTCGCAACGTCACGATCGTGAACAAGGACCACATCGAGGAAGCCGACCGGCCGGAGCTGGGCTTCTACATCCGCAACGGCATCGTGGTGGTGGAGAAGAACGCCACCATCGCCGACGGCACCGTGATCTGAGCGGTTGCTGACACAGCCGCGCACGCGGCGGCGTCGGGCGGGCCGCAGGGGCACACTGGCTCAGAAAGGTTTGCAGCCCAACCCACATGAGCAAAGCGCACTTCGGCCTGATCGGCCTGGGCGTGATGGGCGAAAACCTGGTCCTCAACGCGGAGCGCAACGGCTTCTCCAGCGTCGTCTACAACCGCACCTGGGCCAAGACGGAAGAGTTCCTCAACGGCCGCGGCGCCGGCCTTCAGATCATCGGCGCCCACTCCCTTGAGGAGTTCGTGGCCAGCCTGGAGCGGCCCCGCCGCATCCTGATGATGATCAAGGCGGGCCAACCGATCGACGACACCATCGCCGCCATCTCCCCCTACCTGGAAGACGGCGATCTGCTGATCGACGGCGGCAACTCTCTCTACACCGACACCGAGCGGCGGGTGAAGGAGCTGGAGAGCAAGAGCTTCGGTTACATCGGCATGGGCGTGTCCGGTGGCGCCAAGGGCGCCCTGGAGGGGCCGAGCATGATGCCCGGCGGCACCAAGGCGGCCTACGACGCCATTGAAAGCCTGGTGACCAAGATGGCCGCCCAGGTGGAGGACGGCCCCTGTGTCACCTACATCGGCCCTGGTGGCGCCGGCCATTTCGTCAAGACGGTGCACAACGGCATCGAGTACGGGATCGAGCAGATCCTGGTGGAGGCCTACGACCTGATGAAGCGCGGCGCCGGCCTCGATGGCATCGCCATGGCCGATGTGTTCGACGGCTGGAACCAGCTGGAGGAGCTCTCCTCCTATCTGGTGGAGATCACCGAGGTGTGCCTGCGCACCCGCGATCCCGAGGATGGTGGCGACCTGGTGGAGAAGATCCTCGACGTGGCCGGCCAGAAAGGCACCGGCCTCTGGACCGTGATCAGCGCGCTGGAAATGGGGGTGCCCGTGCCCACCATCTACGCCTCCCTGAACGGGCGGGTGATGAGCTCGATGAAATCCGAGCGGGTGGCTGCTGAATCGGTGCTGCCGGGTCCGGCGGCCCACCCCGTGCAACTGGGCGAGCCCACTGAAGGGCTGCCGCCGCTGCGCGATGCGGTGATCCTCGCCTGCATCGCCAGCTACGCCCAGGGCATGGCCCTGCTGGTGGAAGCCTCCAAGCTGCACGACTACAACCTGCACCTCTCCGCGATCGCCCAGATCTGGAAAGGGGGCTGCATCATCCGCGCCCGCCTGCTGCAGCGCATCCAGGACGCCTACGACGCCAACCCGGGTCTGGCGAACCTGATGGTGGACCCCTGGTTCGCCGAACAGATCAACCGCCGGCTGCCCGGCCTGCGCCAGGTGGTGGCGGATGCCGCCCAGGCCGGCATTCCCGTGCCCTGCCTGAGCAGCACGCTCGATTACATCGACAGCTACCGCACCGCCCGCCTGCCCCAGAACCTGCTGCAGGCCATGCGCGATTGCTTCGGCGCCCACACCTATCAGCGGGTGGACCGCGACGGTGCCTTCCACACCGAGTGGCTCTGATGGAGCACACCCCATCGCCCACCTATCAGCTGAAGGTGGTGCCCGGGGGTCAGGAGCAGCTGGCCGAGTGCGCCGCCACCACGATCGCCAACGCCATCGATCTGGCGCTGGTGGAGCGGGAGCGGGCCCAGATCGCCCTCGCTGGCGGCACCACCCCGGAGGCCGCCTACCGCCATCTCGGCGCGGCCCATCTGCCCTGGAACCGGGTGGACGTGCTGCTGGGGGATGAACGCTGGGTGCCAGCCGACGACCCCTCCAGCAATGCGCTGCTGCTGAGCCGCTCCCTGCTGGCCGCCGGCCCCGGCCGGGAGGCCTGCTTCCATCCCGTGCCCACCGATCAGGACACGCCGGAAGCCAGCGCCGCCGCCTTCGCGGCCGTGCTGGCTCGCCTCTGCGCCGGCGATCCGCCGGTGTTGGATGTGGTGCTGCTGGGTCTGGGAGAAGACGGCCACACCGCCTCGCTGTTTCCGGGCACCGCCGCCACCACGGTGGTGGACCGCCCGGTGACGATCAGCGAAGGCAAGGGCCTGCCCCGCGTGACCCTCACGGCACCGGTGCTGAGTGCTGCGCGCCAGGTGGTGTTTCTGGTGAGCGGGGCAGGCAAGCGCCAGGCCCTGCAACGGCTGCTCGATCCGAACGAGCCTGCCGTGCGCACCCCGGCCCGGCTGGTGAAGCCGCTCACTCCGGTGCTGATCCTCGCCGATCCCGCCGCTGCGGCAGGCTTGGAGGTGTGATGGAGCCGGCTGGCATGGTGGCACCGCTGGTGGTGGTGAGCGGCGACGGGTTCAGCGGCTGGTTGGCCCTGAACGACACGATCATGGGAGGACGCAGCAGCGGCGTCTGCCGCATCGGCCCGGAGGGGCTGGTGCTGGAGGCCGATGTGGTGGAGCAGGGCGGTGGCTTCGTGAGTTGCCGCTCGCCGCTGTTCTCCCCGCCCCTGAACCTGGGCGACTATCGCGCCCTGCAGCTGGAGCTGCGCGGCGACGGCCGCCGCTACAAGCTGGCCGTGGCCTGCGCCGATGGCGTCGCCGGGCTCACCGAGCTGATCCCCGGCGGGCTGCGCTGGGTGGCGGAGTTCGACACCAGCGTCAGCGCGCCTGACCAGCCGCCCCAACGGGTGGAGATTCCCTTCGCTCAGCTGCGGCCCTCGGTGCGGGCCCGCCCGCTGAATCTGCCGCTGCGTTTCGATCCCAGCCGGGTCACGCGGCTGCAGGTACTGCATTCCAAGTTCGGCGACGACGGCCAGCTGAACGCAGGCTTCCGGGCCGGCCCGCTGCAGTTGGCTCTGGTGGCGGTGCGAGCGGTGCCGTGAGCGCCGCCGATGAGCTCAGCCGGCGGATCGCCGCCGCGGCCGATCTCTGCCTCAAACCGCACCGCCATGCGGTGGTTGGGGCCATTGCAAGCGGGGCCTCCGGCGGCGAAGGCTCCGCCAGTGAAAGCTCCGGCGGGCCTGGCGACTGCTGCCTGCGCCTTCAGCCGCGGGGAATCGACGGGGAGCGGCTGCCGGAGCAGGACATCGAGCTGGAGCTCTACCGCAGCGGCAACGACCTCCACATGATGCTGAGCTGGCCGGAGCAACCGGAGCAACCGATGCTCTGGCACGGCCAGCACCCCGTCTGGATGAACGGGGAGACGGGGCTGCGCACCGAGCGGCCACCGGCCGGCGCCCCCCTGGAAGCCCTGGCCCGGCGACTGCGCGCCTTGCTCAGCCTCCCCTTCGATCCACAAGATGAGGACCCTGCAGAGGCTGCAGGCCCTGCGGGCGAGCCCCCCTGGCAGGCCTAAACCGGATCGGTGACGGCGCCCAGGCTGCTGCTGCTCACCAGGCGGGCGTACTTGCCCAGCACGCCGGTGCGGTAGCGGGGGGCGGGGGCCACCCAGGCAGCGCGGCGGCGCTCCAGCTCGGCCGAATCCACGTTCAGCTGGATCAGCAGCTGGTGGGCGTCCACGGTGATGCTGTCGCCTTCTTCCACCAGCGCGATGGTGCCGCCCACGGCCGCCTCCGGTGCCACGTGCCCCACGACCATGCCGTAGGAGCCACCACTGAAGCGGCCATCGGTGATCAACGCCACCGATTCACCCAACCCCTGGCCCACGATCGCGGCGGTGGGGGAGAGCATCTCGCGCATGCCGGGGCCACCAACGGGGCCCTCATAACGCACCACCACCACATCGCCGGCCCCCACCGCTCCGGCCAGAATCGCCTCCAGGGCACTTTCCTCGCTCTCGAACACGCGGGCCGGACCGGTGATCACGGGGGTCTTCACGCCGCTGATCTTGGCCACCGCCCCCTCTTCCGCCAGGTTGCCCTTGAGGATGGCCAGGTGCCCCTTGGCATAGAGCGGATTGGAGAGGGGCCGGATCACGTCCTGCCCGGCAGGCGGCTCACTGGGCACATCAGCCAGCACCTCACGCAGGGTGCGCCCCTCGATCGTGCCGCAGTCGCCATGCAGCAGGCCCGCTTCGAGCAGCAGCTTCATCACCTGCGGGATGCCGCCGGCCCGGTGCAGATCCACCGTCACGTAGCGGCCGCTGGGCTTGAGGTCGCAGATCACCGGCACCCGCTGGCGGATGGTTTCGAAGTCGTCGATGGTGAGCGGCACCTCGGCGGTGCGGGCGATTGCCAGCAGGTGCAGCACCGAGTTGGTGGAGCCGCCGACGGCCATGATCACGCTGATCGCGTTTTCGATCGCTTCGCGGGTGATCAGGTCGCGGGGGCGGATGTTCGCCTCGATGGCACGCACCAGCACCTCCGCCGAACGGGCGGCGCTCTCCGCCTTCTCCGGATCTTCCGCCGCCATGGTGGAACTGCCCGGCAGGCTCAGCCCCATCGCTTCGAAGGCCGAGCTCATCGTGTTGGCGGTGAACATGCCGCCGCAGCTGCCGGCACCGGGGCAGGCGTTCTTCTCGATCGCCAGCAGCTCCGCCTCATCGATGCGGCCCCCCGAAAACTGACCCACCGCCTCAAAGGCGCTCACCACGGTGAGGTCACAGGGACCAAGCCGGCCGGGCTTGATCGTGCCGCCATAAACGAAGATCGCCGGGATGTTCATGCGGGCCATGGCAAGCATGGCGCCGGGCATGTTCTTGTCGCAGCCGCCGATCGCCAGCAGGCCGTCCATGCTCTGGGCGTTGCAGGCGGTTTCGATCGAGTCGGCGATCACCTCCCGCGACACGAGCGAATACTTCATCCCCTCGGTGCCCATCGAGATGCCGTCGCTGACGGTGATGGTGCCGAACATCTGAGGCATGGCGCCGGCACTGTGGGCGGCCTGCTCGGCGCGCCGGGCCAGGTCGTTCAGGCCGATGTTGCAGGGCGTGATCGTGCTGTAGCCGTTGGCGATGCCGATGATCGGCTTGTCGAAGTCGCCGTCGCCGAAGCCCACCGCCCGCAACATGGCGCGGTTGGGGGAACGCTGGACACCTGCGGTGATGGCGGCGGAGCGGAGCATGGAAGGCAGGGGAACACCGGAGATCAACCTACCGATCCGCAGGAAAAGCCCCCGCGGCAGGAGAGTCTGCAGAACACAGCGTGCGGCGGGAAGGGTTCCATGCCGGAGGAGCCGTGAGGCGGGGCTCACAACCTGCTCGACACGCAGGTCGCTGAGCTCCTAGGCCGTTGAGCGCTAACGCAGCGCGGAGGTCACAAGCCGTTGAGCTTTCAGGCAGCCGAGCTCTCAGGCCGTTGAGGGTTCAGGCGGCGGAGGTCACAGGCGACGGGGCTCGCGAGGCGCTTGTAGGCGCTGTCACGCTGGCATGCGGCAATCGGGTCAGTTGTCGGGGGTGAGGCACTCCAGCTGGCGGCGCACATCCTCGATGGCCTGGTTGAGCTCCTGAACCTTGTGCTGCAGCTCCTTTTCGAGCAGCGGGCGACGGACATAGCCCTCCCCCTCGATGGGGCCATCCTGAAAGCGGGACAGGGTGAGGCGACGGCGCTGGCGCTCGGCCAGCCGGCGGCGTTCAGCGGCATCGAGCAGCCACCAGGCCAGCCCGGCCGCGCCCATCACGGCCCCGGCGATGGCGCTGGCCAGGATGGTGCTGCCGCCGCGCGATGACCCGTTCTGTCCTGCCATCAGCTGGCTCCGATCCACAAAAGCCCTGAGGCCCAGCCTAGGAGGCGTGCATCAAGGCGTCCGCCACGCGTAAAGCATTGGCGATCACCGTGAGGCCGGGCGACACCGATGGACAGCTGGGGAAGACGCTGGCATCGGCGATCCAGAGGTTGGCCACTTCATGGCTGCGCCCCGCCAGATCCACCACGGAGCTGGCCGGATCACTGCCCATGCGACAGGTGCCGCAGGCGTAGCCCATCACCGCCAGCGGTGCTGCGCCGCGGGGATGCACCGGCGAGGGACGCACCACCTGGGTGAGGGGGTCCTGTTCGGTGCGCCGCAGGGTGTCGATCCAGCGGTAGACGAGCCGGTCGTGGGCTTCGAAATTGTTGGGCAGGTAGTGGATGCGGATGCGGTCACGCCGCAGGGTGATCGCATTGTCCGGATCGGGCAGCACCGCACTCATCGCCCACCAGCACACCGAGCGGGCCGCCAGCTGCCGCAACGCCGCATTGGGGAGCAGCCGGGTCACCAGCGAAAGCACCGGCGGGGATTCGGCGAACAGGGCGTCCTGCAGCACGCCGCCGCCGCTCTCGATGTGGCCGAGCGGGAAGCTCACGTTCTTGTCGCCCCAGTAGTAGTCGTTGACGCCGAGGCTGCGGGGGTAAGCGCCGGAGTTGGCCCGGGCCGCCAGCTGCAGGATCGCCGTGAGCTGGGGCCGCATCAGGTTGCGGCCCACCTGGCCGGAGCCGTTGGCCAGGCCGGCGGGATGGGGATCCGAAACGGAGCGCAGCAGGATCACCGCCGTGTTCACGGCTCCGGCGGCCAGCACCACCTGATCGCCACGAAACAGCCAGTTCTGGCCGTCGATCTCCGCCTCCACCCCGCGCACCTCCGTGCCGTCGGGGTTCACGTGCAGGCGATTCACCCTGGCGTTGGTGCGCAGGCAGGTGCCGGCACCCGCAAGCGCCGGGGTGACACCGAACAGCTCCGCATCGCCGCTGGGATCGGCCGAATCCTCCGACCAGCTGAGCGGCAGGTCGTAGGGATGGCACGACTGGCGACGGAGGCCTTCTCGCAGCTCTTCCAGCAAGGGATCAAGCGGCCGCGGCGCCCGGGTGTAGGCGGCGAAACGGCTGGGTTCGGTGGGGTCCACGCCCTGACGGCCATGCACGCGGTAGAGGGCTTCCGCCCGGTCGTACCAGGGGGCAAAGTGGTGGTAATCGAGGCCCCAGGAGGGCGCGGTGGCCTCCTGGTAGCGCAGCGGGCCGAACTCCTGCTCCCGCATCCGCTCGAGCACCGCCCCCCAGATCTTGGTGTTGCCGCCCAGGGCATACACCGCCTGGGGGGAGAAGGGATCGCCATCGGTGCCGAACCACTGCTCGCCGGGGTGGTAGCGGTCCTTGCGGAACAGGTCCACATCCGCCACGTTCTGGTCTTCGCGGGGCAGCGTGCCGCCCCGCTCCAGCAGCAGCACCGAGCGGCCCTTCGCCGCCAGATCGCTGGCCAGGGTGGCGCCACCGGCGCCGCTGCCGACGACGATCACGTCGTAGTGGGTGTCATCGATGATCATGCTTGCCAGGCGTAGAGAAGCAGAAAGAGCAGCACCCAGATCACATCCACGAAGTGCCAGAACAAGGAAACAGCGATGACACCCTGTTCGCCGTTGTCGTAGTTGCCTGGGTAGAACGAGCGCCCCAGCATCAGGCCCATCAGCAGGATGCCGGTGGCCACATGCAGGCCGTGGAAGCCGGTGAGCAGATAGAACAGACCGCCGAAGGTGCCGCTGGTGAAGCCGAACGAAAGGCCGCTCCATTCACTCGCCTGGCCATAAAGAAAAACGGCTCCCATCGCCATCGTGAGCAGCAGGAAGGCGCGGAACGCCCACAGGCGTTTCTGGCCGAGGAAGTGCTCCGCCACGGCGATCGTGCCGCTGCTCGACACCAGCACCACTGTGAACTGCAGCGGGGTGCGCCACTCCAACCCCTCCACACCCGGCGGCAACCAGCTGGTGGCGGTGGATTTCAGCAGCGCGTAGGCGGCGAAGAACGCCAGAAAGATGACGCTCTCGGAGCACAGAAAAATGATGAAGCCGGTGAGTGTGTAGCTGGGGTGGCTGGCGTGGCCTTCGCCGTGGGCCGGGCCGGGGCCGGTGGACGCCGCCGTGGGGAGCGTGGTCATGGTTCAGGCCTCCTGCAGAGCGCGTTCATAGGCCTCCTGGTGCTCCACCAGGGGTTTGCCCGTGCCGTAGCCGTAGGGGCCGCTGATCACGGTGGGAACGTTGTCTTCGAAGTTCTCGGCCGGCGGAGGAGAGGGGAGCAGCCACTCCAGGCCGATGGCTTTCCAGGGATTGGCCGGCGCCTTGGGTCCCCACACCCAGGAGCTCACCAGGTTGAGCAGAAAGGGAATGATCGACACCCCCAGCAGAAAGCCGCCGAGGCTGGCGATCACGTTCCAGAAGGCGAATTCCGGGTCGTACGACGACACGCGCCGGGGCATGCCCATCAACCCGAGCGGATGCATCGGGAAGAAGTTGAGATTGGTGCCCACGAAGGTGAGCAGAAAATGGAGCTTACCCAGCCCCTCGAAATACATGTGGCCGGTGAATTTAGGGAACCAGTGATAGATCGCCGCATACACCCCCATGGTGGCAGCGCCGTAGATCACGTAGTGAAAGTGACCCACCACGAAGTAGGTGTTGTTGACGTGGATGTCCACCGGCACCGTGGCCAGCATGATGCCGGTCACACCGGCGAACACGAAGTTGAACAGGCCACCGAGGGAAAACAGCATCGGTGTGTTCAGCTGGATCTTGCCGCCCCACAGGGTGCCGAGCCAGGCGAACACCTTGATGCCGGTGGGTACCGCGATCAGCATCGTGGACACCATGAACAGATCCCGCATCCACTGGGGCACCCCGCTGGGGAACATGTGGTGCACCCACACCACCAGGCTGAGGCCCACGATCACCAGCGAAGCCATCGCCACGAACACGTAGCCGAACAGGGGCTTACGGGCGTGCACGGGAAACAGTTCGGAGAAGATGCCGAACACCGGCAGGATGATCACATACACCGCCGGGTGGGAATAGAACCAGAAGAAGTGCTGATAGAGCACAGGGTCGCCGCCCCCTTCCGGGCGATAGAAGGACGTGCCCACCACCAGATCAAAAAGCAGCATCACGGCGCCGCCGGTGAGAGCGGGCAGGCCGATCAGCTGAATCGTCTGGGCGGAGAGGGCTGTCCAGCAGAAGATCGGCATCCGGAAGAACGTCATGCCGGGCGCGCGCATGCGCAGGATCGTGGTCACGAAGTTCACCGCTCCCATGATCGACGACACGCCGGAAAGGGCCACCGCCGTGATCCACAGCGCTTCGCCATTGATCAGATGGCCCAGCGGGTTCTGCAGGCTCACCGGTGGATACGACCACCAGCCGGAGGCCGCCGGACCGCCGGGCACTAGGAAGCTGGCCATCAGGATCACGCCGAACACAGGCACCAGCCAGAAGGCGGCGGCATTGAGGCGCGGGAATGCCATGTCAGGGGCGCCGATCATGCAGGGGATCAACAGGTTGTTGAGGCCGTTGAGCACCGGAAACATGAACAGGAACAGCATGATCGTGCCGTGCATCGTGTAGAGCGCGTTGTACACGGTGCGATCCACCAGATCCGCCTCAGGCGTGATCAGCTCCCCACGCATGATCATCGCCAGCAGCCCACCCACCAACAGGAAGAACAGGGAGGTGACGATGTATTGGATGCCAATCACCTTGGCATCAGTGTTGAAGCTGAAAAAGCGCTTCCAGTTGTTCGGTGCCCCCGGCACCGGGTGGGCGGCCTTGAGGATGCCGGGATCAAGGGAGGTGAGGGTCATGGGGGTCAACCTGCGTGGGGAAGGGTGTTCGAGCCGGGCACGTTGACCATCGGAGGGGGAGCCGGGGGCACGGTGGGATAGCCGGAGGCGCGCAGCCGGGATTGCTGCTGGGCGTACTCCCGGGAGGCATCGCTGATGCCGGGCCGCAGGGGCTGGGCCGCCGCCCGGGTGAGCCAGTCCTGGTAGGCCTCCTCGCTCTGCACCACCACATCCACCTGGTTGGCGGCGAACCAGGTGCCGCTGTATTCGGAATCGCGCAGGCGGTAGCGGCCCTCTCGGGTGGGGGTGATGAAGAAGGCGATCGAGCGGCCGGGGATCACCTGCTGCTTGAGCCGGAAGGCGGGCACGTAGAAGCCGTGAATCACATCGGTGCTCTCCAGCTGCAGGCTCACGCGGCGACCGGTCGGCAGGTGCAGCTCGGTGCTGGACACAGCCGCATCCGGATAGCGGAATTCCCACGACCACTGACGGGCGATCACCTGGATCTCGGCCGTGGGGGCGCCGGCCATCGCGCCGGCGGTGTCGCCGTGGCTGTGGTCCATCGGGCCGATGGCGCCGATCTCACGGTTGACGCCGATGGTGGTCCAGGCGATCGCCATCACCAGCACCAGGGGAATCGCCGTCCAGATGATCTCCAGCAGGGTGTTGCCCTCCACCGGAGCGGCGTCGTCCATGTCGTATTTCTCGGCGCGGTTGAACAGCAGCACGTAGACCATCACCGACACCACACCGGCGAACACGAAGCAGGCGATCGCGGTTTCGAGGCTGAAGAGGTCGTCGACCAGTGGGGCGGCGCTGGAGGCCTGCACCGGCAGCCAGCGGTAGGCCTGCTGGCCCAGCCAGTGCGACAGCAGCACCAGCAGCCCCACCCAGAGGGTGACGGCGGCCACCGCGGCCCGATTGAAAGAGGCGGGCGGTGAGCTGGTCATGGCAGCGCCTCACGAAGATCGGCGCCGGCGGCCAGCAGCTGGTTGGCGGTGACGTGCACGCCGAACTCGACCGCCAGCTGGGCGCCGATGGTGCCGTGCACCCCCAGCAGGGCAAACATCACGATGCCGAGGGCCAGGTAGCTCCACTGCACCTGCCGCCCCATGTCGCGGCGCCAGGCATAGCGCTGAAAGCCCCGCCACACGGTCATCAGCACGATCACCAGCAGCAGCAGCAGACCACCGGCGCCGTGCCAGAGCATGCTCCCCGTGCTGCTGAGGCCGAAGCTGCTGGTGATGCCGGGCAGAGGCACTGCCAGCTGCATCTCGAAGAAGCCAGCGGTGACGGTGAAAAAGCTCACCACGCTGCAGGCCAGCAGGTTGTACCAGCCCACATCGTGCAGGGCGGAGCGGGTCACCGGCAGCGCCAGGAAGCGGAACACACGCCGCTCCAGCGGGAAGAGGGCGCCGGCGATATCGAAAGCGACGGCGATGATGAACAGGCCGATGGTGAGATGCACCAGGTTCGGGTGAATCGGCAGGCTGTAGGGGAGGCCATTCGGACCGAGGGCCATCACACCAGTCCCTCGCGCATCGCTTCCACCACCTTGACGGTGTGAAGGCCGTAGATCCAGACCAGCTCGCTGCCCAGCAGCACCTGCACCACCACCAGCACGCTCAGCACCGAGCCGGCACCGAGGAAGGCCAGCGGCAGGCGGCGCGGATCCTTGCTGCGGATCACATACCGCCAGGCCGTGAGCACCGAGAGGATGCCGGCCAGCGCCCAGCCGATCGTGCTGTGCAGGTTGAGGATGTCGCGGGACTCGCCGTAGGGGTTGGCCAGACCTGCTTCCACCTGGCCGAAGATGATCGCCACGAAAATCGCCGCGGTGGCGAACAGCAGGTTCCAGAAGCTCACCTCATAGAGCTCAGGCTTGCCGGCCAGGCGGCCGATCACGTCGAACAGGAACGCGATCAGGGCCATGGCGATCACGAAGTGGACGACGATCGGATGGATCGTGTCCATCCAGGGAAGGTTGCGATCGTTGAGCTGGGGCAACAGCTCGAGCATGGCCGCAGAGGGGAATGGCTGGTTCCACCTTGAAGCTTGGCTTCGGGCGGGTGCGTCATTATCAAGAAATAAAGCTAGTGCGTTTGTGCAACCCGACACATCGGAGCGTGCGGGGCATGCCGGGGGAGGAGGCCAGCCCCGTTCCTGCCCTTAGCGTTGGCGTTCGCGAGACCCTGCCCGATGTCGATTCCTGCGTCCAAGCCGTTGCGCTGGCTGGCTGCCGCCCTGGTGTTCGCGGCTGCCGGCCTGTCGATCGCCCTGCCGTTCGTCTCGGCCACGCTGCTGACGATCGTGCTGGGCGGGGTGGCGGTGGCCAGCGGCATCTCCCAGCTGCTGCGTCTCACCGGCGGCGGCGACCTGAGCACCAAGCTGTTCCGCGGCCTCAGCGGGCTGCTGTATGTGGGCGGTGGCCTCTGGATTCTGGTGTTTCCCGTGAGCAGTGAGGTGAGCCTCACCCTGTTCGTGGGCCTGCTGATGGCCTTCGAAGGGGTGATGGAACTGGCCGCCGGCGCCGCTGCCGATGGCCAGGCCCGGGGCCTGGTGATCGCCGACGGTCTGGTGACCGCGATCCTGGGCGGCCTGCTGATCGCGGAATGGCCCAGCGACAGCCTCTGGGTGATCGGCACCCTGTTCGGCGTGGCGCTGGCCTTCTCCGGCGTCAACCTGCTCACCGCGCCGGATCCCGGCACCGTCAGCGGGAACGGTTGACGAACCAGGCAGCCACCAGAAACGCCCCCATCAGCAGGGACAGCTCGATAAGCCCGCCACTCCAGAGCCAGTCGCGGAGGGTGAACACCGCGGGAGCAAGCGGAACCGGATGCAACGGAGCCATGGGGGTTCACCGGCTTCGGCCGGTCAGTGGCGGTCGGGCCTGATTGTGAGGCTTCGGCGCCCGTCCTGCCGTCACTCAGGGCGCGGGCTCACTCCCCGGCGGCGAGGGCGTCCGGACGGCGCGGATCGGCGACCCCCAGGCTGCCGCCGCCCGGCAGGGCCTCCACCGACTGGGCCGAGCCCATCGCCCGGGCTGGCCGGAGCCGGTGGCCCATCGCCTCCAGCAGGGCGAGCGTGTCGGGGCTGAAGCCCTGCTCGATCGCCACTTCATCGGGCCACAGCTGGCTGTGAAAGCGCGGTGCACTCACGGCCGTGGCCAGGTTGAGGCCATGTTCAAGGCGGTTGAGCAGCACCTGCAGCACGGTGGTGATGATGCGGCTCCCGCCCGGGCTGCCGGTGGCCAGCAGTGGGCCGCCGCTGCGATCGAGCACCAGGGTGGGACTCATCGAACTGAGCGGCTGCTTGCCCGGAGCGATGGCGTTGGCTTCCCCCTGCACCAGTCCGTAAGCATTGGGCACACCCGGCTTGGCGGTGAAATCGTCCATCTCGTTGTTGAGCAGGAAGCCGGCAGCCGGCACGCTCACGCCGTTGCCGTAGGCGAAGTTGAGCGTGGTGGTGGTGGCCACCATCAGGCCGTCGCGGTCGATCACCGAGAGGTGGGTGGTGTTGGGGCCCTCCGGTCGGCCCGGCGGCGGCGGCGCCAGTTCGGCGGCGGGCGTGTGGCGGTCAGTGCGGAGGCGGCGGCGCTGGGCCGCCGCATAGGCCGGGCTGAGCAGACGCTGCAGCGGCATCGTCACGAAGCGGGGGTCGCCCAGATAGGTGTTCCGATCCCGATAGGCCAGGTTCATGGCCTCGGTCATCACGTGGATCGTGGCGGCACTGTTGAGCCCCATGACCGCCAGCGGGAACCCCTCCAGCATCCCGAGCAGCTGAATCAGCGTGACCCCGCCGGAGCTGGGCGGCGGCATGGTGATCACCGGTTGCCCCCGCCAGCTGCCGATCAAGGGCGGCAACGCCTGGGCGCGGTAGGCGGCCAGGTCCGCCAGGGTGATCAGCCCGCCCTGGCGGCCCATCAGCGCGGCCAGGCTCTCGGCCACCGGCCCCTGGTAGAAGCCCGCCTCGCCGCGCCGGGCGATGCCGGTGAGCGTGGCGGCCAGCTGGGGCTGACGCCAGAGCTCGCCGGGGCGATAGGGCTGCCCGTCCGGGCGGAAGAACAGAGCCGCGGAGGTGGGATCGGCGCGCAGCAGGGGAGCGGCGCTCTCCAGCGAGCGGGACAGATCCCGGCTCACCGGGAACCCCTCTGCCGCCAGGCGGATCGCCGGCGCCATCACCCGGGCCAGCGGCCAGCGGCCGTAGCGGCGCTGGGCCAGCAGCAGGCCCGCCACCGTGCCGGGCACGCCCGTGCTCTTCAGGCTGCTGGTGGCTCGCTGGCGATCCACCTGGCCGCTGGCATCGAGGAAGAGGTCGGCCCGGGCGGCGGCGGGTGCGGTTTCGCGGAAGTTGACCGTGACCGCCCGGCCTCGGCCCACCCGCCGCTCCCCCTCCAGCAGCGGCGTGCCCGGCGCGGCCGGTTCCGGGCGCCAGAGCACCAGGAAGCCACCACCGCCGAGGTTGCCGGCCTGGGGCAGAGTCACCGCCAGGGCGAAGGAGGCCGCCACCGCCGCATCCACCGCGTTGCCGCCGGCCCGCAGCACATCCCGGCCCACGCGGCTGGCGTGCGCCTCCTGGGTGGCCACCATCCCCCCTGCCGACACCACGGGGTGAAAGCGCTGGCCGGCCTCCTGCAACACATTGGCGGGCACCGCCGCTGCCGCCGCACCAGCCGGCAACCCCTGGGCCCGTCCCGGCGACTGCAACGGCAGCGGTAACGGCAGCGGCCAGAACGGCACCACCAACGGCGCGCCGGCCGCCAGCCCCACCAGCAGCCGCAGCCGTTCTTGCCACCGTTGCGGTGGATGGTGCTCTTGCTCAGCTCTCGCCATAGCCGCCGCCCCCAGGGGTGCAGATCTGCAGCAGGTCACCTTCCTGCACCTGCAACTCCGAGGCCCCCTCCAGCAGCAGGGCAGGCTGGCCCGCCCGCTCCAGGCTGTTGCGACCGAGCGCGCCCGGTCCGCCGCCGGCCAGGCCAAAGGGGGGCACCCGGCGTGATCCCGTCAGCAGCGACACCGTCATCGGTTGCAGAAAGCGAAGGCGCCGCTCCACCCCCTCTCCGCCACGCCAGCGGCCCGTCCCGCCGCTGCCCTGCCGCACGCGAAAGCTCTCCAGCCGCACCGGAAAGCGCTGCTCCAGCACCTCCGGATCGGTGAGGCGGGAGTTGGTCATGTGGCTCTGCACCGCATCGGCACCCGCGAATCCCCGGCCGGCGCCGCTGCCACCGCAGATCGTTTCGTAGTACTGGCAAGCGGCATCGCCGAAGGTGAGGTTGTTCATCGTGCCCTGCGCCGCCGCCATCACGCCGAGGGCCCCGAACAGGGCATTGGCCACGGCCTGGGACGTTTCCACGTTGCCCGCCACCACCGCCGCCGGCGGCCGCGGCCGCAGCAGGCAGCCCTCGGGTACCACCAGTTGCAGCGGCCGGAAGCAGCCGGCATTGAGCGGGATCCGCTCCGCCACCAGGCAGCGAAACACGTAGAGCACCACGGCCTTGGTGATGGCCAGGGGGGCGTTGAGGTTGCCGGGTTGCTGGGGGGAGGTGCCGCTGAAGTCGATGCAGGCCGTGCGGGCGCGGCGATCGATCGTGACCGCCACGGCGATGCGGGCGCCGCCGTCGAGCTCCACGCTCCATTGGCCGTCGTTCAGCGTTCCGATCACCCGCCGCACCGCTGCCGCGGCGTTGTCCTGAACATGGGCCATGTAGGCCGCGACTTCCGCCAGCCCCTCGCGGCGGCAGAGGCGCTCCAGCTCCGCGGCCCCGAGCTGGTTGGCCGCCATCTGCGCCTGCAGGTCGGCGAGGAGCTGGTCAGGATTACGCACCGGCCATGGACCGGCCTGCAGGCGCTGCTGCCAGGCCGCCGCGTCGAACAGCCCCTCACGCAGCAGCGGCACATTGGTGAGCAGCAGGCCTTCCTCGGCGATCGAGCGGCTGTGGGGCGGCATGGAGCCGGGGGTGAGGCCACCCACATCGGCGTGGTGGCCGCGGCAGGCCACGAAGAAGCAGGGCCGATCCGCACCGGCGAACACCGGGCTGATCACGGTGATGTCGGGCAGATGGGTGCCGCCGTTGTAGGGGTCGTTGGTGGCGATCACATCGCCGGGGCGCAGCGGTGGCCGTTCCCCTCTCCCCACCATCTCCAGCAGGCTGGCGACGCTTTCGCCCATGGAGCCGAGGTGCACCGGTATGTGGGGCGCATTGGCCACCAGGGCGCCGGCGGCATCGAAGAGCGCACAGGAAAAATCCAGCCGCTCGCGGATGTTCACGGAGCGGGCGCTCTGACGCAGCCGCTCCCCCATCTGCTCGGCGATCGCGGCGAAGCGGTGATGGAACAGCTCCAGACGCACCGGGTCGACGGGGGCGGGAGCCGTTGAAGAGGCGGCCTCGCTGGGATTGGTGGACGCCGCCGCGGCCTCGCTGGCGATGGGCTCAGCGGCGCTGCTCAAGGTGGTGGAGCCTGCAGCAGCGCCTGTGGCGGCAGAGGTGATGGCAGCTTGGTCGGCCGATGGGGTGGCAACTCGGCCGGCAGAAGTGGGGCGCTGGAGCAGCAACTCGCCGTGCGGGAGCACCTCGGCCCGCCAACCCGCCGCCAGCACGAGGGTGCCGATCGTCTCCAGCACCAACGCCGGTCCCTGCAGACTCTGGCCAACCGCCAGCAGCTCCCGGCGCACCAGCGGCACCGCCTGCCAGCAGCCCCCGGCATACAACGACACCGTGGGGGCAGTGGGGGGTGTGGCTCCATCCGTCGACAGCAACGGCACCGCACCGGCGGCGGCGACGGACCAGACCAGTTCCACCTCCAGGCGCTCCGCCACCAGAGCTGGGTCAGACCCGGACCGTGCCTCCTGCGTGTGGCCGAAGTGGCGGCGATGGCTGGCGTGGAAGGCAGCCTCCATCACCTCGATCTCCCCGAGGGGCACGATCAGGCTCACCTCGCTCGCGGGGTAACGCAGGGCCACCCGCACCTCCCGCCGCAGGCTTGAGGCCGGGCCAGGAGCATCGCCAGTGCCTTCGCCTTCGCCAGCAGCTTCGCCGCCGCCTTCGCGAGCAGGATCCCCTTCGCCAGCGGCACCGGCATCGGCAGCCCAGCGACCATCGGCCACAGCGCCGAGGGCCTCCGCGCCGGCGGTGGTGAGCGCCTCGGCCCAGGCCGTCAGGCGCGGCAGCAGCGAGGCCGTGAGCGGTTCGCGCACCACCTGCTCGCGCAGCAGCCGTTGATCGGCCTGACCCAGGCCGTAGGCGGAGAGCACACCGGCCAGGGGGTGCAGAAGGATGGTGTCGATCTCCAGGGTTTCGGCGAGCGCGCAGGCGTGCTGACCGCCCGCCCCGCCGAAGCACACCAGCGTGGCACCGCGGATGTCGTGGCCCTGCTGAATCGAGATGCGCCGGATCGCCGCGGCCATGTGGTCGATGGCAATGGCCACGGCGCCTTCCGCCAGGGCCTCCGGCTGCTGCGGCTGCCCCACGGCGCCGCCGATGCGGGCGGCCAGGGCCTCGAAGCCGGCGCGAACGGGCTGTGGATCGAGCGGCTGGTCGCCGGCGGCGCCGAACAGGGCCGGGTAGCCATCGGGCTGCAGCCGGCCCAGCAGCAGGTTGGCATCGGTGATGGTGAGCGGGCCGCCGCGGCCGTAGCAGGCCGGACCCGGCTGGGCGCCGGCGGACGAGGGGCCCACCTGCAGCCGCTCGCCGTCGAAATGGAGCACGGAGCCACCACCGGCGGCCACGGTGTGGATCGGCAGCATCGCCGCCTCCAGCTGCAGCCCGGCGATCACGGCCTGTTCGCTGCGTTCCCAGCGCTCGGCGACGGCGTCGTGCTCCGAGCCGATGAGGGAAGGCTCGCTTGCCGCCACATGGAACACATCCGTGGAGGTGCCGCCCATGTCGAAGCCCACGATCGCCCTGGCATCGCTGGCCCTGGCATCGCTGACCCTGGCGCGAGCCGCGGCCGCCGCTTTCAGCGCGCCCACCATGCCGCCCGCCGGCCCGGAGAGGATCGTGTCCTTGGCGCGGATCAGCTCGGGAGCCAGCAAGCCGCCGCTCGACTGCATCACCTGCAGCGGAGTGCCGGCACCGAGGGAACGCCGCAACCCCGCCAGATAGGCCTGCAGCGCCGGCCCCACATAGGCCTCCACCACAGCGGTCTGGGCGCGGCTGACCAGGCGCGGCCGCGGAGCCACCGCGTGGGACAGCGCCACCTGCTCAAACCCGAAGCGCTCCAGCCAGGCCCCCAGCTGCTGTTCATGGCGGGGATGGCGGGCGGCATGCAGCAGGGCCACGGCGCAACTGCGCCAGCCATCGGCACGCGCCTGCGTCAGGGACTGGGCCAGGGCGTCATCCAGCACCAGCGGCTCAAGCTCGCGGCCATCGGCCGCCAAGCGGCCCCCCACCTCCTGCACCCGGGAGTGCAGCGGCTCAGGCCGGCGGATCTCGAGTGCAAACAGATCAGGGCGGTGCTGATCGCCGATGCGCAGCGCGTCGCCGAAGCCGCGGCTGAGCAGCAGCAGGGTGGGAGCACCGCGCCGCTCCAGCAGGGCGTTGGTGGCCACCGTGGTGCCCACCCGCACGTCCTCGATCAGGCCGGCGGGGATCGGTTGATCCGGCGCCAGCTCCAGCAGCGCGCGGATGGCAACCACGGCAGGATCTGGGCCGGCGCCGGCGGCGCTCTGCGCCGGGTGCGAGGGCAGCTTGCGCACGCTGCAGACGCCGCTGGGGCTGAGCGCCACCAGGTCAGTGAAGGTGCCGCCGCGGTCGATCCAGAAACGCCAGCCGGAAGGGCCGCTGCGGGGGTTGGCGCTCACCGGCGGCCGCTCCTGTTGCACCGCCCGCTCAGCGGTAATTCTCGAACTGCAGCGGCAGCTCCAGATCTTCAGCGCGCAGCAGCTGGATCACCTGCTGCAGATCGTCCTTGTTCTTGCCCGTGACCCGCAGGCTCTCGCCCTGAATCGCCACGGTGACCTTCTTGACCTGATCGCGCACCGTTTTGCTGAGCCGCTTGGCCAGCTCCTGGTTGAGGCCCTTGCGTAGCTTCACCACCTGCTGCACGCGGTTGCCGCCCACCGGCTCCGCCGGCTGGAAATCGAAGATCTTGAGCGAGAGCTCACGCTTGACGGCCTTCTGGCGCAGCACATCGGCCACGGCCTCCAGGGTCATGTCGCTGGCGGTGGTGATCGTGAGGCTGTTCTCCTCCAGATCGATCTCCGTCTTGGAGTCCTTGAGGTCGTAGCGCTGACCCACCTCACGGCGCACCTGGTCCAGCGCATTCACCAGCTCCTGCCGATCGAAATCCGACACCACGTCGAAAGAAAAAGTGTCCATAGCGCAGAATGGGCAGGACCTTGAGGCTAATCCGTTGATCCTTGGCTACTGCCGCATTTCAACAGATGGCGGTGACCAAGACGATGCCTTCCAGGCACAGGCCGATCGCCTCAGAGCTGCCGGCTGTGATCAGGTGATCGCAGAGCGCGAGAGCGGGCGGAAGGCTGACCGCGAAGGTCTCTCCGAGGTGATGGCGCTGGTCAACAGCGGCAGAGTGAAAGAGCTCGTCTTTACCAGGGTCGATCGGCTTGGTCGTGATGCGGCTCAGACCGACACCTTGCTGGCGCTCTGCGACCTACAGCAGGTGCGTGTTCGTGCCCTTGATGGCGGCACTATCGAGACGGCTTCCCCACAAGGGTTCCTGCTGGCCCGTGTGATGACCACCATGGCCGAGGTTGAATCGCGGATGCTTAGCCAACGCATCAAGCGCAACTTTGAGGTGTATCGGGCCCAAGGCCGGCACCTTCGTCGTCGCATCCCCTTCGGCTACGACCGGGGCGATGGCGTGAAGCTGATCCCCCATCCAGACAACTGGGCCCACGCCCTGCGGGTGCTCGATGAGCTGCGCCGCATCGGATCCTTCGCGGGGGTCGCTGCGCAGCTGCCGAGCTGGTGCCCCTGGACCCCGGCAGGCTCCAGCCTGCAGGCCTGGTTCTGCAACCCCGTCATCCGTGGTCACATTGGCCACCACCGAACCGGAGGGAAAGGCTGGGACAGCAGCTGGGGAGAGATCCACTACGAGCAGCACCCGGCGCTCATCTCCGAAGGCGCCTGGCACGATCTTGCCGATCACCTGAAGCGTACCCGCAACCGGTTTGCAGGATCACCCACGGTCGAGAGCCGCCATGGCCTCACCGGCCTGCTGGTGTGCCAGAGCTGTGGGCACCGCCTCAGGCGCAACAGTGCCCAGGGAACGCCTTGGTGGCGTTGTCGACACCGGCTCTGCGCCAACCGCGCTGGCGTGAAGGAAGCAGAGGTCTTGCCAGTGGTCGTGACGGCTTGCGTCGCTGCTGCGAAAGCCCTGGCGCGGGCTGCTGCCGCACCAGTTGATGACGACCCTGTGCTGATCCTCAAGCGCCGTGATCTCGACGCCACCCGCGCCTTGGCGGCTCGCAACCCGGCGCTGCAGTCCGCCGTCACGATCCTCGAGGCCGAGATCCGCTCACTGGAGCGGCGGGAACGCTCCACCCCAGACCTCGCGGCCTACGAGGAGATGATGCGAGACCCGGAGTTCTTCACCGGCGCGACGCCGGAACAGCAACGGGTGATCTTCGGGGCCCTGCTGCAGCAGGTGCTGGTGGGGCCGGCGGGCAAGCCGCTGCTGCCTGTGCCACGTAGCTGCTGATCCGCTGCAGCAGGGCTTCCTTCAGGGTCAGGCTCACAGCTGCTGCCCCCCCGGTGCATTGAGCATCAGCAGCTGCGGGCAGCGCTTCGCGCTCTCTGCGGCCACCAGCCGGCTGAACAGCGGATTCTGCATCTCAGCCGCCCAGAGGTAGCGGTTGTCGAGCAACCCGACCCGCACCGCCTCCGGGATCGTGAGGCCATTGCTGAGCGCCTGGCAGATCGAGCCAGCCGTAACCCATGCCGCTGTGCCCACACCAGCGTGAACCGGTTGGTACTGACAGCTGCTGAGCCCGACCATGGCCGCGGCGGCGGTGTGAAGAAGTTTCATCGCTGGTTCTGGTCGGATCAGACTGGGGATGTGCAGGATCGCAGCGGTTCCACCGAACTTAAGTACCATGATCCTGACACCACAACGTCGCGAACCAGCAATGACCGCTCACCAATCCCCCACCCTGCCGGTGCTGCCAACCAACAAGCGCCGCCGTGGTGTTGCTCGTGTCCTGGCCGCTGGGCTGGCGCCCCAACCGCCGGCGGCATTCCCCCGCACGCGCAGCATCAAAAGCGCCGCCTACCACCACGCTGGTGTGGTGGCCCTGTGCCTTGCTGCTGTGGGGCTGGTGGGCACCATGGTCACCTTCTCAATCCTGCGCGATCTGGCAGCGTTGAACGGGCCGGTGGAGCCCGTGATCACTGCACCCCTCCGCCCGTGAGCCTGCCGTTCAACCCGGCGGTGGTCACCTTCAGTGGCTTCGGGGAACAGCCCCAGCTGTCGTTCTACGCGCCGGTGCTGGCTGATCGCCTCACCTTTCCTCAGAACTTCGCCCGTGCTGTGGAGCTGGCCAGCTGCCCGGAAACCTGCCCGCTGATCACCATGGCGCTCTGCCTGGGTGTGCCGGCAGTCGGTTGGTGGGGCCATGGCGATGCCTGTCTGCGCTGGGAGATCCGACCGAGCACCAGCAGCACACCCACCGGCAGTGCGCTGGAGATCCTGCTGGATGAGCGAACCGTGGGCTTCGATGACTGGCAGCCCCGCCTGCACCCCATGCCGCTGCGGCAGTTCCTGGAGAACGACTTCATCGGCCGGCCACACGCTCTGCCCAGCTGGCTGTAGGCCATTGCCGGCTCATGGCATCACGGCTCAGGGCCATGCCTACCGTGATCCTGACGCCACAATCCGCCCATGAATCCCGAGCGCGCCTACGCCGCTGAGCAGCTGCTGACCTTCCTCCAGCACGTTGGCCCCATCGAAGCCGTCTGGGCGATGACCACGGCGCTGGAACAGCTGCAGGAACTGTCGCCGGGTGAAGACCACGTGGCCGCGGCGGCCACGGCTCTCGATGAGTCCATGGAGGAGTTCGCCGAACTGGCCGAAGCCGCCAGCAGCGAGCCTGCGAACGGCAGTGGGGAAGCACTGCCGGCCGAAGGATTCACGCCTGAGCCGCCCGCCAAGAAATCCAGCAAGGGGAGCTGATCATGATACCTAGCTTGATGCCAGCTGCCCGCCAGCTGTGACACAGCCGCAGATTCTCACGCTCAGCGCAATCTATGAAGGCACGACCTGGGAGGGGATCAACTCGGTAACGCTGCAGCAGCCGGCCGGGACCCCGCTGAACCTGACCAATGCGCAGCTGCGCATGGTCTACCGGCGAGTCGGTGAGAACCTGGAAAGGCTAAATCTTGTCGTTGGCGCTGGGATTCAGATCACCAATGCCGTCGCTGGCGTCTTTCGAGTGATCCCGCAAATCCTGCCACTGACGGCAGGAAGCTATTACTGGGAGATCATCCTCACGCAAGCGAACGGAACGATCATCCCGCTGTTTGCAGGAACACAGGAGATCACCAGGCTTGGGAGGGCGTCGTAACAGTGGATATAACGGCAGTTGTTGTACTGAGCGAGACGCCGGCGGTAACTGCGGCTGTCGCGGTCGACGAAACAACCCTCCAGGCCACGGTGAACCCTTCGCCTGGGGATGGGAGTAGCGGTGATGTTGTCGGCCCTGCCAGCAGCACAAACGGCAGGGCGGCGCTATTTGACGGCACGACGGGAAAGCTCCTGAAGCAGTCAGGCGCGGCGCCTGTGCTGGAAGGCGATATCAGGCTGGAAAACAGCCGCACGCCGACGGCGCACGCGGCCAGTCATGGTACGGGCGGGAGCGATGCCATCACGGTGGCGCAGGGGCAGGTCAGCGGGCTGGGGGCGGCGCTTGCGGCTAAGGCGGACCTGGTGGGCGGCGTGGTGCCAAGCAGTCAGATCCCCGCCATCGCCCTGGTGCAGTACCTGGGGTCAGTTGCGAACCAGTCGGCAATGTTGGCCCTGCGGGGACAGGGCGGCGACTGGTGCATCCGGGCCGACTCCGCAACTGAGTGGGTGATCGTTGCCAATGATGGCGCCTCCCTGTCGGATTGGATCCAGCTCCCCACTGGCATTGCTCCGGTCAGCTCAATCAACGGGCAAACCGGCGCGGTAACGCTGGGGACAGGAGATCTTGCCGAGAGCGGCGGCAACCTGTTCTTTACTGCCGCCCGAGCGATTGGCGCGGCGCTGACCGGATTCACCGCAGCGGCCGGCACTGTTGCGGCGACCGATTCGATCCTCGCGGCGTTCCAGAAGGTGGTGGGCAACATTGCCCAGCGGGCTCTTTCTGGGGCGATCGGTAGCAGTGGGCTCACCATGGCCACCGCCCGCATCCTGGGGCGCTCTGCGGCGGGCGTGGGTGCAGTGGAGGAGATCACGGTCGGCACTGGGCTGAGCCTGAGCGGCGGCACGCTGACGGCAACATTCACAGAGATAGTCACCGCCGCCGAGTATGCAGCGATTGCGTCCCCTGTTGCTGGTCGCCTTTATCTGATCCGGCGAGAGTACACGACCCCGCCCGAATCATTGCTCCCAACGATCTACGCCAGCTATAAGAATGGAGTTACTGTCAGTTACAACGATTCTGGGGACGCAGGAAGATTCTGGAAACAAAGAACCAGCGCCGCTGATAACAACTGGAATAGCGTCACGTGGGCGCCATCGTTAAACCTGTTCTGCGCTGTATCGGGCTCCGGCAGCGGCAATAGGGTGATGACCAGCCCTGATGGTGTGACCTGGACGATCCGAACCAGCGCCGCTGATAACAACTGGACTAGCGTCACGTGGGCGCCATCGTTAAACCTGTTCTGCGCTGTATCGGCCACCGGCAGCGGCAATCGAGTGATGACTTCGCCTGATGGTGTGACCTGGACGATCCGAACCAGCGCCGCTGATAACAACTGGACTAGCGTCACGTGGGCGCCATCGTTAAACCTGTTCTGCGCTGTATCGATCACCGGCAGCGGCAATAGGGTGATGACTTCGCCTGATGGTGTGACCTGGACGATCCGAACCAGCGCCGCTGACAACCTGTGGATTAGCGTCACCTGGGCGCCATCGTTAAACCTGTTCTGCGCTGTATCGATCTCCGGCAGCGGCAATGGCAATAGGGTGATGACTTCGCCTGATGGTGTGACCTGGACGATCCGAGCCAGCGCCGCTGACAACCAGTGGATTAGCGTCACCTGGGCGCCATCGTTAAACCTGTTCTGCGCTGTATCGGGCTCCGGCAGCGGCAATAGGGTGATGACCTCCACCGCAGCACCATGATCAAACTCCTAACAGTTGGCACCCTGGTGCGTCGAATCGAGCCCCCCACCAACGGCCCCGCCACCGTGGCCGCGATCGACACCGGCAGCGATCCGCCGTGCTATCTACTGACCTATGCCGAAGGTGGCGAGGGTTGGTGGGCGGCCGATCAAATAGAGGCTCCCGCACCCGATCCACTCCCGCCCCAACCCCGCTGGGCAGAGTTCGGCTTGGTGGTGATGGAGTTGCCTGAGGTCAAAGCGATCTTCGCGCAGGCGATAGCAGCCGGTGAGGCGCCGCTTGCGGTGGGCCTCGGCGTGGCGCTTGGCAAGGCGGCCGATGGTCAATCGGCTCTATTCCTGGGCATCTGGGCAAAAGCCATCGCGCACGGCCTGGTAACACCCAAGCTGAATGGCCAGGTCCAGGCGCTGGCCGGCGCGTTTGACCTGCCGGCTGATTTCGTCGACGCCCTGAATCCCTGATCTACTCAGGTCACCCTGCCCATACTTGACCCATAACGCGGCAGGGCAAAGGAGTGGACCGACGACAGGAGATGGTGAAGCTGGCGACGGAGCTGCTCAGTGAGCTGATCCAGCCGGTGCGGATCGTGTCGATCTCGGATGAGGGCGGGATCCCGCAGGGTGAGTTCGTCTCGAACCAGCAGCGCTTCCAGTTCAGGTTCACCAAGGCGGGCCGGATCGAATACGGCCCGAAGAACGCTGCGGCGGCAGGACGAGAGGACAGCAACCGGAAGGATCCGCTGCTGGCGCGACTGCGCGAGATGAAGGCCACCATCGCGGATCGTTGATGCCCTCCCTCACTGCCCTGATTGATCGACTGCTGGACCGGCTTGCCGCGCGGTTGGCGGTGAAGGTGCAGGCTCAGCTGGACGGCGCCTTCGATGCGGCGCTGCAGCGCGCTGAGCAGCGGCTGGAGGCGGCCGCCCTGAACCTGGAGACCCGACTGGTGGAAGCTGCCACCCGCGCCATCGTCGGCACCGGCCTGCAGGTGGGGATGGAGAGCACCCTCGACCGCACCGAGCAGATCATCGATGCGACGGGGAAGGCGCTGGAGGCCACCATGTTCACCGCTGGGGTGATGGTGGGCAGCACCAAAGCAGATGGTGGAGGCCGTGTCACCCCGGCGGTGCTGGATGCTGCCGAGCAGGTGCAACAGCAGCTGAGGGAACGAGTCTTAGGTGCGCTGCCAGTTCGGCCACGCACCTGGGGGCAGCCGGAGCGTCCTGATCAATGAGCCGATTCCAGGCGCTGCAGGACCGCCTCTCCGCCATCGAAGCGCAGCTGCCTGTGCGTCCTGCCCACCAGTCGCCGCCCCGGCCGGCGGTGGCCCGCAGGCATGACACAGCCGATTGGGTCTCCCCGGTGCTGCAGCAGCTGCTGACGGAGGTGCTGCCCGGCGCCCTGGTGCTCGACTGGCGGCAGGACGGCGCCACCCATGGCGGCCGCATGGCAGCGGATGGCCTGGTCTATCGCTTCCGCATCGATGCCACCGGCATCAGCTACCGCCCCGCCTGGGATGCGGTGGGGGAACGTGGCTGGCAGCTGCGATCGGACAGCTTCCTCCAGCTGCGCGCTCCCGAGGCCCGGATGGACTTCCGCCGCAGCGCTGGCATCACCGGCCGGAAGCGGAAGTGCAAGACCGGCTACAGCTGCGGTTCTGGCTGTATCAGCCTCAAGAAGGAGGGCAAGATCACGCCAGCCAGCGCGATCGGGAAGGGCCGGCTGCGCCGCCTGCAGCAGCTGGCGGCCGAAGGCGATGCCACGGCCCGCGCCACCGCCGGGAAGGTGCAGGCCTCGCGTGGTGCTGCCGCCCAGGGCCTGGCGAAGGAACGCAATGCCAAGCGGGTGGAGCAGCTGCTCCAGCGTCCGGACATCGCTGAATATCTCCGCACCGGCAAGCTCCCGACGCCCCAAAACGCCTCAACAGCGCCCGGGACCGTGCGGGAGATCAGGCCCGACGAGATCAGCTTCGATCCCAGCAGGTTCCAGTACAAGATCGGCGGCTCCACCACCACCGGCGAGGTGGGCAGCCTCTCTGGCGTGCGGAAGTGGGACCCCAACCTCTCCGGCGTGATGAGCGTCTGGAAGGATCCCCAGGACGGCAAGACCTACGTGGTCAACGGCCACAACCGATTGGCCCTGGCCCGGCGGCTCGGCGCCGAAGCCGTCACGGTGCGCTTCCTCAATGCTCAGAACGCCACTGAGGCGCGGGCGATCGGCGCCCTGCAGAACATCGCCGAAGGCGCCGGCACCCCGATGGATGCAGCCAAGTTCTTCAGGGACACCGGCATCAAGAGCCGGGCGGATGTGGAGGCCAGGGGCCTGCCGCTCGGCAGCGGCCAGGCCGACAAGGGCCTGCGCCTCAGCAAGCTCCCCGGCGACGTCTTCAACGCCGTGGTGCGGGGTGATCTGACTGTGAACCGCGGCGCGATCATCGGCGGCAGTGGCCTCGATGAAGCGAAGCAGCGCGAGGTGTTCAAGATGATCAGCTCCCGCAAGGGCATCGCCGATCAGACCCTGCAGGAGCTGGTGGAGCACGCGAAAGCCAGCGAGCAACGCACCCAGACCACGATGAGCCTCTTCGGGGAGACGCAGGAGGCGTAGGACAACCTGATCACCCGGGCCAAGCTCTCGGCGGCCCTGAAGAGCAAGATCGCGCGCGAGAAGCGGCTCTTCTCCACCGTCAGCAAAGCGAAGGCCGCCAGCACCCTGCAGCAGAAGGGCGGGAACGTGATCAACCAGGAGCAGAGCGCCAAGGTGGCGGGCGAGGCCAGCGAGGCCCTGGGCGTCTTCGAGCGGCTCAAGAGCTCCAGCGGACCGATCAGCTCTGCGCTTAACCGTGCCGCCGATCGTGTGGAAGCCGGCGAATCAGAGGCGAAGGTGCGGCAGGAGCTGGAGCGGGATGTCTTCCAGGCGGTGCAGGCCGAGCTGGAGGCGGTGGGGCTGCGCAAGCGGCGCCGCACCGATGCCGAGCCCCTCACGCTGGAGCAGCGCCTCCTGAACCTGGCCATGGAGACCATGGCCGCCAGCAACCGCCCCCGCTCCCCCCGCCGCCCATGACCCGCCCCGCCCCACCGGCCAACACCCGCCAGCCCGCGCGCACTGATGCGGCCCCGATAGACTGGTACAACGTGGTGGTGGAGACCAACGTGATGATCCGTCTGCAGGACGTGAAGCGACGTGCTGACAGCCTGGGTGATCGCATCGATGCCGCGAAGCGCAAGTGCGTGACGGGTTACCGCTGCGGCGCGGGCTGCATCTCGATGAACAAGCGCTGCCTGAAGACCCCAGGGTCTCCGGCAAGCAAGCAGAAGATGAAGCGGGTGCTGGCCCTGGCCGCTGCAGCCTGGGTGATCGCATCGATGCCGCGAAGCGCAAGTGCGTGACGGGTTACAGCTGCGGCGCGGGCTGCATCTCGATGAACAAGCGCTGCCTGAAGAGCCCCGGCTCTCCGGCGAGCAAGCAGAAGATGCGGCGGGTGCTGGCCCTGGCGGCTGCAGGCAAAGCGTCGGCGGCCAGCCCGCCGCCATCAGTGGCGGCACAGCCCAAAAAGGCCACCGCCACGCAAGAGCCTGCGAGAAGCAGCAAGCCGCCAAAGGCAACACCGCAGAAACGGCAGGGCATGCCAGGTCTGCAGTCGACGAACGACTACGAGCAGACCATCCAAGCCTCTGCCACCGATAGGGTGACCGGTTATAGAGTCATCAAACGGGACGGGAAAAACGTCCACATCTTCGACCTCGACGAATCATGAGCGCGGATCGCGGCAAGGAGAGGGCGTTCGACGAAGGCTGGGGCCTGACGCCAAAGGAGAAAGCGCGGCTCGCTGCAGCGAAGGAGAAGGAGAAGGAGAAGGAGCAGCCGCGCGATGCTTCGGCCAAGCTGCCACCCGCTGACACAAAGAAAGGCCCTGGCTGAACCAGGGCCCGGACCCACACATCCTCTTTGTGCACCTCAACGCTAGGCCTGTGATCACAGCCCCAGCAGCACATTCGGATCGATCGCCAGCAGCAGGCAGATCGACCGCAGCTGGCCAGGGTTCGGATCACGCTCCCCCGAACAGATGCGGCTGATGGCGCTGCGGTGGAGCTGCAGCTGTTCCGCCAGCTCCTTCTGGCTGATGCCCCGTTGCTTCAAGATCACGCCCAGCCGTGCACCCAACAGCCGGCGAACCATCGCGTCCGGCAGGAGTGTCGGCATGGTGCGTTTATGGCAACCCTGATCACAACATAACGACGGCGCCTGCAACTTCCCGGTAGCTCCTGCTATCTGCCGGTGCAGTTCCGTTTCGATCGCTCCAGCCTCACCGGGAATTGGGTGGAAACCCCTGAGGGCTTCCTGCGCATTCGCGCGACCTTCTCCCGTTCCGGCTGCCAGACCTACACCAACCCGGATGGCACGAAGCGGGTCGAATACCGCCCCGATTCGGAGGTGTCCCGCCCGGACTCCCTCCTGTCGATGGGTGGGCTGCCGGTGACCCTGGAGCATCCGCCCCAGCTGCTCACCCCCGACACCGTCAGGCAATACCAGAGGGGCCATTCCGGCACCCAGGTGGAGTTCACCGATGGTTTCGTGCACGGCACCGTCACCTTGACGGACCGCGAGGCGATCGAAGCGGTGAAGCGTGGCGATGCCGTCGAGCTCTCCAACGGCTACCGCTGCGAATACGACCCGACGCCTGGTGTGGCCCCCTGCGGCACCCGATACGACGGCGTGCAGCGGGACATCTCCGGCAACCACCACGCCGTGACGCGCAAGGCCCGCGCGGGCTCTGAGGTGCGCCTGCACTTCGACTCCGCCGATGCGGCCGACCAGCCCTGGGTTGGTGTTTCAGATCTCATCCCTTCCTTCGAGGACCCCTCCATGGCCACTTCCCGCCAGCCCGCTTCCGCTCGCACCGACGGCACCACCAAGACCACCACCGACAAGGCCAGCACCAAGCCGGCCGCGGCGATGGAAGAAGAGATCGATGAAGACGAGATGGAGGAAGACGAGGAAATGGACGGCATGGGCTACGGCAAGAAGCCGCACGCCAAGGGCCGCAAAGACTCCGACTCCACCGCCGGCAAGACCGTTCCCTGGGAGGTCTACAAGTCGACCGTCGATGATCTCGCCGCCGCTGAGCTGCGCTTCGACAGCCTCACCGAGCAGCTCACCGAGCTGGAGCAGCTGGTCGCCCAGCGCCTCGACTCTGAGCCGGAGCCCGATCCCGAGCTGATCAACCAGCTGGTGGCCGAGCGGGTTGATGTGCTGGAGAAAGCCAGCGAGCTCACCGGCACCCGCGATCGCCACGACGGCCTCTCCAACCGCGAGGTGATGGTGCTGGCCCTCGAGGCCGCCGAAGTGCGGATCGACTCGATCGAAGACCGCAGCGACGAGTACATCGCCGCCCGCTTCGATGCCGCCTTCGAAGCCGCCGAGAAGGTGCCCTACCAGCCGAACGCTGCCTCCCTGCTGGCCAGCCAGCTGCAGGGCATCACCACCCGTAAGGACGGCGCCGGTGACGGCATCGCCGAGGCCTCCGCTGCCTACCAGCAGCAGATCGCCAACGCCCACCAGCCCGCCAGCTGACACCCCTCTCTGCTCCCGCCCGCCCCTAATCCCTTCGCTTCAGACCCATGCCCCAGACCTATACCAACAACCCCGGCACTGGCTCCCAGACCGGTGTGGGCCGCGACTACCCGATGCAGATGAACATCGGCCGCATCGGCGAGCTGGCGGACATCTCCAACAGCACCATCATTTCCGGCAACAACGAAACCGCCGCCCGCATCGGTTTCGGTCTGCCCCTGGCCCGCAACGGCTCCGGCGTGCTGCCCAACTCCGTGCAGGTGGCGGCGGCCGCCGGCGCGATCCTCGGCCTCTCGGTGCTCACCGATGTGCACGAGGTGTCCCACCGACAGGCCGCCGTTCCCTACGCCGAGGGCATTGAGCCGAACGATGCGGTGAACATCCTGAAGGTGGGCGCCATCTACCTGGACGTGTTCCAGGCCGTCGCCGTTGGCCAGCCCCTCCGCTACTACCGCACCGGCATGAACGCGGGCCGCTGGGGCACCGCCGCCGCTGCTGGCGTGAGCCTCGCTCTGGCGGCAGGCAACTGGGAGATCGAGCGCGGTGCTGCAGCCAATGGCCTGCTGATCCTGCGCGTCAACGCCCCCGGTGCGCTGACCTTCACCGCTGACGTCTGATCCCGAACCACAAGCCGATCCCCATCACCCCCCTGCCCTCCCGGAGACACGACCAATGAGCCACCGCATGGACGACGCCTACCAATCCGGGGCGTTCCTGGCCGACCAGTTGCAGCACATCATCCCTGGTGTGCTGCGCAAGCCCTACGCCGAAATTGTCTACCCCCGAATCTGCCCGGTCAGCTTCGAGGTGAACCCCGGCGCCACCTCGATCAAGCGCACGATCTGGGACCGCACCGGCAACTTCGACCTCATCTCTGATGCGGCCGATGACCTGCCGCGTTCCGGCGTGCGGGTGGGTGAGATCGTCAACGAGATCCGCGAGTTCGGCGGCGCCTTCGACTACACCCAGTCCGAACTGCTGTCCGCAAAGATGGCTGGCGTTGCGCTCACCACTGAGCGGGCCGATGCCGTGCGCGATGCCTACGAGCGTCGCAACAACATCACCTGCCTCTTTGGTCGTGCCGGCACGGGCCTGCGCGGCATGCTCAACCACCCCGCCATCGACCGTGTGGTGGTGACGGGCAACGCCAACGACGCCTGGTTCAACGACGCAGGCACCACCCCTCAGCAGATGCTCGACCTGCTGAACTTCGGTGTCACCCAGATGCGGGTGAACTCGAAGCAGATCGAAAGCCCCAACGCGGTGCTGATAGGCGAATCCGACCACCGGATCGTCAGCACCACCTGCCGCTCCAGCACCGACAACACCACGGTTTTGGAGCTGTTCATGAAGATGAACCCCACGATCACCTCGGTGGAGCCGATCAACGAGCTCGACCCGGCGAACTCCGGCGGCTTCCTCACCGCTCGCCGGATGCTCTTCTACCGGAAGGATCCGACCAAAGGGAAGTTCCACATCCCCCTGCCGCTCACCTTCCTGCCGCCCCAGCCGCGCAATCTCAAGTTCGTCGTGCCCTCGATGAGCAAGATCGGCGGCTTCATCCCCGACTATCCCCTCGCCTTCCTCTACATCGAAGACGGCGGCTGATCACAGCTGATCGCTGTCCACATCCTCCTGTGCACCTATCCCCACCTGGTTCCTCATGACCACCACCCATCCCCCCGCTCCCACCACGACCGACGACGCCCCTGCAGTTGAGGCCAAGGCCAGCGGCCGCAAGAAGGCCGCCGCTCCCGTCCAGCTGGCGGTGATCTACACCCCCGAGCAGAACGAAGCGTGTCTTCAGTCCTGCCGTGGTGGCTCCCTCTCCTGGGCCTTCGGTCCTGTCACTCAACCCACCACCCTGCGCATCAACCCGGGCCTCAACGGCCCGATCGATCGCGATCTGTGGGAACGCGCGAAGGAACGCCCCGACACCCAGGTGCTGATGGGCCGTGGCCTGATCCAGGAGATCGAGCTGGTTGATGGCGCCACCACCGATGACGGCGAACTCACCCTCGGCGCCGTCACGGTGCCGGTGGCGATCCGCCTGATCTACGGCTGCCGCAACATCGACCGGCTGGAGCGCTGGCTGCGCCAGGAAGACCGCGTCCAGGTGCGGCAACGCATCGGTGAGCGGCTGGCGGAGATCAAAGCCGGCCAAGCCTGATGGCAGTCCCCACCCTGCCGGAACTGCTGGACCGCTTCCCTGAGCTGGCGGTTCACACCCCAGCCCAGCTGGAGGCGGCCCTGCTCACGGCCAGCCGCCGCTGCAGCGAAGCCGTCTGGGGGGAACTGCACAGCGATGGGGTGGGGCTCTATGCCGCGCACCTCATCGCCGGCCGGGTGAGGGAGGTGGGGGCTCAGGTGGGCCAGGCCGCACCTTCCGCCGGCAGTGGCCTGATGAGCACCTACTACGGCCAGCAGTTCACCGAGCTGCAGGCCTGCCTACCGCACACCTGTGGCTTCGCAATCTGATGACCGTCACCCCCCAGCCAGCTGCTGCCTACGGCAACCTCGCCAACGCCACCCTGGCGTTCGAGGTGGCCGGCGCTGCGCTGACTGAGGACCCGGAGACCGGCAACCAGGTGGCGGCCACGGAGGTGATCAACTACCTGGCCACTCTGCGGCTCAACCGGGGCCGCTGGGACAAGCAGGTAGGCGTCGACGAGAGCACGTTCCCCTGCACCGGCCGTCTGCTCAGCCCTGCCACCCTCGATCCCCGCATCGTCGGTGGCAGCAAGGCGGCGGCGGTGATCAACGGCCGCCGGGGCCGCTTCGAGCTGCAGGAGGACCTGGGCGCTCCCCTCGGTGCCATCCCGCTGCTGCGGCAGGAGATCAACGGCACCTTCCGCGTCACCGGAGGCCGCGGCGAGGTGCCGCCACGTCCTGCGGGGGGACCCTTGTGATGCTGGACGAACGGGCACTGCGGGAGGTGATGCGAGAGGCCTGGGAGCGGTTCTCCGCTCACGTGGACTCCGAGCTCACCCGCCACATCACCGAACCGAAGTGGGCCTGGCCGAGGGGCGAGAGCCCCCGCGACATCGTCGACATCGGCGACCTGCGCAACAGCCAGAAGATGGAGATCGACCCCCGCCCTGGGGTGCTGATCACCAAATACCGCTACGGCGCCCGCCATGCCGCCCCGGTTCACGACGGCGCCGTGTTCAAGGCCACTGGACCTGATGGTCTGCCCCGCACCATGCAGGCCCGGCCCTGGACCCGGGAGCTGATGAAGGACCGGGTGCGGCTGCAGAAGACCTTCAGGCTGCACTTCACGCTCGCGGCCAAGCGGCGCCTCGCCGCTGGCGGCGGTGGCGCCCCCCGGGCCCTGCCCCCAGCTGGAGGTGCCTCATGACCCAGGCACGTTGCCAGGTGGAGCTGGGTGCCACCGTCCGGCAGGTGGCAGATGAACTGCGCGAGCTGTTCGGCCCCTACCTCGGCCAGTACCAGCGGCCCGGCGGCCCACCGATCCAGGCCTTCTGGACGGTGGGCAAGGGGCAGGTGCGGCCCAGCTGGACCGCCACCGGCATCGAAGCCGTGCTCACCAACGCGCCGGAACGCGAGCTGCTCGGTCCCGCCACCAGGGCCATGGCCACCATGCGCACCTGGACCCTCACCTTCACCCAGTTCGACACCAGCAGCGACCTGGAGGAGATCCGGCTGCTGGCGTTCCGCGCCTGGCCCACGGCGCAGCAGCGCCATCAGGTGCAGACGGACGACACCTACGAGCGACTCATCCTGGAGTTGCCCGATCCCATCTATGTGGCCGCGCTGGCTCCCTCCGGTTGATCCAGCTGCCACCACTGTTCACCCCCTCCCAACCCCTGACCCAAGGACACCGTCATGACTGATCAAGCGATCGGGCAGAGCTTCATCAAGGCGCATCGCAGCATCCTGCTGATGACGCCCCTGCGGGCACCCTGCCGTTATTGGCCCGTCCGTGACAGCGCGGGCTTCGTCACTCGCCCCACCCTCGACCCTGGCGACTGGGCGCGGGAGCTGCAGACCGTCAAGCAGGTGTCGTTCAACGTCGACACGAATGAGCGGGAGTTCCGCCTGATCGGTGACGACGGCTGGAGTGATGCCGTTACCACCGGCCGGAAGGTCACGGCCAGCTTCGACACCTTCTTCTCCAAAGCCCTGGTGCAGGCGGCCACTGGCGTTTGCCCTGAGTTCCGGGGCAACTACAGCGAAGAGTTCGCCATCGTCGAGCGCGCCCGCTACGAAGACCCCGATGGCAACGACTTTGAGGTCTTCATCGAGATGTTCAAGGAGCTGGGTCGCGCCAATGGCAGCACCGGCGACTTCATCTACGACTACGCCGGCTTCAACGCCCACCTCAAGAACTACCGGGAGCCTCAGGCTGCTGAGGACCTGGTGAACGTGACCTTCGAGGCGGTGAGCCGTGGCCGGCCCACCTTCGGACGGTTCAATGCCGGCGCCGCCCCCCTCGCCACCGGTGCCATCCAATCCGTGCTGCTCGCCAGCGCCCCCTCCAGTGGCGTCCGCCGCTATGCAGTGGTTCCTGTGGACAACGCCTCGGCCGCAGTCGTCGGCGCCAACCTCACCGTCACCTACACCAGCGACGGCACCATCGCCCTCACCCATCTGGCCCTCGGTTCCCCCGATGGCGCCGGCTTCCGCCTCGAGCTGGCCTCCAGCGGGGTGCGCGTGCCGGCGGTGGTCACCCTGGCGGGCAACGTGGTCACGATCAACCCTGTGGCCGACCTGGCCGCGGCGACGATCTACCGGCTGGTGGTGCGCGATGGCGCGATCACCCAGGCGGTCGACGCCAACCTCGTGGCCAGCCCCACCGGCATCCGCCGGCCGCTGGCGGGCTTCTCCACCACCTTCCTCACCGCCTGATGCTGCAGGGAGAAGGGTGAACACCTGGGGGCCTGCGGGCCCCCTTTTTCATGGCCCCATGCCCTCCAGCGGCTTAGCGAAGGCGGTGATGATCGAGCCGGCAATGGCGAACCCTCCCGACCGCGCCTCTGCAGGGGTCCAGGGAGAGAACGCTCCGAACAGCGATATGGCCAGCGCGGCGGACAGCACAGCAAAACGCCAGCGGACATGAGGCTTCTCATGCGGCACCACCCCGGGTGGCTTGGCGTCAGGAACATCAAGAACTGCGGACCCTTCGATTGCAGGTGGATCAATGGAGGGCGTCCCCATGACGGGGGCGCGGACATCCTCCTCCCCTGTCACAGCCCAGTCAGTTCGTAGGAGGAACCGTCAGGCCGCTGCATGATCACCTTCCCGCTTCGCATCTGGATCTTCTTGGCGTGCCTGTAAAGAGCCACCGCTCTGCGGAAAATCTCGGCCCTGGTGAGCCCCGTTTCATCGGAAACCTCATCGAACTGAGCGGTGAGCTCTGGTCCCATGTGGACGTCAAACCGTTGCTTGTCGAGAACAGCCATGGCTTGGGGGGGGGCGCGAGCACACCACCTATGGGGTGGTGCTGGTGTTCGCCCAAGACTACGGACAACTGTGCGACAGATGCAAGCCAATGACACCACCCCGTCACGAGGGGGGTGCTGGTTTATCGGAGTACGATGTCCGTACGGGGATCCGGATTCCTTCCGTACACCCCTCACTCCCCTCACGCTCCCCCCGTCATGGCTGACACACGCTTCGAGGTGCGCCTCAACGACAGGCTCGCCCAGGATTTCGACGCCATCGCCGCAGAAGCCGGCCTGTCCAGGGCTGACGTGTTCCGTCGCGCCATTGCCCTCTACCGCGTGGCCAAGCGGGCCGAGATGGGCAATGGGCACGTCATCATCCGCAGCAAGGAGGGCACCGAGCAAGAGCTGGTTTCGCTCTGATGCCTGGCCAAGCTCAGCCCGATTCTCGAACCACCACATGGCCACCACCAAAAGCACCAGCCGTAGCCGTAAAAAGCTCAACAAATCTCTCGTAGAACAGCAGATCGCGACTCTGCTGGCCAAGGGACCTCCTGACGCGGCAGCGTTGTTTGCCTTCGCGGAGTTCGTGCATGGGAAGCCTTTCCCTGAACCCGAGCTCACCATGGCTCAACTCAAAGCAGAGGTGTGTAAGGTCTTTGGCTGTAAGACAACGGCAGAACTTCGCAAGTCCAGTGAGTTCAAGTTGGCCATGACAGGGCGAAGCGTTGATCTGACGACCAAGGCGGACTGGCAAAAGCTCTACAGGGAATGGGTGGGACTACTGCAATCGGAGCGTGGTGGCACCGGACCTACCCACATCAATGGCATTGACGTGTTGGAGAACTTTCGGCCTTGGCAGATCTTTGGACTAAAGCCAGCCACTGCGACTGCTGATGACATCAAGGAAGCGTTCCGAAGCCTGGCCAAGGTCCATCACCCAGACGCAGGGGGCGATCCTCGCGTAATGGAGCGGCTCGTAAAGATGCGTGATTCGTTGCTTGCTTTCCGCTGATGACTGCCAGCACTCCCAACCCCAGCCAAAAGAAAGAGCGAGCGTCCTTCTCAGACAAGGAAACCGCCAAACTGCTGCAAATAACTGTCGTCAAGCTCTATCGCATCTGTATATTCTTTGAGTCAAACCCTGACGATGAATGGGAGCTGATCGAAGGCGTGTTCTTCGACTATGCGCCGGGCCAGGCTAAGAAGCGCCGCTTTTACGAGGAAGGCGTGATGGCAATCGCCAAGTACCTAGAGGAAACAGAAGGAAGCGGCTTTCGGGCAAAGATTAATGAGTTTTTTACCCATCACAGGGCGCGGGTGATAAGGGCTCTGGTGACACGACGGATCGTCCAGGTCACTCAAGATCGGACTGCCTTTGAGATCCGTGGTGATCTTCTATTCCTGGACCAGCGGGCCTTGGTGAGAGTGCTTGGAACCAACGGGCGAGGGATCGCTAATACCGTCGACAGAATTCAAGACGGGAGTGCAGAGAACAATAGCCCGGAAGCTCTTCAGCCCGGCGTCGACTATGAAGACTTTGACGGTAAGGAGCGACGGCACTGGAGCCAGGTCGGACTTGTCAAACTGGCTAAAACCATGCATCAAAAGGGAAGGATAAGCAGAGCCCGAAAAACATGGGTCAAAGAAGTTGAAAACGTTGGGCAAGAATGCTTGACGGCTCAGCTAAAGCTCATTCAGAGCCATGAGGCCCGCGTCAAGGCCGCCAAAGGGAGAGCACGCGCCAAAGCCGCTGGGCGCTGCACGGTTACCCAAGAGAAGCAGAGGGAATCAGACAGGAGCCCGATCGTGCTTGACGTGCACCATCTCTTTGACGCCGCCACACGGCCAGACCTTGCCGCTCTAGACGACAATCTAATTGTCATTACATCTGCCCTGCATAGCAGTTTTCACCAGTGGATGGGTGGCAATCCATGCACTCCTGAAGACTTCATTGACTACCTGTTGACCAACGAACTGACTTGTTTTCAGGGGAGTGCTGCAACCCAGGCACGTCAAGAGCA
>CALRJS020000011.1:0-95271 GCA_943367595.1 Sphingobacterium thalpophilum
ATCGCTACCTGGGTGCCTTCAATTACCGCTTCAACCGCCGCTTCAACTTGGCAACAATGACTGAGCGAGTGGTTCATGCCATCTGCAGCTGCGACGCTCGGCCGGAACGCATCTTGAGGAGTGCGGAGCTAGCTACCTAATCAGGTTCCATCATGCTCAGCCAGTTCTTGAAACGTCGTTCGCGCAGCCGGCGGAAGTAGCCCGATTCGCTCAGCCCCAGCAGGCTCTGGATGGTCACCTGGACCACCACCAGCCCGCCCACGATCGCCAGGGTGGTGACGACACGGCCGGCCGTGGAAAGCGGCTGCGTGGTGCCGTCGCTCCAGCCCATGGTGCTGAGCGTGACCACCACCATCCAGTAGCAATCGCCCCAGTCCCAGCCTTCGGTGAGCCTGTAGCCGACGGCCGTGAGGTTGATCAGCAGCGACAGCGCCAGCACTGGCGTACGCCAGGGTCGCCGGGAAGCCGTGGAAGGGGCCGAGCGGCGGCGACGTCGAGGGGCAGGGATCATGGCGCACCACCGGAAGCGAGCTGGCCTGGGGCCGCTGAATCAGGCCATCCCCAACGCCAACAGCACCTCGGCAACGCTCAGCTGATCCAGGGATCCAGGGATTCCCACCCCTTTTACCCCCTGACGCGGCGGCAGGCTGTCGCTGCTGCGACCCAGAGCCACCAGCGGCGTGGCCGTGAGCAGGGCCAGCTCGGTGATCATCGGGTCGCTGCTGAGCACCACATCCACGGCAGCGACCTGGGCCGCCAGCTCCTGCGGTGTGACCCCAGCCGGGGCCGTCACCACGCGCAGGTTGGGAAGGCGGGAGCGGATCGCCTCCGGCAACGCCTGCCAGTGGGCGGCGGGCCAGTCGGCAGCAGCGGCCTCAGGCATGGGCGCCAGCAGCAGCAGTGGACCATCCCCCGCGGGAAGGGCAGCGGCAGCGGCTGCCAGCGCCTTCGGCTTGAGCCGCAGACGGAAGGCCTCGGCATCGAGCGGGATATCCAGCGGGCGCAGCCAGCTCTCGTACTGCTGGTTGGGCCAGCCGTCGGTGGGCGGCAGGCTGCCGTTGACGGATCCGGCCGTGCCTGCCCCAGGCACGCGCACAGTGGCGGAGAAGCCGCCGGTGGCGATGCGGGTGGGGATGTGGGTGAGGGAAAGCAGCAGATCGATCGGCCAGCCGGAGGCGAGGTTGAGGCAGAGCTGGAAATCGGGCTCGCGCACGGCGCCGAGCAGGTTGGCCCAGTCCGCCAGGCTGACGCCGGTGTCAAAGCTGTAGGGGAGAACCTTCTCCACGGCCGGCAGCAGCTTCCAGATGGACACCTGGGCCGGGGGACAGGCCACCTGCACGCTGGCCCCCAGCTGGCTGGCGGTGGCAGCCACCGCCGGCATGGCCTGAAGTTGGGTGGCGCCGCTGCCCGGGATCAAAAACAGAACTCGCATCAGGCGGCAGCGATCGGGTTTCGGGCGGGCTGATTGTATGAATCTGATCCGATTTCGATGTGTTCGGGAGCCGCTTGTGCATTTGCTGATCGCCGCGGCCGGCAGCGGCCGGCGTATGGGGTCGCAGCGCAACAAGCTGCTGCTGCCCGTGGCCGGGCGGCCGGTGCTCGCCTGGACGCTCGACGCGGTGCTGGCCTGCGAGGCGATCCAGTGGATCGGGGTGGTGGGCCAACCGGTGGATCAGGCGGATGTGGAGGCGATGATCGCGGCAGCCCAGCCCGACCGCCCCGTGCGCTGGATCGAAGGGGGCGACACACGACAGGAATCGGTGAGCCGCGGGCTGGCGGCCCTGCCTGCCGCTGCAGGCGCCGTGCTCATCCACGACGGAGCCCGCTGCCTGGTGGAGTCGGAGCTGATCCACCGCTGTGCCGCGCGCGTGAACGCCGGCGAGGCCGTGATCGCCGCCACCCCCGTCACCGACACGATCAAGCGGGTGGACGGGCAGCAGCTCATTCTCTCCACCCCCGACCGCAGCGAGCTGTGGGCAGCCCAGACCCCCCAGGGCTTTCCACTCCAACAGCTGCGCCAGGCCCATGCCCAGGCGGAGCAGGCGGGCTGGAGCGTCACCGACGACGCGGCCCTGTTCGAGCGGCTGGGCTGGCCGGTGGGGGTGATCGAGGCCGCGCCCTCAAACATCAAGCTCACCACCCCCTTCGATCTCACCATTGCCGAGGCGGTGCTCGCCGCTAGGGCAGCAGGCTGAGCGCGCCGCCACCGAGCCGCGCGCGCACACCCAGCGGCAGGGCCCCGTTGCCGGGCACATGCCCCAGCGGCAGGCCCGCCAGCACGGGAATGCCGAGGTCGGCGGTGCGCTCCCGCAGCACCTGCTCGAGGCTGAAGCGCTGGGACGCAGCCTGAATCCTCTCAAGGTCAGGCCCCTCTGCTGGCGGTTCGCTTTCTGGCGGTGACAGGGCTTGAGGTGGCAGGACGTGCGGCGCCTGGCCCTGTGATTCCTGAGCTTGCTGTTCCTTGTCTTGTGGTGCCTGGGCCTGCGCCACCCCCGCCGCCGGTGCCTCGCTTTCGGGGTCGTCACACGCCTCGAAACTGCCGAAGCCGATGCCCGCCAGCCGCTGCAGGGCGCCGCACAGGCGCCAGTGGGTGAGCATGCGCTCGATCCGGTAAGGCGCTTCGCCCACGTCCTCGAGCACGAGGATGGCGCCGTCAAGGGCCGGCAGGTGGGGCGTGCCGAGCAGGTGGGTGGCCACCGTGAGGTTGCCCACCAGCAACGGACCCTCCGCCACCCCCGCACACCAGGTGTCCCCGGTCAGGGGGGGCACGGGCTCGCCGAACAGCAGCGCCCGCAGGCGCTCGCGGCTCCAGTCGGGTTCAGCCGCCAGGGTGGTGACCAGCGGCCCATGCACCCCGCCCGCCTGGCCACGGGCCTGACGGGCCCAGAGCAGGGAGGTCACATCGGAGAAACCCAGAAGCCAGCCGTCGGCTTCCGGCAGGGGCTGCTCCAGCAGGCGGGCGGCGCCCCAGCCGCCCCGCACGCAGGCCAGCAGCGGCGCTGGCTGCAGATCAGCGCGGCGCTGCTGGTCGTGGCCGGCCAGATAGCCCCAGCGACGGGCGGGATCAAAGGGCATCTCCACCGTGAGGCCCCAGCTCTGCAGAACCGCCACCCCCTGCTGGAGGCGGCCCACTTCGGCCAGGGCGGAGCTGGCCGCCACCAGCCGCACGCGATCACCGCGCCGCAGGGCTGGCGGCAGGCCGGTGGCGCTCACGGCAGCCTCCCGACCACCAGCGCCAACCAGAACACCCCGCCCAGCAGCACCTGGCGGCTGAAGTGCTGCGCGAAGCGGGAGCGCGGCGGCGTGCCCCGCAGGCGCCAGGCTTCGGTCTGCATGCCCACTGAGGCGGCAGCCCACAGCAGCCAGAAGGGCCAGCTCACCGACTGCAGCGCGGCAGCGGCGGCCAGCAGCAGCGACGTGAGCCCGTAGCAGAGGGCCACGGCACCGGGGGCGGCCGCACCCAGGGTGAGCGCACTGCTGCGGATGCCGAGTGCCGCGTCATCGCTGCGGTCCGACATGGCGTAGACGGTGTCGAAGCCGAAGGTCCACAGCAGGGTGGCCAGCCAGACCAGCAGCAGCGGCCAGCCGCCGGCCAGGTTGCCGCTGGCGGCGGCCCAGGGGATCAGCACCGCGAAGCCCCAGCAGAGGGCGAGCACCAGCTGGGGGAAGGGGAACCAGCGCTTGGCGGAGGGGTAGAGCAGCACCGGCGGCAGGGCGAGCAGGGCCAGCTGCAGCGACAGTTGCCGTCCGGGCAGTGGCAGCAGCAGCACCACCGCCAGGGCCAGCAGCAGGCACAGCACCAGCAGCAGCACGGCACTGGCCACCCGCACCCGGCCGCTGGCCAGGGGCCGCTGCCGGGTGCGCTCCACCAGCGGATCGATGCGGCGGTCCCAGAGGTCGTTGGCGACGCAGCCCGCCCCGCTCACCGCCAGGCCTCCCACCACGATCAAGGCCACCAGCGAGGGGAGCGGCGGACCCTGCGGCAGCAGCCAGAGGGCCCAGCCAGCCGGAATGAGCAGGATCAGTCGACCGCTGGGCTTGTGCCAGCGCAGCAACTCGATCCACCCCCGCAGGGCTCCGAGGATGTGCATGGAGGGAGCGTAGAACCGGGCTTCACTGGCCCTGCAATGGCAAAGTGACGCCGACTGCGCCGGTTCCGACGGCTGATGGCCCGTTCCGATCCTTCTCTCGCAGCGGCGACGCTGAGCGCCTCAGCGACTGACTCGGCTCAGGCAGAGGCGCCGGTAGAGGCGCCGGCTCAGCCGGCCGCTCAGGAGGCCCTGCCGCAGGCCGCTGAACAGCGCTCGGAGGGGTCTGGCCTGCGCCACGTGGCGGCCATCGACATCGGCACCAATTCCATCCACCTGCTGATTGCCGCCGTCGATCCGGTGCTGCGCACCTTCCGGGTGGTGCAGGCGGAGAAATCCACCACCCGCCTGGGCGAGCGCGATCCGGAAACGGGCGACCTCAGCACGGCGGCGATCGAGCGCGCCTTCCTGGCCCTGCGTCACTGCCGCGAGCTCGCCACCAGCCACGGGGTGGAGCAGATCCTCACCGCCGCCACCAGCGCCGTGCGGGAAGCCCCCAACGGACGCCAGTTCGTGCAGGCGGTGCAGGAGCAGCTCGGCCTCGATGTGGAGCTGGTGAGCGGCCCCGAAGAGGCCCGGCTGATTTATCTAGGCGTGCTCTCGGGCATGGCCTTCGGCGATGACCCCCACCTCATCCTCGACATCGGCGGGGGATCGACGGAGCTGATCCTGGCCGACGGCCGTGATGCCAGGGAGCTCACCAGCACGCGGCTCGGTGCGGTGCGGCTGCAGCGGGATTTCATCACCCAGGATCCGGTCACACCGGAGCGGCTCAGTTTTCTGCGGGCCTTCATCCAGGGCTCACTGGAGCCGGCGGTGGACCGGGTGAAGCGGCGGCTGCGGCGCGGGGAGCGGCCGGTGATGGTGGCCACGAGCGGCACCGCCCTGGCCCTGGCCGCGCTCTGTGCCACCAGCGAAGAGCGCCCGCCGACGCGGCTGCAGGGCTACCGGGTGAGCCGGGAGCGCATCGACGCCCAGGTGAACCAGCTGGCCACGCTGACCCTGGAGCAACGCAAGGCGCTGCCGCCGATCAACGAACGCCGGGCCGAGATCATCGTGCCGGGGGCCCTGGTGCTGCAACAGGCGATGGCGATGCTGCAGGTGCGGGAACTGGTGATCAGTGAGCGGGCCCTGCGCGAAGGCCTGATCGTCGACTGGATGCTGCGCCACGACCTGATCGTGGACCGCTTCGCCTACCAGAGCGGCATCCGCCAGCGCACCGTGCTCGACCTGGCGCGGCGTTACCGGGTCGACCAGCGCCGCGCCGAACACGTGGCCAAGCAGGCCCTTCTGCTCTACGACAAGACCCGCGGCGTGCTGCACGACGACGCCGGCAACGGGCGGGCACTGCTGTGGGCCGCCGCCCTGCTGCACAGCTGCGGCCAGCACATCAACATCAGTGCCTACCACAAGCACAGCTGGTATCTGATCCGGCACTGCGACCTGCTGGGCTATTCCGAAAGCGAGCAGTTGATGGTGGCGGCGATCGCCCGCTACCACCGCAAGAGTCTGCCAAAGAAACGTCACGAGGCCTGGCTGCAGATCCCCGGCCGCGACCAGCGGCGCACGGTGAATGCGATGGCGCTGCTGCTGCGGCTGGCCACCTCGCTGGATCGACGTCCCGTGCCGGCCGTGGACGACCTGCGCATCCGCTGCCGGGGCGGCGAGCTGCGCATCGGCCTGATCTCCGCCGATCCGGCCCAGGATCTCAGCCTGGAGCGCTGGAGCCTGGCGGCCTGCCGGGAGCCGCTGGCGGAAGCCGCCGGCCTGCGGCTTGTGGTGGAATCCTGAGCTTGGCGGCGCTTGGTAGCGGAGCTCACAGCACAGGCCCCAACCGTTCGCCATGACAGAGGCAGGCCCGCCTGAGCGGCGCCCATGGCGCTGACTTCGCTCACCGCCACCGCTCACCGGAAGGCAATGGCACAGATCTCCGCACAGGACGCAATGAACGCGATGGACTCGATGGATTCACCCACCGCCTTCGTGGCCGTGGCGCTGGCGGCCGTCTCCTGGGATGGGGTGCTCACCAAGGCAGGCTCGCGCGCCCTGCGCCATGCGCTCGACTACCGCGAACCCTTCCGCCATATGTCGGACGCTGAAATGATCCAGTTGTTCGACCGCCTGCTTGCCCAGCTGCGCCTGGAAGGATCGCGCCAGCTCATGGAGCACGCCTCCGCCGTGCTGGATCCGCGGCAGCGGCTCACGGCCTTCACCGTGGCGGCCGAGATCATGCGCTCCGACGGCGAGCTGGTGGCCGAGGAGCAGCGGATCCTCGCGGATCTGGCCAGCCAGCTCGCCATCCCTACCGCCCAGCACGACCAGATCCTCCACGTGATGGACCTGTTGCACGCCAGCCTGGTGGGCAGTCCGGTGCTGGCCTGACTGAGCTGGCCTCCCCCGAACCGAAACAGATTGGAAGGTTCCGGAGAATTGAGTAAGGAAGTACCGGAAAAAAGAATGGGCGATACTGGACTCGAACCAGTGACCCCTTCCGTGTGAAGGAAGTGCGCTACCGCTGTGCTAATCGCCCGCACCTCTGGATCTTAAAACACGGGCGGCGCCACCCCTTCCCCCACTCCGGTTCCTTTGCTGCTTCCCTGGCCCGCCCTGGCCCTGCTCACGGCCTGCTGCGAAAGCGGCCGCGATCTGGCCGTCCGCCGGCTGCTGCAGCGCAGCGGCTGGTCGGCGGCGCGGGTGATGGGCCTCAGCTGCCTGGTCAGTGCCGCCCTGACCCTGCCATGGCTGCTGCTGGCCCCCGGCGGCGCGCCCAGCGACGGCACCCGTCTGCTGCTGGCCCTGGCGGCCGGGGGGCTGGTGAATGCCCTGGCCTTCTGGGCCTACGGGCGCGCCCTCGCCCGCGGCGACCTCAGCCTGGTGCTGCCCCTGATCAACCTCTCACCCCTGGTGCTGCTGTTCAGCGGCTGGTGGCTGCTGGGGGAGCGGCCAGCACCGACGGCTCTGGCGGGCGTGGCGCTGCTGGTGCTGGGGGCCCTGCTGCTGGGCCGCGGCACGGGTGGGGGCTTGCCCCTGCTGAGCAGTCCGGGGGCACGCTCGATGCTGGTGGTGGCCGTGCTGTGGGGCCTCGGCGCCGCCTTCGACAAGGTGGGGGTGAACGCCGGCGGCTCGCTCACCTGGGTGGTGCTGTTCAACCTGGTGGTGGCTGCGCCGCTGCTGGCCCCCGAACTCACTGGCTCAGGCGGGAGCACCGCGCCGCTGGCTCCGGGAGCGGTGCCCCAGGGGCTGCTGTTGCTGGTGTTGCTCTGCGGTCTCACCGGGGCGGTGGGCATGGTCTGCCAGATGGAGGCGCTGCGCCAGACCGCCGTGGTGCACGTGATCGCCATCAAGCGCCTGAGCACGCTGATGAGCGCCACGGTGGGCGTCACGCTGCTGGGCGAACCGCGGGGCGGGCTGCGGCTGCCCGCCGCCGCCTTGATGCTCGCCGGCGCCATTGCGGTGCTCAACGCAGCCCGTTGAAGCGCTCCGCCAATGGCCACACCCGCCAGCACAGGATCGGCGAACATGGCCTGCGCACCCTCTGTTTCGCCGCTGCCGCGTGTCTTCTGTCTCTCCGATCCGTGCGTCCGCCCCGGCCTCAAGCTCCCCCCAGCCTGCGGCGCTGGGAGCGGGGGCCGGCGAGGCTTCGACCCCGCGGGAGGTGGACGTGCTGGTGGTAGGTGGCGGGGTGTGCGGCACGGCCCTGCTCTTCGAACTCGCCCGCTACACCGACCTGCCCCAGCTGGCGCTGATCGAGCGCTATGAGCAGCTGGCCCAGGTGAACTCGAAGGCCACCAGCAACAGCCAGACGATCCACTGCGGCGACATCGAGACCAACTACACCCTGGAGAAGGCGCTGCGGGTGAAGCGCACCGCCGAGATGGTCGTGCGCTTCGGCGACCTGCTGGAGGACGAGGAGCGTGAGCGCTGCCTGTTCCGCACTCCGAAGATGGTGCTGGGGGTGGGCGAGCGGGAGTGCGCCAGCCTGCGCCAGCGCTTCGAACTGTTTTCGCCCCACTTTCCAGCGATGCAACTGCTGGAGAAAGAGGACATCGCCGCCTGGGAGCCGGCGGTGGCACTGGTGAATGGAACGCCCCGCAGCGAGGAGCTGGTGGCGATCGGCATCCGCCAGGCCACCACCGCCGTCGACTACGAAGCGCTCTCCGCCGCGTTCGTGCGCCAGGCCCACGGCGCCGTGGTGGGAAGCGAGCGCAGCATCGACCTGGCCCTGGGCACTTGCGTGGAGACGATCACCCCCGAGGGCGACACGTTTCTGGTGGAGACGCACAGCAAGGCTGCGGGCCGCCAGCTCTGGCGGGCGCAGCACGTGGTGGTCAATGCCGGCGCCCACAGCCTGCTGATGGCCCAGCGCATGGGCCACGGGCTGCGCTACTCCTGCCTGCCGGTGGCTGGCAGCTTCTACTTCACCCCCGAGCTGTTGAACGGCAAGGTCTACACGGTGCAGAACGACAAGCTGCCCTTCGCCGCCCTGCACGGCGATCCCGACGTGGGAGCTCCCGGCCAGACGCGCTTCGGCCCCACCGCGCTGCTGCTGCCCCTGCTTGAGCGCTACCGGCTCGCTTCGTTCTTCGAGTTCCTTGAGGTGCTCAGGCTCGATCTGGCCGTGCTGGCGGTGCTGTGGCAGCTGCTCGGCAACAACGACATCCGTACCTACATCGTGCGCAACCTGCTGTTCGAAGTGCCCTGGCTGCGGCGACGGCTGTTTCTGCGCGATGTGCGCAAGATCGTTCCCGGCATGGCGCTCAACGACCTGAGCTTCGCCAAAGGCTATGGCGGGGTGCGCCCCCAGCTGATCGACAAGCAGGACCGCAAGCTGATGCTCGGAGAGGTGAGGATCGAAGCCATCCCCGGGCTCGTGTTCAACGTGACCCCATCGCCGGGCGGCACCTGCTGCCTGGGGGTGGCAGCACTGGATCTCGAGGCGATCGTGGCGCGCAGCGGCTGCCGCTTTGCCCGCGACCGTTTCGAGGCCGAGCTCTACGGCAAAGACGCGGGCGAGGCTTCGGCCAACTGCCCGCAGTCGCTGGCGGCCTGATCGACAGGCAGCCCCTTGCCGCCGGGGCGGAACAGATGGCTGTGGGCGGAGGAGTACAGGCGTGAGCGGGCCTGCTGGGGGGCGTCGAGGGCGGGGCTGACCACGTAAAGGGTGGTGCGGATCAGCTGCCGCTGGCGGCTCGTTTCCGCCATCTGGCTCAGAGGCACCACGGTGATCCACTGGTCGGGCCAGCTGACGCGGTAGCCGATCGCCACAGGTGTGTCGGCGGGGTAATGCGCCAGCAGCACCTCCTGCACCTCCTCCACGTGGCGTGCACTGAGATAGAGGCAAAGGGAGGCTCCCAGGGCCGCTAGGCGCTCCAGGGATTCCTTCTCCGGCACGCCGGTGCGTCCGGAAGCCCGGCTGAGCACGATCGTCTGCACCAGGCCAGGGATGGTGAGCTCAGCCTGCAGCGCTGCTGCCGTGGCCTGATAGGCACTGAGACCCGGAACCACCTCCACCGCCAGGCCCGCCTCGCTGAGCCGGCTGACCTGCTCCGCCAGCGCGCCATAGAGGCAGGGGTCACCGTCGTGGAGGCGCACCACCCGCTTGCCAGCGCGGGCCCGCTCGATCAGCACCTCCAGCACCTGCTCAAGGGTGAGGGTGCTGGTGCGGATCCGCTCAGCGCTCGCCGGGGCCAGGGCAGCGATCTGGGGCGACACAAGCGAGTCGGTCCAGACGAGCACCTCGGCCGCCTCGATGGCACGGGCCGCCCGCATGGTGAGCAGATCAGGAGCTCCGGGCCCTGCCCCCACGATGGTGACCGCCGCTGGTTCCGGCGGTGGTTCTGGCGGAGGTGGAGGAGTGGCTTCCGGCTGGCTGGGGGAGGTGATCAAGGGTTGGTTCCCTGGGAAGGTTCACTGGGGCCGGGCTCGCTCTGAAGGCGACGGGCACCGCGGTAGAAACAGATCAGGCCGATCGATCCGGCCGCGATCAGCAGCAGGCTCATCAGCTGCGCCATGCGCAGCCCGCCTTCGCAGAAGGGCGGGGTGGAGAACAGGCAGAGCGGATCGATGCGCAGTCCTTCGATCCAGAAGCGGCCCAGGCTGTAGCTGATCAGGTAGATGCAGCTGAGCGCCCCGGCAGGCAGTGTGATGCGGCCCCGCGAGCCAAGCCGGAACAAGGTGAGCAGCAACGCCACCACCGCCAGGTTCCAGAGCGATTCGTAGAGGAAGGTGGGGTGAAAGAACTGCTCGTCGACGAAGGCGGCCGGCCGGTTCACCACTGGAATGAACAGCCGCCAGGGGAGGTCGGTGGGCAGGCCGAAGGCTTCGGAGTTGAAGAAGTTTCCCCAGCGGCCGATCGCCTGGCCCAGGGCCACCGAGGGAACGAGCACATCGAGCAGATTCCAGAAGGCAAGCTTGCGCCAGCGGCAGTAGACCACCACCGCCAGAGAGCCGCCGATCAGGGCGCCATGGATGGCGATGCCCCCCTGCCAGATGGCCAGGGCGTCCAGCCAGTTGAGCTGATACTGGCGCCACTCCAGCGCCACGTAATAGAGGCGGGCACCGAGCACTGCAGCCAGCACCAGAATCGGCAGGAGGTCGGCGATCATGGCCGGCTCGATGCCTCGCCGCCGGCCCAGCCTGGTGGAGAGCATCAGGCCGAGCAGCACCGCCACGGCGATCAGCAGGCCATACCAGCGCAGGGAGAAAGGCCCCAGCTGGAACAGCAGGGGCCCGGGTGAAGTGAACATCGCCGCCGGCAGGGCTAGGGGAAGAAGCGCCAAGAGAAACGGCTCAGCAGATGGGAGTCAGCCTCAGATGCCTTCGGCAGCCTGGACTTTCTCCACTTGCTTCTTCTTCAGCACCAGCATGATCTGGGCGAAAGCAACGGCGGCGAAGAAAGCGAGCATGCCGTAGATGCGCACAGGGTTCTGCAGCACGATCTCGGAATCCAGCTGACCGAATCCGCCCACGTTCGGATCTTCCGAAAGGGGTCCGTTGAGCACCACGGCATCGCCGACCGCCACGGCCAGGGCAGGGCCAGCCGGAACGGTTTCACTCACGGTGGTGCCGTCGGCGGTGCGGATCTCCACGACACTGGCGCCGTTCTCACCGGCCGAGATGGCACTCACGGTGCCGGCGGCAGGAGCGGTGAAAACGCCGTTGTTGCTCTTCTCACCGGTGGGGTACACCTGACCACGGCCCCGGTTGCCACCCACGTGCACCGAATACTTACCGAAGTGGATGGCGCTGTCGGTGGCGGGATCGGGGGAGAGGATCGGGAAGACGATCTCCTGGTGCTGATCACCCGGCAGGGGGCCCACCAGCAGGATGTTGGGCTTGTCGTCGCTGTACTGGGTCACGTAGACCCCGGCGGTTTCCTCTTTCAGCTCATCGCTGAGACGATCAGCCGGAGCAAGGGTGAAGCCATCGGGGAGCATGAGCACCGCACCCACGTTGAGGCCCGTACGGCTGCCATCGGCGGCCACCTGCTGAACGCTGGTGTCGTAGGGGATCTTCACCACCGCCTTGAACACGGTGTCAGGCATCACAGCCTGGGGCACTTCCACCTGGGTGGGCAGCTTGGCGAGGTGGCAGTTGGCACAGACGAGCTTGCCGGTGGCTTCGCGGGGGCTCTCGTAGTTCTGCTGGGCCCAGAAGGGGTAGGCCCAGGAGGCAGCCGGCGCCAGGAAGATGGCGGCCGAGGCCAGGACGGTGGAGAGCAGCAGGGAAAGGGTGCGGCGCATGGGGTGGGCGGACGGGCGACGGGAGGAAATGGACGGTCGGACGATCAGGCCCACCAGGGCTTTTCACCGGTGCGGAAATCGGTGTCGGTCCATGTGCTCAGGAAAACGTTGTCGCTGTCGACGGAGACGTTGGCCAGGGCGAGCGACAACGGCGCAGGGCCGCGCACCACTTTGCCGGTGGGGTCGTACTGGCTCCCGTGGCAGGGGCAGATGAATTTGTTGGCACCGCTGTTCCAGGGCACCACGCAACCCAGGTGGGTGCAGATGGCGTTGATGCCATAGCTGCCGATGGCGTCGGGTCCTTCCACCAGCAGGTAGGTGGGGTCCCCTTTCAGGCCCTGCACGAGGCTGCGGTCACCCTCCTTGTGGGTGCTGAGCCAGCCAGAGGCGGTGACGTTGTTGCCCAGTTCATCCTTGGCGGTGGTGCCACCGCCACCACCGGCGGGCCGGGGGGGAATGAAGTAGCGGGCGACGGGGTAGAGGGCACCCAGGGCGACGCCAGTGACGGAGCCGAAAGTCAGCAGATTCATGAACTGACGACGGCCCATTCCGGGCACATCGCTCACTGGGATCTGGGTCATACGGAACGTTCCTGGGTGCCGAAGCAACGAGGCGCCCATTATGGACGTTGCCCTGGCCGTCACGTTTTGCCAGGCCGCGGCTTGCGCCTGCGGCGCAACATGCTGTTGTGGAGTTTCCTCTCCCTCGCCGCCGTGTCCCTGCCTGATCCGGCTGCTGAGCCCGGCTCCAGCGGTCGCTTCGCCCCCCTCCGGCTCGATGAAGTGCTGCAGGTGCTGCGTCAGCGCTGGCACGCCTCCTACGACCTCCAGCTGGTGCAGCGGCGCGGCCGCCTCTACCTGCAGGTGATGTGGGCCTACCTGGAGCAGCAGTCCTTTCCGCTCGATGCCGAGGGCTATGAGGCCAAGCTGGAGGAGCTGATCGAGCTGCTCAACGGCCTTGGGGTGGCCGATCAGGTGCGCCAGTGGCTCACCACCACCCGCGACAAACCCCGGCTGGGGCGGGCGATGAGCCTCACCCTGGAGCCGGGCGAAGGCGGGCGCACCAGTGAATTCCTGCTCTGAAGCTGGCCTCAGCCGCCGCTGGCCGCAGGCCGGAGCCGCTCGGTGAGGGCCACCAGGCCCACACCCACCAGGAACAGGGCCGTGATCGAGCCGGTGAGCAGCAGCATCGTGACCGGGTCGGTGGAAGGCGTGAGCACGGCGCCGGCCAGGGCCGCCACCAGCACCACCCAGCGCCAGGCCTTCAGCATGGCGTCGGAGCGGATCAGGCCGAAGGCACCCAGCAGCAGCTGCAGCACGGGCAGCTGAAAGGCCAGGCCCGTGGCCACCATCAGCAGCAGCACGAAATCGAGGTAGCGCTCGATCGACCAGATCGGCTCGACCACATCCGCGCCGTAGCTGACCAGGAACCGCAGCGCCGCCGGCACCAGTGCCCACCAGGCGAAGGCAAGCCCTGCGGCGAACAGCACCGCCGACCCCGCCACGGCCGGCGCAACCAGTTGCCGCTCGCGCCGCGTGAGCCCCGGCAGCACGAAGGCCAGCGCCTCGTAGAGCACGTAGGGCAGCGCCAGCGTGAGGCCGGCATAGCCGGCCACCTTGATCGACACGAACAGGAATTCACCCGGGGCGAGCTGCAGAAAGCGCATGCCCACGGCGGGCAGTTCCAGCAGCCGCACGAGCGGCTTCACCAGCAGCAGACAGCCGCCGGCCGCCACCACCACCGCCAGCAGGCTGCGCAGCACCCGCCGCCGCAGCTCCTCGAGGTGGTCCACGAGGCTCATCTCCACCTCGGCGGGAAACTCATCCGCCGGTGGCACCCGGATGGGTGGGGGAGGTGCGGGGAGGGGGGAGTCGCTCATGGCGCAGGCGTTGGAGCTGAGCCTAAGGAGCGGCTGCACAGGGTGGCGCCGCGACCGGGATCGCCCCAGACCACCTCGCCACCCCGGTGGCGCACGGTGCCGGGTCCGGCTCCGGCAATGCGCTGCAGTTGGTCGCTGGGCACCATCACCACGGGCACACGGGCATTGCCGCGGGCACGGCTGAAGCGGGCGGCCAGATCGGCCGCCGCCTGACGGTCGGCGTCGGTGGCGGGAGCTTCGGAGCTCTTGAGCATCACGTGGCTGCCCGGGCACTCCTGGGCATGGAACCAGAGATCACCGCGCCGCGCCTGCCGCAGGCTGATCCATTCGTTCTGGCGATGGTTGCGGCCCACCTGCACCCGCAGCCCTCCAGCGGTGAGGAACTCCAGCGGTTGGCACGGCAGGGGCTGCCGCCGGGCGCGCGCCTTGCTGCGTCCTTTGTCCCGCTCCCGGCCGCCGACGCTGAGCAGTTCCTCCACGTCGTCTTCGAGGGCGGCGAGATCCTCCAGCGCCCCGCGCAGGGCGCGGGGGGTGGTCTCCTCGGGCCGGTGCAGCTCCAGGAAGGCCAGGCTGGCCTCAATCCGCTCCAGCTGCTTGTCGTGGCGCTCCAGCAGGGTGGTGATCACGGCGGAAGAGCGCTGCAGACGGCGCGCCTTCTTATAGAGAGCCTGTGCCTCAGCCACCTGCTCGCGGCTGGGGTCAGCCAGGCAGAGCAGGGCATCCGCCTGCCGCCGCAGCTGGTCGCAGCCGGCGGCCTGCTCCAGCAACGCCTGCTGCTCGGCCCGCTGGGCACTCTGGCGATCCCGGGCCGTGAACAGGCGCCGCTGCAGCTGATCGTGGCGCAGCTGGAAGGCCTGGGCTGTGAGCTGCCGGTCGTAGAGCTGCGCCAGCGGGCGCCCCACCGGGCCGACCAGCTCGGCGCCCCAGCAGCGGTAGGCGGTGGCTCCACCGGTGACAAAGCCAAAGCGGTCTGCCGCCAGGTCGCCCAGCCACTGCTGCCAGGCCGACCAGAGGTCACTCCACTGCGACTCGCTGAGCTGCTCCACCGGCAACGTCAGCAGCGCCGCGGATGTGTCCGGATGATCGCCGGCCAACTGCAGGGCCAGGGCCGGGCTGATCCCCTGGTAGCTCTGCAGCAGTGCCTTGCCCAGCGGCAGCGGCAGGAGCTGCAGGCGGCGGCGCCAGTGCCACTGAGCTTCGCCGGCGTCGGGCGGATCGGCCTGCAGGGGCGGCGGCGGGCTGTAGGTGTCGCCGCTGGCAATCGGCCGCAGCCGGGATTCGTTCGGCTTCACCTGGCGGCCCAGGGCCACCACCCGGCGCTGGCCATCCAGGAGGAAGAGGTTGCTGTGGCGGCCCATCAGCTCCACCACCAGCGTGCGGCAGATCGCTTCGCCGGGGCGGGGGGCAAAGCCAAGCTCCACCACCCGTTCCCAGCCGTGCTGATCGATCGCCACCAGCGCCAGGCCGCCCAGGCCGTGCTGCAGTTGCTGGGCCAGGGTGCTGCCCTCACCGCGCCGGGCGGGAGGGTCGATCGGCAGCAGGCGCGGCGCATCCGCCCACCAGCTCAGCTCCAGCCAGTGACGACCATCAAGCGCGCGGAAGCCGAGTTGGAGGCTGTGGGCGGTGGGCTGCTGGGCCTTCTCGAAGCGGCTGGGCAACAGCTGCGGCCGCAGCTCGGCGAGCACCGCCCGCAAGGTGGTGACGTCCATGGGTTGGAGCGTCCGGGAGGTCAAGGGAGCCGCGTGGACAGAGAAGCCCCTTACTCTGCTGGCTCACGTGCGAGGGCCCGATGGCGGAGGCAGCGGCAGTAGCAAAGGCAGTGGCAACGTCAGCAGTGGCAGCGTCAGCAGCGGCGGGCCCGGGGCGACTGACGGTGATCACCGGCCCCAGCGGCGTGGGCAAGGGCACGCTCGTGGCCGCCCTGCTTCGGCGCCATCCGCAGATCTGGCTGTCCGTGTCCGCCACCACGCGCGCGCCCCGCAGCGGCGAACAGGACGGGGAGCACTACTTCTTCATGAGTAGGGAGCAGTTCGAGCAGCAGGTGGCTGCCGAAGGGCTGCTGGAGTGGGCGGAATTCGCCGGCAACCTCTACGGCACGCCTCGGGCGCCCGTCAGCGAGCACCTGGCCCAGGGGCAACCGGTGCTGCTGGAAATCGAACTGGAGGGTGCCCGACAGGTGCGGCGCAGCTTCCCGCAGGGGTTCCAGGTGTTCATCGAACCTCCGTCGCTGGAGGAACTGGAGCGGCGCATCCGCGGCCGCGGCACCGACGACGACAGCGCGATCGAACGGCGCCTGCGCCGGGCCAGGGAGGAACTGGCCGCCGCCGCTGAGTTCGACGCCGTGGTGGTGAACGGCGACCTGGAGACCGCCATCGGCGAGCTGGAAGCCCTGCTGCAACTGGCCGGCAACTGAAGCACCGGCACCAGCCACAAAGCGCACCTCACAACGTGCAAGTCACAAACCGCGAGTCACAAAAAAGCGGCCTTGACGGCCGCCTGTGACGTTCGGAGCCTCCAGCTGGAAGCCTGCGGATCAAAGGGGATGGAACAGAAGATCCGGGAAGAAGCGGTTGAACTCGATCATGATTCCGGCGGTGACGGTGAACCAGATCGCAGCGAAAACAGGGGCTGTGGTGAGGAATTTTTTCATGGGCGTGCTCCGGCTGGAGAACAGAGGGGTGAGGCGACTGAAGCGAGATTCAGCGCGGTGAAACGGTGACCTTCGAATCGGATTCCAGCAGCTTGCCGCTGGTGAATTCGCTGAAGGCCGCCAGAGGCCAGGTGGCCGCTGCGATGGTGCTCTTCAGGGCCAGAGGCACATCGATCTGGATCTCGCGCATGGTGGCGTCCTTGCTGCCACGGATGGCCTGCAGATACGCGCGACCGGCCCAGCCGATGCAACCGGCGATGTAGAGGAAGGCGATGCCAGGGATCATGAAGTCGCCGGCATGGCTCCAGCGGCCATCAACGATCAGGTGGGGCAGGCCATCGGTGCCACACACGGCCTGGCTGTACATCTCGAAGCGGGCTTTGGCCTGCGGAGTGGCAGCGGCGGCGGCACGCTGCTGAAAGCGGGGGCTTTCGGAGCAGGGGGTGAGCCCGGCCACATCGGCATGGGCCACAGGGGCGAAGCCGAAGATCAGCAGGGCGGAAATCAGAACGGCGAAAAGGCGGCGCATCGTATCCGGATCCGGGGAAAGGCCTGCCAGCGGGCAGGATGTCACTTGCGGAGAGTAAGGGAGGCCATGGAGGCACTTGAACACCGTTCTGGCCGTCGAAACAAGTTGTGACGAGTCAGCGGCGGCCGTGGTGCGCGGCGAGCAGGTGCTCGCCAGTGCCGTGGCCTCGCAGATCGCCGAACATGCCCGCTGGGGAGGCGTGGTGCCCGAAATTGCCTCGCGGCGGCACGTGGAGGCGCTGCCCCAGTTGATCGCCAGTGTGATGGCCGAATCCGGCCTCGGCTTCGCCGACCTCGACGGCATCGCCGCCACCGTGGCGCCGGGCCTGGTAGGGGCCCTGCTGGTGGGCTCGGTCACGGCCCGGACGCTGGCGCGGCTGCACGATCGTCCCTTCGTGGGGGTGCACCACCTCGAAGGTCATCTCTGTTCCGTTCATCTGGGAGACCCCCTGCCGGAGGGTCCGTTCCTGGTACTGCTGGTGAGCGGCGGCCACACCGAGCTGATCCGCGTCGACGGCGCTGGCCACTACCGGCGCCTGGGCCGCAGCCACGACGACGCGGCCGGCGAGGCCTTCGACAAAGTGGCGCGGCTGCTGGGGCTGGGGTATCCCGGCGGTCCAGCGATCCAGGCGGCCGGAGCGCTGGGGGATCCCCTGCGCTTTCCACTGCCGAAAGGGCGCGTGTCGAGGCCGGAAGGGGGCTACCACCCCTACGACTTCAGCTTCAGTGGCCTGAAGACGGCCGTGCTCCGACTGGTGCAGACGCTGCGCGCCGGCACCGGTGCCGCAGGGCCCGCGGATTCGCCTTCCGCCGGGGAATTGGCGCCGCAGGATCTGGCGGATGTGGCCGCCAGCTTTGAGCAGGCCGTGGTCGATGTGCTGGTGGAGCGCAGTTGCCGCTGCGCCCGCGACGAGGGACTCGGCACCCTGGTGCTGGTGGGTGGGGTGGCGGCCAACCAACGCCTGCGGCAGCGGCTGGAGGAACGCTGCGGCGCGCTGGGCCTGCATTGGCGCCGGGCACCGCTTGCCTATTGCACCGACAACGCCGCCATGATCGGCGTGGCCGCAGCCCAGCGGCTTGCCGCCGGATCCAGCAGCAGCACAGCCCTGGGGGTGGCGGCACGCCTGCCACTGCAGCAAAGCGACGCGCTCTACGAGCAACAGCCTTGCTTTTGATCCCTTTATGGTGGCCGGACCCGTTGTTAAGGGGGTGGATGGCTTCAGCTGACACCACAGAGAACGCGCTGCTGCCGAACAGCGCACTGGCCGCATCATCCGCCGCCGCTGACGGCCTCGGCGCCGGCCAGCCCGTTGAGGTGGCGCCGGAAGAGCTGAACGCCTGGCGCCGCGGCTTCACCCCCCAAGCCGAGATCTGGAACGGCCGCCTCGCCATGCTTGGGCTCTCGCTGGGCATCGCCACCCTGCTGCTGCTGCGCCTGGCCAGAGCTCACTGACCAGGCTTCAAGCCCACACCTTCAGGCGGTGGGCCCGCCTTCTCCTCTCAGGCTGGGAGCCACGCCCTATTCGCGGCCGCGCAGCGCCTGGGAAAGTTCACCGCGCTTGAGGCTCGCAGCCATCGCATCATCGGCGCTCACCTTGCCGGCCACCACAAGCTCCAGCAGCGACTGGTTGAGAGTTTTCATCCCTTCAAACGAGCTGCGCTTCATGATTTCCTCCACCTCATCAAACTCGCCACGCATCAGATAATCGCGGCAGGCGTCGGTGTTAATGAAGATGTCGTGGTAGGTGATCCGGCCACCATCGGTGCACTTGAGCAGGCCCTGGGAAATCACCGCCAGCAGCGATTCCGCCACGTTGGCACGGATCGATTTCTGATCCTCTGAAGGGAACATGCCCAGCATCCGCTCAACGGTTTTAACAGCGGAGTTGGTGTGCAGCGTGCCGAAGACGAGGTGACCGGTCTGGGCCGCTTCAAGGGCGGTGGAGAGGGTTTCCTGGTCGCGGATCTCCCCGATCAGCAACACATCGGGATCTTCGCGCAGCGCCGCCCGCAGGGCGGTGGAGAACATTTTCGTGTGGTGGCCGATCTCCCGCTGCCGCACCAGACAGGATTTGCTGGTGTGCACGAATTCAACCGGATCCTCGATCGTGAGGATGTGCTTCGACTGGGTGGAATTCATCCAGTTGATCATCGCGGCCAGGGTGGTGGTTTTGCCACAGCCCGTGGGCCCCGTCATCAGGATCAGGCCCTTGGTGTACTTCAGGAGATTCTTGAACACCTCGGGAAGATCGAGCGCTTCCAGCGTGGGCACCTCGAAAGGGATGAGCCGCAGCACCATCGCCGGCCCCAGCAGAGACTCAAAAAGGTTGATGCGCACCCGCACGAAGCTGAAGGTATGGGAGCCGTCGTATTCCTTTTCGTCGAGAAACTCCTGGAGATCCTCTGGGGAGAGAATTTCATCCAACCAGCCCGAAAACTGTTGGTTTGTGATGACCGGCCAACCGGTCATCTGCATGTCACCGCGAAAGCGCAGGCGCGGTTCCTCCCCCACGCCAAGGTGCACATCGGAACACTTGGTTTCAAAGGCCACACGCACCACCTCCTCCAGCGTGCGGGGCGTGGCTCCGGAGGGGCGTGGCGGCGCCGGGGCCGGATTGACGCCATCCGCCGGCGTGGGCTGGGTGTCGGGCGCGGCCGCTGGGCTGGGGGGGAAGAGCGAGCTGGTCATGGATCTGGTCAAGGTTGTGGCCATTTTGGAGGGAAAGTTCTCTCCTGAGAGAACGAGCGCCTGCCGTTCACTCCCGCAGCGGCCTGCCGCCGGAGCGCGCCACCGGCTCTCCTTAGGATCGCCGTCCCCGCTCGGGCCCTTTGATCGCCACTGCTCCGCTCGTCAGCATCGTGCTGGGCACCAGGCCCGAAGCGATCAAGCTGGCGCCGGTGATCCGCGCCTTCCAACAAGCCGAAGGCTTCCGCACCCGGGTGGTGCTCACCGGCCAGCACCGCGAAATGGTGGCGCAGGTGATGGAGCTGTTCAGCCTCACCGCTGACCGCGACCTGGCCCTGATGACACCCCGCCAGACGCTCACCCACGTGACCTGCGCCGCCCTGGCGGGGCTGGAGCAGGACTTCACCGAGCACCGGCCGGATCTGGTGCTCGTCCAGGGCGACACCACCACCGCCTTCGCTTCCGCCCTGGCGGCCTTCTACCAGCAGATCCCGGTGGGGCACGTGGAAGCCGGTCTGCGCACCGACAACCTGCTCGATCCCTTCCCCGAGGAAGCCAACCGCCGGCTGATTTCCCAGATCGGCCAGCTGCATTTCGCCCCCACCTCGGTGTCGGAGGCGAACCTGCTGGCTTCCGGGGTGGTGGGACAGGTGCTGGTCACAGGCAACACCGTGATCGATGCGCTGCTGCTGATGGCGGAGCAGGCGCCGCTGCTGCAGCTTCCCGGCCTCGACTGGACGCAGCAGCGGGTGATCCTGGCCACCGTGCACCGCCGGGAGAACTGGGGAGAGCGGCTGCGCGCCATCGGTGAGGGCTTCCTGCGCCTGCTGGAACAGCACCCCGACACCGCCCTGCTGCTGCCGCTGCACCGCAACCCCACCGTTCGGGAACCGCTGCAGCAGATGCTGGGCGATCATCCGCGGGCCTTTCTCACCGAGCCGCTCGATTACGACGAGCTGGTGGGAGCGATCCGCGGTTGCACGCTGCTGCTCACCGACTCCGGCGGCCTGCAGGAAGAGGCCCCAGCCCTGGGCAAACCGGTGCTGGTGCTGCGACGCACCACGGAACGTCCGGAAGCGGTGTCTGCGGGCACAGCGCGGTTGATCGGCACCGATGCGACAGCGATTGCCACGGAAGCCGGGCGCCTGCTCGACGACCCTGCGGCCTACGCGGCCATGGCCATGGCCCACAACCCCTTCGGGGACGGCCAGGCGAGCGGCAGGATCGTCGCGGCCTGCCGGGCCTTCCTGGCAGAACGGAGCTGAACGGGCGGCTGGACTGAGCTGCCAGTGGGGCTGATCTGACAGTTGGCCGGAGCTGAGAGTGAGCCTGCTCTGGCAGTGAGCCTGATCTGCCGGTTGGCCTGAGCTGGCAATGAGACTGCCCTGCCAGTTGGCTTGGGCAGCTGGCCTGATCGAAGCGGGATTCAGCTGCCGGGGCGTTTCTTCGCCCAGGGGGGCAGATCGATGAACACCTGGGTGCCCGGTTCGAGGCCGGAGAGGATCTGGGTGTTGCGGCCGCTGCTGGAGCCGAGCGTCACCGGCTGGAAGGTGGGCTGGTTGTCCTTGCCCACCAGCAGCACCCCGGGCCGCCCTTCTTCGGTGACCACCGCAACGGTGGGAACAAGGGTCTGGGCCGGCAGGGTGCCGGTCTTGAAGTCGATGTCGGCAGTCATGCCGATCCGCAGCTCGCTGTGGGGGTCGGTGAACAGCAGCTTCACGTCAAAGGAGGTGACGTTGTTGGTCTTCACCGCCCGGGGAGCGATCTGGCGCACGCGCGCGGTGAAGCGGCGCTCCGGGAAGGCATCGACCCGCATGGTGGCGATCTGACCGAGGCGGATGCGGCCGATGTCGCTTTCCGGCACCTTGGCCACCGCCTCCAGGCCGCGGGCGAGCTCCACCACCGATGAGCTGGAGGCGCCCGCATTGGCGGAGGCCGAGGTGGTGGGGGTGACGAAGGCGCCGGGGTCGGCGAAGCGCTGGGTGATCACGCCGTCGAAGGGTGCGCGGATGGTGAGCTCGCCGCGCTCGACATCCCGCTGAGCGTTGCGCTGCCGGGCCGCATCCAGAGCCGCCTTGCTGGTGAGCATGCGGGTGCGGAAGGTGACGATGTCGTCCTGGCTGATCGCTCCCTGCTGGTAGAGCCTCTGGCGGCGTTCGAACTCCGAGCGGCTGCGGGCGTACTCGGCGGCCGCCTGCCGCTCCTGGGCCAGCAGTTCATTCTCCCGATCGCGCAGGTCACCGCTGTCCATCAGGGCGATGGGTTGGCCGGCCCGCACGAGATCGCCCTCATCCACGAACAGGTCGGCAAGGACACCCCCCCGCTTGGGGCTGACGTTGACGCTGCGGGCCGCTTCCAGCTCGCCGCTGGCTGTGACGATGCCCGGCAGGCTGCCGCGCTCAGCCTTCACCACATAGGTGGCGAGCGATTGCTGCTGCTGGGTGGTGCTGCGCTGGCGCTGCCAGAGGGCCGCACCACCGATCAGGATCACGGCTGCGGCCACCCCTGCCCACAGGGGCCAGCGCCGCTTCCTCGGGCTGGGCCGGCGCGGGGCGGCCGGAACCGGTTGTTCCTGGGGCGGTGTCAACACCGGCGCGGGGCGAAGGGCGGAGCGGGGAATGACGGTCAGCGGTCGCTGTAACCAGTCTTGATGGTCGCGGCGGAAAACGTGGCCATGGGAGGCCCGGGGGGCGCCGTTTAGATTTCGCGCCATGCTCAAAGCCGGAATCGTGGGGCTGCCCAACGTGGGCAAATCCACCCTCTTCAACGCCCTGGTGGCCAACGCCCAGGCCCAGGCCGCCAACTTTCCGTTCTGCACGATCGAGCCGAACGTCGGCTCCGTGGCGGTGCCCGACGGGCGCCTGAACAGGCTTGCGGAGGTGTCCAGTTCCCGCGAGATCGTGCCCACCCGGGTGGAGTTCGTCGACATCGCCGGCCTGGTGAAGGGCGCCAGCCAGGGCGAAGGGCTCGGCAACAAATTCCTCGCCAACATCCGCGAGGTGGACGCGATCGTGCACGTGGTGCGTTGCTTCGAGGACGACGACGTGATCCACGTGGCTGGGCAGGTGGATCCCGCCCACGACGCCGAGATCATCAATCTGGAGCTGGCTCTCGCTGACCTGACCCAGGTGGAGAAGCGGCGGGAACGGCTCAAGAAGCAGGCCCGCACCAGCAAGGAAGCCCAGGCGGAAGATGAGGTGCTGGGCCGGATCGCCGCAGCGCTGGAAGCCGGTGCACCGGCGCGCGGGGTTGCCCTCAGCGCCGACGAGCGCGAGACGATCCGTCCGCTCGGCCTGCTCACCCTCAAGCCGATCATCTACGCCACCAACGTCTCGGAAGACGACCTGGCGGCCGGCAACGACCACAGCGACGCCGTGGTGTCCCTCGCCCAGCGTGAAGGGGCAGAGGTGGTGCGGATTTCAGCGCAGGTGGAGGCGGAGCTGGTGGAGCTCGGCGAGGCCGAGCGCGCCGACTATCTCGACGGGCTGGGGGTGAGCGAAGGAGGGTTGCAGAGCCTGATCCGCGCCACCTACCAGCTGCTGGGCCTGCGCACCTACTTCACCACCGGCGAGAAGGAAACCCGGGCCTGGACGATCACTGCCGGCATGACCGCGCCCCAGGCCGCCGGCGTGATCCACACCGACTTTGAGCGGGGCTTCATCCGCGCCCAGACCGTGGCCTACGCGCAGCTGATCGAAGCGGGCTCCCTGCCCGAAGCACGCAACCGAGGCTGGCTGCGCAGCGAGGGCAAGGAGTATGTGGTGGCCGAAGGCGACGTGATGGAGTTCCTGTTCAACGTCTGACCCGGCTTCAACGGTCTTCCGACGTTGAGGCTGGAACACGGATGGAACGGTTGAGGCTGTGGCATGACGTCATCGGTCAGCATCAGCCGGCTCGGGCCACCTGGGCGACTCTGGCGACTCAGAGCAGCATGCAGCATCGGCAGCGTCGGGCGCATTGGCTGATCCTGAGGGGTACCTGGGCGATGGGCGCGGATCAGCCGGGGCTCAGCTCAGCCGAGGTTCCACACCAACAGACAGTTGGGGGGTAAGCCCCGCACAGAACGTTGCGCCGCCCTTTGCTTTGGCTTCGGTTGCCCAGGCGGTGTCGGCCTTCGGCGAGGATGGTGTCCGACGAGGCGAACCCTGATGAACCCCTCCCAGGAGCCCTCTGCAGGCAGCACGGCGGCAGCCGGGAACCAGCCGGCTGCTGAGCCGCCGCTGGCCGAGGTCACCAGCGGCACCGCGGCAACCCCCGACGGCACTGCCGGATCCGCCGCCGGCGCGCTCAATGCCGGCACCCACAACTTCGAGATTCAGAAGGAGCTGCACCAGCGCATCCGCAACGACCCCGACTACGACGACTGGGAGTACGGCACCGAGCCCCTGCCTCACGAGCAGCAGGGCTGGATTTCCCGGCCCGCCCCGGGCGGAGGGTCAGATCACGCTGGAGGCGCTGGCATGGGGGTGGACGCGGGCTAAGGGCCGCACCAGGGTGAGGCCCAGCAGGCAGAGCGCCGCCATCGCCAGCCAGAGGCCGGCCCCATGCCGCTGCTGGTCGAGGAACAGGCCCGCCACCTGGGGCGCCACGAAGGCACTCACCGCAAAACACTGCGAGAACAGCGCCATGGCCATGCCTTGATGGGCGGGGGGCGTGATCTCCACCACTGCTTCGGTGGCCGTGGGCAGAAAGGCGGCCACAGCCGCCGCCAGCGGCAGCTGGGCCAGCAGCAGCACCGTGAGGCTGTGCCAGCCCAGGCTCGAGAAGGCCAGCAGGGAGCTGCCGAGCGCGAAACCCAGCAGGCTCAGTCCGAGCCCGAAGGCCACCGAGCGCTCTGACAGCCAGCGCCCCAGCGGCCATTGCAGGGCCAGCAGGAGCCCCAGCTGCAGCGCCAGCAGCAGAGCACCGGTGCTCTCCGGCAGGGGGGGGCGGGCCAGCCCGCCGCGCACCAGATCCAGGGGCAGGGCGCCCTGCAGCAGGGCCACCATGCCGGTGGACAGCACCGTCATCGCCAGCAGGGGCAGCAGGGGCCGCACCCATCCCTGCCAGGAATCGAGTCGGATGTCGGCACTGCGGGCTGGTGCCGGCGGCAGCGGCCGGCGCAGCAGCAGGCTCAGCAGCACGACCATGCAGGCGATGTCGACGAGGAAGATGCCCCTCAACCGGCCAAGGGCCGCCAGCCCGGAGCCCAGCAGCACGCCGGTGGCGATGCCAAGCGCATCAGCGGTGCGCACCAGCGCGAAGGCGCGGCTGGAAGGCAACGGCGCGCAGCTCTGGGTCACGGCGAGTTCGATCGCGGGCCACCAGAGCCCGAGGGCCAGTCCGATCAGCATCTGCCCGCTCACGTAGGCGGGAAAGCTGGTGGCGCTGTAGAGGCGCGCGTCGGCCAGCACCGAGATCAAGGCGGCCAGCACGATCGGGCCATTGCAGGAGCGGCCGCGGTCGAGCCACCAGCCGCAAAGCAACCGACCGGCCGTACCGGCCAGTGCGGCTGCCGCCAGCCCCTGCCCGACCGCGGTGGCGGAGAAGCCGGCGTTGTGGAACACCACAGCGGTGAGATAGATCACGCCGCCGCCACCAAGGCCGCTCAGCAGCCGCATCCAGCACAATTGCTGCAGGGGCGCGGGAAACTGGAGGAACCAGCCGAGGCCGCTTGCCCCTGCGCGACGTCGTGTCAAACCGGTTCCGATCGCTGTTCGTGCTTCTCACCAGTCTGCTGGTCGGGGGTGGCAGTCCTGCCAAGGCCGCGGATCAACTGATCGTTCGGCTCGACGGGTTCTCGCTGCCGATCGATATCGGCCAGCTGGAAGCCTGGAGCCGTGATCCCGGCTCCCGGGGCAACGACCTGGGCGTGTGGTTCGAGTTGCTCGACCCCCGCAGCCGCGAGGATCTGCGCCGCCTGTTGCTCACGCCGATCCTGGAGGAGCGCGACCTGGCTCTGCAGTTGATCCAGAGCTGGGCGGGCCGGCAGGTGGTCGAGGAGATGGGGGCACTGCTCAGCACCGACCAGAGCGGCAGCGGCCCCCTGCTGGTGAACACACTCCGCGGCCTGCTGCAGCGCCCGGAACCGGTCACCCCGCTGAGCCTGCTGCGGGCCGTGCCCGCCCCCCGGCTCACCCTGGAGGTGGACGAGGTGCTGAAGCTGGCCCAGCAATGGCGCCGGCAGGTGGAGCTGCAGGGCCAGGCCCTGCGGCAGTTGCGTCAGCTGCGGCTGCCCCTGACCGCCACCCCCAGCGCGGCACGGGCGCCCGCCCTGCAGCCCACCGGCGCTGTTCCCATGCCCCGCCTGCTGGAACTGGCGGTGACCCACCGGCCCGACCCGCTCAAGATCGAGCTGTGGGAGGCGGTGGGGCCCGCTCGGGGCACCTACCTGCTGGTGATGCCCGGCCTGGGCAGCAGCGGCGCCCAGCTGAACTGGCTGGCCCGCGGGCTGGCGGAGCGCGGCTACCCGGTGCTGCTGATCGATGACCCCAGCAGCGACGAACGCGTCGTGCGGCAGCTGCTGGATGGGCAGCGCCCGCCCCCCGGCGCCGAGACCCTCCCCGCCCGCCTGGCGGATGTGGAGGCGGTGCTGAAGGCCGAGCAGGACGGCCGGCTGCCGCCCCTGGGCTCCTCTGCGGTGCTGCTGGGCCATTCGCTCGGTGGGCTGTCAGCGCTGATGGCCGGAGGCGCCCGGCCCATGGCGGGACTCGACCAGCGCTGCAAGCAGGAGATGAAAGGGATCCCGCTCAACAACCTCTCGCGGCTGTTGCAATGCCAGCTGCCGGAGGTGCCCTTGCCTGAGGTGGGCAGCGGCGACGGCCGCGACCCGGTGGCGGCGGTGGTGAGCTTCAATCCCTTCGGCAGCCTGCTCTGGCCAGGCCGCGGCCTCGATCGCCTCAACGGCACGCCGCTGCTGATGGTGGGCGGCGGCCTCGATCTGGTCACGCCGCCGGTGGGCGAGCAGTTGGAGCTCTTCCTGCAGCAGCACAACCCCCGCAGCCGGCTGGTGATGGTGGAGGGAGGCAGCCACTTCTCGGTGGTGCGCCTCGGTGACGACAACCCCGCGCTGCTGCAGCTGGGCGAGGAGCTGGTCGGGGTGGAGCCGCATCAGGTGCAGGAGCTGCTGCTCAACCTCACCGCCGACTTCCTCGGCTCCCTCGACGGGTCCGCTGCCCTGGCCAGCCAGCAGCGCCTGCAGGGCACCGTGCGGGCCTATGTGCTCGACCGGGAGGCTGCCCGCCACTGGCACCGGCGCCTCGACGGCTGAACGGCACACAGCGGAAGCGAGCAGCACCGGCTTCAGCAGCAAGCGTCAGGACAGGGTCCGGCAGCCAGCGTCAGAACCGAATCCGCGGATCCAGCAGCGCCACGAGCAGATCCACCACCACGCTCACCAGCACCACCAGCGCCGCCACCACCACCACGATCCCCTGCACCAGGGGGTAGTCGCGCTGGGCGATCGCTTCCTGCAGCCGGAAGGCGATGCCCGGCCACGAATAGGTGACCTCAATCAGCAGGGCACCACCGATCAGGGACGCCACGGTGATCCCGGTGATCGTGAGCACGGGCAACAGGGCATTCGGCAGGGCGTGGCGCAGCACGACCCTTGGTTCGCTCAGGCCGCGGCTGCGGGCCGCTTCCACGTAGTCGGAGCGGAGCGCCCGGCGCAGATTGAGCCGCAGCGCGTTGTCGAAGATGCCGCTGAGCAGCACGCCCAGCGTGGTGGCGGGCAACACCAGATGCCGCACGGTGCCGCTGAACTGCTGCCAGTTGCCGGCCCGCAGGCTGTCGAACAGGTAGAAGCCAGAGCCGGTGGGCGGCAGCAGCGTGACCGGGAAGCGGCCACCCACCGGCAACCAACCGAGCCAGACGGCGAACACCAGTTGCACCACCATCGCCGCCCAGAACGGCGGCAGGGCGTAGGTGCCGATGCCGTAGAGGCGGCCGGCCAGATCGAGCTTGCCGTCGGGGCGGGCGATGCCGGAGAAGCCCACCGCCAGCCCCAGCACGGCGGCGATCAACAGCGCGCACACGCCCAGCTCCAGGCTGGCCGGCAGGCTCTGGCTGATCACCTGGGCCACCGGTGTCTGGTTGGTGAGCGAGGCGCCCAGATCCCCGCGCAGCAAACCCAGCAGGAACTGGCCGTACTGGGTGAGCAGCGGCAGATCAAGCCCGAGTTGCTGGCGCAGGGCGGCGCGGGCCTCCTCCGGAGCGCGGATGCCGAGCAGGGCATCGATCGGGTCACCCGGCGCCAGCCGCAGCAGCAGGAACACCAGCGTGGCGATCAGCCAGAGCATCACCGGGCCAAGCAGCAGGCGGCTGGCGCCGTAGCGCAACAGCTGGGAACGGCGGCTCATGGGTGGCGCTCCTTCTGCAGCCGGCTGAACACCACCCGGCCGGCCCCATCGAAGCGGGGCGTCTGCAGGTTGGGGCGGGCCCAGGCGCGTGGGGCCACCAGCCACACCGGGATGTAGGGGGACGCCTGGGCCACCTGTTGCTGCAGGCGGCGCAGCAGGGCGACGCGCTCCTCCCCCTCCAGGCTTTCACTGCGCTTGAGATCCTGCTCAAGGCCCGGCTGGGTCCAGAAGCTGCCGCTGGCGGCGCTGGCCCCCTTGAGGCAGCGGTTGCCCTCCGCCTGCTCACACCCCAGCAGGGGAATCAGGTAGTTGTCGGCATCGGGGAAATCCCCCATCCACTCCAGCAGGATCGCCGTGAAGGCCCCCTTGCCGAGCTGCCGGTAGGCCGTGGTGGATTCCATGCCGCTGATCTCCAGTTGCACGCAGTCGCCGAAGTCACGGGCCAGCTGCTCCTTCCAGGTGAGCGCGAACAGGCGGTCGGAGGGGATGTTGGAGCGGAAGGTGAGGGGCACGCTCAACCGCCGGCCGCCGCAGTAGCCGGCCTGACGGAACAGCGCACGCGCCTGGGCCGGGTCGAAGGCGGGCCAGGCCTGCGGATCGGAGCCGGGGATCGTGGGGGGGACCAGCTCCCGCAGGGAAGGACGCAGCCCGTGGCTGACCCGCTGGCTGATCAGCTCCCGGTCGAGGCCGAACGCTAGCGCGCGGCGCAGGCGTGGATCCTTGAGGGGCGGCTGGTCGCTGAGCAGCGTGAGATAGCCGATCTCCAGAGCCGGCCCCCTCCCTTCGCGCAGAGCGCCGGCCGCGGCCAGGCGATGCAGCGACAGCTGCTGGTCGCCCTCCAGGCTGGTGGAGAGCAGCACATCCACTTCGCCGCTGCGCAGGGCCCCGTAAAGGGCGGTGGAGTTGCTCAGGTTCACCATGTCGATGCCGCTGTTGGCGGGCTTCGGGCCCCAGTAGTCGGCGAAGGGCTCCAGCCGCTGCTGCTGATCGTTGAAGAAGGTGAGCCGGTAGGGCCCGGTGCCCACGAAGCGCTCGTTCAGAAAGCGGCGGCCGTGGGCGCGGTAGGCCGTGGGGGACAGCGGCGTGAGATTCACCGCCGTGAGCAGCTGGGGCAGGGCCGTGAACGGGCGCCGCAGGCGCAGCTCCAGTTCGTAGGGCCCGCTGGCCCGCACCGAGGCGATCCGGTCGCCCAGCAGATAGCTCAGCTTGCCGATCGCCAGGAAGCGCTCCAGCGTGAACACCATGGCGGCGGCATCGAAGCGGCTGCCGTCGTGGAAGCGCACGCCCTGCCGCAGCGGCACCCAGGCAGTGAGACGATCGGCGCTGAGGCGGGGCGGCGCCACGGCCAGGCGCGGCTGCAGCTCGCCGTCGGGACTGATCGCATAGAGGGGGTCGCCCAGAGCGCTCAGCAGTTGCATCGCGCCGATGCTGAACGTGGCGGCCGGATCCACCGAATCGATGCGGCTGCGCCCCGCCACCACCAGCCGGTCCACCGGGCGGACGGGCTGGCAGGCCGACAGCAGACCCAGACTCAGCACTCCCACCAGGGGAAGCGTCAGCCAGCGCTTCAGATCAGGAAAGGGGGCGATGGGGGGCGGTGACGCTCGCTGCGGCCATTCAAAGGCTCGGCTGGCCATTCAGGGCCAGGGAAGGCGGCTTGTTGTGAACCTGCTGCAAGGACACCTCGAACACCGGGGAGCCCTCCCGCGCCAGGGGCCAGCGGCGCACCCAGCAGCGGTCATGGGGCGGATCCACGGCGATCACCTGGTACAGGTTCGAATCCGAGGCGAGGTGAATGCAATCACCCTGGTGGAGGCTCATCGGGCTGGTGCGGATGGAGGGGGTGTCCGTAGGAAGGGGGGTGGCGAGGGGGGATGGGGCCTGACGGCGCTGCGGGTCGCCCGTGGTGGGGGCGTGTGTCGACAGCATTTCGGGGCTGGAGAGGGGAAGGCGTTCGCCATGAACCTTAAGAAATCCCGGTGAGGGGATCGCGACCGAAGGATCGGTGCTGCTGATCACTCTCATCAGGTGAGGCCGCGACTCCTTCCGGTCAGAGGGTTCGCAGGCAGGCTGCCACGGCCTTGACGTCGGGCAGGGCGGCGATGGCCGTGAGCGCCGCACGGAAACGGGCTTCCTGCACCTCATGGGTGATCACCACGATCTCAGCTTCGCCGCCGGAGGCCTGGAACTGCACGATCGACTGGATCGACACCTCCTCCTGGCCGAAGCAACTGCCGATCCGCCCGATCACCCCCGCCTGGTCGGTGGTCTGCAGGCGCAGGTAGTTGCGGTGACGGGTGACGGCGGGATCCACCAGGCGACAACGGCGCCAGCTGCCGGCCGCCAGCAGCGGATCAAGCCCGGCGGACGGGCCGCCCACCTGGCGGATGCCGGCGATGTTGAGGATGTCGGCCACCACAGCCGAAGCGGTGGGCCCTGCCCCTGCACCCGGCCCGTAGAACATCACCCGTCCCACCGGATCCCCCTCCACGAGGATGGCGTTGTTGACGCCGTTGACCCCCGCCAGTGGGTGATCCTTTGGCACCAGGGTGGGATGCACCCGCACATCGAGCTGCTCGGTGCCGTCGGGATCGGTGCCCTCGCTCTGGGCCACCGCCAGCAGCTTGACGCGGAAGCCCAGCTGGTCGGCGTAGCTCACATCCCTGGCCTGCAGGCCGCTGATGCCTTCGGTGGGGATGGCGGAGCGTTCGACGCCACCGCCATAGGCCAGTCCCGCCAGGATGGCGATCTTGTCGGCGGCATCGCCGCCTTCCACATCGGCGGCCGGATCGGCTTCGGCGTAGCCGAGGGCCTGGGCATCGGCCAGCACCGTGCCGTAGAGGGCCCCCTCATCCGCCATGCGGGTGAGGATGTAGTTGGTGGTGCCGTTGATGATGCCGCTCACCCGCTGGATGCGGTTGGCCCCCAGCGACTGCTTCAGCGGCTCGATGATCGGAATGCCGCCGCCCACCGCGGCCTCGATCAGCACGTACACGCCCCGCGCCGCGGCCGCCGCGGCGATCTCCTGGCCGTGGCGGGCGATCACCGCCTTGTTGGCCGTGACCACCGATTTCCCGGCGGCGATGGCGCTGAGGATCAGGCTGCGGGCGGGTTCGAGGCCCCCCATCACCTCCACCACGATGTCGACGGCCGGGTCCTGCACCACCGCTTCGGGGTCGGTGGTGAGCAGGGCCGGATCCAGCTCCAGCGGGCGCGGGCGGCTGAGATCCCTGACGGCCACCCGTTGCAGCCGCAGCTGGTCCACCAGCGGATGGCGACCCGCCGGGGCGGACAGGATGGCGGCCACACCCGCTCCCACCGTGCCCAGACCCAGCAAGCCGATGCCGATGGTCATGCCTGTCTCGCCTGGAAACGACAGAGCCTAGAAACCTGTCTGCAGCGTGGCTGCTCCTGCAGGCCGGCGCCGCTGGTCATCAGGAGGGGGCGCCGGACGCTGCACCGGCGGTGGACTCGCCGCCGGCGAGACTGCGGGCCTGGGCCTGCATCATCTTGAAGATGTTGAGGAAGCCATTGGCCCGCGATGGGGTGAGGCTGGCCTGCAGGCCCGTATCCGCCAGGAAGGCAGGATCCACGGCGGCAGCCTGCTCGGGCGTCAGGCCTTCGAGCGCTTCGATCAGCAGGGCCAGCAGCCCTTTGGTGATCTGGGCATCGGAATCACCCCGCCAATGCAGCCGCCCCTGCTGAAGCTCGCCCACCACGTACACCTGCGACACGCAGCCTTTCACCTTGAAGGGATCGACACGGAACTCATCCGGCAGCGGCTCCAGCTTCTGGGCCAGCCAGAGCACATAGGCGTAGCGGCGCTTGGGGTCGGTGGTACCGCGCAGGCGCTCAACGATCCGGTCGAGCGCTTCGGTGCCGGTGCTCATCGAAGGCGACGGCGCGCAGCGGACCAGCCACTCAGACCGGCGATCACCCCGCCGACGCTGCCAAGGCCGCCCAGCACCAGGGTGCCGATCAGCCAGGGGGAGGTCCAGGGCGCCGTCGGCTCGGCCGGGCGGCGGCTGAGGCTGTCAATCAGAGGGCGGCCGCTCTTCACCGTCAGGTCGAGGAAGTCGCGGTGGCCGGGGCCGTCGTCGACCTGCAGCTCCCAGGTGCCATCGGCGCCGCTGGGCAACACGAAGGACAGCTTGCCGTCGGCATCCAGCTGGCCCACCTCCACCGGTGTGCCGCCACCTGGCGGCACCACACGCACCTGGGCTCCGGCCGCCGGTTCACCGGAGGAGAAGCGGCTCTCAAGCAGCAGGGAGTCGTTGAGGGAGCGGAGCTGATCGAGGCTGCTCTCGATGGCATGGGCCCGGGCCGCCACCGGCAGCAGGGCGAGGGCCGCCGCTCCCAGGCATGGCACCACCAGGCGTTGGAAGGAGGTCACGGGCGATTGAGCGAACAGAGGAGGGCCGGTTCCGCTTCAGGAGGGCCAGGCGCTCCAGCGTAAGAGGGGTTCAGGAGGCCGACCAGCGGTTGCCGGCGGCATGGGCCTTGCCCGCCTGCACCATCCGGACCATCGAGCTCACCATCATCGACAGGGCCTCGCTGGGCTCTGAGCGGTGACCGAGCTCGGCGGCCATCACGCGATCGGCCACGGTGCGGCCTGCCGCCGCGGCGGTTCCGGCGCGCAGCGCCGGGGAAAGGCGCCGACCGCTGGTGCCCTCGGCATCCATCCGAGCCACCGCAGGCTGCATCAGGCCCATCGGCGGTTGAGCGGACGAATCCGAGGAGAGCACCACAGGAAGGCTTCAGCTGCGGGGATCCTGGCAAATGCAGCCCCGTCAGGCGAGCCGGGGGGGGCATCACTCAACAGGTTGCAACCATTCCAGACCCCGCTCGCTGAGCCAACCGTCGAAGGGGATGTCCCAGGGGTCGGTGGGCAGGGCCTCCACCAGGCAGCCGTAGGGCGCCACGATCACCGCCGGCACGGAGCGCCAGGCTGGCTGCTGCCGCAGGCGGTCGTACCAGCCACCGCCCGAACCCAGCCGGAAACCACGGCGGTCGAAGGCCAGCGCCGGCACCAGCAGCAGGCCCAGGGCGCTGGGCTGGAGGCTGGGCCCCTGCGGAGCCGGGATGCCGCAGTGATCAGGGAGCAGCGGCGCGCCCGGGTTCCAGGCAACGTAATGAAGTGCGGCGGCGCCCCTCTCCGTCGCCCCTGCGACCAGTCCTCCCTCAGGTCCCGCCGCCGGCCGCACCACCGGCAAGGCAAGCGACGCCGGTGCCAGCTGCTGAAGCGGCCTCAGATCAGCTTCACCACGCAGGGGCCAGTAGAGCCCCAGCCGCTGCGGTCGATCCAGCCAGGGAGCCAGAGCTGCCGCAGCCTTTTGCTGCAGGGCAGGATGCGCCTCCATCAGCAGAGCCATCCGCCGCTGGCGCCAGTGGTTGCGCAGGGCTGCCTTGTCGGCGCCTGCCCCACCGACGGCGGCTTCACCAGCGGCGGCTTCACCGGCCGCAGCTTGACCAGCAGCGGGCCGGGTCACCGTTGAAACCAGCCGGTGAGCGCCACGGCCAGGGCGTCGGCAGCGTCGTCGGGGCGTGGTGGGTGGTCCAGGGACAGTTCGCGCATCACGGCGTCGAGCACCTCCTCCTTGCCGGCATGGCCCGAGCCGGTGAGCGCCAGCTTCACCTGCATCGGCGGAAACTCCACCACCGGCACCTGCAGCCGCGCCAGGGTCATGATCACCACGCCCCGGGCCTGCACCACCGAAATCGTGGTGCTGGAGCGGTAGAAGAAGAATTTCTCCACCGACGCCAGCTCCGGGCGCCAGCGCCGCACCAGCCAGCGCAGGTCGCGGGCGATCTCCACCATCCGCGCGCCATCGGAGCGGCCGGGAAGGGTCTGGATCATGCCGCAATCGAGCATCCGCTGAGGCGGGCCGGACTCGATCACGCCGTAGCCGACACGGGCGAGGCCGGGATCGATGCCGAGGATGCGCATGGGGCGAATTATCCGCGCCGCCAGGAGAGACGTCCGTACGCTCGCTGCACTGGTTATCCCGCGATCAGGGCCATGAAGGGACGGTCACAGGGCTCAGCGGGCTTCGGTGCTGGATCGGCTGACGGGCCCGGGGTTGGAGGCAGGAAGCGGCTGCCTTCCCGGCGCCGGAGTCTGTCCGCCAACCCCGAGCAGGAGGCACTGCTGCTGGTGAAAGCCGGCCGGTTGCCGGAGGCCGAAGCGATCTATCGCGCCCTGCTCAAGGCTGGACCGCCGACTGCGACGGCCTGCAACAACCTCGCCCTGCTCTGCGGCATGACCGGCAGGAAGATGGAGGAACTGCGGCTGCTGCGCCAGGCGCTGACCCTGCAGCCGCATTACCCACCGGCCCTTGCCAACCTCGGCAAGGCCCTCCTCCCCCTCGGTCGGCTGGAGGAATCCGAACGGCTGCTGCGCCAGGCGCTGGAGCTGGCCACCCAATCTCCTGAAATCCTCAACAGCCTGGGCGCCACCCTCATGGCCCGCAGCGACCTGGACGGGGCAGAGGCCTGCTTCCGGGAGGCCCTCCACTTCCATGACGAGCTTGCTGAGGCCCACTTCAACCTGGCCCGCACGCTGCTGCTGCGCGGCCGGTTTCAGGAGGCCTGGCAGAGATACGAATGGCGATGGCGCTGTCCTGAGTATCAGCATCAGCAGTTGACCAGCGGGCGCCCCCCCTTTGCCCCTGAGGCCCGAACAGGCCGGTTGCTGCTCTGGCCTGAGCAGGGCGTGGGGGATGAAGTGCTGTTCCACTCCCTGCTCCACGAGGCGGACCAGCTCAGCGAGGAGATCGTGCTGCAGGCCGACGATCGCCTGCTGCCGCTGCTGGAGCGCTCGTTTCCGGCCCTCACCGTCGTCGGATCGGCAGCTCCGGTGCCGGAATCCCGCTACGACCGGCAGCTGCCGGTGGGTGGGATGTGTCGCGTTCTGCGCCCCGATGCAGGGGCGTTTCGCCGCCAGCGCCCGGGCTATCTCCGCAGTGATCCCATCCGTCGAGAAAGGATCAGGGAAGAGCTGCAGAGCAGGCATCAGGGCCTCCTCTGCGGCGTCTCCTGGCACAGTGCCGGACTCACCGGGCCCGCCAAATCGATCGAGCTGGCGGCCCTGGCGCCAGCCCTCTCACACCCCGACGTGGCTCTGGTGTCGCTTCAGTACGGGTCCGTGCGGCAGGACATCGCCCGCCTCAGGCGCAAGACGGGTGTGGAGGTGCTGGAGGTGGACAGCGTCGACACCTTCGGCGATCTCGACGGACTTGCCGCACTGATCGACGCCTGCGACCTGGTCGTCTCGATCTCCAACAGCACCGCGAACCTGGCCGGCGCTCTGGGGAAACCCACCTGGGTGCTGCTGCCCTCCGCGCCGGACTGGCGCTGGGGTCAGTCGGGTGCCTCCTGTTTCTGGTACCCCTCCTGTCGCCTGTTCCGGCAAGAACGGCCCGGAGATTGGCAGCCGCCGCTCTTCGAACTGGGGAAGGCGCTGGACAGGCTGCGTTCCACTGCGGCCTAGCGCTGCGGCCCCCTGCGGGCTCAGGCCGCCAGGGCCAGCTCGAAACCGCTGCGGTCGCTCGGCTCAGGCCGCTCGAACACCTTGCAGAACACCTTGATAACCCGATCGCCGGTGTCGATCTGCTCCAGCGGGTCCTTGCGCAGGCGGTGGCGCAGGCAGCAGGCCACCACCCGGGCCACGTCGTCGTCGGTGACCTCGTTGCGGTGCTCGAAGGCAGCCAGGGCCCTGGCCGCCCGGTTGGTGACGATGTCGCCGCGCAGGCCGTCCACATCCAGTTCGCCGCACACCGCCGAGATGCGCACCCGCAGGTCGTCGTCGATCACCACCGACGGCAACCGGTTCTGGGCCTCCACCACCCGGGCCTGCAGGGCGTCCTGAACGTCCTGCACCTGGGCGCTGAAGGCCTCGGGGTCGGCATCGAAGCCGGTGCGCTGGTCAACCACCTGCACGCGCAGCTCGGGATCGCGCACGGTGCGCACCTCCACGCTCATGCCGAAGCGATCAAGCAGCTGGGGCCGCAGCTCCCCTTCCTCCGGGTTGCCGGAGCCGATCAGCACGAAACGCGCCGGGTGCCGCACGCTCACGCCTTCCCGTTCCACCGTGTTCCAGCCCGAGGCGGCCGAGTCGAGCAGCACGTCCACCAGGTGGTCGTCGAGAAGGTTCACCTCATCGACGTAGAGCAGGCCGCGGTTGGCCTTGGCCAGCAGGCCCGGCTCAAACGCCCGGATGCCCTCGCTCAGCGCTTTCTCGATGTCGATCGTGCCGCACAAACGGTCTTCGGTGGCACCCAGCGGCAGGTCCACCATCGGCACCTGGCGGGGTTCCACCGGCAGGGTCTCGCCGGCTTCGGCCCGTTCGCGCACCTCGCTGCTCTGCAGATCGGGGTCGGTGGGAGAGCTGTTGTAGGGGTCGCCGGCCACCACGGGGATAGCTGGCAGCAGATCGGCCAGGGCGCGGATGGTGGTCGACTTGCCCGTACCGCGGTCGCCCATGATCATCACGCCGCCGATGCGGGGATCGATCACGTTCAGCAGCAGGGCGAGTTTCATCTCCTCCTGGCCGACGATGGCGGTGAAGGGAAACACCCTGCGCTTGCGGGTCTGACTCACGGACGACAGCTCGGCACGGGTTCGGATTGTTTCACAGCTGAGGTTTCGGCCGGCGCGGCGGGCACCGGCAGCAGGGTGAGCACCTGGGGTGGGGTGGCATCCGCCGGGTAGATCAACCGCACGCGCAGCTCCCGCTGCTCTCCGGGCTGGAGCCGCACGCGGCCCAGCTCCGGCCCCTGCTGCCCCTGGCGCTGCACCAGGTGGAACCAGCGCCGGCCCATCCGCCGGCCCTGGGGATCGTCGAGGCCGCTCACCTCCACGGTGCCGCGGAACATCACCGGCCGGACCTCGGTGACGTTGAAGCTCAACCCTCCCAGCGGCTTGTCGGTCTTGCGGGGCGACTCCAGCGCCAGCGAAAGCACGCTCGGCTGGTCGCTGTCGTTGCGCAGCGGCAGGCGCAGGTCGTACTCGACGCCGTAGTTGCCGTGGGCGGCCCAGGCGGTGCCGGGATAGAAGGGGTCGAGCTCGGCGGTCTGCACCTGGCCGGTGCCGAGGGTGCCCAGCTCCAGCCCGGCGATCGGCCACGACACCGGGGCGCTGCGCACCGACAGCACCGGGCTGCCGGGATCGGTGAGCGTGCCGGTCCAACGGCTGCCCAGCTGCACACCACTGACCCGCGAATAGATGATCCGCCCCTTGGCGCCGCGCGGCGTGGGCTGGTGCTCCTTGGGGCTGAGCCCGCCCCGCAACAGCTCCAGCCAGGTGGCGTCCGACGGGGGCTGGTCACCGCCGAAGGCGGCCAGTGTGGCGACCTGCACCGGCCCGTCGCTCACCAGCCGCAGCTGCAGGTTGCGGCCGTTGAGCAGGGGGTCGAGGCCGCGCACCGGGATCGGCACTGCCACCAGGGTGGTGAGTTCTCCGGCCGGCAGCTGCCATTGGGCCGGAATCTCAGGGCTGCGGCGCTGCTGCAGCAGTTCAGCCGCCACCCGGCTGCCCGGGCCGGAAAACGCGGAGGTGCCGTCATGGGGAACCAGCGCCGGCAGGGGCAGGAAGGGAGCGTCCGCCTGTTTGGGGTCGGTGGCCTGCGACAGCGCCGTGGAACCGCTGATCAACTGCAGCCGCACCGGCCGCGGGCCGTTGGGTGCCGCCACCACCCCCAGCCAGAGGGTGGAATCCACGGTTTCGGGCCGCCCCGCGTAGACGTGATGGCTGAACAGGTCGAAGCGGCCTTTCAGGGGACGGTTGAGGTGAGCCGCCGGCACACCAAGAGGCTGCCCGCCCAGGGTGGCGGCCCCATCGAAGGTGGAGAGCAGGATGCCGGGCGCCGTGATCAGCTCGGGGTTGTTGTCATTGATCAACGGCACCTGATCCAGCTTTCCGGGCAGCGCCCGCACCTGCTGGGGCCGCAGCACGGTGGTGGGAGCCGCAGCGGGGGCGGGAGCCGGTGCCGGAGCCGCGGCGGGCTGGATGGGCCCCGTAGCGGCCGCCGGATTCGCTGCCGGCTTGGCCGCGGAAGTGGCCGCCAGGGTGGTCAGCGGATCGGCGGCGGCGGCCCCGCCACTGGCGCCCAGCGCCAGGGCGCCACCGGCAAGAGCCGGCAGCAGGGAGCTCAGCCACCGGCGACGGCGGTTGCGGGAAGCGTGCGGGTTCATCGCGGGGTGGGAGCAGGGGAACGGCCGACCAGGGTTTCGCTCATGGCCGCGGCCATCGCCCGGATCAGATCGGTGGAGCGGGGATCGTTGAAGGGGCCCTTGACCATGAAGGCCGCCACGGCCCGCTGGCCGTTGGGCAGTTCAATCAGTCCGGCATCGGAGTAGGCGATGCCGATGTCGCCGGTCTTGTTGAGCACGTTGATGCCGCGGGCCAGCAGTTCGCTGTCGGGGTCGCTGGAATCGCCGCCGATCCCCTTGAGCACCCCTGCGGGCAGAAGGGTGTTGGTGCGCGAGGTACCCATGATCGTGCGGAAGTGATCCCGCGCCCGTGGACTGAGCTTGGCGCCGGTGTCCACCAGGGCGATGGAGCGGGCGAGATCGTGGGGGCTGGTGGTGTTGGTGCCCTCCAGATCGGGCAGCCAGTTGTTGACCACAGTGGCGGGAAGGCCCAGCGCCTGGAAGCGGGCATTGATGGCCAACTTGCCACCCACCCGCTTGATCAGCAGGTTGGTGGCGCTGTTGTCGCTGACGCGGATCATCTCGGTGGCGGCTTCGTAGAAGGGAAAGCGTGTACCGAGCGGACGGCTGGCCATCCAGCCGGCACCACCACCCACCACCTCCTTGGTGAGCGGCAGGGGTTCGCCCCAGCGCAACTTGCCGCGGTCGAGGTCCTCGAGCGCCGCCAGCAGGATCGGTGTCTTGATCGAGCTGGCGGCAGGCAGCGGTGTGTCGGGATTCAGCTGGGCGAAGCGGCCGTCATCGAGCACCAGCAGGAAGCCCCCCACCTTGAGGTCCTTCTGGGCCGCCGCCAGCGCCTTCCAGCGGGCGCTGAGGGCCGTGAGTTCCTTGCGCGGCTCGAAGCTGCCCAGCGGGATGCCCTGCTGCAGCGGCGCCACCGGTGTGGTGGCAGCGCCCATGCGCGGCGTGTCCATCGCTCCCTGAGCCATCCGGGGGGCGAGCTGTTTCAGCACCGTGCCGGTGATCACACCGAGACCGACGCCCAGCACCAGCAGTCGCAGCACCAGGGCCAGGGGCTGGAACCAGCCGGTGGATCCGGATCGGGGGGGGCGGCCCGAGCGCACAGACAAACGAAAAGGGTTGGCAGGACGTTAAGGGGTCCGGCGTTCGGTGGCCCAGCGCAGCTGCCGGACCATGCCCCGCACCAGGGCCACTTCGTCGGCATCGATCTGGGCCCGCTGCAGCAGGCCTCGCACCTTGGCCATGCGGGCATGGGCCGTGTGCGGCAGCAGAAAACCCACCTCCAGCAGCAGCGCCTGGGCATCGGCCAGCGCAGCCTCCAGGTCGGCGCGCCGCACCGGGGTGGGCAGCGCGGTGGTGGGCGCGGGGCCTGGACCAGGCGGGCGGGTGCGGAACCGGTGCCACTCGTGCAACACGATGGCCAGCGCATGGGACAGGTTGAGCGAGGTGTAGGCGGGATCGGCGGCGATGCGCAGCACCCGTCCGGCCTGCAGAAGTTCGTCATTGCTCAGTCCCCTGTCTTCGCGGCCGAACACCAGGGCAGACACCCGCGGCACCGCCGCCAGGCCAGGGCCGTCAGCACGGTTGGGAGGGCTGTCGAGGTTGCCGGAGTTACCGGAGTTGCTGGGATTGCCATAGCCGCCAGGGTTGCTGGGACTGCCGGGGCTGTGAGGGCTGCCAGGTCTTTCAAGGCGGCTGGCGGCTCCAGGCCCGTCGGGGCCGCGAAGGTCGCGAGGGCCTCTGGCCAGGCTTGCGGCCCCTTCTCCATCGCCCTCTCCGTCTCCCGCCGCCAGCCAGGCAAAGGCCTCGGGCGGGTCCACCACGGCCACCGGAGCAGCCTCCGGCCGCCCGCTGGCGGCCACGACACGGCGGCAATCGGCGATGGCGGCGGCCAGAGCAGGAAACACCACGGCCCGCTCCAGCAGCGGCTGGGCATGGACGGCCATGCGGCGGGCTTCATCGCCGAGATGATCGCAGCGGGGCGCCACCAGGCGCAGCTCGGCAATGCCGAAGTTGGCGCAGAGACGGGCGGCGCTGCCCACATTCAGCGGCCCGGCAGGTTCAACCAGCACCACCACCGGTGGGTAGGGAGCGGGCGCAGGGGCTGTCACGCCAGTGCGTGGAGGTGGGCGATCAGGTCGGCCATGGCCTGGGGATCAGGCTGAAAACGGGGCATGGGCGGAGTGCGGCCGCTCACAACCTGCTGCACGAGTCGGCGGTCGTTCTTGCGCTGGGTGACGCCATGCAGGCTCGGGCCCACCAGTCCCTGGCCGGCAATGCCATGGCAACCGGCGCAATTGATCAGGAACAGCCGGCTGCCGCGATCGGCCGAGCCGACCAGATCCAGGGTCTGGCGGGTGTAAGGGTCGCCGTGGATGGAGGGGAGCAGCCCCAGGGCCAGCAGCACGCAGGCGGCAGCTGCCATCAGCACCATCGCCGTGATCAGACCCTGACGGCGGAGTGTGGCCTCCGCTGCCCCCTCAGGAGCCGTTGTCGGGGTCAGATCACCTGTCAAGGAACGCCACGCTGCTCCCTCCAGACTGCCGCAGACGTGAAACAATTGCGTCACTTCTTTGTGGCCGACTCTCCATGATCGAACCCCTGCTCTGCGGCATCGTGCTGGGTCTGATTCCCGTCACCCTGTTGGGGTTGTTCGTGGCGGCCTGGAACCAATACCGCCGTGGCAGCGCCCTCGGCGGCTGAACCAGCGCTTCTCGCCTGAACCAAGCGGCTGGGGCGACCTGCACCCCCTTCAAGCTGGTACGACAAGCTCGTCACGAAAAGCTGGTCACAAGGCCAGCAGGTGATCAGAGCATCGCCAGAGCACCGGGTCACCTGGCCCGCTCGTCGTCAACCCCCAGGTGATGACCAGCAAGCCATCACCGGCAGCCCAATCAATGGCGCTCGTCTGGGCTCTCTTCCATGGAGGGCTCGGCCGGGCGCTCTTGCTTGTGATGGGGCGTCAGCACCACCACTTCCGAGCTGCCATAGCGGCGTTGCTGGCTCAGCTCCCAGCCCGGTGGTGCCTCAGGCACGCGGCCGCTGCCGCACTCCCACACCAACAACCCACCGGCGGCCATCCAGCCGTGATGAAGCACCGCCGCCGCGATCGGTTGATGCAGACCCGCCCCGTAGGGCGGATCCACATAGATCAGATCGAAGGGCCCACCAGCTGTACGGCAGGCGCCACCACCCTCCAGCCAGCGCGGCAACGGCCGGCAGAGCACCTCCACCGTCACCGGCCGCCTCAGGCCGGCGCGCACCGTTTCCAGGTTGGTCCGGGCCGTGGCCGCCATCGCCCGGTCCTGATCCACCGCCACCACGGCCGCCACACCGCGCTGCAGCGCCTCGCAGCCCATCACCCCACTGCCGCAGCAGAGGTCGAGCCAGCGCGCGCCCTCCAGCCTGGCGCTGAGCAGATTCATCACCGCCAGCCGCACCCGTGAGGTGGTGGGTCTGGCCGCCGAGCCCGCTGGGCTGATCAGCCGGCGTCCGCCACTGATCCGCAGGGTCATGCGGCGGCGTTCTCCACCCAGCCCAGCCAGCGGCGCAACATGCGCTGGCCCACCGGCCCGGATTTCTCCGGGTGAAACTGGCAGGCCGCCACGTTCTGCTGCCAGACGGCAGCCGTGACCCGGGCATCGCCGTAGGCCACCTGGGCGGTGACGCAGGCGGGATCCGTGGGGTCGGCGGCGAAGGAATGGACGAAGTAGACCCAGGCGGGTGGCTGATCCGCTGGCAGCAGCGGCGATGGTGCGCCCGGCAGCAGCGGCGCCCAGCCCATGTGAGGAATCGGATGATCGGGCGTGCGCGGCAGGGCGCGCACCCGGCCGGCCAGCAGACCCAGTCCCTCGCGCTGCCCTTCCTCACTGCTCTCGAACAGCAACTGCAACCCCAGGCAGATCCCGAGCAGGCGTCCACCGGAGTCGCACCAAGCTTTCAGGGGTTCGATCAGATCCGCCTGCTCCAGCCGCTGCATGGCGGGGTCGAAAGCGCCCACGCCCGGCAGGATCAAGGCATGGCAGGCCTGCATCGCGGCGGCTTCCTGCACGGGCACCACCTCGGCGCCGAGGCGCTCGATCGCGCGGCGCACGGAATGGAGATTGCCCATGCCGTAATCGATCAATCCGATCCGGCTCATGGCAGGGGGCACTCCAGTGAAGGCGAGCGAAACGCAGGCAGCCGCCCCCTGAGCAGCCGTAGCTGTAGCGGATCAGACGACAACCGAAGTGCCTGCGGCAGAGGCATTCGTGGAGGAAGGAAAAGAGGAAGGAAAAGAGGAAGGACCATCAGGAAGTGAAGGTACAGCGACGTTGTTCGGGGTGGTGCGGTTCCGGCGCGCCCTGAATGTCGAGGCCGTTGAGATGCTCGATCAGCTGATAGAGCCGGCCCACCTTGCGGTCGTTGAAATCGAAGCGCAGCGAAGGGCGGAGCTGATCGGAAAGATCGCAGACTTCATCGTGCTCGATCTGCCCGCTGTCCAGCAGGTCGGCGAAACGCTGGTTCAGCACGGCCAGCTGCGCAGGCGTGAGCGGGGCGTGCAGCAGCAGCTCAAGGCGATCATTCACCAGCCTGGCGGTATGAAACACGCGATAGAAGCGGCAGATCTGAGCCATCGCCTCGGCGGCGCTGCTGGCTTCGCTGAAGAGGGCAGCATCCGCCTCACTCACCAGCCCGCGATCGATCAGGTCGTGGCGGATCGTGTGCTGCCAGTTGGTCCAGAAGGGATCACCGGGAGGGGCCAGCAGCACCACGGGAATCGGGGCAATGCGGCCGGTCTGGATGAGCGTCAGCGATTCGAACAATTCATCAAGCGTGCCGAAACCTCCCGGCAGCACCACCAGCGCATCGCATTCGCGCAGGAAGAAAAGCTTGCGGGTGAAGAAGTAGCGGAAGTCGACCAGGCGATCGCTACGACCGGCGATGTAGGGATTGGGCTGCTGCTCAAACGGCAACTGCACGTTCAGGCCGAAACCGTGCTCGCTGCCGGCACCACGATTGGCCGCCTCCATCACACCGGCACCAGCGCCGGTGATCACATCGAAACCTGCCGCGATGGCACGGCCGGCCAATTCTTCGCTGAGCCTGTAGCAAGGGGTGCCCGGGGCGGTGCGGGCTGAGCCGAAGACCGTGACCTTGCGGGTTTGCCGGTGCTGCTCGAACATCTGCAGCGCCTGCTGGATGTCCTGAAGGGTGCCACTGATCAGCCCCCAATCCTCCCCATCGGCGCCGCTACCGGCGATCCGCATCAAGGTGGCGATCGACCGGTCGATCAGCAGCCGCTGGGGGTGGTGGCTGAGCTCAGGGGCTTGATGCTCCCACTCTCTCTCTGCCTCTGGCTGGCCGACTCCGAAGGGCGGAGTGGAGCCGACTGAGGGTTCCGCCGCCGTGGAGAGCGATGGACGTGGATCCGGCGTGGCGGCGGAGGCAGGCTGCGACAACACGCCGGGAGGGGCGAGGGGAGAACTCAGAGGTATTTGGTGATGGTGCCGGAGAGGGTGTTCTTCGGCACGGCACCAACGACGGTGTCGACTTTCACACCACCCTTGAAGACCATCAGGGTGGGAATGCTGCGAATGCCGTACTGGCTGGCGACGTTGGGGTTTTCGTCGGTGTTCAGCTTGAAGACCTTGATGCGGCCCTCGAATTCCTTGGCGATTTCATCGACGATCGGGGCGACCATGCGGCAGGGACCACACCAGGGAGCCCAGAAATCCACCAGCACGGGCACATTACTCTTGAGCACATCAAGCTCAAAAGAGGCGTCGGTGACGGCAGTGGCGCTGGACATTCGAGGGAGGGACAAGGTTTTGCCAATGTAGCAACGGCCTTGGCATCATTCCCGGGACCGCCATCGAACGTTGGAAGAGAAAATGCCCGGACGCGCCGGGCGGGGTGGTGTGAGGAGTGTGCGAGCCGTAGCCCCCACGGCACGAGACTAGCCCCCGTCTCGGCCTGTCCAGCAGCGTCTCATTGCTGGAAAACCGCCGAAAACTCCACAGCGATTCCGGTGAGGCGAAAGGGCTCTACTTGCCCATGCCCAGCTGCTGAGCCTTCTGGTACACCTTGCCTTCGGTGAGCAGGGAAGGGGCGACCACCACCTCCACCTGCTGCATCTCACGCAGGGTGCGGGCGCCCAGGGTGCCCATCGATGTCTTGAGCGCGCCCAGCAGATTCTGGGTGCCGTCATCGAGGCTGGCGGGGCCGCGCAGGATCTTCTCGAGGCTGCCCGTGGTGCCGACGCTGATGCGGGTGCCCCGCGGCAGCACCGGGCTCGGTGTGGCCATGCCCCAATGGAAGCCGCGGCCCGGAGCTTCGGCCGCCCGCGCGATCGGCGAGCCGATCATCACGGCATCGGCCCCGCAGGCGATGCACTTGCAGATGTCGCCGCCCGTGACGATGCCACCGTCGGCGATCACCGGCACGCGGCGCCCGGTTTCCCGCTCGTGGTCGTCGCGGGCGGCGGCGCAGTCGGCGACAGCGGTGGCCTGGGGGATGCCCACCCCGAGCACCCCGCGCGAGGTGCAGGCGGCACCGGGGCCAATGCCCACCAGCACCCCGGCGGCACCGGCGCGCATCAGCTCCAGGGCCACGTCGTAAGTGACGCAGTTGCCGATCACCACCGGCACGCCCATGTCACGGCAGAGGGTGGCCAGGTCGAGCCGCTCGCGCCCCTCCGGTCCGATGTGCTCGGTGGAGACCACCGTGGCCTGCACGAAGAACAGATCGGCACCGGCTTCCGCCACCGCCTGGCCGAAGCGCAGCGCTGCCGCGGGGGTGGCGCTGACGGCGGCGATGCCGCCCTGTTCGCGGATCTCGGCGATACGCCTGCGGATCAGCGTTTCCTGCACAGGCTGGCTGTAGAGCTCCTGCATCAGGGGAACGAAGTCCTCCTTGCCCACCGCCGCGATGCGGTCGAGCGCCGGGTTGGGATCTTCGTAGCGGGTCTGGACGCCTTCGAGGTTGAGCACCCCCAGAGCACCGAGGCGGGAGAGCTCAACCGCCATCGCCACATCCACCACCCCGTCCATCGCACTGGCGATGATCGGGATCTCGCGGTCGATGCCGCCGAGGCTCCAGCGGCTGTCGGTGACCTCCGGGTCGACCGTGCGACCTCCGGGAACCAGAGCAATCTCGTCGATCCCGTAGGCACGACGGACGGTGCGCTTCCCGCCTAACTGAATGGTCACCGGTGGATGGTCGTCGCAGTCGGGCCAAGCTATCAACAGGCCTGTCAGCCTCCCGATCCGGCACGCCCAACCCGACAGGCGGCCTCAGTCGTTGCCGCGGAACGCCCGCCAACGCTGCTCCAGCGACGCGATCAGTTCCTGACGGTCGCTGCTGCGCACCAGGCGGGTGGCCGCAAAGCGGCTCAGCCAGATCACCCCGGCCAGCTCCAGCAGACCCGGCAGCAGGGGCAGACTGTCGATCGCGCCGATCACGGCGCCGTAAAGGCGCAGCACCAACACCAGGGCAAGCGCCAGAGCAACCGCACGCAGGGGGCCCTGGTACTGAACCAGCAGCTCCTGGAGGCGTCCGCTGCCGATCCATTCGCGCAGCTTGGCCACCAGCAGATCCCATTCGCCACCGCCCTCGGCGGTGTCCGGTGCGGCCGGCACGTGCACGGTGGCCGCCACAGCGGGCTCAGGGGTGGGTGCTGGTGCGGGGTCCGGCAGGGGCTCGGCGGGGGTGGCAGGCGCTTCGTCAGCAGCTTCGCTAGCTACGCCAGCAGGTGCTGAAGACAATTCGAAAGCGCTCACCGGGTCTGCAGCTGGCGGCGTCAGCGGTTCAGGCTGCAGCCACGGCTCAGGCTGCAGGGTCGATTCAGGCTGGATCTCCGGTTCAGGCTGCACCACCGGTTGAGGCTGCACCGTCGTTTCAGGCTGCAGCCCCGGCTCCGGGGCCGCGTGCCACTGGGGCGCGGAATCGGCCGCCGCACCGGCAGTGGCGGAGGAGTCAGCGGGGGGCAGCTCAACGGGGGCGGCGGCAGCCGGCTCAGCAGAGATGGCGGCGTCTGCAGAAGGGGCAGCTTCAGGAGCGGCGCCGGCAGCGCCCTGCTCACCGCTGGAGGGCACGGAAGCGGCGGCCTCCCCGACGGGCTCGTGCGCCGGCGGTTGCTCACCGGGAAGGAACGGCGCGTTGGAGGAAGCGGAAGGCTCGATCATCGACTCCCAGAAAAACCGCACCGGGAGCCTACGGCGCTTCCGGCAGGCCGACGCCTCACTTCGGCAGACCGTTGCAGGGGGCCGGCACAGCGGCCCCTGACAGGGGCGATCAGCCCTCCAGAGGAATCAGGCCCGGGCGCGCCGACAGCGGCTCCAGCGGCCCGCGCAGCAGAAAGCGGCCCTGCCGCAGCAGCTCGACCAGGCAGGCGCCGATCTCCCGGGCCAGGCGGGGGCTGTGGGCTGGAGCGCAGGGGATGCGGCGACCATCCACCTGGATCTTGCCCGCCAGCAACTGGCTGTAGGGCACGAAACCGAACCCGGGGCGGATGCGGCGCGGGATCGAGAAATCGAGCACAGGCGCTTCCAGCTGGTCGTCGCGGATCGACGCCTGACGGGCCACGGTGAGATTGAGCAGGGGCACGGGAACGGCGATCGGCACCATCAGGGCACTGCCGTGCCCTTCGAAGAAGCAGGCGCGGATCCAGTCGGGCCGCAGCCCATGCAGATCGACGCTCACGGCCGCGACCGCCCCGGGAGTGCGGGCATGCCCGCTGGGCAGCCGCCGCGTGCCGGGCTGGTGCCCATGGCCGGCCCCGATCACCCAGCCCACCGCCCCGGCCACCAGCACGGGCGAGCCCGGACCGAGCCAGGCCAGTGAGGGCATGGTGAGCCCGATGCTGCTGCTGCCCGAGCTGCTGTAGAGGGCGTTGCCATAGGGACCGAGCAGAGGGCCATAAGGGCTGCGCACCACTCCCTCGGCGCTGCTCACCGCCACCACACCGTTTTCGGCGATGGCGCGGTGCAGGAGCAGGCGTGCGCCGCCCAGGCGCTCCAGTGACAGGCGGCCCCGGTATTCGCGGCGCGGGTGGGAGGCGGTGGCCTCACCGGTGAGTGTCAGCTCCAGTTCAAGGCCGGCCAGCAGGGCATCCAGCACCTGGGCGCCCCCCTGGCGCAGCGGTTCGCCCAGCCCGCCGCCGATCGGCAGACACAGACCTGCGGTGCCACCCGCCCCCTGGGCGAGCACCCCGTCGAGCCGGGCCTCACGGATGCGCAGAGGCGGATCCACCGGCCCGAGACTGAGCTGCAAGGTGGCCTGATCGGTGAACTCCGCATTGGCGGCCACCACCACGTCGGTGGCGGCGTAGGCCGCTTCCAGGCCGCCTGCCGCCACCAACGCCCTGAAATCGGCGGCAGCAAGCACGCGCAGATCGCCGCTGCGCTGGCGCTGCTGGAGATCGGCTTCGCTGCGGGGAGCCAGGGACATCGGCGGCCGGATCAGGGCTGAGGAGGGCGTCGGGAACCGGAACCGAACAAGGCGGCTGCGCCTCGATTAAAGTGGCTCACGGATAAGTGGTGAGAGATGGCGGACCCAACAGGACCCGGCGAGTCCGACGGGCGGATCATCCAAACCGACCTGCGAAACGAAATGTCGCGCTCCTATCTGGAGTATGCGATGAGCGTGATCGTGGGCCGGGCGTTGCCCGATGCCCGCGATGGCCTCAAGCCGGTGCATCGACGCATTCTCTATGCGATGTACGAACTCGGCCTCACCAGCGACAGGCCCTACCGGAAATGCGCCCGTGTGGTGGGCGAAGTGCTCGGCAAATACCACCCCCACGGTGACACCGCCGTGTACGACGCCCTGGTGCGCATGGCCCAGGACTTCTCCATGCGCATGCCCCTGATTGATGGGCACGGCAACTTCGGTTCGGTCGACAACGACCCGCCGGCGGCCATGCGGTACACGGAATCGCGGCTGCAGGCCCTCACCACCGACAGCCTGCTGGAGGACATCGAGGCGGAAACGGTCGATTTCATCGACAACTTCGATGGATCCCAGCAGGAACCCACCGTGATGCCGGCGCGGGTTCCTCATTTGCTGCTCAATGGGTCCTCAGGGATCGCGGTGGGCATGGCCACCAACATTCCGCCCCACAACCTCACGGAATTGATCGATGGGCTGCTGGCCCTGATCGACAATCCCGAGGTGGATGATCGATCGTTGATGGCGATCATTCCCGGCCCGGATTTCCCCACCGGCGGCCAGATTCTCGGCCGCAGCGGCATCCGTGAAACCTATCTCACGGGCCGAGGATCGATCACCATGCGCGGTGTCGCGGCGATCGAAACGCTTGAAGTCCCCGGTCGGCCGGATCGGGATGCGGTAATCATCACTGAGCTTCCTTATCAAACCAATAAGGCGGCGATGATCGAGCGCATCGCCGAAATGGTGAACGACAAGAAGCTCGAAGGCATCTCTGACATCCGCGATGAAAGCGATCGCGATGGCATGCGCATCGTGATCGAATTGCGCCGTGATGCCTATCCGCAGGTGGTGCTGAACAACCTGTTCAAGCTCACGCCGCTGCAGTGCAACTTCTCCGCCCACATGCTGGCGCTGGTGAACGGGGAGCCGATCCTGCTCACCCTGCGGCGCATGTTGCAGGTGTTCCTCGATTTCCGCATCGAAACGATCGAGCGGCGCACCCGTTATCTGCTGCGCAAGGCCGAAGAGCGCGACCACATCCTGCTGGGCCTGCTGCTGGCACTAGAGCAGCTCGATCCGATCATCGCCCTGATCCGCGCCGCCGCCGACACCGCCACGGCCCGGCAACAACTGCAGGAGCGCCACGGCCTCAGCGAGATCCAGGCGGACGCCATCCTGCAGATGCAGCTGCGCCGGCTCACCGCCCTTGAAGCCGACAAGATCCGGCTCGAGCACGAGGATCTGGTGGCCAAGATCGCCGACTACAAGGACATCCTCGGCCGGCGTGAACGGGTGCTGGGCCTGATCCGGGAAGAGATCAGCAAGATCCGCACCCGCTACGACTCCCCCCGTCGCACCGAGATCCTCGATCTCGAAGGCGGCCTGGAGGACATCGACCTCATCGCCAACGAGCGCTCGGTGGTGTTGCTCACCGAGAACGGCTACCTCAAGCGCATGCCGGTGAGCGAATTCGAGGCCAGCAGCCGCGGCACCCGTGGCAAGGCCGGCACCCGCAGCCAGGGGGAAGAAGCCGTGCGGCTGTTCATCAGCTGCAACGACCACGACACCCTGCTGCTGTTCAGCGACCGGGGCGTGGTGTATGCCGTGCCCGCCTACCGCATCCCGGTGGGCAGCCGCGCCGCCAAGGGAACCCCCGTGGTGCAGTTGCTGCCGATTCCACGGGAAGAGCAGATCACCACGCTGCTGGCGGTCAGCGCCTTCGAAGACAACGTGCAGCTGCTGATGCTCACCAGCGGCGGCTACATCAAGCGCACCCGTCTCTCCGCCTTCGCCAACATCCGCTCCAACGGTCTGATCGCGATCGGGCTGGAGGAAGGCGATGTCCTGCGCTGGGTGCGTCTGGCCTTACCGGGCGACAGCGTGCTGATCGGTTCGCTCAAAGGCATGACGATCCACTTCCGCCTCACCGACGGGGAGCTGCGCCCCCTGGGCCGCACCGCCCGCGGCGTGCGGGCGATGGCACTGCGCGCCGGCGACGAACTGGTGAGCATGGATGTGCTGCCGGCCGAGCTGGCCGACCGCATCGCCAGCAGCAGCGCGGAGGAGGACGGCGATGAAGCCGATGGGGATGCCGACGCTGAAGTGGCGGTGAGTGAAGGTCCCTGGGTGCTGGTGGCCTCCGCCAGCGGCCTGGGCAAGCGGGTGCCGGTGAACCAGTTCCGTCTGCAGCGGCGCGCCGGCCTGGGGCTGCGCGCAATCAAGTTCCGTCGCGATGGCGATGTGCTGGTGGGCCTCAAGGTGCTCGGCTCGGGCGAGGAGCTGATGCTGGTCAGCGAAAAAGGGGTGATCGTGCGGATGCCCTCCGATGCCATTCCGCAGCAGTCACGGGCCGCCACCGGGGTGAGGCTGCAGCGGCTCGATGCCGGCGACCGGCTGACAGAAGTGGTGCTGGTGCCGCCCGCCGCCGAAGACGACGGCAGCGAAACGCTGGAGCCAGTCAGCGACAGCCTGACCCTCACCGCCGAAACCGCGGAGCCCGGCGGCGAACCCACGGAACGTGCCGATGAAGCCGCGGAACTCACCGGCGAGGAAGACATCTGAGCGCCGACGTCCTGCTGATCGGCTCCGGCCCGGCCGCTCTGGCCGTCGGCGCCGAACTGTGCCGCCAGGGGCTGGAGGTGGAGGCCTTGGCCGCCACCGATCCGCTCAGCCCCTGGCAGAACACCTACGGCATCTGGGGCCGTGAACTCGATGCCCTCGGCCTCGGCGATCTGCTCGGGCATCGCTGGTCGGATTGCGTGGCCGATTTCGGTGCGGGCCCCCTGGCCCTGCATCACGACTACGGCCTCTTCGATCGCCAGCGGCTGCAGCGGCACTGGCTCGAGGCCTGCGCCGGGCAGCTCCGCTGGCATCGCGGCCAGGCGGCGGCCATCCGCCACGAGTCCCACAGCTCGGTGGTCACCACCGCCGAGGGCACCAGCCTGACGGCCCGGCTGGTGGTGGATGCCAGTGGCCATGCGCCGGTGTTCGTTCGTCGCCCCGAGCGCGGCCCGGTCGCCCAGCAGGCCGCCTTCGGCCTCGTGGGCCGCTTCTCCGCCGACCCTGTGGCGGAAGGGCAGTTCGTGCTGATGGATTACCGCAACGATCACCTCAGTGCCGAGGAGCGGCTCGAGCCGCCCACCTTCCTCTACGCGATGGATCTGGGGCAGGGGGAGTTCTTCGTGGAGGAAACCTCCCTCGCCCTCGCCCCGCCGCTCTCGTTCGGCCTGCTGGAGCGGCGTCTGCACCAACGGCTTGCCCACCGGGGCATCCGGGTGGAGCAGGTGCGGGAAACGGAGCGTTGCCTGTTCCCGATGACTCTGCCGCTGCCGGATCTGACCCAGCAGGTGGTGGGTTTCGGTGGGGCCGCCAGCATGGTGCACCCCGCCTCGGGCTACATGGTGGGCGGGCTGCTGCGCCGCGCCCCCGGCCTGGCGGCCGCGATTGCCGCCGGCCTGGCCAACCAGACCACCACCTCACGCGAAGTGGCGCAGCAGGCCTGGCAGATACTCTGGTCGGCCGAGCTGGTGCGCAAGCAGGCGATCTACCGTTTCGGGCTCGAAAAGCTGATGCGCTTCTCGCACGCGGAGCTCTGCCACTTCTTCGACACCTTCTTCCATCTGCCCCAGCCGCAGTGGACCGGCTTTCTGGCCAACACCCTCACCGTGCCGCAGCTGGTGCAGGCGATGCTGGGCCTGTTCGGGCAGGCCCCCAGCGATGTTCGGCTCGGGCTGATGCTGCCGCAGGGCAAGGAGCTGGCCCTGGCTTGGCGGGCGCTGGCGGGCTGAACCTTCCGGGCTGAAGTTTCCGGCCTGAAACGTCCGGGCTGAAACTTCCGTGCCGAGAATTACAGGCTGAGCCTGCTGGGCTGATGCCCCGCGCTGTCAGGCCTGAGTGAATCGTTCCAGGCAAACCCTGACCGGTTCAGCGGAACACCAGCACCGGCTGCTTGGCCTGGGCGAGCACACGCTGCGTCTGGCTGCCGATCAGCAGCCCGGTGAGGCCGCGCCGCCCATGCGAGGCCATGAAGATCAGGTCGCAGCCGTGGCGGTCCGCCGCCGCCAGGATCGCCTCCGACGGCGAGTCGTTGACCACGCTTTCGCTCGCCGCCTCCACACCGGCCTCTGCGGCGAGGCTCATCACTTCCGCTAAGGCCCGCTGGGAAGCCTCCTTGCCCACGTCCTCGATCTCCTGCAGGGTGCTGGGCTGGATCCATTCACCGGCGCCGTAGGTGAGCCCCAGCGGCGCATTGGCCCGCACATTGAGGACGGTGAGGCGGGCTCCGGCCTCACGGGCGAAACGGCAGGCGGCAGCAGCGGCGGCCAGCGAAAGCTGGGAGCCGTCGGTGGGAACGAGCAGATGCTGAAACATGGCCAAACTCCACGGAGAGCGGAACGGCTCCGCTCTGATTCGAGCACGGGCTGTGGGCCCCGCTAACGCGGCGGCCGCGTGGCCCAGTCGGCGGCGTTGATGAGCGGAAACAGCGGGTCTTCCCGTTCCACCGCCGCCAGCCAGCCGCCGGGGGGATCGTTGCCGCTGTCGATCGCCGCCAGCAGACGCCAGAAGCGATCAAGGTGCGTGCGGATCCGTTCCTTCGCCAGTTCGGTGGTGGTGCCGGCCCTGAGAATGAAGCTCCAGTCGGAGGATTGGGCCAGCAGCAGCTCACGGCCCGCCTGGTTGAGGCGCTGAAGCTGGGCGGCACTGCCCACCCCCCGGTTCACCCGCTCCACCATGGCCGCCGAGGCCCGGTTCCACTCGGGCACCACCCAGGCATTGCTTTCGTTGAGCCAGTAGTGGTGATACCCCCCCTGGCCCCAGCTGGAGGGGGAGGGGCGGCAGATCTGCAGCCCGTCCCCGCGGCGCAGCACATCGCGCAGGGTGGTGAAACCGACGCCGAGGGCGGGCGCCTGCAGGAACAGCTGGGCCAGGAAGCGGGGGCCCTCGTACCACCAGTGGCCGAACAGCTCCGCATCGAAGGGGGCCACCAGCAGCGGTGGCCGGTCCATGGCGCTGCTCAGATGGTCGAGCTCGCCGGCGCGCCCGCGCAGATAGGTGGCGGCGTGCTCATCGGCCCGCTGCTCGGCCGGCCCCGGCAGGTAGGGCAACTTCCGCTCCAGCGGCGTGCCCCTGGCGGACACCCGGTGCAGCTTGAGACCGAGCGGGCGGGGGGTCTCGATGCCCACCGCGGTGAGGGCTTCGCTGGAGAGATCCCAGCCCAGATCCCGGTGGAATTCCCGGTAGGCGCCATCGCCTGGGTACCCCTCCGAGGCCGACCACACCGGCAGGGTGGAAGCCCCATCACGGGCGAAGAAAGCCACCCCGGCGGGCGAACAGATCGGGGCGTACACGCCGTAGCGCGGGCGGGGCAGGGCGTGCAGCAGCCCATGGGCATCCAGCACCGCGTAGCGCAGACCGCAGGCCACCAGCTGCTGATCGAGCCCTTCGAAGTAGGCGCACTCCGGCAGCCAGATCCCCTGCGGACGGGCGCCCAGCAGACGCTCATGTTCCCGGATGGCGGTGAGCAGCTGGGCTCGCACCGCCTCGGGGGTGGCCCGCAGCAGCGGCAGGTAGCCGTGGGTGGCGGCACAGGTGAGCAGGTCGACCACGCCCAGCTGCCAGAGCCGCTGGAAACGGGCCAGCAGATCACCGCCGCAGGCCTGCCACTGCTGGCGGGTGTGGGTGAGCCGGGCCTCCAGCGCCTCGGCCGCCTCCAGGTGCGGGGGCATCGCCAGGGGCAACAGCGCCAGGCGTTGATCGAGCCAGGCCGGAAAACGGGCCTGCAGATCAGCCGCGCTCAGCAGCGACAGAAGCGTGGGGGAAAGGCCGAGGGTGAGACGGGGCGCCTGGGCGGGATCCTCAGCAGCGGCTTCGAGCAACTCGAGCAGCGGCAGGTAGCTCTCCAGCAGCGCCTGGAAGAACCAGTCTTCCTCCAGCGAGCCGGGCTGGCTGCTGCGGACGTATGGGAGGTGGGCATGGAGGACCAGGGCCAGTTCGCCTGTGGCCATTGCCATTCCAGCCGGTCACGGGAGTGTACGGGGACGGTTCCACCACGGCGCCCTCCGCCACGAGCTTCGCCATGAAAATGGTCAGCGGCGCGGCCGGAGCCGGGCACCGAGGAGGGGCCCGGGATGTTCGGAGGGACACAGCTGGCAGAGCGTGGTCCCTACAGTTTTTGTTTAACGAAACGAGTGATGCGTCGCTGTCTGGCAGTTGACGGGCACGGCATGTTCTACGCCCAGCAGAAGCTCGGCTGGTTCTTCGATCCACGCCGCCTGCTGGAGCTGGCAGCGGAAGGCGTCACGGATCTGGGCAGCGCCTTCTGGTACACAGGGCTGAAGGATCCCACCGACCAGCGCCCCTTCCGGGACGCTCTCACCAGCCTGGGCTTCACCGTGCGCACCAAACCGCTGCGGGAGTTCGGCAGCGACCCCGACCAGCGGCAGTTCGCCCGCGCCAATCTTGATGTGGAGATCTGCCTCGACCTGATGGCCGTGGCCCACCGCACCGATGAGCTGTGGCTGATGAGCGGCAGCCGCGACCTCGAACGGCTGGTTGAGATGCTCCGCACCCAAGGCCTGAAGATCACCTTGATCAACGCCGATGGCATGGTGCCGCGCGAGCTGCGCAATGCGGTGGATCGCTTCATCGACCTGGGCAAGCTCAAGCCCCAGCTCGAGAAGATGGAAGCCGTCCAGGCACCGGTGTTCCAGCGCAGCATCCCGGAGGGTTCGCCGCGATCGGAACCGGTGCGCCACCAGGTGATCCGCCCGGATCCGGCCTCTCTTGAGGCCTCACCCCGGGAAGTGGTGATCGGACCCTCGGTCTAGGATCCCCTCTAACACGTACTCACTTCGACCTGCAGCGGCCATGGCCAAGGATCCCGGCCGGGTTCTGATCTTTGACACCACCCTGCGGGATGGTGAGCAATCGCCGGGGGCCAGCCTCAACCTTGAGGAAAAGGTGGCCATCGCCCAGCAGTTGGCACGCCTGCGGGTCGACATCATCGAAGCGGGCTTCCCCTTCGCCAGCACGGGCGATTTCAACGCCGTGCACCGCATCGCCGAAACCGTCGGCACCGCCGACGGCCCGGTGATCTGCGGGCTGGCCCGGGCCACGCGCGGCGACATCAAGGCCTGCGCCGATGCGGTGGCGCCGGCGGCGCGGCGGCGCATCCACACCTTCATCGCCACCAGCGACATCCACCTCGAGCACAAGCTGCGCAAAAGCCGGCCCGAGGTGGTGGAGATCGCCGCCGAGATGGTGGCCTACGCCCGCTCCCTGGTGGAGGACGTGGAGTTCTCCTGCGAGGACGCCGGCCGCAGCGACCCGGAATTCCTCTACGAAGTGATCGAGGCCGCCATCGCCGCCGGGGCCACCACGATCAACATCCCCGACACCGTGGGCTACGCCACTCCGGCGGAATTCGGTGCCCTGATCGCCGGCATTGATCGCCACGTGCCCAACATCGCTCAGGCGGTGATCTCCGTGCACGGCCACAACGACCTGGGCCTGGCGGTGGCCAATTTCCTTGAGGCGGTCAAGAACGGCGCTCGCCAGCTCGAATGCACGATCAACGGCATCGGTGAACGGGCAGGCAATGCCTCACTCGAGGAGCTGGTGATGGCGCTGCATGTGCGTCGCGCCTACTTCAACCCCTTCCTCGGCCACGACCCCGCCAGCACCGAGCCGCTCACGGGCGTGCGCACCGAGGAGATCGCCAAGACCTCCCGGCTGGTGTCCAACCTCACCGGCATGGCGGTGCAACCCAACAAGGCGATCGTGGGGGCCAACGCCTTCGCCCACGAGTCCGGCATCCACCAGGACGGCGTGCTCAAGAACCGCCTCACCTACGAAATCATCGACGCCCGCACGATCGGTCTGAGCAGCACCCGGCTGTCGCTCGGCAAGCTGAGCGGCCGCAGTGCCTTCCGCGCCCGGCTGGAGGAGCTCGGCTACGGCCTCGAGCGCGAAGACCTCGACGACGCCTTCGCCCGCTTCAAGGAGCTGGCCGACCGCAAGCGCGAGATCACCGACCGGGATCTGGAGGCGATCGTCAGCGAGCAGGCCCAGCAGCCCGACGCCCAGTACACGTTGAAGCTGGTGCAGGTGAGCACCGGCACCAACCTGCAGCCCACCGCCACGGTCACCCTGGTGACGGCCGATGGCGCCGAGCTCACCGGCGCCGCCATCGGCACCGGCCCGGTGGACGCGGTCTGCCAGGCGCTCAATGCGCTGGCGCGCGTCCCCAATGAGCTGGTGGAGTTCAGCGTCAAGTCGGTCACCGAGGGCATCGATGCGATGGGGGAGGTCACCATCCGGCTGCGCCACCAGGGGGTGCTCTACTCCGGCCACGCCGCCGACACCGACATCGTGGTGGCCGCCGCCCAGGCCTTCATCCACGCGCTCAACCGGCTTGTGCAGGGCACCGAACGGCTGCCTCTTCACCCCCAGCGCGCGCCGCTGCCGGTGGCGGAACGCCCCCGCCTGTGAGCCGCTCCCCCCGCAGGCTGCAGCCCCAGCGGAGCACGGGGCTGCCGTGGCTGCCGGCCCTGCAGCTGGGATTGCTGCTGCTGGTGGCCCTGATGGTGCTGGTGCCCCTGCTGTGGCTGGTCAGCACGTCCTTGAAGGGCCCGGCAGAAGACATCTTCGCCTCGCCGCCGTCATTGTTTCCAGCGCAGCCCAGCCTGGCGGCCTATGGGCGGCTGTTCGCCGAACATCCCCTGGGCCTCTACCTGTTCAACAGCACGGTGGTGAGCCTGCTGGCAGTGGTGGGCAACCTGCTGTTCTGCTCCCTGGCGGCCTACCCGCTGGCGCGGGTGCGCTTCGCCGGCCGTGGCCTGGTGCTGGCGCTGGTGGTGGCCACGATCCTGATTCCGTTCCAGGTGGTGATGATTCCGCTCTACCTGTTGATGGTGCAGCTGGGCCTGCGCAACACTCTGCTGGCCTTGATCATTCCCCAGGCCGCCACCGCCTTCGGCATCTTTCTGCTGCGGCAAAGCTTCATCGGGGTGCCCGTGGAGCTGGAAGAGGCTGCCCGCATCGACGGCTGCACGCCGCTGGGTGAATGGTGGAACGTGATGATTCCCGCGGCGCGGGCCGATCTGATCACCCTGGCGATGTTCGTGTTCATCGGCACCTGGAGTGATTTTCTCTGGCCCTTGATCATTCTGGATGATCCGAATCTCTATACACTTCCGCTCGGATTGCAGCAGCTTGCCAGCAGCTTCTCCCTCGACTGGCGGCTTGTAGCTGCGGGCTCAGTGGTGTCGATCCTGCCGGTTCTGGTGTTGTTCATTGCGCTTCAGCGTTACATCCTGCCCAGCTCCAGCGGCGATGGCGTGAAGGGCTGAATCCGGCGGTCGCTGGTTCTTCGCTCACGATTCGATCCCCCACCATCCCCGGTCGCCGGGATCCCGGCATCCAGGCCCAGACCTGTAGCCTGCCGGTGCGCCATTGATCGATCACGGGAACCGCGATGCAGACCGGTCTGATTCTGCAGAATCTGCTCTCTCCGCCGGTTCTTTTCTTCGCTCTCGGGGTGATTGCGGTGCTGGTGCGATCGGATCTGGAGATTCCCGCCCCCCTGCCCAAGCTCTTCTCGCTGTATCTGCTGTTGGCGATCGGCTTCAAAGGAGGGGTGGAGCTGCAACACAGTGGCCTGGGCGTGCAGGTGATCGCCACGATCGCCGCCGCTGTGGTGATGTCGGCCGTGGTGCCGCTCTACAGCTTCCTGGTGCTCAGGCGCCAGTTCGACGCCTCCAATGCGGCCGCTGTGGCCGCCACCTACGGCTCGATCAGCGCCGTCACCTTCATCACCGCCGAAACGTTTCTGGTGGTGTCTGACATCCCCCATGACGGCTTCATGGTGGCGGCCCTGGCGCTGATGGAATCACCCGCCATCATCGTGGGGTTGCTGTTGGTGAAGCTCACCAGTCATCAACGCCACGCCGGCGGCATCGGCACGGGCGTGGCCTGGGGCAGCCTGCTGCATGAGGCGTTCCTGAACAGTTCGGTGCTGCTGTTGATCGGCAGCCTGGTGATCGGCCTGCTGGTGGCGGCCTTCAACCCCTTGGGGGTGGAAACGATGGAGCCCTTCACCGGCAAGCTGTTTTACGGCGCCCTCAGCTTCTTTCTGCTCGACATGGGCATCGTGGCGGCGCAGCGGCTCGGCGATCTGCGGCGCGCCGGCAGCTATCTGATCGCCTTCGCCGTGCTGATGCCACTCTTCAATGCGGCGGTGGGTCTGCTGCTCTCCCGTTGGCTGGGCCTGCCCCAGGGCAATGCGCTGCTGTTCATGGTGCTGTGCGCCAGCGCCTCCTACATCGCCGTTCCCGCCGCCATGCGGATGACGGTGCCGGAAGCGAACCCAAGCCTCTACATCTCCAGCGCACTGGGTGTCACCTTCCCCTTCAACATCGTCGTGGGTATTCCCCTTTACATGGCGGTGGTGCAGCGCTTCATCCCACTCGCGGTGCAGCCGTGAGGAGGCTCAGACAGGCGCACGGTGCAGGCAGCGCTCGCAGGGGCCCTCAGGCAAGACGGCGCAGCGCAGCAGCGGGGAGCGGGCATTGAAGCGGCAGCTGGGGTCGCCGATCACCCAGTGGTTGTTCCACCAGGTGGCATCCGCCGGTTGCCGTTGTGGTTTGACCTGCAGCGCCACCTCGGTGAGCTCGTAGCGGCCGTTGCGCAGCTGGTAGCGGTGGTGGCGTTGCAGCACCAGAAACGAACGATCCCCCCGCTCGATCCAACGGCCCGGCTGGGGCACCTCGCCCAGGTGGGCCACCTCGAAGCGTTCCAGCAACCGCTCGGTGCCGGCCTGGCGCAGATCCACGTGCAGGGGCGTCAGGGGTTGACCTCCCCGGTCTGCTGCTCACTGCGCTGCGAGAAGCCCCAGACGAACAGGCAGGCCACCACGAGCAGCAGCGCCCATTCGGGGGGAACGATCTGGGGCAGGGCCAGGCGGAGCAGCAGGCGCACGCCCACCAGACCCACAGCCAGATAGCCGGCCCGCTCCAGATGCCGGTACTCCTCCAACCAGCGGATGAACAGACCGGCCGTGAGGCGCAGGGCCACCACACCGATCACGCCGCCGGTCATCACCAGCCAGAGCCGGTCGCTGACCGCCACCGCCGCCGCGACGCTGTCGAGCGAGAAGGCCAGATCGGTGACCGCCAGCGTGGCCACCACGGAGCCCAGGGTCTGGCCGTGGAGCCGCTGGACCGCCGGTTCCGTGTGGTTGCTGGCTGCAACGCCCGCCGCTTCACCGCCGGCCTCGCTGGATCCGGCCAGGTTGGTGATGCACAGCCAGAGCAGGTAGGCCGCCGCCAGCAACTGCAGCGGCCAGAAGACCAGCACCCAGCGGGCCGCCACGATCAGGGCCATCCGGAACACCAGGGCCAGCAGCAGGCCGAGGTTGAGGGCGCGGCGCTGACGGGCCGGATCGTCGAGGTGACGCGCGATGGCGGCCAGGGCGATGGCGTTGTCTGCGGAGAGCACGGCCTCCATCGCCACCAGCAGGGGAAGCAGCAGCAGAATCTCCCCCCACTGGTCTGCCGACTGCAGCAGCGGTGTGAGTGACTCGATCGACTCCGCTTCCATAGGCAGTGGCGGGGTGCGAATCGGTCACTCTAGGAAAGCCAAACCAAGCCCGAGCCGGGATGCAGCTGCAGGCGGAACTGGTGCACGCCGAACCCGGACAGCGGGTGGTGAAGGTGAGCGCCTGGGACCAGGGCGCCCTGATCGGCAGCGCTCTGGGCGAGGCCGCCACGGCGGAACTGGCGGAAGACCGCGCCATCGAGCGCCTGCGGCGGCGATGGTCCCCAAGCGGCGCCACTGCCCCCGCCAGGCCGGAGCCGGTGGGTGCGGCGCAGGCACCACCACTGAAGCCAGCCATCAGCGCGGATGAGGCAGAGCAGCCGCTGTTGGCGCTGGGCAGCGAGGCTGAACCAGCCCAGGCGGCAGTGGTGCCTGTGGTTTCGCAAGCTCCGCTTTCCTCACCAGCCGCCCAGGCCCCTGTGCCCCTGCAGGCGCCCCCGGCGCCGGTTCAGGCTTCCGCCCCGCAAGCCCACGAGCCGTCAGCCCCCGCCGGTGCCACGCCGGCCTCAACAGCGGCGCCAGCCCGTGCCGCAGCGGCGCCCACGCCCGAGGGCGTTTCCCCCTCGGAGCCGGACGTCACAGCTGATCCCGAAGACTGGAGCGACGAACTGGCCCAGGTGGAGCTGGAACTGAAGCGACTGGGCTGGGGCCGGGAGGAAGAGGCGGCATACCTGGCGCGGGCCTTCAACCATCCGAGCCGCAGCCGCCTGGTGCGCTACGTGGATCTGATGGGCTATCTCAATGCCCTGCAGCAACTGGCGCCCGGCAGCCGGCCGGAGCAGGCCGCCACCCCCCTGCGTCGCCGCGACCTGCTGGATCAGAGCGACCAGCTGCTCGGCCAGCTGCAGTGGGGAGCGGCAGAGGGGCGCGCCTTCCTGGAGCAGCACTTTCAACTCAACAGCCGCCAGCAGCTCAATGATCAGCAGCTGCTGCAGTTCAACATGCTGCTGGAGGATCAGCTGGCCACCGGAGCATGAACGCGGAGCTCGCTCTGGCGCTGGGCCTGGGCAGGCCACGGCCTCGCGATGCCTCAGGCTCTGGCTCCCAAGGGCCACAGCGAGCGGATGCCGATGCAGGAGAAGACATAGCGCGTGGGTAGCAGGAGACTCGCCTGCAGGAGCGCTCGCTTGCAGGAGTGCTCGTGTTCAGGAGTGCTCGTTGGCACGGGGATTCATTTCCACGAAGCCTTGCGTGCCTGGCCTATTGCCGCAACAGAACCAGTACAAAAACGCTCGAACTCTCGCCATCCCAGACCTGAGAAGTGAACAGGCTTCCGGTGGGGACTTCCTGAGTTCAGATATGGAGATGTCGATCGCAAACCAGAAGCTTCTTCATTCAAGCCTCAGAGTGCCGTCATTTTCCTTCGGGCAACGGTCCATACCTTGTGGACATGAACGTGCCCAAGCGGATCATCTTGTCGTCCCGAATCGTCCTCTGTCCGCGCATCGAACACCCGGCAACCTTGGCTGCCCTCGGCTCGCCCCTGCGCCGCACTGCCTGCGCAAAGCTTGCAGGAGCCGCGCGCTTCGGTGGATCGATGGTGGCAGGCTGGCTGGTTCTGAGCGTCCTGGCAGGCACCCCGGCCCGTGCCGCCTATGTGCTCAACCTCACGGAAACCGAAGCCGGCGTGTTCGGCCAAGGCAGTGGCTCCATCAACCTGAGCGGACTGACCAAAACATCGGAAGGAATCTTGCCGGGGGCGGCACGGGCACTGGCCGGCCTGGAGATCATCGGCGCCCAGGCAGAAGCAGATCAATACTCGGGACTGATCAGTGGCCCCTCAGGATTCGGCGCCGGGGATCTGATCAGCCTGGCCACAACGGGATCGGGTTTCATCATCGGCGTCTTTGGATCGGCAAACACTCCCAACGGCCCAACATTGTTCTCTCCGAGCGATATCATTCTCCCCAACAACTACATCTCTGGAGCCGATCTTGGTGTGTCCACAGCAGAATGGACAGGCGCCTCTTTCGCCAGCCTGGGCATCAGTCCAGGCACCTACATCTGGCAATGGGATACAGGCTCCGGCACCGATAGCTTCACCTTGAACACCGTGCCCGTGCCCGGTCCCTTGCCGGTCCTGGGCGCAGGCATCGCCTTCGGTTGGAGCCGGAAAATCAGGCGGCGCCTCACCTCCAGGTCCCGACCAGCGACCATCCTGAGCAGCAGCCAAACCTCCGCGTGCCTAGTGGCCCCGCTGCAGAGCGGCTCCAGTCCAGCGGCCGCTCAGCCGGCAGCTGCAAGCTCAACCTCCAGACTCGGCTGAACGCTGGCGGCCGCTCAGCCGGGCCGGGCAGACGTCCATCCCGCCGGTGGGCGGCATTCCTGGCTGATCAGGGCGGCCCCTTTCTCCAGCTGGTCCTGATGGGCGTAGGCCTCGCGCTCCAGCTGGCGCTCCAGGGGCGAGAGGTTGGCGTAGATCGGGTCGTTGAGCTGCCCCTGGGCCTGGGGCTGGGCGGAAATGGAGAGGCCAAGCTGCTTGGGCGGGGCGGACACCCCCCCGCGACGGCAGCTCTGCGCCACATGGATGGCCTCATGGTTCAGCACCATGGCAAAGGTGGCGCTGCCCTGGTCCACCACCTCCGACTTGATGCGGATCGTGCGGGCGGCAGGGTCCCACTCACCAGCGGCGCCGGCCTTGCGGGGCGGACCCAGCACCACCTGCACCCCCACCCGCTGCAGCTGATCGAGCAGATCGCTGATCGCCTGCCGCTCGCGCTCGAAGCCCGGCGGATCGAGCATCAGCGCGCGGATCTGCTGGATCGAAAGCTTGGGGTCTCCCTCGCGGCGCCGGTAGCGGTAACGCACACCGCCGTCAGGCAGCACTTCGGCCTGCGGCTGCCAGTCGACGTCGGCCTGCTCCAGGCGCACCATCAGGTCTCCGGCCGTGGAGGGATCGAGGGCCACATCGCCCGGTCGCAGCGGGGCCGGGGGCCGGGCAAACAGCGTGTCCGACACCTGAAACGGCAACGCTTCCAGAGCGCCGAGGGTTTCGCCCCTGCGCTCGGGCGGTGCCACCGCCAGGCCCGCCAGCAACATGGCACCGCCCAGCAGCGCCAGCGGCAGCACAGGAGCGCCCGATCCACGCGGGGGATGGTGCCGGCTCACTCCCAGACATCAATGCGCTTCCAATGATGGTCGATCTGCGCGGCCAAAGCAGCGACAGGAGTGCAACTGCCAGGATCGGGGGCCCTGCGCTTCAACACCCGATGCCCCTCACCGCCCTGGTGCGCCAGCTCGAGCAGGTGCCCCTCACCGGTGAGGTGCTGCAACGGATCGAGCGTCCGGAGCGGCTGAGCCTGCGGGGCGCCTCGCGGGCCGGCCGGGCCCTGATCGCCAGTGCCCTGGCCCGGCAGCGGCAGGCGCCCCTGCTGGTGATCGTGCCCACGCTGGAGGAGGCGGGCCGCTGGACGGCGCTGCTGGAACTGATGGGCTGGCCCACCGCCCAGCTGTATCCCACCAGTGAGGGCTCGCCCTACGAACCCTTCGATCCCACCACCGAAATCACCTGGGGGCAGCTGCAGGTGCTCGCCGAGCTGGTGGATGCGGGCAGCGCCGACGGCAACGGCCGGCCCTGGCAGGGCGCCGTGGTGGCCACCGAGCGGGCCCTGCAACCCCACCTGCCGCCGCCTGCAGCCCTGGCCGCCCGCTGCCTGTGCCTGCGCAAGGGCGACACGGTGGACCTGGACCAGCTGGCCGACACCCTCAGCCGCCTCGGCTACGAGCGGGTACCCACGATCGAGCAGGAGGGCAGCTGGAGCCGCCGCGGCGACATTGTGGATGTGTTTCCGGTGAGCGCCGAGCTGCCGGTGCGGCTGGAGTTTTTCGGCGAGGAGCTGGAGAAGCTCAAGGAATTCGACCCCGCCACCCAGCGTTCGCTCGATGCCACCGAGGCGGTGCGGCTCACCCCCAGTGGCTACGGCCCGCTGGTGGCCGATGCCCTGCGGGAAACGATGCCGGCCGGGCTCGAGGGGCTGCTGCAGCCGGAAGCGCTCGATCAGCTGCTGGAGGGCGGCACGCCGGAGGGAATGCGGCGGCTGATGGGCCTGGCCTGGGCGCGGCCCGCCTCCCTGCTGGATTACCTGCCCGCCAGCACGTTGATTGCGGTGGATGAGCGGCGCCATTGCCGCGCCCACGGCCAGCAGTGGTTCGATCACGCCGACAGCCACCACGGCGAGGTGCAGGCGGAGCTGGCGGCAGCCAGCGGCCAGCCGGTGGTGCTGCCCGCCCTGCTGCACCGGCCGCCCGAGCAGGCCCTTGAAGATGTCGAGTCGTTCGCCGGCTTCGATCTGGCCGAACTGGCCGAAACCGACCGCCACCCCAACGCCTTCGATCTCTCCAGCCGTCCGGTGCCGGCCCATCCGAACGCCTTCGGCCGCCTGGCAGCGCTGGTGAAGGGGTACCAGCAGGAGAAGGCAAAGGTGTGGCTGCTCTCCGCCCAGCCGTCGCGGGCAGTGGCGCTGCTGGAGGAGCACGACTGCATCGCCCGCTTCGTGCCCAACCCGCACGACTTCCCGGCGATCGAGCGGCTGGTGGAGCAGAGCACGCCGGTGGCGCTCAAGCTCAAAGGCACCGCCGAGCTGGAGGGGCTGCAGCTGCCGGCCTGGAAGCTGGTGCTGCTCACCGATCGGGAGTTCTTCGGGCAGCACAGCCTGGCCGCCAGCGGCTACGTGCGCCGGCGCCGCAAGGCGGCCAGCCGCACGGTGGATCCGGGCAAGATGCAGCCCGGCGATTTCGTGGTGCACCGCAACCACGGCATCGGCCGTTTCCTGAAGCTGGAGAAGCTGGCGATCAGCGGCGAAAGCCGCGACTACCTGGTGGTGCAATACGCCGACGGCACCTTGAGGGTGGCCGCCGACCAGCTGGGCAGCCTGGGCCGCTACCGCGCCAGCACCGACACACCGCCGGAGCTCAACCGCATGGGCGGGGTGGCCTGGGCGCGGGCCAAGGAACGGGCGCTCAAGGCGGTGCGCAAGGTGGCGCTCGATCTGGTGAAGCTCTACGCGGAGCGCCATCAGGCCCCCGGCATCGTGTTTCCGCCCGATGGTCCGTGGCAAAGCGAGCTGGAGGATTCCTTCCCCTACGAGCCCACGCCGGATCAGGTGAAGGCGATCGCGGAAGTGAAACGCGACATGGAGACCGCCAAGCCGATGGACCGGCTGGTGTGCGGCGATGTGGGCTTCGGCAAGACCGAGGTGGCGATCCGGGCGTTGTTCAAGGCCGTCACCGCCGGACGTCAGGCGGCCCTGCTGGCCCCCACCACGGTGCTGGCCCAGCAGCACTGGCGCACATTGAGCGAACGCTTCGCGCCCTACCCGCTCAAGGTGGCGCTGCTCAACCGCTTCCGCACGGCGCAGGAACGCAAGGCGATCCAGGAAGGGCTGGCCGCCGGCACGATCGACATCGTGGTGGGCACCCACCAGCTGCTGGGCAAGGGCACCAGCTTCAAGCAGCTGGGGCTGCTGGTGGTGGATGAGGAGCAGCGCTTCGGTGTGAACCAGAAGGAGAAGATCAAGGCGCTGCGCAAAGACGTCGACGTGCTGACGCTTTCCGCCACGCCGATTCCGCGCACGCTCTACATGAGCCTGTCGGGGGTGCGGGAGATGAGCCTGATCACCACGCCGCCACCGCTGCGCCGCCCGATCAAGACGCACCTGGCCGCCCGCGACGACGAGGCGGTGCGCAGCGCCATCCGCCAGGAACTGGATCGCGGCGGCCAGGTGTTCTACGTGGTGCCGCGGGTGGAGGGGATCGAGGAGGTGGCGGGCCAGCTGCGCGAGATGCTGCCGGGCCTGAAGTTGCTGGTGGCCCACGGCCAGATGGCCGAAGGGGAACTGGAGAGCGCGATGGTGGCCTTCAATGCCGGCGAAGCCGACGTGATGCTCTGCACCACGATCATCGAAAGCGGCCTGGATATCCCACGGGTGAACACGATTCTGGTGGAAGACGCCCACAGATTCGGTCTGGCCCAGCTGTATCAACTGCGCGGCCGGGTGGGCCGCAGCGGCATCCAGGCCCATGCCTGGTTGTTCTATCCAGGCGATGGCGCCTTGAGTGAGGCGGCGCGGCAGCGGCTGCGGGCGATCCAGGAGTTCGCGCAACTGGGCAGCGGCTACCAGCTGGCCATGCGTGACATGGAGATCCGCGGCGTGGGCAACCTGCTGGGGGTGGAGCAGAGCGGCCAACTGGAAGCGATCGGCTTCGACCTCTATATGGAGATGCTGCAGGAAAGCCTGGCGGAGATCCAGGGCCAGGACATCCCGGTGGTGGAGGACACCCAGATCGATCTGCCGATCACCGCCTTCATCCCCGCCGACTGGATCACCGAAGCGGACGAGAAGATGGCCGCCTACCGGGCTGCTGCCGGCTGCACCGCCAAGAGCGAACTGCTCCAGCTGGCTGCCGACTGGGTGGACCGCTACGGCGCACTGCCAGCGCCGGTGCAGAGCCTGCTGCAGTTGATGGAACTCAAACTGCTGGCCAAACGCTGCGGCTTCTCCCGCCTCAAGCCCGAAAAGCCCAACATCGTGCTGGAAACCCCCATGGAGGAGCCCGCCTTCCGGCTGCTGCGCCAGGGCCTGCCCCAGCACCTGCACGGCCGGTTGGTGTACCAGGGCGGCGCCGGCAGCACCGCCAAAGTGCTGGCCCGCGGCCTCAGCGTGCTCCCCGCCGACAAGCAGCTCGACACCCTGATGGAGTGGCTCACCGCCATGGCCGGCCAGATCCCCGCCGCCGATGGCCTCACCGACGCCCAGCGCGAGGACCAGGCCGCCGCCAGGAACGCGGCGGTGTTGGTGGTTTGAGGGGGGGGGCAGCGTGTTGGCCAGTGGTGTCACCCCCCGACAAGCTTCCGATTCTCTTCACCCTCATCCTCGCAAAACTTCGTTACAGTTCCGAAAAGGTCAGGGCTCGATGGGCGAATTCGTTGCTTCCGGTGGGGTTTCGGCAGGGCTGCAAAGCGGCGTGGGCCTCGTTTCGGCCCTGATCAGCGTGATCGCCCTGGGGTTGTTCGCCCTGTTCCAGGACGAAAACCAGAACAACGACGACGACGACTCCAACCCCGGTGGCGGCCTCATGCAACCGGTGGCCTGAAGCTCTGATCCACAGCGCTTACCGGGCTCAGAGAAAGAAAAGCCCTGTGGTGAGCCCCTCCGCAGCAGATCTCTATCGAGTTGTTGGTGCGCTGGATTGGCGCGCACAAGTGGAGCCTAAGTCATTGCTCCGCAGGGTTTATCCGATAAACGTTGACATTTAGGACTAACCCCATAAACGTTGCCACTGAAGAATTACCGAGTAAACCTTGTCCAATCAACCGAGCCCCGTAAATCTTTCCCCGTAAAAAAAAAGGGGGGGCAAGTGCTGGCCTGGAAAAGATGCCCCGTAAGCATTGCCCTTGAATGAAGGCGTGCCCAGGGGATAACTGCTGATCAGTTAGTGGTTCCCAGAGCAGCGGGCAGGTTCGCGCTTGAGGGGTTGTAGGGCTTGCCGGGAGCCTTGCCCACCGTGCGCAGTTGCTTCACCAAGGTGTTTTCGGCCACCCGGTACTGCGGATCGTTGCGGGTGCCGATCTCTTCGAGCTTGAGTGATCGGGCCTCCTGCTCGCTCAGCTTCACCGTCACATCGGGCTTGATGCCGTGCTTGTGGATGTCGCGGCCGCTGGGGGTGAGGTACTTGGCGATGGTCACGGTCATGCCGGAGCCATCCGAGAGCCCCCGCACCGACTGCACCAGTCCCTTGCCGAAGGTCTTCTGACCCACCAGCACCCCCCGCTTGTTGTCCTGCAGGGCACCGGAGAGGATTTCGCTGGCGCTGGCGGAGCCCTCGTTCACCAGGATCACCAGGGGAGCCTTGGTGAGGGCCCGGCCGTTGGCGCGCCGCACATCCTGGATGCCGTCACGGGTTTTGGTGGACACGATGATTCCTTCATCGAGCCACTGGCGGGCAATCTCGATGCTCGCCACCAGCAGGCCACCGGGGTTGCTGCGCAGATCCAGCACGTACCCCTGCACCCCTTTGCTCTCCAGGTCGCGCAGTGCGGCGCGCATGTCCTTGGAGGCGTTGGCGTTGAACTGCTTGAGGCGGATGTAGCCCACCTTGAAGCCATCCGGGGTGGTGTTCACCTGGTGCTCCACCGCGTGCAGCTCGATGCGGTCGCGGGTGAGCGGCATCTCCAGCACCTGGTTCTTGCGCCGCACCTGCAGGGTCACCTTGGTGCCGGCCTGACCACGGATCAGCTTCACCGCGTCTTCCGTGCTCATCCCCTTGGTGCTCTTGCCGTCGATCGAGATGATCACGTCCTTCGGCAGCACGCCGGCCCGCGAGGCGGGGGAGCCGTCGATCGGGGACACCACCACCAGTTCCTTGGTGTCCTTGTCGAGGCTCAGTTGGATGCCGACACCGGAGAGTTCGCCCGAGGTGTCGATCTGCATCTCCTTGAACTCCCGCGGATCCATGAAGCGGGTGTAGGGATCGTCGAGGGTGCCGAGCATGCCCCGGATGGCCTCGTAGCTCTCCTTGGTGTTTCCGTAGGTTTTGGAGAGCAGATCACGGCGCAACTTGCGCCACTGCTCCGGGGTGTATTTGCCGGTGGTGTCGAGATAATCGCGGAAAACGATCTGCCACGCCTGATCCATCACCTCCTTAGGGCTGTCGGTGATCAGGGAGGCGGCACTGGGGGCCATCAGCCATTCGCCGCCCACCACGGCAGCGGCCGCACAGGCACCGAGGCCAGCCAGGACGAGAATGCTGGTGCTACCCCTGGACATGCTCTCGGCCTCGTGAGCGTTTGTGCTGTGATCAAACTAGCCCGTGCCAGGGGGCACAGGACAGGGTGGGTCAGGGATTCAGGGGCTTCCGAATGTGACTGGCAGCGAGCCGCCAGGCAGTCACGGCCTCAGGGGTCGACCCAGCGGCCGTCCTCCTTGATCAGGGCGATCAGCGCTTCCACGCCCTCCGCTTCCGGCACGCGGCGGATCTCTTCGCGGCCGCGGTAGAGGGAGATGGTGCCGGGGGTTTTGCCGACGTAGCCGTAGTCGGCGTCGGCCATTTCGCCCGGGCCGTTGACGATGCAACCCATCACGGCGATGTCGAGGCCGGTGAGGTGGGCGGTGGCGTTGCGCACCACGTGCAGCACCTCCTCCAGGTTGAACAGGGTGCGGCCGCAGCTGGGGCAGGCCACGTACTCCACCATCGTTTTCCTGAGGCCCAGCGCCTGCAGGATCGAGTAGCAGACCGGGATCTCCTTCTCCGGGGCCTCGGTGAGCGACACCCGGATCGTGTCGCCCAGGCCCTCGGCCAGCAGGGTGGCGATGCCGGCCGTGCTCTTGATGCGGCCGTAGTCGCCGTCGCCCGCCTCGGTGACGCCCAGGTGCAGCGGGTAGTGGAAGCCTTCGGCGTCCATGCGGTCGGCCATCATCCGGTAGGCCGCCAGCATCACCGGCGCCCGCGAGGCCTTCATCGACACCACGATGTTGTGGAAATCGAGGCGATCGCAGATGTGGATGAACTCCATGGCGCTCTCCACCATGCCCAGCGGCGTGTCGCCGTAGGTGAACAGCATCCGCTCCGCCAGGGAGCCGTGGTTCACGCCGATGCGCAGGCCCTTGTCCTGGGCCTTGAGCAGGCTGACCAGCGGTTCGAGCGTGGCCTGGATGCGCTCACCGATCGCGGCCACTTCCTCGGGGGTGAACTCCGTGCGGTTGGGGTCGGGTTTGTCGAACACATACAACCCGGGGTTGATGCGCACCTTGTCGACGTGCTGGGCCACCTCCAGCGCGATCTTCATGCCGTTGTGGTGCACGTCAGCCACCAGCGGCACGGGGCGGTAGCTGTCTTCGAGGCGCTTGCGGATCTCACCCACCGCCTTGGCGTGGGCGAGGCTCGGCACCGTGAGCCGCACGATCTCGCAGCCGGCTTCGTGGAGGCGGCGGATGCCGGCCGTGGCGCCCGCGATGTCGAGGGTGTCCTCGTTGATCATCGACTGCACCACCACGGGATGGTCGCTGCCCACCCACACATCGCCCACCCGCACGCTGCGGGTCTTGCGGCGGCGGATCACCGTGTCGTAGCGCGGGTTGCTGGCCCAGTCGGCGGGCAGACCTGCCGGGGCGGTCTGGGGACGGGCCACGGTGCCGGTCATCGGAGCTGGAGGCCGGGGAACTGGCCCCAACACTGCCACAGACAGGCCGGCAACCGGCGTGCTCAGTCGGCGGAAAGCTGCGCGGCCGATCCGGCCGCTGGGCTGGTCTGCACGGGCGCCCCTGCTGAGGCCCCGTCTGCCTCCAGCGGGGAAACGCCTGCCTCCGGCTGGGGAACGCCTGCGTCCAGCTGATGGAGGCGGCGGCGCACGTCCTGGAGGTCCTGCCAGGTGAGCCATTTGGGGGTGCCGCGCTCCCGCGATGGATTGCGCAGCAGATAGGACGGATGAAAGATCGGCAGGCACCACAGCCCCTGCCACTGCCGCCACTGGCCGCGCAGCTTGGTGATCCCCCCCTTCAGGCCCAGCACGCTCTCCATCGCCGTGGCGCCGGCCAGCACCAGCACCTTGGGCTGCACCAGCTCGATCTGCTGCAGCAGCCAGGGCAGACAGGCGGCCATTTCCTCCGGCGTCGGCTTGCGGTTATCGGGCGGACGGCACTTCACCACGTTGCAGATGTAGGCGTCCTGCCGGGTGTCGATCGCCACGCTGGCAAACATCTGATCGAGCAACTGGCCGGCCCGGCCCACGAAGGGCGAGCCGCTGGCATCTTCCTGAGCACCGGGTCCCTCGCCGATCACCATCAGCGAGGCGGCGGGATTGCCGCGGCTCACCACCACCTGCTGCCGCCCCAGGGCCAGCCCGCAGCGGCGGCAGGCGTCACAGGCGCCGTGCAGAGCGGCCAGTGCCGCCGTTGGATCGCGGGGCTCAGCGGCTGCCTGGCAGGGGGCGCTCCCGATCACGGCATCAGCCGACGGCATCCGGCCGGACGCCTGCCCTCCGGCATCCACCGCAGCGGCGGCGAACAAACTGGGCTGCACCACGGCGCCGGGCAGGGGTTCGCTCGGTTCCATCTCGGCATCACCCCGGCGTGGTCGGGATCCTATGGAAAGGATCCGGGCGCCGCTGATGACAACCTGCGCGGAGACGAAGGAAAGCGGCCACGGCGTCAGGCAGGATGTCTAATCCTCTTATCGAAGGCATTCCAACGCTGGAGTGCCCCGGCGCCCATGTCGCGGCCGATCGCACCGCCTCCGCTGATGACCAGCCCGTTGGCACTTTCGGCCCGGGCCCGGGCCCTGCAGCCGTCCCTCACCCTGGCGATCACCGCCCGGGCGCGCGAGTTGCGAGCCGAGGGCCACGACATCTGCAGCCTCAGCGCGGGTGAACCGGATTTCGAAACGCCCGCCTTCATTCGTCAGGCCGCCAGCCGGGCGCTGGAGGAAGGTGCCACGCGCTATGGGCCGGCCGCCGGCGAACCCCTGCTGCGGCAAGCCCTGGCTCAGAAGCTGAGCGAGGAAAACGCTGTGCCCACCACGGCCGATCAGGTGCTGGTCACCAACGGCGGCAAGCAGGCGCTCTACAACCTCTTCCAGGTGCTGCTCGACCCCGGCGACGAGGTGCTGCTGCCGGCCCCCTACTGGCTCAGCTATCCGGAGATGGCGCACCTGGCCGGCGCCACGGTGCGCGTGCTGCCCACCGCACCCGCTCAGGGCTTCCGGCTCCAGCCCGACCAGCTCGAGGCCGCCATCACGGCCAACAGCAAGCTGCTGGTGATCAACAGCCCCTCCAACCCCTCGGGTCTGGTGCTGAGCCGGCAGGAGCTGGAGCAGCTCGCCGCCGTGCTGCGCCGCCATCCCCAGGTGGCGGTGGTGAGCGATGAGATCTACGAATTCCTGCTGGCGCCGGGCCTGGAGCACCACAGCCTGGCGGCCCTGGCCCCCGACCTCGCCGACCGCATCTTCGTCGTCAACGGCTTTGCCAAGGGCTGGGCGATGACCGGCTGGCGGGTGGGTTACCTCGCCGGCCGCAAGGATGTGATCGCCGCCGCCAGCGCCCTGCAGAGCCAGAGCACGAGCAACGTCTGCACCTTCGCTCAGTACGGCGCGCTGGCGGCGATCACCGCCCCGCGTGACTGCGTGCATGCCATGGCTCAGGAGTTCAACCAGCGCCGGGCGCTGCTGAGCGCCGGCCTGATGGCTCTGCCCGGCCTCACGCTGCAGCAGCCGGAAGGGGCCTTCTACGCCTTCCCGGACATCAGCGGCCATGGGCTGGATTCCATGACCTTCTCCAACCGGCTGCTGGAGGACCAGGGGCTGGCGGTGGTTCCCGGGGTGGCCTTCGGCGACGACCGCTGCATCCGCCTCTCGTGCGCGGCCTCTCCCGCCACCATCGACGACGGCCTGCAGCGCCTTGGCCGTTTCCTGAACCGTCTCTGACTCTCCCGGCACCCGGCACTGCAGCCTCACCCCCGCCCCGCAAGCTGATCGTGCTGGGCGACAGCGGGGTGTACGGCTGGGGGGACCCCGATGGTGGCGGCTGGTGCGAGCAGCTTCGGCGCCACTGGATGGAGATCCCAGACGGGCCCGTGCTCTACAACCTCGGCGTGCGCGGCGACGGCCTGGAGCGGCTGGCGGCGCGGCTGGAGGCGGAAGTGCGCTGCCGCGGTGAGCTGCGGCGCCAGGGGCCCCAGGGGATCCTGCTGGGCATCGGCCTGAACGACACGGCCCGGGTGGGGCGCCCGGATGGGCGCCACCAACTGGCCCCGGAGGCGTTCCTGTTCGGCCTGCAGCAACTGCTGCACCAGGCCCGGCAGCTGGCGCCGGTGATGGTGATCGGCCTCACCCCCGTGGATGAGGCGGTGATGCCCTTCGCCGGCTGCCTCTGGTACAGCCTGGCCACCGTGCGCCACTACGAGGGCCTGCTGGAGGAAGCCTGCCTCGAAGCGGATGTGCCGTTCCTGCCGCTGCTCGATGGCCTGCTGGAGGATCCCCACTGGCTGCGGCTGCTCGACAGCGACGGGCTGCACCTCAACAGCGCCGGACACCGGCGTCTCTATGAGCGGCTGAAGCACTGGCCGGCCCTGTTGCGCTGGGCCTCGCTGGAGCCGCAACAGAGCCGCACCCCTGCCTGAGCTGCTGGCTCATTCCCTGCCTGAGCAAGCCGCTCATCAGCCGCGTGGATGCCCGCCCAAGCAAGCAAGAACCTCAGTGATCTCACCCATACGGGGGAGGCGAAATCACCGGGGGTGGGGATGGTGGGGCAGGGGCCACCGGCGGGAAGGTGATTCCACGGACATCCCGTTGTCACCACCGGTTCCCCACCATGACGCTCACCGTCTTTCAACGCCGCAATCCCGAGCTGCTGGCGCAGTACCAGCGCAGCGGCCATCTGCGTGATCGCAACAAGATCGTGGAATTCAACCTCCCCCTGGTGCGCCAGGTGGCCAACCGCCTCCAGCCCCGCACCGCCGTGCCGTTCGACGATCTGGTGCAACAGGGCTCGATCGGTCTGATCCGCGCGGTGGAAGCCTTCGATCCGGCGCAGGGCACATCGCTCAGCAGCTTCGCCGTGCCCTTCATCCGCGGGGCCATGCAGCACCACCTGCGCGACAACGAACAGCCGCTGAAAGGCTCACGCCTGCTGCGCGACCTGCACCAACGCGGACAGACCCTCCAGCAGCAACGCCTGCACCAGCAGCAGCCCGCGCTCCGCGAGGCGGAGCTGGCAGCCGCCCTGGGCTGCACCGTGGCCCAGTGGCAGGAGGCCTGTGGTCTGCACCGGGCCCTGCAGTGCACCAGCCTCGATGCGCCGGTGGGCACGGCTGAAGCGAGCAGCATCCCTCTGGTGGAGAAGCTCACCGCCCAGGAAGCCCCCCATCCCTGCCGCCCCGACCGTCTGAGCGAGTCCTCCTGTTCCGAGCCGGAACCTCAGCACTGGCTGCAGCTGCGGCTGCAGAACCTGGAGGCCGGCGAGCGGCGCTTGCTGGAAGGACGGGTGCTGGATGGGGCCTCCTGGCGCCAGCTGGGCGAGGAGCTGGGCATCCGGGCGCGGGTGGCCCAACGCCGCTTCGAGCGGCTGGCGGCGCGGCTGCGCCAGGAACTCAGCGGAGAATGGGGTGATCTGTTCGCTCAGGCCTGAGTCAGGCGACTCTGACTCAGGCAGCCCTGAATCAGGCGGCCAGGCCCAGCGCCATGGCGCCCCAGGCCAGCCCCATGGCGATCAACGCCGCCAGCAGCGTCTGGATCCCGTTCACGAGCTCGTTGGTCAGCCAGGCGAGCCGCCCCTGCAGGGTGGCACCGATCCAGCTCTCCAGCAGCGTGGCCAACACCCCCACCAGCAACACCAACAGCAGCGCGGGGGCCGATCCCAGCAACCCGAGCAGCTTCAGCACCAGCACCATCGCCGCGCTGCCCACCAGGCTGGCGCCCGTCCCCTCCAGGCTGATCGCCCCTTCCGTACCGGCGGGCACCGGCCGCAGGGACGTGATCAACACGGTGTGACGCCCCCAACGTTTGCCGATCTCGCTGCCGCAGGTGTCGGCGAGCTTGGCGGCGAAACTGGCCCCGAAACCCAGCAGCAGCAGTGGCACCGACGCTCCCGGCACGGTGGTGAGCATGGCCAGCACCGCCCCGGTGGCTGCAGAGCCCCACACGTTCTCCGGCCCCCGACGGCCACCCCGCGCTTCGGCCAGCCCCTGCTGCTGCTTCTGGCGAAAGCCCAGCCGGGTCACCAGGGAGCCCAGCACCAGATAACCCACCACCGCAAGCCAGCCGCGCCAGCCGAGCGCGCCCCACAGCAGCGTGCCGAGCACGCCCGCGTGCACCCAGCCGGAGCGGGTGAGCAGGGGGAACCGCTGGGCAGCGCTGATCAACAGGCCATGCAGCGCCAGCGCCAGCAGCCAGTGCTGGAGGGTCTGGGCCGGCAGCAGCGGTGGCGCCCCCAGCAACGCCTCCAGGCCCGTGAAGGGGGACACCGGCACCGGCACGGCTGACAGCAGCAGAACGCTCAAGGGGGCAGACCGCACAGGCCCCAGTCTCTTCAGCGGCGGCGTGGCCTGCCGCTCTCTGTTGCACTCCCCTAAGCGGCGCCGGTCCCCTGCAGGTGCCGGCGGATAATCACTGCCAACGTCCCGTCTTCGGATCACCATGCTGTTCAAGCGCAAGGGCTCGTTCTTCATCGACTTCGACAAGAACGCCACCGCTGAGCCGGTGACCGTGGCCCCCGTGACGGTGGCCCCGGCGGCTCCTGTGGCTCCACCCGTCAGCGCGGATCCCGCTGCAGCCAGCGCAGCGCCAGCGGCAGAGGCCGGCGGCGCTGCTGCGGGCAGCGTGCTCACCACCGCTGAAGCGATGGCGGCCGAGCTGCGGCGTGAACAGGAGAGCCTGCCGCCTCCTTCGCTGGTCACCTTCTCGCCCGAGTGCCTCACCCCCGCCGGCGCCCTCTCCCGCCGCCGCCGCCTGGCCGGAGCCAACATCGGCCCGTTCAAGGCGATGGCCGCCAGTCTGATGAAGAGCTGAGCGCGGCCATCTGCCTCCCAGGGATCCAGCGGCCGATTCAATCGCCGCTGGATTCCGATCGCCTGGATTCCGCTCGCCAAGCGCTCAGCAGGCTCAGGCCTGCCACAGCCGCCGTCGAGGTGCGCAGGATCGTCGGGCCCAGGCTCACCGGTTGCCAGCCCGCGTCCACCGCCAGCTGCTCCTCCGCCGGCGTCCAGCCCCCCTCAGGCCCGATCGCCAGGCGGGCGACAGCTGCTGAGTGCACAGCACCGGGGACTTGACCGCCGGCCAGCACTCCACCGGACCGCTGCTCTGCTCCGCCACCCAGCTCTGCACCGGTCCGCTGCACGACCCCGTCGCGCCGCTCTGCCACGCCGCGCAGGTCTGCCCCGGAATCCAGCTCTGCCACGCCGCGCAACTCTGAGCCAGCAGGCGGCGCTCCCGCGCCCAGCAGCTCACTGAGCAGCGGCAGGTCGGTCGCCCGGGTGGTGGCCAGCCAGCAACGCTGACCGTGCTCCGAGCGCACCGCATCGCTGGACGGTGTGGCCGGATTCTGGAGCCAGGTGGCAGCGACCACAGGCTCAAGCAGCTGCGGCAGCCACAGACGCTCGCACTGCTCACAGGCCTCCCGCACGATCGCCTGCCAACGTTCCCGCCGCCCCCCTGGCCCACCCGTTTCCGCCCCCCGCACGCCGCGCTCGGCCAGCAGCGGCTGAAGGCGATCGACCCCCAGTTCGCAGCTCATGCGCAGCACGGTGTCGAAATCGCGGCGGGGCACCGCCACCGCCAGCTCCAGCAGGGGCGAGGGCAAGGGCTCGATCGCAAGGGGTGCCGCCAGGGGCTGCTCGAGCCGGGCGCTGCTGCGGTCGAGCAGCAGCGCGCTCCACAGCTGGCCGGCCCCGTCGACCACCGCAAAGCGATCGCCGGGGCCATAGCGGAGCACCCGCGTGAGGTAGCGGCTTTCGCCGTCTTCCAACCGCAGGAGGGGCAGAACCCCCTCGCCAGCGGGCGGTGCAGCTTGCCCGCTGGCGGCGGCTTTCGCAGCCATCGAATCCAGCGGCCCAGCCGCCGCCCGGGCAAGACGCCCAGGCTCGATCAACAGACGACGCAGCTCCCGGGTCACGCTGCGCTCAATTGACTCCGGGGGCGAACATCGCATCGGGCTGGTCTTCCACCGGCCAGTCGTCGTTGAGACCGCCGATCACCAGTTCCTCGATCTCCACCACGTCGTTGTCGAGCTGCCGCAGGGCGTTGATCAGCACATCGAGGGCAACGCCGTCGCTGGTGCCGAGATCCACCCAGCAGCGGGCCCAGTCTTCCTGGTATTCCAGCTCGCCCATGTTGTGCATCAACGCCGGCAGGGCCCGTTCGGCATCGTCACCGTCGTAGGTCATCCAGCTGAGATCCACGCCCTCCTCATGCACCTGAAGGTTCTCGGCGTTGAAGCCGCCCAGCTTGCCGAGAAAGAACCAGCTCTCGAAGGTCGTATCGATGTAGCCGCGCTCCCCCTGCCCGGGCGGAGCGGCAAAGCGCACCCAGATCCAGCAGTTGAAGGGATCCACATCCCGAAAGCGGACATCCATGGGAGAAGGCAGCGTGCTTGCCCCCATCAAACACGCATCCAGCAAGCTGGGGGAAGCGAAACCCGCCATGCTCGAGCTTCGATCCCTGCGCTACCACCCGGCCACCACCCCAGCCGCCCTGCTCGACGGCGTGGAGCTGCGTCTGGAGCCGGGGCGGCCCGCCCTGGTGGCCGGGCAGAGCGGCTCAGGCAAGACCACCCTGCTGGAGCTGATCTGCGGCCTGGCGGATCCCGACGGCGGCACGATCCTGTGGGAGGGGCAGGCGCTCAACGCCAGACAGCGGCGCGGGCTCTGCGGCCTGGTGTTTCAGTTTCCCGAGCGCCATTTCCTTGGCCTCACGGTGGGCCAGGAGCTGAAGCTGGGTCAGCGGCGGCTGGCTTCGGAACGGGTCGAGCAGGTGCTCACCCGGGTGGGGTTGCAGGGGGTGTCGCTGCAGCAGCCGCCGGAGCGGCTCAGCGGCGGCCAGCAGCGGCGGCTGGCGCTGGCGGTGCAGTTGCTGCGCGATCCGCCCGTGCTGCTGCTGGATGAACCCACCGCCGGCCTCGACTGGTCGGTGCGGGAAGAGGTGTTGCAACTGCTGCAACAGCTGGCGCGGGACCGGGTGCTGCTGGTGGTGACCCACGAACCGGAGCTGTTCAAGGGCTGGGTGGAGGAAGGCTGGCGGCTGCAGGGCGGGGCGCTTCAGCCCCTGCCGAGGCTCCGTACGATGCCCTGAGTTGGGGCGGGGTGATGCCCGATCGATTGGTACGGGCCACGGCCGCCGATGGCGGCATCCGCATGGTGGCGGCCCTCACCACCGTGACCACCCGTTACGCCCGTCGTCGCCACGGCCTTTCGTACCTCACCACCGCCGTGCTGGGCCGGGCGATGACCGCCGGCCTGCTGCTGGCCAGTTCGATGAAGGTGGCCCACGGACGGGTGAACCTGCGCATCCAGTCGGACGGACCGCTGCGCGGCCTGATGGTGGATGCCGGCCGGGACGGCACCGTGCGCGGCTATGTGGGAGCGCCGGGCCTGGAGCTCGATCTGGTGGAAACGCCCGAGGGCCTGCACCGCTTCGACTTCCGCAAGGCCACGGGCACCGGCTACCTGCACGTGGTGCGCGACCAGGGCAAGGGGGAGCCGTTCAGCAGCACGGTGGAGCTCGTCAGCGGCGGCATCGGTGATGACGTGGCCTCTTACCTGCTCCATTCCGAGCAGACCCCATCGGCGGTGTTCGTCGGTGAGCAGATCGACAGCAGCGGCGTGCGTTGCGCCGGTGGGGTGCTGGTGCAGGTGCTGCCCAAGGCGGCCCGGGAACCGGCGCTGGTGGCCCTGCTGGAAGAGCGCTGCCGCGAGATTCAGGGGTTCAGCCAGCGGCTCGCCGACTGCAGCGGCGATCTGCAACGCCTGCTGGAAGACATCTTCCCGGACCTCGATCCCCAGCTCCTGGAGGATGCGGAGGCCAGCCAGAACGTCACCTTCCACTGCCCCTGCACCCGCAGGCGCAGCGTCAATGCCCTGCGATTGCTGGGGCGTGACGAGCTCGATGCAATCCTGCGCGAAGACGGCCGCGCCGAGCTCACCTGCCACTTCTGCAACGAGGTGTATGGCGTGGAAGCACCCGAGTTGCGGGAGCTGATCGAGGAGCTGGCAGCGGTCTGAAGGCCACAGGCGCCTGAGCAGGCTGCAGGCTCCAGCCTCACAGACAAGGGCCAAGCTGGCCTGACCTGACCTGACCTGACCTGAATGGTCTTCTGGGGCCGAACCGGCCTTCGGAAGGCGTCAGGCGAGCAGCAGGGCGCCCAGCAGCAGCAGGATCAGGGCCGGCAGGCTCTGGAGCTGTTCGCCAGCCAGCGGCAGCCCGAGCGGCAGGGCCGGATCAACGAGCTGGGCGAGCACGCCGCCCATCAGCAGGCCGAGGCCCAGCAGGGCGAAGCTCCAGCCCACCGCCGCCAGGAAACGACCATGGCGCCGCTGCAGGTTCACCACCGTGAGCAGGGTGGAGAGGGCAAGCAGCACCGTGTCGGAAGACGGGGGGGATACCAGGAGCAGCAGCAGGACCACCCCCTGACCGGCCAGAGGCACCCAACGCTCACGGCCCTCGGCCATGGCCAGGCGGGGCAGCGAGAACTTCGGCCGGGTGAGTTTGCCACCAGAGAGCTGGGGAAGGGAAGGCATGGCCGGAAGGGCAGGCCGGGAGGGGGCCCGGGCGATCACGGCGGGCTTCACCTCTTCCCGTTTCGAGGCACTGAGGGCGGCACTGCTGACCCGGCCCTGTTGCCGCTCCCGCAGCCGTTCCATCAGCACGGCGTCGTAGGCGGCTTCCACGCGGGCCCGGGCTTGGGGGTCGTCTCCCACGGCATCAAGGCACTGCTGGCGGGCTCCCTGCACCTCGTCGAAGCTGGCATCAGAAGCGATGCCGAGACGCTCGTAAGGGCTGGAACCATCGCTGGGGCCACCGGTCGCGCCGGGAGGCAGGGCAGAACCGTTGGTCATGGCCTCCGGTGCGGTGAGCAGGGTCGTGGTAAGAGCGTATCGAGGCGCGCCCCGACCGGAGGCTTCCGCTGCCACCGAACCAGTGGTTCAGAACAAAGGTTCGCTGGAGCGGAAACCGCCTTCCTGCTGAAGATGCCGGCGGCAGGCTTCCGCCTCATTGAGCGGCAACCACTGGCGCCGCTTCAATAAAGGCATCTGGGGCGGGAGGTGGCTGCCTTCGCGCACCTCGACGGCTTCCTGGCTGGGGAGGAAGCGCACGTAGTCGGAGCCTCCGTCGTGGCGGGGGCGAACCAGCCAGAAGGGCTCGGCCATGGCTGTGATCTTTCGTTGCAAAGATTCTGGCGGGCCGGGGGCAGCGCCGTGGGCAGACGCATCAGCAAATGCTCAGAGGGCGATCGGCTCCACGCCGCTCACCACCGGAGCCACAGCGCTGAGCTCGAAGGCGGGGTGGTCTTCCCGCAGCTGGTTGAGGTTCCACTCGTTCTTGAACAGCAACACCGGCCGGTCCCAGGCATCGCGCACGGTTTTGCAGTTGAAGATGCGCCCCACCGCCTCCAGCGCCGCCCAGCCGCCCACCACCCAGCGGGCCACGCTGAAGCCGAGGGGCTCGAGGCGCGTTTCCACCCCGTATTCGTTCTGAAGCCGGTATTGCACCACCTCCATCTGCAGCTGGCCCACGGCCGCCAGGATCGGGTCGCGCTTGCTGGCATCGGTGGCATAGAGGATCTGCACGGCTCCCTCCTCCCGCAGCTCGTTCACCCCTTTGCGGAAGCTCTTGAACGCCGACGGGTTGGGGTTGCGCAGCCAGGCGAACAGTTCAGGGCTGAAGCAGGGAATGCCTTCGTACTCCACCTTGCTGCCGGCATAAAGGGTGTCGCCGATGGCAAACATGCCGGGATTGTTCAGGCCGATCACATCACCGGGATAGGCGTCCTCCACCACCTCACGGTCCTGGCCGAACAGCTTCTGGGGACGAGAGAGGCGGATGGTGCGGCCGCTGCGGGCATGCCGCACGCTCATGTCCTTCTCGAAGTGGCCGCTGCAGACCCGCACGAAGGCAATGCGGTCGCGGTGGCGCGGATCCATGTTGGCCTGCAACTTGAAGACGAAACCACTGAACTCCGGCCGCAGCGGATCCACCGGGCCGTCGCTGCTCAGCCGCGCCACCGGCCGCTGGGCCAGCTCCAGGAAGGCATCCAGGAAGGGACGCACGCCGAAGTTGGTCATCGCTGAACCGAAGAACACCGGGCTCAGTTCGCCGGCATGCACCAGCTCCAGATCGAGCTCGGCGCCGGCGCCATCGAGCAGCTCCAGTTCCTCCAGCGCCGCCGCCAGCAGTTCCGGTTCCACCAGCTGAGCCAGCTCAGGGCTGCCGGCCGCCAGGCGCTTCTCCGCTGATTGCCGACCCCGCTCCGCCCGCTCAAACAGGATCACGTCCTTGCTGCGGCGATCGATCACGCCGCGGAAGCGATCACCACTGCCAATCGGCCAGTTCACCGGCCAGCAGGTGAGGCCCAGCTCACTTTCAATCTCATCGATCAGCTCGAGCGGCTCACGGCCCGGCCGGTCCATCTTGTTGATGAAGGTGAAGATCGGCACCTTGCGCAGCCGGCAGACCTCGAACAACTTGCGGGTCTGAGGTTCAAGGCCCTTGGCGGCGTCTTCCAGCATCACCGCGTTGTCGGCGGCAGCCAGGGTGCGGTAGGTGTCTTCTGAGAAATCCTGGTGGCCTGGCGTGTCGAGCAGGTTCACCGTGCTGCCGGCGTAGTCGAACTGCAGCACGGTGGAGGTGATCGAGATGCCGCGCTGTTTCTCGATCTCCATCCAGTCGGAGGTGACCTTGCGTTGCTCCCCCTTGGCCTTGACTGCACCGGCCTGCTGGATCGCCCCCCCGTAGAGCAGCAGCTTCTCGGTGAGGGTGGTCTTGCCCGCGTCCGGGTGAGAAATGATCGCGAAGTTGCGCCGCTTCGCCACCGCTTCAGCCAGGGCAACCCCGGCCATGTCGTCGCTGGGGGAAACGGGGGTGGGGGAGGCGCTGGTCATGACCTCAGCCTGCCAGGCCGAGGCGGCTGTCCGGCCGACAGAGGCTGCGCAGCAGGTGGGCGCCGAGGGCCAGATCCTGCTGATGGCTGAAGGCCTCCAGTTCCAGCTGGCGCACCTGGGGGGGGATGCGGGCGTAGAGGGGCTGGGCGAGCAGTTCCCGCGCCTCTGCCGACAGGCGCACCGGCAGGCCCAGGGGGGTGGGCGGCCGCCTCAGGCCGCCGGCCCGGCAGCTCTGGGCCACATGGATGGCCTCGTGGTTGAGCACGGCGGCGAAATCGAGGGTGCCGCGGTCGGGCACATCCGGCCGGATCCGGATCACCGCCTCGTGGGGCACCCACTCGCCGGCCGCCGCCGCCACCCGCGGGGTGGTCAGCTCCACCCGCACGCCCAGGCCCCACAGCTGGGCGAGCAGGGAAGCGATAGCGGCACGCTCGGCGGTGTAGCGGGGCGGATTGCGCAGCAGATCCTGGATCTGGGCCATGGTGAGATCCCGGTCACCTCGGCGCTGCCGGTACACATAACGGATGCGGCCATCAGGCAACCGTTGCGGGCGGGGCAACCAGGCCTGATCACCAGCATCGAGCCGGGCGAACAACAGCGCGTCCCAGGTGGGCCGGATCGGACCGACGCTGGCCGGAGGCGCCTGCAACCAGGCGGGGGGGCGCAGGGCCTGTGCCACCACCGGCGCGCTCGCCAATGGCAGCAGGCTCATGGCGGCCGCCGCGATGGCAAGAACAGCCGCGGTGGCGGCGCCGGTGGCTGGGGCCAGCGCCAGGGCAGGCCTCCAGGGCCGACGCCATCGGCAGGCGTGGGGCGGCACGGAGAGAGGTGCAGCAACGATGGAGCCCCTTTGGTTTAGCGGCAGCCGGTGGCTCCGCGCCGTTCAGGCCAATCGTCCCCAGACCTCCAGGTAGCGGTCGTCGAGCTCCCGCACCGCCAACCCCCCGATCCCCGCCTGCTGGAGTTGCGCCTCCACCTCCACGCGGCGAAAGGCCGCCCGCAGCGACTGGGCGTAATCGCGCCGCAATACGGGCGGAGCCCCGGCGGCATGGCGCTGCACAAGCTCTTCCAGGGCTGCTGAATCCGGCGGACGGCGCAGATCCTTGACGCAGATGGCTGCTCCGGGGGCCGCCAGCCGGCGCACCGCCTGCCAGAGCACCAGCGGATCGTGCAGATGGTGCAGGAGGCTGTTGCTGATCACCGCCGTCCAGCAGCCCTCCTCGGGCAGGGCGCCCCCCGGCGTCAGCAGCAGGTGTTGAAAGCTCAGCCCTGGCCAGCGGTCCGGCGTGGCCTGCAGGCGGGCGGCGGCGATCGCCAGCATGGCCGGGGCGCCATCGAGGCCCAGCACCCGGGCCGTGGGATGGCGCTCGGCCAGCAGGAAGCTGATGTTGCCGGGTCCGCAACCCAGATCGATGATCCGCGGCCCGAGTTGTGGCCCGAACAGGTCCTCGGTGCGCCTCAGCAGGGCGCGGTCACTGGCAGCGAAGTCAGCGTCGGCATAGGCGCGCGCCTGCTCGGCGTCGTCCATCAGCTCGGGCTCGCAGATCCGCTCCATGGCCACCACCGCAGCACCGCCAGCCTGGCGCAGTGGTGGCGCAGGCTTGGCGGCCCGGCAGCTGGCACTGGTGGGGCGGTCAGCCGCTGGGTCTGCCGCCGGCAAGCGGCACAGACACTGCCGCTGGTGCAGGGTGAACCTTGCGCACCCCACAGGTGGGGTTAAGGTTTTTGCACGCGCCCGCTGCCCCTGTTTCTGTGACCCTCTCCGCCACGCCTGCCACTGCAGCCGAGCTCTCCCGGCTGGCCGGCCTGCCCGATGCCGCCGCTGCGGATTTCCCCCTCACGGCGCCGGCGGCGAACCCGGTCTTCTACCGCACCTACAGCCGCAAAACTCCGAACGGGCGTGAGAGCTGGCTGGAGGTAAGCGAGCGCAACCTTGACGGCCTGCGCAAACTCGGCAACCTCAACACCGAGGAAGTGGACCTGCTGCGCCGCATGCAGAAGCGACAGAAGGCACTGCCCTCAGGGCGTTGGCTGTGGATCGGCGGCACCGACTGGATCGAGCAGCCCCAGAACTTCTCCGGCGCCTACAACTGCACCTCCACCAACCTGATCGACTGGGAAGCCTTCGGTCTGATGATGGATCTGGCGATGATGGGCTGTGGCACGGGCGCCATCATCGAGCCGCGGTTGATCGAGCACTTGCCTGCGGTGCGCAACCGCCTGCGGATCACCTCCGTCACCGACATCGGCGCCACTCCCGCCGGCCAGCGCCAGGAGCACACCACCCACACGATCACGGGCCACGAGGTGGCGATCAAGGTGGGCGACACCCGCCGCGGCTGGGTCGACAGCTACCAGCTGCTGCTGGAGCTCAGCAGCGATGCCCGCTTCGACGGCGAGGTGACGGTCAGCGTTGACCTCTCCGATGTGCGTCCTGTGGGCGAAACGCTCAAGGGGTTCGGCGGCATGGCCAACCCGGTGAAGCTCAAAGACCTCTACGGGCGCGTCGCCGAGATCCTCAACAAGGCCAACGGCCGCCAGCTCAGCTCGGTGGAATGCTGCCTGCTGATCGATGAGGCGGCCGTCACGATCGTGGCCGGCAACATCCGCCGCAGTGCAGGCATGCGGCAGTTCGCGGCTGAAGACACCGCCGCCGCCGGCGCCAAGGAGAACCTCTGGCAGCAGGACGCGGAAGGCAACTGGCGCATCGACCCCGAACGGGATGCGCTGCGCATGGCCAACCACACGCGCGTGTTCCACACCCGCCCCAGCCGCGAGGTGGTGCGGGAAGCGGTGCTCAAGCAGTTCCAGAGCGGCGAAGGGGCGATCCAGTTCGCCCCCGAGGCGATCGCCCGCTCGAACGCCGACCTGCTCACCACTGCCGAGCTCCGCAGCGAGTTCATCGCCATCTACTGCGATCAGGGCCGTGAGGAGGCGGGCCGCTGGCTGCAGCTCAATCACCCGCAGATCACCGACGCCGAACTGGAGCACCGCCTCAGCCGCTACGGCCTCAACCCCTGCGGCGAGATTCTCGGCGCTGATTTCCACTGCAACCTGGCAGAGATTCACCTCAACCAGATCGATCCCGCCGACCACGAGGGTCAGGCCGATGCCTTCCGCGCCGCCGGCTTGGCGGTGGCCTGCCTGCTGAACCACCGCTTCGAGGTGGAGCGTTACCGCCAGAGCCGTGCCTGGGATCCGATCGTGGGCGTCAGCTTCACCGGCCTGTTCGATTTCTTCGTGCATGCCTTCGGCACCCCCTGGCTCACCTGGTGGGAGGAGGGCCGTCCCGACAGCGAGGCCGGGCTGGCGTTCAAGCAACAGGAAGCCGCCTACCTGAGCCGCTGGAAATCGGCCGTGAACGAGGCCGTGTGGGGCTACTGCGACCGCCATGGTCTGCGCCGCCCCAACCGCTGCACCACGGTGCAGCCCGCCGGCACCAAGAGCCTGCTCACCGGCGCCAGCCCCGGCTGGCATCCGCCCAAGGCCCAGCGCTTCATCCGCCGCATCACCTTCCGCAAGAACGATCCGGTGGCACTGGCCTGCATGGATTACGGCTACACGATCGTGCCGAGCCAATCGGACAAGGATGAACAGGGCCGCCTGCTGGATGATCCGTTCGATCCCCGCTGCACCGAGTGGCTGGTGGAAATTCCCACCGAAGTGAGCTGGGCCAACCTGCCCGGTGCCGACGCCGTGGAAATCAACAACTTCTCAGCGCTGGCCCAGTTCGATTTCTACATGCAGGTGCAACAGCACTACACCGCCCATAACACCTCGGCCACGGTCGAGTTCCGCGAAAACGAGATCGAACCTCTCGCCGAAGCCATTCACGCGGCGATCGATCAAGGCAAGGGCTACATCTCGGCGGCGCTGCTGGCCCGCTTCGATGCCAACGCCACCTTCCCCCGCCTGCCGTTCGAGCCGATCGATCAGGCCACTTATCAGCGCCTGCAGGAGGAAGTGGCGGCCCGGCGTCGTGAGCTCGATTTCTTCGCCTCGCTGCAGCGCTACGACAGTGGCGAACTGATGGAGGCGGGCCCGGCCGGCTGCGACTCCGACAAGTGCCTGCTGCCGCTGGCCAAGCCCCAGAACTCATGAAGGAGCTGACCTTCGCCGGCGGCACGCTCGCCGGCCACGATGTCGCCACGGTGATCGCCTCCGTGCGCCGGCTCTGCTGGGAGGCAGCGGCCATCCTGCGGGCCTATGCCCGCGGCGACACACCTCCGTTCGGCTATCCGCCGATCCTCTCGGTGGATGAGGATCCCAAAGGGCCAGTCACGGCGGCCGATCTGGCCGTCAACGAGCATCTGATCAAGGGGCTGCAGAGCGCCTTCCCAGCAGCCTCCTGGGCCATCCTCAGCGAGGAAACCACGGGCCAGTGGCCCGCCGATCAGGCCATCGCCAACGACTGGCTCTGGATCCTCGACCCCCTCGATGGCACCAAGGACTTCCTTCAGGGCACCGGCGAATACGCCGTGCATCTCGCCCTGGTGCACCAGCAGCGGCCTGCCCTCGGCGTGGTGCTGCTGCCTGAGCTCGACGAGCTCTGGTTCGGCTGGATCGACCCCGATGGCATCGCGCCGCCCGTCGCCTGGATGGAGACACCGGATGGTGAACGGCACACCCCTGCCCTGAGCGGGCGCACCGAACGATCGAGCCTGGTTCCGGTCACGAGCCGCAGTCACCGCGACGACCGGCTGGAACAACTGATGGCCTCACTGCCGATCGCCAGCGGCATCGCGCGCGGGAGTGTGGGCGGCAAGGTGGCGTCGATCCTGCGCGGCGAAACCGACCTCTACATCTCCCTGTCCGGAAAGACAGCCCCGAAAGACTGGGACATGGCGGCTCCCGAAGCAGTGCTGGTGGCCGCAGGCGGCGCCTTCACACACGCCGATGGGCAGCCCTTGCTGTACAACACTGGGGACTTCCGCCAGGCCGGTTGCCTGATTGCCAGCCACGGACCCGCCCACCAGGTTCTCTGCGATGCCGCAGCGGCGGCCATGTCCCGCATTGATCCAGCGGCGTCACTCTGAGCCAGGCGGTGCTCTTCATTCCTGTACCCAGCCGATTCCTCCATGCCTGTGAATGCAAGCGGTGAAGCCAGCAACGTGATCAAATCCAGCAACATCGTCTGGCATCAGGCCTCAGTCGACCGCAACAGCCAGGCGAAGCGGCAAGGTCACAGCAGCGCCATCCTCTGGTTCACCGGGCTTTCAGGCAGCGGCAAGAGCACCCTGGCCAACGCGGTGAATGCCGAGCTGTTCAGCCGCGGGCTCAGCAGTTACGTGCTCGACGGCGACAACATCCGCCATGGCCTCTGCAAGGACCTGGGCTTCTCGGATCACGACCGGGAGGAAAACATCCGACGGATCGGGGAAGTGGCCAAGCTGTTCCTGGATGCGGGCGTGATCGTGCTAACTGCGTTCGTCTCCCCCTTCCGCACCGACCGCGACAAGGCGCGTGCGCTTGTGCAGACGGGCGATTTCATCGAGATTCACTGCGCTGCCGACCTGCAGGCCTGCGAAAGCCGTGACCCGAAAGGGCTGTACGCCAAGGCAAGAGCCGGTCAGATCAAGGAGTTCACAGGGATTTCAAGCCCATACGAAGCGCCTGAAGCGCCGGAGCTACGCGTGGAAACCGGCACGTTGAACCTGGCCCAGTGCGTGGACCTGGTGGTTCACGAATTGGAACGGCGCGGGATCCTTGCAGCTGCTGCCGCTGACTGAGCAAAAGCACAGACCTGCGGCCTGCAGGGCAGGCAAGCCACAGCGATGACGCAATGGCGGGCTGGTGAGCATACCTGAAAGCCAACAGCCGAAGCGCCGGGATCAAACAAATGTCCATCGCGAGCTATGCATCTCATGGAATGCATGGTTGAATGTCATGACTGACTCCGAGGAACGTGAGTAAAGCTCCGTCAACGACGTCAAAGCATCAACAAGCTCCTTCCGATTCGGGGAGAAAAGGAATCATCCTTGCCGGAGGCAGTGGAACCCGCTTGGCTCCGCTGACGACAGCCATCAGCAAACAATTGATGCCTGTTTATGATAAACCAATGATCTACTATCCGCTCAGCACGTTGATGCTGGGCGGGATTGCAGAGATCCTTATCATCACAACTCCCAATGATCTGGAGTCGTTCCAGAGGCTGCTTGGCAATGGGCAGCAGTGGGGAATCACAATCGAATATGCCGTTCAGCCCAGCCCTGATGGTCTGGCCCAGGCCTTCCTGATCGGCGAGACGTTCCTGGATGACGCCAACGCCGCATTGGTGCTGGGAGACAATCTCTTCCACGGTCACGACCTCGTCCCACAACTTCTCTCCGCAGGTGTCAGCGGCCCAGGGGCCACAGTGTTTGCCTATCCCGTCAGCGACCCTGAGCGCTACGGGGTTGTGGAATTTGAAGCCGATGGCAAGGTGCGCTCGATTGAGGAAAAACCTGTCAAGCCGAAATCACGCTACGCACTCACCGGGCTCTACTTCTACGACAACACCGTGGTGCACAGGGCTAAGACACTGCAGCCCTCACCACGCGGCGAACTCGAAATCACCGATCTGAATCAGCTCTATCTGAACGACGGTCAGCTGAGGGTCGAGCTGATGGGCAGAGGGATGGCCTGGCTGGATACTGGCACACCCGATTCACTGCATGAAGCGGCCAGCTACATTCGCACCTTGGAACACAGGCAAGGCCTGAAAGTGGGCAGCCCTGAGGAGGTGGCTTGGCGCCAGGGATGGATCAACGACGAACAACTCGAAAGGCTTGCGCAGCCCTTGAAAAAGAGTGGGTACGGCACTTATCTGATGACAATGCTCAATGACGCCATGCCCTTGCAGCCCACCAAAGGAAGCCTCAAGAGCGCCTGAACATGAATGTTGAATCGTTCGCAATCGAAGGACCGCTGCTCCTCACCCCAAATCTGATCAGCGACGATCGGGGATTTTTCTACGAAAGCTGGAACATCAACAGGTTCGCCAGCTGCTTGGGTGTGGATCCAGCCGAGGCCCCTGTCTTCCTACAAGACAATCACTCCCAGTCAAAGCAAGGGGTGCTCAGAGGCTTGCACTACCAGTTACTGCCGGATCCGCAGGGGAAACTGGTGCGCTGTGCCGTGGGTGAAATCTTCGATGTGGCCGTCGATCTGCGACGCTCTTCACCCACCTTCGGCCAGTGGGTCGGTGCACACCTCAGCGCCGAAAATCACAAGCAACTCTGGGTTCCGGTCGGGTTCGCCCATGGCTTTCTCACCTTGAGCGAGCGGGCCGACGTGCTCTACAAGGCCAGTGGGCTGTGGAGCCGCAGCTGTGAGCGCTCCCTGCTGTGGAACGATCCCACCATTGGAATCGCGTGGCCATTGGATCGGCTCAATGGTGCCCCCCTGCTTTCTGATAAGGATGCGGCCGCGCCGACGCTTGATCAAGCGGAGGTGTTTGCGTGAAGGTTCTGCTCACCGGAAAGCATGGGCAGCTGGGGCAAGCCCTGCAACGTTCATGCCCTGCCGATGTGGAACTGATCGCCTGTGGCAGGGAAGATCTCGATCTGTCTGATGCTCAAGCCTGCCGAGAGGCCGTGCAGAACCTCAAGCCGGATTGGGTTCTCAATGCTGGCGCCTACACCGCCGTAGACAGGGCCGAGTCTGAGCCGGAGCTGGCCTGGAACGTCAATGCAGGGGCACCGCAGGCCTTTTCCGAGGCGCTCGCCGCCAGTGGCGGTCGGTTGCTTCAAGTGAGCACCGATTTTGTATTCAACGGGGAGCAAGGCGCTCCCTACACCCCAGAGCAGGCTGTCGATCCCATTGGCGTGTATGGGAGCTCTAAAGCCGGCGGAGAGAAGGCTGTGCTGGAGGCACTGGCCCCCGAGCGGGCCTGCATCCTGCGCACCAGTTGGGTGTACGGACCTGTGGGCAAGAACTTCTGCCTCACCATGCTTCGGCTGCATGCCGAGCGGGGCGCCGCTGGAATGCCGTTGAGCGTGGTGGCCGATCAGGTGGGCTGCCCTACGGCCACGCCCGGCCTGGCGGAAGCCTGCTGGACAGCGCTGAAGCTCAACGTGAGCGGGATTCACCACTGGAGCGATGCTGGTGCAGCGAGCTGGTATGACTTCGCCACCGCGATTGGAGCCATTGGTGCTGCAGCGGGTTTTGTGCCAAAACCAGCTGAGGTCAAACCGATACGAACCGTCGATTACCCAACGCCTGCCAAGAGGCCAAGTTATTCCCTTCTTGACTGCGTGGAAACCAGGAGAGCCTTGGGTATCGAGCCAAAGCACTGGCAGGAAGCCCTTGTCAACGTCATTCATCAAATCAAACCATGAACAACTTTGAGTTTCCCGGCCATCTGCAACGCGTCCTGGTAACTGGCGGTGCAGGCTTTATCGGCGGTGCCGTGGTACGCAGGCTGCTGGCCACAACAAACGCAGTGGTCTACAACCTCGACAAGATGGGGTACGCAAGTGACTTGGAAAGCATCAACCAGACCCTCACGTCTCTTGGCGTTGCGGGTGAAGGTCGACATCATCTGCTGAAGGCGGATCTCACGGACATAAAAGCGGTAGAAGAAGCCGTAAGAGTGGCTGATCCGGATCTCGTGATGCATCTAGCGGCAGAAAGCCACGTTGATCGTTCGATCGAGGGTCCAGGCGCCTTCGTAGCGAGCAATGTGGTGGGTACATTCAATTTGCTTCAAGCGGCAAGAACGCATTGGGATGCGCTGCCAGATAGCAGACAAGGGGAGTTTCGCTTTCATCACATCAGCACCGACGAAGTGTTCGGCTCGTTAGGTCCGGAAGGAAAGTTTTCTGAGTCAACCCCTTATGACCCAAGATCGCCGTATTCAGCGAGCAAGGCGGGCAGTGATCATTTGGTAAGTGCATGGCACCACACATACGGGCTTCCGGTCGTACTGACGAATTGCAGCAATAACTACGGCCCATGGCAGTTTCCAGAAAAACTTATTCCTGTGGTGATCCACAAAGCTGCCAGGGGGGAAGCAATACCACTATATGGAGATGGAGCCAATGTACGGGATTGGCTCTATGTCGAAGATCACGTAGAAGCTCTTCTTTTAGCTGCAACGAAGGGGAAGACAGGGGGGAGCTATTGCGTAGGCGGACATGGTGAAAGAACAAACAAACAGGTTGTACTCTCGATTTGCTCTCTTCTTGATGAACTATGTCCCACAGGAGCACCGCACGAAAGGTTGATCACTGCCGTACGTGACCGCGCCGGACATGATCGTCGATACGCTATTGATCCAACGAAGATCACATCAGAATTGGGATGGACTCCAAGACATTCATTCGAAATGGGGTTACAGTCAACAGTGGAGTGGTACCTAAGTCACTTGCAATGGCAGACATGAGTGCAGATACAGAAAAGATCATTTTCCGCCAGCGATACAGGCAGTGACGTATTACGAGGTCAGATTCTAGATCGATCCAATGAAAACAAGAGCAACCGTCAAGATTTAGAGCATCAACACTCTCTCCTCAGTTTGCAAGAATACAAGCCATGAACATTCGTCAAGCTAATCAGCTCGCGCAAGCAGGAGAAGCTGAGGAAGCAGCGAAAACATATGCAAGGCTGATGTTTGCGATGCCTGCACTAGCAAAGTCCATACACTTCAACTTCAAACAACAAGTGCAGAAAGTTCGAGAAAGTCAGGCTTGGGGCATAAGGATTAGAAGTGTCAAAGCGCTAGAGGAATATTCAAACCGTTCAGACAAGCAGAAGGAATCATATTCGATGACCCCAAGGCCGTTTCAACATTGGATATTCTCAATATGCGACTGCCCTTCACAACTAATCTTCATCTCTGACCTACAAAGTAAGGAGGATGTTCTCAAAGCACTTATACACCGGCAGATTTGGGGTAGTGAGCTAGTCTATCCTACGCTTGGCGAAGAATACATGTTGAGCGAGGTTTCATCTGAATACAATGCTCAACAAAGATTGTTTCCAGCAAAGGCCGTAGAATCATATGAGTGGTTAGCAGAGCTACTCCGCAATTCAACATCACTTAGTCACCAGCAAAGGCTGATCTTAAGCCAGTTAGATGAAACCACATCGACAAGAACGGCTAGCTTGATTCAGCAGTGTCAAACATTTAGGAACACAGATCCCTCAGTCGAAGCTAGACTGATAACGACACTGCTTGAAACCGCAAGCAAATGGAACGATCACAACCTAGAGTTCAAGCAAGTTCTCGAACTATTTACTCCGTCAAAGACACAGCAGCATAGTGAGTTAGATGCGATAGATACTCACACCAAAGCAGAAGACTGGATTAGTAAGGCTGAACAGGATGGATTATTTTCTGAAGATTTTTATCGTGAAACAAACCCTGATCTCCCAAAAGATACAGACTTTCCAGTGCATTTCATCGAGCATGGGTGGAGAGAAGGCAGAGACCCCAGTCAGTACTTTAGTGTCACAAGATACAACTCAGCCTATCCAGATGTATATGCTGCTGGAGTAAACCCCCTAAGACACTTTATTGAATACGGTCAAGACCGACAGCGTTTCCCGAGCAGTAGCTTTGAACAGAGTAGGCAGATGCATCCTGAAAGCGTCGATTTGTCCCTACTGCGCATTCCCGAAGCCTTTGATACAAGGACCTACAGACTAGCCATTTTGATTCATATACACTATAGCGACGTCCTAAATTCGATTATAGAGAAGCTGGCAAGGCTTGAGATAGATTTCGATCTACTAATTTCTACAACGTCAGAAAAGACATCTAGCGAATTACAAGAAACACTTAAGGGCACAAAGTATGCTGGTTGCTCTATCGTAAGAACATCAGAGAATCGGGGGAGAGATGTTGGGGCCTTTATCAATTGCTTTATAGATAAGTATGGCGAATATGATTTGATTTGCAAACTACATGGCAAAAAGAGTCCACACCTCAAGCACTTTGGGGCCCACTGGTTTGACTATTTAATTGAAAGCTCGATTGGCTCTAACGAGCTTGTAAGGCAGATAATATTCTTTTTTTCGATGTGCTCGCGTGCAGGGGTCTTTGCGCCTGTGCCATTCAAAGGAACAAATAATAGCGACTGGGCAGATAATCTGAACATCGCAAAAGAATTGGTATCACAGCTATCAGAGCAAGATGCTCAGAATCTCGCCCACGAACCATTAGCATACCCATCAGCCACAGTTTTTTGGTTCAGACCACAGGCACTAGTCGAACTTTATGGACGCTATAAACCAGAACAGTTTCCGGCGGAACCATTACCTATTGACGCAACGATTGCCCACGCTATCGAACGTCTGATCCCATACTTTACCACGAGAAGTGGATATACATTTATGTGCTACAAACAACGATTGGCAGAAATAAGGATAGCCAAAGAACATTCTATAATAGAATTCCTTAAACACGATAATTCATCCAACAAGAAGAAGATTCTGCTTTTCTCCCATGATGCATCTAATACTGGAGCTCCCCGCACAGCAATAGGCATCCACTCTGCTCTCAATAGGACAGCAGAATATGAATGTCTGGCTATTTTGTTAGGCGGTGGTCCACTAGAAGAAGATTTCAAGCAAGCTGGTCCAACAATAACATTCCCAAATGGTATCGGAATGGATGTATTGTCCGATATCTTTCAGGCATCCAATTCGAGGCTAAGTGTAGTTTGCAACACCTGTGTGACATCGAATATTGGGAGATTAGCTCGCAATTATGGACATCATGCAGTGTCGCTAGTTCATGAATATGCATCCACTGGCTACTGGCCTAAAGAGTTTTTTATTGATGCTCTACAGGCAGATGTAACAGTATTTCCTGGGACATCAGTACTTGAAACAGCTGTTGACTACACATCAATCCTTCCTGCTAATGAATTGATTCTTCGACCACAAGGTATCTATCGAGATGCTTTCCCAGAGGTTAGCGTAAAAGAAGCCAGGTTGTCAGTTCGAAAAGAGTTGGACTTGTCCGATGATACGATACTGATCCTGGGATGTGGAATGCTGGAACGCCGGAAGGGGATTGACCTCTTCCTAGATGTTGCAATGGAGCTAGGACAGCGACCTCACTTTAACAAATACTCGATTTCTTTCTTGTGGATTGGGGCTGTTCCGCCATCAGAAAAAGAATTTGCTCAGTTCCAGTTGGAACGTTTGAGTGAATATGAGCATTCAAATGTCACCATTCAAATTCTCAGTAGCGTAAAGAAGACTGATCGATATTTTGCAGCAAGTGACATTTTCTTCTTGAGCTCACGCTTTGATCCATTTCCAGGGGTTGTGTTGGAGGGAATGGCCTGTAAACTACCGATCGTATGCTTTAAGCCAGCCACGGATGCCACAACGGCCTTCATTAATCAATGTGGAGGTATAGCAATAGAAACGTTTAGCGCTGTCCATGCTGCAGATGCAATCTATAGCTTGGCCGAAAACAAAAGACTAAGGAGAGAAATGGGGATATTTGGCGAAAAGAGGTTGCGCTCAGAATATACTTTTAAGCGATATATGGAGACGATGGCTGTCGCGTTAGTCCCGACAAGCGCAAGAGCAGAAACAGGCAACTCAGGCCATCAAAGCAATGAAAGTCCTATAAAGCAAGACCCTATATTCTCAATTGTGGTGCCCGCGTATAAGACACCACTGCTCTTTCTCCAGCAGATGCTTGACAGCGTCATCCGACAGAGCTACCAGAGATTTGAACTTGTTGTGGCTGCAAGCAATTTTTCAAAGCAGGAAATAGCATTACTTGAGTTTTACGCGAATGCACATCCAGGAATAAAGCCCATTTTTCTGGAACGGAACCTTGGAATTGCAGGCAATACAAATTCAGCACTAGCGCAAGCAACTGGAACGCACGTGTGTTTCCTTGATCACGATGACATGCTACATGCAAAGTGCTTGGAGAGGATCACAGATTGCATTGGATCAACGTCAGCGGATTTCATCTATACCGATGAAGACAAGGTTGACTATGGTGGGGCGCTCTATCACGGTCCAGTTCGAAAACCTGAGTTCAGCCAACAGCTCCTTGAGAGTCACAATTACATAACCCATCTCACAGTCATCGGCAAGCAGCTCTTACAGAAAACTGGAGAAATAAGCTCTGATTACGATGGCGCGCAAGACTATGACTTTATTCTGCGCGCTACTGAACTTGCTACATCCATAGTGCATATACCGGAAGTCCTTTATCATTGGAGAGAATCAGAGGGCTCAACATCAACTGGCTTAAGTGATGCCAAGCCCTACGCAGTTGATGCAGGGCGCAGAGCATTAGAAGCTCGACTGATGCGTCAAGGGAGGAAACATGAAGCTGTGACAAGCACGGAAACTCCGTTTGTCTACAAGGTTGTGAATAAATAGCCTTTCCTCGCAAGACCAAGGCATTGACAGAAGACTGTGCACTGGCTATAACGATTTCAAGCACTTTGTAGCAGGGGGGACTGCACTCTAAGGCCGCATTCTGAAATCAAAAGATCTACTAAGAAACAGTCACTTACAAGGTTGCTATAAACAGCAGAACGCTAGATTGATCACACAAGTCGGGCTTCCCAGTCGCTGACGGAACGGTTGGTCTGGTTAGAGACCAGCAGACCGCTGAAATCGCCTTTGACCCGCTTCTTCCCCGTGGCAGGAGATAAGCAAACCCATTGCCGCTACTGGGGGGATTAGTATCGTCGTCGATTCCGTCGATCCGCTCAAGGGAACTGTGGGACGCCTAGGCTCGCAGCAAGGTGCGATTCACCAAGAAGTGCTCGGAACTCGGAAGCGGCGTGACCTCCGGCGATGAGAGAAGCAGATACAGCAAACGAGCAATCAGCTCCTCATTGAGCAGACGGTAGCGATTCTTGGTGAATGAAGTGGGGTGCCAGACCGGGTTATTAGGATTGAGGCCGGCAAACCAGCGGGGAATCAGATAGTAGTCCAGCTCCTCGATGAGCATCCACTACAAGCGGATCCCGTAGATGGCCTGCAGCAACAAGGCCAGCAGGAGTTGATTCGGCGCGGGATGAGGGAGGGGGCGCCCTGCTTCGGGATAGAGCTTGCTGGAGGTGGGATTGAGGCGGATCCAGGGCCTTATCTGCCAGTCCCCGTACCTGCCGCAGATGATGGGCCTTGGGGATCCGCTCCTCCGTGAAGACATAGAAGAAAGAAGGGCCGGTCCTCTCCTGATGGCCGCGCATCCGCTCAGTGCCGTTGCCTCATTCTCCCGCGGCTGGATGGGATTTTCAACAGCCTCCTAGTGTGCCGTCCCAGAGATTTGCGAGCAAAGTCGCTGGAGCTTCTCCAGGATGGAGTCCGCCGTGGCGGTCCAGTTGAACGGCGCCTTGGTCTTGTTGTAGGCCGCCACGAACTGCTCGATCTTGGCGATCAGCTCTTTGACGCTG